>DAOSUP010000013.1:0-39781 GCA_035378845.1 Dictyoglomaceae bacterium
GATTTGTAAGGAATCCAGGACCGATTCAGATAGTAGAGGAGCCAAAGATAACGGCAGAAGGAGTAGAAGTTTTAGGGGAGAGCATTATGGGGGCAAAGATCAGTGAACTAATAAGAAAAGCAGGCGGAGTACTTCCCAATGGAAGTACAAGGAGTATAGAGGTAAGAAGAGGAGGGAATCCAGAGAATAAAGTAGTAGTAGATCTATATAGGGTACTTGTTTTAGGAGAAGAGAGTGAGCAGGATATAAATGTATTTCCAGGTGATGTGATATATGTTCCACCCATTTTAAAGAGTGTGAAGATATTAGGACAAGTGAAAAGTCCAGGTGTTTATGAGATAGTTGCAGGAGATAGGATAAAAGATATTCTTCTTAAAGCAGGTGGAATAACAGAGAAGGCATCTCGTGATAAGGGACAATTGGAAAGAGTGGAGAATGAGAAAAAAATTGTTTATGACTTTAATGTAACCAATGCAATAAGTGGAATAGATAAAGATAATTTGGAACTGAAAGATGGAGATACCATCTATATAGGAGAACTAAGAAGATTGGTATATGTATTAGGACAGGTAAATAATCCTTCTGCTCTTGAATATAAAGAGGGAAGAAGACTTACAGAGTATATTAGTATTGCAGGAGGGCTTCAAGATAGAGCAGATCTTAAGAAGGTTGCAGTAGTGAGAGAGGAGAATGGGGAGACAAAGGTTATTCCAGTTAACATGTATGACATTATAAATAAGGGTCAAAGTAAGTTAGATATTGAAATAAAAGAGAATGATATTATATTTGTACCTGAGGTATTTATAAAAGGTTGGCAAGATATAGTTCAGATAATTATGAGTATTGGAGTATTGAAAACTACTATAGGTCCTCTCTTTGGATTTTAGAGACTGAAACTTAAAAAGGGGGGTGCTTTTTATGCTTTATAACTTTAGAGAGGGAACTCCAGAAAAAGGATGGGTTGTAGTTGTTCATGGTCTTGGAGAACATATTGGAAGATATAAAAAGCTCATTGGAGATCTTACCAATCAAGGCTATGGGGTTATAGGATTTGATTATCCTGGGCACGGAAAAAGTGATGGAAAAAGAGGAGATACTTCTATTGAACAGGTTATGAATATCATTAAAGATTTAACCTCTGATATCCCTGAATTCTTCTTATTTGGGCATAGTCTTGGGGGACTTGTAGCATTAAGGTATACTGAAGAAGGTGGAGAAAAGGTAAGATCTCTGATTGTTTCTTCTCCTGCGTTATATTTAGAAGTAAATCCTTTTACAAAATTTATTGCAAATACCCTTGGAAAAGTTTTTTCATCGGGCACTATAAATAATACGTTAAATCCTGATTTTATATCTCGTAATAAGGAAGCGGTAAAGAGATATGTAGAGGATCCTTTAGTACACAGTAGAATTTCTTTTCGTCTTGGATCAAGTACAATGGAGAATATTAAATTAGCTCATGATAATGCTGAAAAAATTAATGTTCCAACTCTTATTCTTATTTCCACTGAAGATAAAATTGTACCTCCACAAGGTGCGAGAGAATTTTTTGAGAAACTTAAAATTGAAGATAAAAAATTAGTAGAATTTCCTGGTGGATATCATGAGCTCTTTGAAGATATGGAACATTCAGAAAAATTTTATAATACCATATATGAATGGATTAATGCACATTAATTAATATTCTTCAAAGCAATCTATACATACTAATTTCCCTTCTTTTAGCCTTATGTAAGGTTCTGCTGCTGTCTCTCCACATATCTCACATTTTATGGATGGATAGATATTAGCTTTTTTAGGTAAGGGATATTTAGGGGATTTAAATTCAAAGATCTCCTCTACATCTGAATCTAATAAGGAATTCATCCACTCTTCACGATTTTGAGGTCTTTCTAAAGATTTGAGTACTATTCTTATACCTTCTTCTGTGTCTCTTCTATAAAATGTAAAGGCTTGTTTTCCCCTATTTACAAATATGAGATTTCCCTTTCCAAATGTGCAACCAGTAATATACTGGATAGCATCTACTCCACAGGCATTATTCTCAGTGATGCATACGATCTCTTCATCCCCAGAGAATTTTAATCCAAGCTTTTTTACAGCTGCTTCTGCTGCCTTAAAGCCTATAGCAAGTCCTGGACATGCATGTCCATGGAAAGAGACACACTTTTCCCATAAATTTCTATCAAATTTAGGAATGTTTTTTTCTTCCTGATCATGGATAGGTTTTAATTCCATGAAAGATACCTCCTTAGTGCTACTTTTTTAAAAAATTATAACACGAAGGATTTAAAAATAACAATGGTATCTCAAAAGATAAAAAAGAATTAAAAGAGATTTTCCTGATTTGGGAGGTAAAATATTTTTATAGGTTTTATCAAATCTTCTGAATCATTATTAGTACTGTTTACCTTTTTAGAGACAGGATAGGCTTCCATAAGCTCTGGGGGATATGGTTTAAGAATTGAAAGTAATTTATCTACATCTTTTTCTTCTTTATTTACCCAAATTTTTTCATCTTCTTCTCTTAGTATAACAGGCATTCTATTATGAATATCCTTAAGTAAGGAGTTAGGTTCTGTGGTTATAATAGTAAAGGTTTTTATAACCTTTCCGTCTTTGTCTTTCCATATGTCATATAGCCCTGCAAAGGCAACAAGAGAGGAATCTTTCATTCTTATGTAATGGGGTATTTTTTCTTTCCCTGCTAGTTTCCATTCATAAAAACCATCTGCAGGTACAAGACATCTCCTTTTTAAGAAGGATTCTTTAAAAGCTGGTTTTTCAAGTAAAGAGTCTGAGCGAGCATTAATAAGAGCTTTACTTGTAGAAGGGTCAGAGGCCCAATGGGGAATAAGTCCCCAGATCATCTCCTCAATTTTATTTGGGCTTTCCTGGAATACTAATGGTACAGGTTGCCCAGGGGATATATTATATCTTTTACGTAGGTTTACTTCTCCAAAGATTTTTGCATCAAATCTCTCGGGTATTTTTTCTACCTGGATCAATGTAAATCTTCCACACATAAGTTTATTATATCACGGAAAAGTCCCCTCTCCTTAGAGGTTTTTGGGGAGGGGACTTCTTTTAGTTAGAAGGAAGCGGAAATGGTTATTATATGTTGATTAGATAGAGCCTTTGTATATAGGAAAGCATAATCTAATTTTATAAAGTTTACTTTTGCTCCAAAACCTAAGCTTAAGGTTTCTTTATCCCCATTATATCCTACTCGGACAGAAAGAAGTGGCAAGGGATTTACCTCTGCTCCAAAGTGTAATCTATTGTAGAAGTATGGTTTATCATATAAAGAGACATCAAAGGCTAATGTTACTGGTATATTTCCAGCATTTAAATTTGCACTTACGCCTAAAAGTAAGTCTTGCCTACTACTTGACTCTATAGTCCCTGTTGACCATTCTATGGAGCTTATGGGATCATACCATACTGCACCTACTTTTATTTTTTCATTTATCTCATATATGGTTCCCACATCAATTCCAAATCCTGTAGCAGATCCTGTATCTAATGTGGCAAGATATAAAGAGGTGGAAAGTCCAACTCTTAATTTTGGTATCACTTCTTTAGCAAGGCTAAGTTTTATTGAATTTTCTGAGAATGGGAAAGAAAGTTCTTCTGCATTGGTTATTGATTTTATTTCTACCCCTGCTCCGACGGATATACTACCTAATTTTGTTGCTCCTCCTAAAGACTCAACACTAATAAAGCCTGCAGGTATATAGAGGTAGTTAAAACCTAAGTTTGGACTTTCTATGTAGGAAAGTCCAGCAGGATTATAGTATATACTGCTAAAATCATCTGTAACTGTAATGAAAGCTTCACCGAGAGCTCCTGCTCTTGCATTGTTTATTACTGGAGCAAAGGATCCAGAGAGTTCACCAGCGAAGGTCATATTTATGAGAAGAACTGCTATTAAACTTATAAATAGTATTTTTTTCATAAATCTCAAGCCTCCTAATATTTATTTGAGGATTGCAATGAACCTATTTACTCTTACCTCTCCCTGAGAGGATGTTGCTACAAGTTGGAATAGGTAAAGTCCATTGTTAAGTATCTGTCCTTTCCAGTTCACTCCTGCCCATATTATTTCATAATTTCCTGCAGATAGAGGACCAAGATCTTGTTCATATACCTTTTCTCCTGCAAGATTATAGATATAGAATTTTACTTTTGCATCTTGGCTAATATTAAAAGATATCTTTGCTGGCTCTTCTTTTGGATTGAAGCTCTTTGTAAATTTAGTAACATCAGCAAAAGAGAGAGGTTGATTGGAGAATATAGTTGTTGGTGCACTCTTAACTGTTATATTATTTCCTTCATCTTTTGCAGTTGCTTCTATGATATATTTACCATCAGATAATACTTTTCCACTTTCATCTTTTCCCTTCCAACTAAAATTATAGGTACCATTATTGAGTTTCTCATTGTCTAAGACAGTTTTTAGAAGATTATTCTTTTGTCCGTTTAATGTGTCATAGACTTTTATAGTCAAATAAGCATATCCTAAGTCGTCTGATATATTAGTAGTAATGGTGCATGCTGCATCAGTCTTTGGATTGAAAGTAGAGGAGACTGTTAGAGTTAAGGTTGGTCCACTTATTAAGAGTTCTCTTACTTTACTCAGTATTACTTCATTTATCTCTGTGCTTACTCCTTCAAGTCCAAAGGCAAAATATACTACTCCATAATGTTTCTCTGGGTCTACATATCTAAGTCCTGCTGTTCCAGAGGAAGCTATGACTTTATTTACAATAGATGGTGCCTTCTTTTCCTGAATTTTTTCAGGAAGCTTTATCTCTGGTAAAACGGGAACTGTCGCAATAGGATTATATACTAAGATAGGGACCGCTCCTTCTAAAGGATCAATTTCATCAGGATATGTTTGATCCAAAGCACTGTCAGAAGTGTCTAAGGAGAAGGAAAGTCCTTCAAATGTTGTGTCATTCACTCCTTTTATATTAAAGATGTCTGTGCTATCTTGAACAAATTCTGCTTTTAGATAATCGTTATAAAAGGTAGGATCAATATATCCTGCAGAATATCCCCAACCAAGATCTTGAGATGTGATAAATAATTTTCCACCATTGTCTAAATAACTCATGATCTCATCTTGAATAGAAGTATCATATATAGCACCCCAATCTCCAGCCCAAAGCACCCAAGAAAAGTATCCCATATAATTTGCAAGGGGATATGCATTGTCATTAAAGACATCAATGATCATATAATTTGCGTTTGAATCTTGAAGTGCATTTTCTAAATATGGAGCAATTCCAAACTCTCCTCCGTCATCTGCTACAAGAAGAGCTTCTAATGTGGTTGGTGTGGTGAAAGATTTAACTGCCCAGCTTGACGCTCCATTTGCATTTTCTGCTCTTATTCTTGCATAGTACGTAGTTCCAAGATCTAACATTTCTTCAAGAGTAGGTCTATATTGACTCTCTTGCGTTGTTATATTTATCAAAATATTATTAAAATTAGCATCAGAGGCAAGTTGGAATTGGTAATCTGTAGCATAAGGCACCGTCTCCCATTTAAATAATGGCCTTACAGTTAAGGGGTTTTGTCCAGACCATGCTATATGGCTTATAAAATTTGTGGCATTAGGAGCTTGCGCAGATTTTACATTAATATCGCAAATAATATTATCTCCAGAGACAGCAATATTTTTTACAGCAACAGCTGTTGGAATTTCAAAATAGGCTTTACTATTTGGAGTACTATTCTCATCAAAGGTAGTATTGTTAGTAGAGCCAGGATAAGGATCTCCAACATTTCCAGAGCTATTGTTCTTTTCTAATTCCCAAAGTCCATCTGCCTGTTCTAATGCTACTAAATAATGTTTTGAAGGATCTAATCCAGGATACCATTCATTATCGTTTTGAGTACTTCTCATTCTCTCATCTACATGATATATGAGAAGTCCTTCTCCTCTTTGATATGTATCAAAACCTATCTGTTGTCTATTTTCTATTAAGAAATATTCTTCTCCTATTACTCCATCTGTCCAAAGCTGGTAAACCACAGGGCTTGTTTCCACAGGCAGAATAGTTACATTTGTCAAATTGTCGGTAGGTATGGTAGGAGTCACCCATCCGAGTTGTACTTTGCTCCAAGCATCAAACTGGGATGGTCCTCCTCCTATAGCATAACCTCCAGGTCCTACAGGTCCATTCCATGATCCTCCTGCCATTAAGCTCCATCTTCCAAGACCAGAAGAAGAGTAATCTCTATCATAAAGATCTGGAAGGCTCCCAAAGGAATGTCCCATCTCATGTACAAAGACTCCTACGGTTTGTGGAATAATGACAGGATCTCCATTATCATCATAATCTTCCATATATTCTGGTTCTATGGAATATCTGATAGGTACCTTCTGTCCATTAATAGTTACATATACCGTAGAGGCATGAGACCAGATATCATTTCCTTCTCCAGTCCATTCTGCTCCCTGTCCCGAGTGAAGTACAAAAACTACATTGTAGTTTCTTAGATCATAGCCTGAGTCTACTGCATGCTGAAGGGCTTCTTGTACTAATACAAAAACTCCTCCATTTGTAAATCCATTATCACCGTCATTAATGTAAGTAGTATAAGTATACTCAACAGTATACCAAGGAAGTACTGTTGCGTTAATGTCAAATTGATTGTATGAGTTTTCACGATAAAAATCTTTGACACTTCCTACATTGTAAGGATTTATTGTATTCCAGTCAGCGCCAATAGTGTTAAATAGTGTATTAAAGTAATTTGAAGGGATAACACTTTCTGGCTGTCTTGGCATGTCACTAAATTCTATAGGTATTACAATAGCTTTTCCTAAACCCTGAGCTCTTTCAATAGTACCATAGACTTTTGCCCCTTGAGGAATATTAGATGGTGTGATCTCTGGTAAGGTAGGAATTTTAATATGTTTCTCTAAGAGTTTTTCGTGGGGTGGCATGATCTTTACTGGTGTTAATGGTTTTACTGCTCCGAAGGAACAAGAGAATATGAAGGCAGTAGCGATGGCTAAAAATAGGAACAATTTAGATCCCCTTTGCATCTTAAACCTCCTAAACTTGATTTGGGTACTTTCATTATAATACTATAATTATTAAAAGTTGTCTTTTAAAAAATTTTCTGAAAAGAGGCGAAATATTATGGACATGATAAAGATTTTCCTCTTAATATTTATAATCTCTGCTTTCGTTTTTTTGCATCCTATTTTTGCTCAGAATGTTCCTGTGATTGAAAATAGAAGCAGGGTATTAGCAAAGGTAAAAGCTGTAATACTTTATGACTTTCCAAATGTGGAACTTGTACTTCAGGTTATAAAAAGTGAAAACGTGGAGGGATATAGGAATCTTGTTAAAGATGGTCAAATTATATTAGCATCACCTCTTTGTGAAAACAAAGATCTTTTTCTCTGTTATTATTTGAAACCCTATGATGAGGTGAATTGTGTTTTAGAGCTCGTAGGAGATGAGAGAGGAAGAAAATGGATTATTAGAGAGATAGAGAGAGTTAAAGAGCTTTCTGATGGAGAGCTAAAAGAGGTAATAGAGTTCTTCCTCATAGGGAAAGGAATTATTAAAGAAGGAGAAGCTTTTGATTTTCAGATTGAAGATAAGATGGAAGATAAGATGAAGATTAAAGTTAATGTTAAAGAAAAAGAGATCTATCTTATTATGGATTCTTCTTACTCAATCCTTTTTTGATATTACCTTCTCATAAAGGAATACGAGATCTCCAAAATTTACTTCTAAGTTCTGAGCAACAAGTTCACATTTTGCTTTTAGAAGGAAGAATATATTATATCCTCTTCCTTCTAAATTTTCGTAGTTTGCTTGTCCTTTTGAGATTATGAGCTTTGAATTATAGAAAAGTTCTTGAAACTCTTTGGAACCAAATTCTGGTATCTTTCCTACAGTTCCAGAGCCAGAGGAAATAAGCTTACAAGATTTATTAAGTCCTACCTCTATAGCATCTTCCATAAGGGCATCATTTATTATAGGATATTCATTTACTACTGCCGTAACTTCCTTTTCTTTTGATAACTCCTCTATTAAGATCTTATCAAATACAATCTCTCCTGCATTATCAAGGAGATATAAAATTTTATCTGTCTTTTGGAGTTCATTTTTGAAATAATAATAATGATCTATTTTAAGTGGCATCTCTATAATTTTAGAGATATAGTCTCTTAGATCTAATTTTGAAATATCTAAGATTCCAAGGTCTATGATATTTCCTGCTATAGCAACCTTAATAGCAGTATATAAAGGATTGTTAGAACTCTCTACAATATTTTTTAATACTTTATAGAAACTTAAGGCTATGGTGTTATAGCTTTTTTTCTCTTCATAATATGGGTCTTCTACATTAGCAAGTTCATAGATTTTTTTGAAGGTAAGATAGGTATTATATGCTGGAGATTCTTCGGTATTAAAAGTAGATATATATTGAGAGATGTCTTTCATAATATCTATTTTTCTCTCTTCAGGAAGATTTATCCTTTTTAGTGCAGATATTGCCTGTTTTAGAAAGCAAGGGAAACATTCCAACTTAGTATTCATAAGAAAAAACTTACAAAAAATTATATGTTATGTCAATTAAAATTTTTTTAAATTAAACTTAAATTTGACAACTATGTATAAAATCTTATAATTTTAACCTTAAGAGGTGACATAATTTGTTTATTATAAAAGAGTTTAATTTTGATGCTGCTCATAATTTAATAAGGTATAAAGGTAAATGTGAGAGGTTACATGGACATACTTATAAACTTGTTGTAATAGTAGAAGGATCTCCTGATGAAGAAGGTATGGTAATTGATTTTTTGGAACTTAAAAAGATCGTAGAAGAAAATGTTTTAAACTTTCTTGATCATTCATATATAAATGATATCATTAAACAACCTACTGCTGAAAATATTGCCATTTGGGTGTGGAATCAATTAAAAGATAAACTGAAAAGAGAAAATTGTTCCCTTTATGAGGTACAGATTTGGGAAAGTCCAGAGAGTGGAGCGATCTATAGAGAGGAAAAATGCTAAAGGATATCCAAAGTGAAAAGGATGAGAGGAATATTCCCCTTAAAAGGGTAGGCATTAAGGGATTAGAGTGGCCTATAAAAGTGCTTGATCAAGCAAAAGGTTATCAGCACACTGTAGCAGAGATGAGCCTATCGGTAGACCTGAAGCATGATCTTAGGGCAACTCATATGAGCAGATTTATAGAAGTTTTAAATGAACTTGATATACTGAGTCCAAAAGCATTAGAAGATATACTACTTAAACTTAAGAAAAAACTCCAAGCAGAAAGAAGCCATATAAATATGGTATTTCCTTATTTTATATGGAAAGCTGCTCCAGTTTCTAAAAGTATCTCGCCAAATAAGATTGATGGAATAATTGATGCAGAGCTTGCAGAAAAACTTGATATGAAGATAGGAGTTAGGGTTCCTGTACATACATTATGTCCCTGTTCAAAAGAAATTAGTGAGGTGGGGGCACATAATCAAAGGGCTATCGTAGAGATCTTTGTAAAATCTAAAAAGATGATATGGTTTGAAACTTTAGTTGAGATCTCAGAAAAAAGTGCCAGTGCTCCTATCTATGCTCTACTTAAGCGTCCTGATGAGAAATTTATTACAGAGACAGCATATAATAATCCTAAATTTGTAGAAGATATTGTAAGAGATATCGTTTTACAGCTTGATTCTAATAAATATATAGAATGGTACAGGGTAGAAGTTACAAGTTTTGAAAGTATCCATAACCATGAGGCTTTTGCTTGTGTAGAAAAAGGTGGATAATAGGTGCTTGTTGAGATCAGTATAGATTTTCTTAAAAAAGAAATAGAAAAAGTAGATGCTTATCCTGACTCTTTTCCTATCTTTGAAAAAAAATCTAAAATAATCCCATTGAAATTGTATGATATTTCTTCTCCTACTGCGAATATACTAAAACAAGAGATGCTCTCCTTAGGGGGAGACTTAGTGGTACATAAAAATGTTGTAAACTGCAAAGTAGAAAAAACTGATGTGATTTTTTTAGGTACCCTTAAACAGTATGAACTACTTATTAAGAAGATTGAAATGCAAAAATATTTTGATATTCCAAGAGTCTTAAAAGAATTACAGGATTATCTTGAAAAAAGAAAGGTAGAGTCTATAGAGACTCTTTGGGGAAAGAAATTAAATTTTAATAGGACTCTTATTATGGGAGTAATAAATGTTACTCCTAATTCTTTTTATGCTGGATCTCGTAAAGAAAAGATAGAAGAGATATTAAAAACTGCTTCAGATATGGTTGAAAATGGTGTTGACATCATTGATATAGGTGGAGAATCTACAAGACCTGGGTCTGAGCCTGTAAGTGAAGAGGAAGAATTAAATAGGGTTATCCCTGCAATCGAGGTAATAAGAGGGAATTTCCCTAATTTAGTAATATCTATAGATACTTATAGGGCAAAAGTGGCAAAAGAAGCTTTGGAAAAAGGTGCTGATATGGTAAATGACATAAGTGGACTTATGTTTGATAAGGAATTAGTTAAAGTTATAGCAGATTCAAAGGCACCATTAATACTTATGCATATAAAGGGGACTCCTGAAAATATGCAACAAAATCCATATTATGATGATGTGATAAAAGAAATCATAGAATATTTCTTGGAAAGGATGGAATTTGCAGAATCTTTTGGAGTAGATCTTTCTAAAGTAATCATTGATCCTGGGATAGGATTTGGAAAAAGATATGAAGATAATTTAGAAATATTAGCAAGACTGAGAGAATTTAAGAGCTTAAAAAAACCCATACTAATTGGAGCTTCAAGAAAAGCTTTTATAGGAAAAGCTTTAGGAGATATTCCTCCTGAAGAGAGACTTGAAGGGACTCTTGGAATTACTGCTTTATGTGTTTTAAATGATGTGGATATAGTTAGGGTTCATGATGTAAAGGAAAATAAAAGAGTAATAAAAGTATTAGAGGCTATAAAGTGCCTAAAGCATTCATAGCTCTTGGAAGTAATTTAGGAGATCGGGAAAAGAATATAAAAGAAGCTCTAAAAAGGATGAAAGATTCAGGGATAGAGATACTGAAGGTATCATCAATTATAGAGACAGAGCCTTATGGATATAAAGATCAGGATAAATTCTTAAATGCAGTTTGTTTAATAGAGACATCTTTAGATCCGAGATTCCTTTTAAATTTACTTCTCAACATAGAAAATGAAATGGGAAGAGTAAGAAATGTTCGCTGGGGACCAAGGAATATAGATCTGGATATTATCTTTTATGAAGATCTCATAATCAATGAAGAGGATTTAAAAATTCCACATCCTGATGCTCACAATAGGTTTTTTGTTATGAAACCCATGAGCGAGATAGCGCCAGATTTTGTACATCCTGTACTGAAAAAGAAGGTTAAAGATATTTTGAATGATCTTTAAGTTTTTTAATTTTCCATTTAAAATATATTTAAGGTTTATCGTTTTTCTTCCTTTAATTTTAATATTTTTTACGGGATAAAAATCTAAAAGAGGGGTTAGAGGTAATTATCATGACAAAGAAAAGAAGAATAACTATTAAAGATATTGCAAAAGAGGCAGAAGTTAGTCCTACCACTGTTTCCAATGTTATCCGAAAAAACTATCAACATGTATCACCAGAAACAGTGGAAAAAATAGAGAAGATTATCCAAGAAAAGGGATATGTACCTAACATGCTTGCGCGTTCCTTAGTAAAAAAACATTCTAAAATTATAGGTATAATTAACTGTCTGATCCCTACAGAGAGAGGAAGTTTTGTCCAAGATCCCTTTCACACAGTGTTTATTGGAGGAGTAGAGAGAGAACTAAGCGGAAGAGGATATTTTAGTATGCTGCGCACCATATCAAGTGCTGATGAACTTCTTGTACTGCTCAAAAATTGGAATTTGGCTGGAATAATAATAACAGGTGTATTTGAAGACGAATTCTTCCAAGTCTTAAAGACCTCTGAAATCCCTGTGGTTCTTGTAGATAGTTATGTGAAAGGTAATTCTTTTCTAAAGGTAGGTTTAGAAGATTTTAAGGGGGGATATTTAGCTACTAAATATCTTATTGAAAGAGGACATAGAGAGATACTGTTTGTTTCTCCTAAGATCAAGCCTAAGGGTGTATTAGAAGAGAGATTGAAAGGTTATAAGACCGCATTAGAAGAAGCAGGGATTCCATTTAAAGAGAAAAATGTATATGAACATGGCACAAAAATAGGAGAATGTATTCTTCTTGGGAAAAATTTAAGTAAAAGAGAAGATTTTACAGCTATTTTTGTAACAGCAGATATTATAGCAGCAGGTGTTATGAGCGGACTTGCTGAAATGGGAGTGAGAATTCCTGATGACGTATCCATTGTAGGATTTGATGATTTAGATATAAGTCTTCTTACAAGACCAAAATTAACTACTATCCATCAAGATGTAGAAAAGAAGGGGATTATAGCAGCTCAGATGCTGGTTGATTATATAGAGGAGAAATACATCAAAGAAAAAGAAGTTATCTTACCTGTTTACATAGTAGAAAGAGAGAGTGTAAAAAATTTAAAAGAATTTTAAGGAAAGACGAGAAAAAAGATAAAAATATGCCAAATTTGAAGATAAATACTAAAATTTCACCTATAGAGCCTTTTGGAGATAATTTACTTAGGGTTTAGACTTTTAATAAAGGTTTAACGTTAAAGTAAAAATATTCTAAAGTAGGAAAGGGGGTTGTGATTTAAGGGTATAAGTTTAACGTTAAACTTAAAGCTCTCCTAAAAATTAGAAAGTAGGGAGGTGTACAGAATGAAAAAACTTCTTTCAACTCTTTTAATAGTAACCCTTTTTACTCTTGGATTAGCTTTTGGATCTGAAGATGATTTTGTAGTGGCAAGTAAATTTACAGACCAAAATGCAGAAGGATATTGGGGACCTTATGGGCCAGCTTTTACATTAAAGGATGATGTTCTTGTTTTTGATTCCAGTATTGATAATGCATGGATGACTATGAATTTTAAAGATGACTTTATGGAAGCAGAAGATTATAGATATGTGGTGATCACATTAAAGGCAGACGATCCTGATGATGCTCAGAATATAGTTATGACTTTTGGTAATATAAAGAAGACATTTCCTCAGTGGGGAATTACACTGAATACTGAGTATACTACATATATTATAGATCTTAAAACTCAAGGTCTTAAAAATTGGGGAGATGGTACTAAAGGTGAACCAGATTTTGCTTTAAATAAAGCTACAGCTAATAAGGCTAAGCTTTATGTGAAGAGTATAATACTTACTAATGATCCTACAGAATATGAGAAGTAAACTGTTCTTTTAGATTTTAGGGAGGTGTATGATGGGAAAGAAGATAGCTATATTATTACTTTTTGTAGGTATGTTATTTCTTGTAGGAAATAATCCTGTCTTAGCCCAGAAAAAGGTTGTATTAAAACTTGGAATGTGGCCAGAGCCAACTTTAAAAAGTGATATAGAGATGTTTGAGAAATGGAAGAAGGAATTTGAAAAGAAATATCCAAATGTACAGGTAGTCCCAGCTACTTATAAATATGCTACAGATACATTTGTTCCTCTTGCAGAGTCAGGAAATTTACCAACAATTTTTGAAACATGGTTTACTGAGCCTCAAAAATTAATAGATGGAAAATTTGTAAGGGATATAACTGTTGAATTAAGAAGAAAGGGATGGGATAAATTAATGAACCCATCTGTTAAACAGATTTTATCAAAGGGTGTAAGAATTTATGGAGTACCAAGAGATGCTTATGCATTAGGAATGTATGTAAATGTAGAACTCTTTGAGAAAGCAGGTTTAGTAAATCCTGATGGAACTCCAAAATATCCAAAGACTTGGGATGAACTTGCAAAAACAGCAAAAACTATTAAGGACAAAACTGGAAGAGCTGGACTTTGTCTCTTAGCAAAGGATAATGCAGGAGGATGGCATTTCAGTCAGATAGCATGGAATTTTGGAGCAAAGCTTCAAGTTCAAAAGAGTGGTAAGTGGTATGCTAATTTGAACTCTCCAGAAGTAGTAACAGCTATGAATTTTATAAAAGACTTGAAATGGAAATATGATGTGCTAACAGATGATCCTACCAGTGAAGATTGGGGCTCTGGATTTGAGGCAATAGCTACAGGAAGAGCAGCCATGTATCTTGGGGCTCAAGATGCAGTAAATCAGCCTACTCAAGTGTATGGAATGCCCTTGGATAAGTTAGCTATAGTACCTGTTCCTGCTGGACCAAAAGGACATCATTATTCTCTAATGGGTGGTACGCCTTATATGTTTAATGCTAAAGCTACCTCTGATGAAGTTATGGCTGCTTTAAACTTCTTAGAAATTATGGGAAAGGCTCCAGTGGTAACTCCAGAATCCTTAGCTGGAATGAGAGCAGATGCAGAAAATAGAGTTAAAAATGGAATACCTGTTGTTCCTTCATTCCCAGCTTGGATAGATCCAGCTTGGCTAAAAGCTCAGGATGATGTTGTAAAAGAATATAGAAATGTAGATATGGCTTTTTATAACGATTACTATAATTGGATAAAGCAAAAAGGAGTTTTAAAGTCTGAAGAACCTTATTTAACTCAAGATATGTACGCAGAGCTTACTAAGGTGCTACAAGCAGTGGTGAGTAATAAGAATGCAGATGTAAAGAAACTATTGGATACTGCCAATAGCAATTTCCAGAAACTTTTAGATATGTATGTAAACAAGAAGTAAAGATTGGGGGCACCTTTAAGGTGCCCCCAAAAAGTTTGACTTCATGGGAGGAAAGAATCTGATGCTTAAAAAGTATAAAAAGGACATAGCTGGATGGATGATAATGCTTCCTGCACTTCTTTTATTCACCTTTTTTATTTGGGAGCCACTTTTGGCAAGTGTGGTTATGTCTTTTTTCTCTGCTAAAGGGATAAGATTAGAGAAGTTTGTAGGATTTCAAAATTACATAGAGGTACTTCAGCATCCAGATTTTAAAGCAGCTTTCTCAAATACTTTTGTTTATACTTTTTGGTCTCTTGTAATAGGATTTTTAGTCCCTATATTTTTAGCCATAATAATCAATGAAATCATTCATCTTAAAGGATTTTTCCGAATATCTGTTTATTTACCTAATGTAATTCCAGGGCTTGCAGTGGCAATTATGTGGACTTTTATATATAGAGCTGGAAAAACAGGACTTTTAAATATTATTCTTGGAAATTTAGGTGTTCCTCCTCAAGCATGGCTTACAAAGGCTCATTTAGTTATACCTCTTATTGTGATGTTTATGACATGGAGATCGGCAGGAGCTACAACCCTTATATATCTTGCTGGTTTGCAGGGGATTGATCCAGAACTTTATGAGGCTGCTGCTATAGATGGAGCAGGTTTGTGGGCAAGATTAAGGTATATTACTGTACCTCAGATATATAACTTAGCAAGAACCTTACTTATACTTCAAATTATATCTGTATTCCAAGTATTATATGAACCATTAATACTTACTAACGGTGGTCCTAATAACGCTTCTACATCTCTTATGCTCCTTGTTTATAAATATGCCTTTGAGAAATTTGATTATTCTAAAGCAGCTGCTGTATCAGTAATCATTGCTATTATCCTTATACTTTTAACGGCTCTCTATAATAAGCTCGTAAAGGAAAATGAAATGTAGGTGGAGGCGTTATAATGATAAACTTTTTTAAGAAAAATTATGGAATAATAAGAACCTTTGATTTTAAGAGACATTATGTTAAAGCTATATATTTTCTTCTTGTCCTTATTGCTCTTTTAGCAGCACTTATTGCAATTTTTCCTATTATTTGGACTATCCTTTCAGGGTTTAAAACCTTGAGTGAATTTGTAAATGAACCGAGACTTTTACCTGAGTCTTATGATATAGGTAAATTTATTAAGACATGGAATTTATTAGGTTTTGGAAGATTTTATGTTAATTCTCTTATAGTTGTAGTCGGGAGTGTGATCTTCTCAATTTTATGTAATGGGTTATTAGGATATTCTCTATCTAAAGTAAAACCAAAAGGCTATAAGCTTATATATTCTCTTATCCTTTGGAGCTTGATGATTCCATCTACTACGAGTATAGTTCCTCTTTTCCTTAATATAGTTAACTTAGGCTTGCAGGGTTCTTTTATTCCCTTATGGATCTCTGCAGGAGCAAATGCCTTCTTTGTGATTCTTTATAAAAACTTTTTTGATTCTATTCCTCAATCTATTGTTGAAGCTGCAAGGATTGATGGATGTAGTGAATGGTCTATATTTTTTAAGATTATTTTCCCTTTAAGCTATTCTATAAATGCAGTAGTTGCTATATTTACTGTAACAGCTGCTTGGTCAGATTTCCTTCTCCCTTATCTTCTTTTAAACAATACAGGGAAGGAAACAGTTATGGTTAGACTTTTCCAATTTAGAACCAGCATTGCTACCGATGTAGATATTATAAGAGCAGTAACCTTCTCTATTATTCCTCCCATCATACTTTTTGCTTTCTTCCAAAGATATATGATGGAAGGAATAGCGAAGGGTGGAATAAAAGGTTAAATTTTTTAGGAGGTGTTTTTTATGTCAACAAAAGGATTTAAATTTTTGAGTATAGCAATAATTTTAGTGTGTTTTGTTCTCTCCTTAGGCTATGCTCAAAGTTCTTCAAGTCCTAAACTTATAATTTATGAGGCGCCAAAAACTATGAAACCTGCAGAAGATGTGAAAGTAAAAGTAGGGGGATATGATGTTTTTGTTTATAACATTCCTGTAAATCCTAATAGAAGATGGATGGGAAATGAAGAGATAACACTCTCTTCCACCCCTATGTGCTATTTTGATTTTGCAGGAGGCAAGTTAAAGATAGAGGTTACTAATTCAAAAGATATAAATTCTTGTAAAGTTTTACCTACCTCTTATAATATAACTCCTCAAGTTAGTGGAAAGAAAACAGTTTTTTACATAGAAGATCCTGGATTCTATACAGTGATATTCAATGACTCTCCTGATAGAGCTCTTCATATTTTTGCTAATCCCATAGAAGAGAATATTCCTGATAAGAGTGATCCCAACGTGATTTATATCGGACCTGGAGAATGGACTATAGATAATATAGCTCTCCAAAGTGGGCAAACCTTATATATTTCAGGAGGGGCAGTAGTTCATACTAATATTCAGGGAATATTTTTGAATAATATAACCATTAGAGGAAGAGGTATTATTGATGGAAGTGTATGGAAGAATTGGCTTACTCCTGGTGAGATTGCAAGGGTTCCAATAAACTTAAGAAATAGTAAAGGAATAACTATAGAAGGAGTAATTATTACTAATCCAAATGCTTGGGCTCTCAATTTATTTGAGTGTGAAAATACAATAGTTAAGAATGTAAAAATAATTACTGCTCGTCAAAATGGAGATGGAATAACTATTCAGTCTTCTAAGAATATTAATGTGTCAAATTCTTTTGTAAGAAGTTGGGATGATAGTTTAGTGGTAAAAAACTATACAGGTGATTCAAAATTTATAAACTTTAATAATATACAGATTTGGACAGATCTTGCCCAATCTATGGAGATTGGTTATGAAACTAATAAAGGTAAGAAAGAAAATGCTGTTATTTCAGATATAAGTTTTAGAAATATAACAGTTTTATATAACTTCCATAAGCCTGTTATAAGTATTCATAATAGTGATGATGCATTGGTCAAGAATATTTCTTATGAAAATATTGTGGTAGAAAATGCCCTGATGGGACAAGGAGATGCAGGAGAAAACAATCAGCTTATTGACTTTGCGATTATTCCAAGTCAATGGTCTTCTACGAAAGAGAGAGGAAATATTAGAAATATACAAGTAGAAAATGTAAAAGTTTTGAGGGGAAATTTCCCACCATCAAGGATCGTGGGATATGATGAAACACATACTGTAGAGAATGTATCTATAAAAAATTTAGAGATTCTTGGTAAAAAGATAACGACATTAGAGGAAGGTAGATTTAAGATTAATCTTTTTGTAAAGGATATTTCTATTACTGAGGAGAAAGAGTTAGTAACTCCCTCTGTTAAGGAATATGATCCAAAACTTATAGATTCTATTCCTGATATAAAGTCAGAAGATGTAATGCTTGTAAAAACTCCAGATCAAAAGGAAGCTCAAATTCCTGAGAATCTTAAGGCTCCTGAACCTGTGGTTCCTGAGACACCATCAGGAGTAAATGTGGCTCTTAAGAAACCATTACAAGCTAATGGATTTCAAGATATATATATGGGGAAATATGCTAATGATGGAAAGATAAAGAGTTATTGGGAAGGTAAAGCAAACTCTTATCCTAATATTGTCACTGTAGATTTACAGAATGTATATAAGATTCATACCATAAGAATTGCTTTAAATCCAGATAAGATATGGGGCAAGAGGGTACAAACTTTAGAGATCAAATATAGCCTTGATGGACAAAATTACGATACATTAATGCCTAAAAAAGATTATGTTTTTGATCCTCTCACCAGTAATATTGTGGACATAAAACTAAGTGAGCCTACGGAAGTAAGATATGTTCAAATTATATTTTATGCAAATACAGGAGCCACAGGAGGTCAGATAGGAGAGTTAGAGATTTATTCTGATGAGGCTAATGTACAACAAAATTGAAGAAAGGGGTAAGTCCATGCTAAAAAAAGTAGTTCCATGGGGGAAAGTTTTATCCTATAAAAAGCAAAAAGATGAGCTCATCTTAGAAGGAGAAAAAGAATCTTTAAAGATAGAGGTAATAAATGACAAAATAGTTAGGTTTCATTTCTCTAAGGATAAAAATTGGAAGCATAACTATTCTTTTGCTATTGAGAAAGATCTTTCTAAAAAAGACCTTGATTTTGAGGAAAAGTCTTCAGAGATCATAATTAAAACGAAATTCCTAAAGATTAATGTATGTAAAGAAAATGGGAAAATAGTGCTCTTTGATTCTCAGGGAAATTTGATCCTTTCAGATTATAAAGATTTAGGGTATGGAAGATTTAAGGATAAGGTATTCTCTTTCAAAAAAATGGGAGAAGAGAAAGCCTTTTTAGGACTTGGAGAGAAAGTAGGAGATCTTAATAAAAAGGGGAAAAAATTAGTAAATTGGAATACCGACGATCCCCATCACTATCCCAATAAAGATCCTCTTTATCAGACTCATCCCTTTTTCCTTGCTTGGACTCCCGAGAGATCTTATGGGATCTTCTTTGATAATACCTATAGAAGCTACTTCAATATGGGAGAAGAAAGTGATGATTACTACTACTTTTATGCTGATGGTGGAGAGCTTGACTATTACTTCATATACGGACCCACTCCTAAGGAAGTGGTAGAGAACTATACATATCTTACAGGTAGATATTATATGCCTCCTATTTGGGCACTTGGATATCAGCAATCCAAGTGGGGATATTCTGAAGCTGAGAAGGTATTAGAAATAGCTAAGAACTTCCGAGAGAAGGATATACCTTGTGATGTAATGTACTTTGATATTGACCATATGGATGAATTTAGAGTTTTTACTAATGACCCCATAAGATTTTCCAATATGGGAGAGTTTATCCAAAAGCTTAATGAAATAGGATTTAAGGTTGTACCTATTGTGGATCCTGGGGTGAAGAAAGATGTAAATTTTGAGATATATAGAGAAGGTATAGAGAAGGACTATTTTTGTAAAAAATCTACAGGAGAGATATTTATTGGCTATGTTTGGCCTGGAGAATGTGCTTTTCCAGATTTCGCTCGGGAGGATGTAAGGGATTGGTGGGGAAAGAAGCAAGAAAAAATAATAAATATGGGCGTTTCAGGAGTATGGGATGATATGAATGAACCCTCCTCCTTTCCCCACCCCTTTGAGCCAATTTCTAAATCCTTAGAGAAAAATAATACCTTTTGGGGGCAGTTTTCAGATCATGAGGAAGAGATTTTTTACGAGAAGACTTTTCCAAAAGATGTGGTTCATGGGAAAAACAAAGAATTTATTCACGATGAAATCCATAATGTATATGGACTTTTAATGGTAAAGGCAAGCTTTGAAGGATGGAAAAAGGCAAAGCCTAATATACGTCCTTTAATAATAACGAGAGCTGGTTTCTCAGGTATACAGAAGTATTCAGTAGTATGGACAGGAGATAATAAAAGTTGGTGGGAACATCTATATATGAGTCTTCCAATGTTGCAAAACTTAAGTATTTCTGGAATACCATTTGTAGGTGCTGACGTGGGAGGTTTTGGAGAAAACTGTACACCTGAACTTTTTGCTCGTTGGATTGAGCTTGGAATTTTTTATCCTTTCTTGAGGAACCATTCAGAGCTAAATTCAAGGCCACAAGAACCTTGGGCTTTCTCTAAGGAAGTAGAAGATATATCAAGAAAATATATAAAAATGAGATATAGATTAATTCCTTATCTATACTCTCTTTTCTGGGAAGCAAAAGAAAGAGGTATCCCTCCTTTGAGATCTCTAATCTTAGAGTTTCCAGAAGATCAGGAAGCTATACATAATGAAGACGAATTTATGCTTGGATCAAATCTTCTAATAGCCCCTATTTATAGAGAAGGAGCAAAGGCAAGATCAGTATATCTTCCTCAGGGAGTATGGTATGATTTCTGGAATAAAAAAGCTTATCAAGGACCATGTTATATATCCTATTATGCTCCATTGGATACCATTCCTCTCTTCCTAAAAGAAGGGAGTATAATTCCCCTCTGGGAAGAGCAAAATTTTGTAGGAGAAAAATCTCAAGAAATATTAGAACTGATGGTAGTACCTGGGGAAGGGAAGTTTATATATTACGAGGATGATGGCATCTCTTGGAATTACGAGGAAGGAGAGTATAATCTCATAGAATTTATAAATACTGGTAAAACATTAGAAGTAAGATATCTCTACAAAGGATATAAATCGGAAAGGGGAAAATTTAGAATAAATGTAAACTCTGTAGAAAAAATTATAGAGATTGAGGATAATGGAGAAAGTAAAGTAATAGAATACTCATAAATATTTTTTATAGCAGGATAGCTGTTTCTCCCTCCCCCTTTCAGCTATCCTGCTTAATTAATTCTTATTTGACTGTTGCAGGAGCCGCTTTAATTTTCAGTGCAGGTGAAAACTCAAAAATAATATTGTGGTTTCTCTCTCCGAAATAACGTGAATCTCCCACTGCAATTTTTTTCTCTCCTAATTTTCCATTTACATCTCCTGAGTAAGTATCATTAGTGACATCGTAGTATATGATAAATTCTTTTCTTTCACTCTTAGAAAGATCAAGAGTACTTACCAAATCTAAAGTCCCTATGGAGTATTTTTCAAGGATTGTAATCTTTATAGGCACCGTAGTGATTTTACTTGAGAGGGGTATTTTAAAGTAAATATGTGGTTCCACATCTCCTGCTTCCTTTTTTTCTTCTTCTGGTGTTTCTGGTGTATAGAAATGGTAAGCAGGAATTGTTTTAGAGAAAGTTTTTCCTCCAGCCTCCACTAATATGGTAAAAGATTTAGGATTTATACCACTCTTTTCATTTCTTGCAGTATAAGAAGTAATACCTCTTATTCTATCTATATAGAGATAAAGTTCTTTATCTCTATATGCAGGCTCATTGGTAGATAGGTTAAATAAATTTTTATTCCAAGTAAAACCATCCCACTTGTAAAGTTCTACCTTGAGTTTTTTAGAACCAATGAGGTAATTAATCTTTGCATAGATATATAGATTTCCACAAAGAGCATTTATCTCATTAGTTTCATAAGCACGGGTCTTAAAATATGCATTCTGAATATCATCAGGATTTACAAGCGCTAAGCTTCCAAGAAGAATGAGCTTATCCTGAAGAAGAATGAGATCTCCTTGTACTCCAACTTCTACAATCTTAAATCCTGCTCCAAGTTTTGCATAAGCTTTTGTATCCACAAAAGGCGAGACAGAAGCATAAGAATAAAGAGGATTTAGGTTAAAATTTAAGCTTGCTCCTACTTCCCCTTTAAATCCTAATGCTCCTTTAACATCTATAGGACCAATAGGCATTGAAAGATCAAAACTCCAATCGGTATCAAAGCTATATTCCAAGGAATTTTTATAAGAAGCAGGTATAGGAAAGCTTACTTTCTTATCGCCTAAAACATATAGGTTTAGATTACCTTTACTTTTATTCCGATCTCCACTTACATTTACCTCTACAGTTAAAACATCTGCTGTATTTCCAAATATGGTTGTAGAAGCATATATTCTTCCTTCTGTGGAAACCTCATTTTTTGTACCAGAAAGTTTTAGATTAGATGATAAATATACTCCAAAATCATCATCTCCCAAAGGAAGTTCCCAACTTTTTTCCCAGTTAAAGGGATGGAATTCCTTAGGTGGCGTAGTTTCTTCAGGAGTTTCAGGAATTTGAGGGACTATATTCTGGAATGCTGTTTTTTGTAATTTATAGGAGTTTAATGGAATTATAAAGCTCTGAATAGTAATTTCTTCCTCTTTATCTTTGAGAGAGTATCCCCACTCATTTAATCTTTTCTCTATCTCATTTACTTCATTTAGAAACTCATCTCCCTTTATCTTTGTGCCATTTTGTAATGTTACCTCCATTTGAGGTGTAATACTTATCCCCTTTGCTTTAAAATCGTCATACTTAAAAGGAGTATAAACCTTTACTGGTTTTTTATTTATTACAAACTTATTTAAATTTAATACTACTGGCTTGTTAAACTTGACTACGATATTTTTTGAGATAATTGGGCTAAGATCTTTTATTTGAGAATCTCCTATGGTGCTGAAAAGTAAAAAGAATACTAAGAAGAATACAAAAAATTTACCTTTCATACTTTCTTCCCCCCTATCTAAGAATAAGAAAGGTTCCCCCTAAGAAGATTAAGAGGTATTTATATCCCGCCTTTTTAAGCTATCCTATCCTCAATGGGCGGTATTTAGGATAGCTATAAATTTTATACCCTAATTTTATCATTTTTTAATAATTTTGGAAATATTTGAAGTATCCAGAAGTTTCTTCTTCGGATATAATAAAATAATATATATTTTGGAAGGAATAAGATGAAGAAGAAATATCTATTTTTTCTCATTTTTACTCTTTTTTTGTTTTCTATAGTTAATGCCAAAGAGATAGAAAAGGAAGATCTTTGGAGATATGATTTTGAAGAAGCTATTAATTTTACCTTAAATGATGAAAATCTTTCTAAAATTTCTAATTTAGCAGGAAACTTAAAAGGATCTAATATTCAAGAAAGTATCTGGAATATTTTGAAATGGGAAGAAGAGAATATTGAATATGACTTGGATAAAGCTAATATGCCTCAACCCATAATCCGTATCTGGGATACTGGGAAAATTGAGATAATTCAAGGAGAAGGCAATACCTTTCAAGCTCCTTATGAAACAGTTCAAAGGAAGAAAGGAGTTTGTGGAGATTATGCTCTTCTTTCTGCTGGTTTACTATTAAAAATGGGATATTCTCCAGTTTATATTTTAAATATTGAATTTCAAAATGAACCTATAAAGCATACCGTAGCTGGTATGATGATAGATGGATGGCTTTTTATATTAGATCAACTTACTCCTGTTATGGATTCTGGGAGTTTCTATAAACATTGGAGAGATATTGAAGGAAAGGTTATCAAGGATATAACTCTATATGAAATAGATAGGAAAGCAAAATTGGAAATTGAGAAATACAAGATGAGTATTGAGGACTTTAAGAGTATTGATTATGAATATACCTATGATGATTTAGAAACTATAAGTAATTATCTTATGAAAACCTTTAGGGATAATTTTCCTAATCTCATTATAGATGAAAGAATTTCTTCCTTAGATAAATCAACCTATCTGCCTAAGGGATATAAGGGAGGAAAAATTTGGTCTTTTGAATTTCCTGTGTTCTTGGATTACTACAACCCTATATTTCACCTTCAGTTTATGGAAGAATTATATGAAGATATTTTAGAAAATAATGATATAGCCGTAAATCTCAAAAATTTTAGGTCTTTCTTTATAAGAGCAGAAATGGTGGAAAATGGAATTAAAATAGTTTTGAACTTAGCATATTAGACCTTACCATAAAATAGGTAAAAATGTTAGACTATCTCTGTTAAAGAATTTTTCTAAATTTTTATAAGGAGGTTTGTATGCTCTTTACAGTAAGAGGACCTATAAATTCAGATGAGATGGGAAAAACTTTAGCCCATGAACATATTTTAATTGATTTTTCTCCTGCTGATGAACAGATTAAAATTGATGATGGGATAAGAGAAGAGATCGTAAGAATTATGTTTCCCTATTTGAAAGAGGTCAAAGATTTAGGATTCAGTACTATCTTTGATTGCAGTGCTAAATATTTAGGTAGAGATGTCAAAACTTTAAAAATTCTGTCAGAAAAAACAGGCTTAAATATTGTTACAAATACAGGATTTTATGCGTTTGGAGATTATAAGCATATACCTATAAGTATGAGAGAAAGTTCTCCGGAAGAGTTTGCTTCTATATGGATTAATGAATGGAAAAATGGTATTGAAGATACAGGAATAAAACCAGGATTTATAAAAACCTCTGTAAATCATGGCCCTCTAAAAGATCTTGACCAAAGAATAATTATAGGTTGTGCTTTAACTCATTTAGAGACAGGACTTACTATTTCCTGCCATACGGGAGAGAAGGAATGTGCATTAGGAGTTGCAAAAATAGTATTAAAGGAAGGTTTGGATCCTTCAGCTTTAATAATTGTGCATGCTGATGCCATAGATGATTTTGAAACTCATTTAAACTTATTAGAAGAAGGATTTTGGTTGGAGTATGACTCTATAGGAGGAAGACCTATTGAATATCATGTAGATTTGATAGATAAAATTTTGAAGCATGGATTTATAAATAAGATTTTACTATCTCATGATTCAGGATGGTACACTGTGGGGGAAAAAGATGGAGGAGGAGATAAAATTAGAGGTTATACTGATATTGCTTTGAAGCTAATTCCCTCTTTAGAAGAGAGAGGCTTCAGTAAAGAGATTATAGATAAGCTTCTTATAGAAAATCCTAAAGAGGCTTTTGATATTAGAGTAAGGAAAAGATAATTCTTTTTAAAATTGAATCTCCCATAGAGCTTTGTACTTACCATTCATAGAAAGGAGAGTACGGTGGTCTCCTTTTTCTCTTATCTCTCCATTATCTACCACATAGATTAAATCACAATTTTCAATGGTAGAGAGTCTATGAGCAATAATAAGAGTTGTCCTTCCCTCTGTAAGTCTTTCTAAAGCTTCAGTAACTAATTTCTCTGATTCAGAATCAAGAGAAGATGTAGCTTCATCTAAAAGAAGGATAGGAGAATTTTTTAAGATGGCTCTTGCAATAGCAATTCTCTGCCTCTGTCCACCTGAAAGAGAAAGTCCTCTTTCTCCAACCTTTGTATTTAATCCTTCTGGAAGCTCTATAACAAAATCATAGGCATTTGCTTTCTTGAGAGCCTCTATGATCTCCTCATCAGTGGCATTTAGCTTTCCATATCTTACATTTTCATAAATTGTTCCATTAAAAAGATAAACGTCCTGAGGAACATAAGAGATTAGATCTCTTAATTCTTCTATAGAGTATTCTCTAAGTTCTTTTCCAAAAATTTCAATTTTCCCATCATAACTTGGATAAAAACCTAAAAGAAGTTTGAATATGGTACTTTTCCCACCACCACTTGGTCCTACAAATGCTGTCTTCTTATTTTTCTCAATCTCAAAAGATATATTTCTTAATACTGGCTGATTTCCATCATAGGAGAAAGAGACATTTTTGAATCTTATGTATATATCCTCTTTTGCATAATCTTTTCTTTCTGCTACCTTTATTTCTTTGTATAGATCTTCCTCTAAGGGCAGATCTAAAATTTCAAATAATCTTTCGGCTCCTGCTAAAGAAACTTGTAAATTTGATAGGAAATTCCCAATGGAACCAAAAAACCAAGACATAAGTCCCATAAGCTGTACAGTAGCCACAAGATTTCCAAAGGACATTTTGTTATCCATTATAAGAATACCACCTACCACAAGCTCTCCAAAATATATGAGATAACCTATGGAGTAATTAAAAGAGGCTAATAAAGAATTATACTTAACCCTTTTTAATGCAAGCCTATATAAAATGGTATTTAGTTCTACAAATTTTTCAAAGATCAGTTTTCCGATATTAAAGCTTCTAATAATGAATGCACCACCTATGGTATCGGAAAGTTTTTGGGTAATGCGAGAAAAGGATTCTTGAATTTTTTCACTAACCCTTCTTAATGGTTTCATAAAAAGGACGTTTATAAAAACATTTAATAGTCCTGTTACTATAGCATATAAGAACATGACCCTATTTATAGAAAAAATAATGGTAATACCGCCAATAGCACTAATTATTCCTGTCAAAAGAATCATAATTTGCCATGAATATGCACCTTCAGCAGTATTTATATCGTAGTTTAATCTGGAGAGAAAATCTCCACTGTGTCTTTTCTCAAACTCTCCCATAGGAAGATTGATGATATGATTAAAAACTTTTTCCCTAATGTTCATGGTTGTTTTTCTTATGGTATATTGGTAGATATATCCAAAAATAGGAAGGGTAATGAGTAAGATACCAAATCCCTTTGCCATGTATATAGCGCCTTCTATAAGAAGTTTCTGATCTTTGTTGATCATACCATCGGTAACTGCTTTTAGACTCATAGCAGCAATATAATTAAATCCAAAATTTTGGGAAGCCATTACAAGCATAGAGATAAGATAGGAGATGCCCAGAAGAAAATTTCCTCCATCTTTCCACATAAAAGAGAATAATCTAAGTAGTCTATTCTTCTTCATTCTTAATTCCCCTCTCCAGATAAAATTCCATTGGAGTTTGATTGTTGTAAGTAGAGATGGTAATAAGTCCCTCTTTTTTCAAAAAGTTCTTTATGGGTGCCTTCTTCTACTATTTCTCCATTCTCAAGCACAATGATTCTATCTGCAATCTTTATGGAAGAAAATCTGTGTGCAACTATAATTACAGTTTTACCATTTAATTCCTCTTCAAATACTTTTTGAATATCAGCTTCTAATTTTGTATCTAATGCGGAAGTTGCTTCATCAAGAATATATAGCTCTGCATTATCTCTTAACAAAAATCTTGCAATAGCAATTCTCTGTCTTTCTCCGCCAGAGATTTTTACACCTCTTTCTCCTATTTCTTCATCAATTCCACCTAAATCCTCCATTACAAAATCATAGGCAAAAGCCTTTTTAGCACAAGATATGATCTCTTCATCTTTTGCAGAATATTTACCATACTGGATATTTTCCTTTACACTTTCAGGAAATAGATAGATATCTTGGTTAGCTACAGAGATTTTTTCTCTGAGAGAGAAGGTATCCCAATCATTAATATCTATACCAAATATCTTTATGATACCTTTTTGTGGTTTGTATAATCCAAGAATGAGTTTCACGATAGTAGATTTACCACTACCACTTCCTCCTACTATTGCAACTTTTTCTCCTCTCTTAATTTTAAAATTCAAATCTTTCAAGACGTCCCTTTCCCCATCATATGAGAAAGAAACATTCTCAAATTCTACTGCAAAGACACAATTTTTATCCTTATCTTTTACTACTCCTCTTAGCTCATCTGGTTGATTTAATATCTCTTCAATTCTTCCTGCTGCAGCATTAGCTTTTCTGTAAGAATTTATCACATTAGGTAAAACACTAACAGGAGCTAAGAAGACATTTAAGAGATTAATGAAGGCAATAATTCCTCCAAAGGTTATCTCATCTCTTATCACTAATCTGCCACCGTAAAGGAATAAGAAGATGAAAGGACTGATTTGGAGAACTACTTTTAATGGTTCTATGAGTACCTCAAATTTTGCTGACTTCAATCCTTCTTTAAAGGCTTTCTTAAGCTCATTAAGGAATTTAGAATAAAGCTCCTTTTCTAAGTTAAATGCTTTTAGAATATTAATTCCAGATATAACATCCTGGGAAATAGCATTAACATCTCCAAAGGCTTCTTGTTGTGCTCTGGTAAATTTTTCCACAGGTTTACTTATAAGGACTGATCCTATGATACATATTGGAATAACTGTAAAACAGAATAATGTTAATTTCCAGCTTATAGAGAGAGCAAGAAAAAGACCTATTAAAAAAACTATAGGCTGATATATGATATCGTTTAAAGAACCTCCAATAAAACTTTGAATTAAAGAAAGATCGTTAGATATACGTGATATGAAATCACCAGTAGTGTTTTTCTCAATATAATCATATGAAGCGAAATTAAGTTTTCTTGCAATCTCTGTTCTTATATTAAGGAGAGTTTTCTCTGAAAATTTGCCGTAAAAGTATGCCTTTATATACTCCAAGAAGATTTTTATAAGAACTATTATCATCACTGTCCAGAAGATTTTCATAAAAAGATCTCTATTCTTCGCCAGGACAGCATCAGTAAGATTCTTCTCAAAATTTATGAAGGATATATTGATAAAGGAAACAATAACTGATAGGAGAGCAACAAGTATAAGTAAAGAGACATCTCTTTTGACTATTTGTAAAATATTATTCTTCTTATTCTCCTTCATTTTTCAACTATCCTCTAATTTCTCTTTCATTTTTAATTTTATCCTTAAAGATTATAAAATGTAGTTTTAATTTTTTCAAGTAATATTAAAAATTTTTTGATTTGAAATTAAAATTCAAAGGGACTGAAACTGACCCTATAGGTGAGTAAAAATATGGATACAAAATCTTTATAAAGGAGGATGTGAATATGAGAAATGCAGGGGGATTGGTAGCGTTAATAGGTGGAATATTTGGGGTTATTGCAGCATTAGTAACGATATTAATAGGAGGTGCTGGGGCAGTTTTTGAAGTTAGTAATGCAAATACAGTTATTGGATTGGGGTTTGGAGGGATTCTTTTCTCTTTTCTTACCATTATCTTAGGCGCTGTAGCTATGAAAGTAAAAAGTAAGACTACAGGTACATTAATTATAGTAAGTGCCATACTGGGTATGATATTAGGTGGAACATTTGTAGCTATTTTTATGATACTTCCTCTTATAGGTGGAATTTTAGTAGTGACGGAAGCGAAAAAAGAAGATAAATTGAATTTAGAGGCTGGAGTAATAAGCCAAAAGAAGGTATATCAAAAGGGATGGTTTTGGATGGTCATTGTAATAATATCTATAGTGATAATTGCAATATCTGAAGGGAGTATAGAGCCCGTAAAAAGTGTTGGAGCACAAATTGAACCTGTGAAAATTAGTAAAGTAGAAAAGGGAGTAAAAATATATAAAATAGGAGATGCAGTTAAATGGAGAAATTATATTTTTAAAGTAAATTCTGTGAGAAAAGACTTAGGTAGTGGATTCCTAAAGCCGAAAAAGGGATATATATACTACATAGTTGATGTTACTGTAGAAAATAAGAGCAATGAATCTTTTGCAGTAAGCTCCTTACTAATGTTTAAACTTGTTGACTCAGAAGGTTATAGCTATAATGTTACTTTTGGACCAGATACAAAAGGACAGTTAGATGGAGACATCAGACCAGGTAGAAAACTTAGAGGTGAGCTTGCATTTGAGATACCTAATAAGGCAAAGGGGCTTGAATTGGAGATTACGCCATCTGTGTGGAGTTCAGAAAAGATTATATTTAAATTAGATAGATGATATCTTATATAATCTTTGATATAAAGGAAAAATAACGTATAATCTTTAAAGGTGGTTAATTATGCTGCATATATTCTTCTATGATGGTATAGATGGTATTGGGGGGAATAAAATCCTTATTGAGTACAATGAAAGTGCTCTAATGTTGGATTTCGGGATTAATTTTGCAAAGGAGGGAGAATTTTTTAATGAGTTTTTGAAACCCCGTTCCATCTTTGGTCTGAAGGACCTTTTTACTTTAGAGATTCTCCCTCCCCTTTATGGCTTATATAGGAAGGATTTAGAGATTCCAAATCTTTGGGATAAATTTAGAGACCATCCTTTATGTAGAAACTTGGAAATTTCTGGTATTCTTCTAAGCCATTCTCATTTAGATCACAACGGTTATATTTCCTATGTCAGAGAAGATATTCCAATTTATACAAATCTTACTTCTGCCTTTTTATCCAAAGCTTTACAAGATACTTCAAGAAGAGATTTGGGATTAGAAGTTTGCTATGTAAACCCAAGAAGATATGAAAAAGAAATGTTACAATCAGAAAAAGATGAGCCATATAAACAGAGAAAATACATGATAATAGGAGAATATAAAGAAGGAATAGATCTTTCTTTTTGGGAAAAGGTAGATAGAAGTAAAAAGATAGAGAAAAATCCTTTAGTTTTTTTGGGCGAAGAGACAACATTAGGAGACTTTAAAATAAAATCCTTTCCTGTGGATCATTCCGTACCAGGTGCTTCTTCTTATATTATAGATACGCCATCCGGTGCTATTGTGTATACAGGAGATTTTAGAGTTCATGGGAAAAAGGGATACCTATCTAAAAATTTTATAAAAGAAGTATCAAAAATTCATCCGAGAGTTCTAATCTGTGAGGGAACTCATCCTGAAGTAGAAAATCCTACTTCTGAAGAAAAAGTTATGGAAAACGCTTTTGAAGTTATAAAAGATGAGGATAAATTGGTAATTGCAGATTTTGCTCCAAGAAATATAGAAAGGCTTCTTTCCTTCCTTTCTATTGCAAAGGAGGTGAATAGAAGATTAGTTTTAACAGCAAAAGATATATATGTTCTTTCTGCATTGTCTAATATTGAAGAGGATATTCCAGATCCATGGAAAGATGAATATATTACCCTTTATTTCAAACCAAAGGGAAGAAGAGATAAATGGGAGGAGAATATTTATAACACTTTTCCAGAGCATAAAATGATTGCTGCGGAGAATATAAGATTAAATGAGAGAGATTACATCTTATGCTTTTCTTATTATGATTTTCCAGCTCTTTTAGATATATACCCAAATGGAGGTATTTATATTTACTCTTCAAGCGAAGCTTATGATGAAGAGATGTTGGTAGATCAGGAGAGAATAAGAAACTGGATAAACTTTTTCAATTTCAAATTATATGGAAATTTAGGAAAGGACAGAGAAAGCTCAGGTTTTCATGCCAGTGGACATGTTCATAGAAAGGGGCTTGAAGAGCTTATTGAAGAAACAAAGCCAGAATTTTTAATTCCTGTTCATACTCTGAATAAAGGCTTTTTTAAGAAATTTGAAGGCTTTTGTAAAGTAATCTATGATAGAGAAATTTGGATAGAATAATGAAATTAAAAGGTTATCCTAATGCTAAATCAAGAAGCATCATAACTGCAAAACCAATCATGGCTCCAATAGTGGGAAGGTCTGTTTCTCCTGCCTTTTGGGCTTCTGGTATGAGCTCTTCTACTACCACATAAATCATTGCTCCAGCTGCAAAGGATAGAGCATAAGGTAGAATTGGTTTTGCAATCATTACTGCAAAAGCCCCTATAACTCCTGCTATAGGTTCTACTATCCCTGAAAGTTGTCCATAGAAAAAGCTTTTAGATACAGATAAGCCCTCTCTTCTTAATGGCATTGATACAGCAAGACCCTCAGGAAAATTTTGTAGTCCTATACCTAAGGCAAGAGCAATAGCAGAAGCTAAAGATGCAGATTCACTCCCTGCTTTGATAGCTCCAAAGGCAACTCCTACTGCTAATCCTTCAGGTATGTTATGCAAAGTTATAGCAAGGACAAGAAGTGTTGTTCTTTTCCATGTAGTTTTTATACCTTCTGTGCTTTCCTCAGGAAAATTTAAGTGCAAATGAGGCATAATTTTATCAATGATATAAAGACAAAAACCGCCCAGTAGAAAGCCTGAAACCACTGGGAACCAGAAGGGAAGGGTAGTGGTTTCTTTTGAAAGATCAATAGATGGTGCAATAAGAGAAAAATAGCTTGCTGCAATCATTACACCACTGGCAAACCCTAACATGGCATCAAGAATTTTTCTACTTACCTCTTTTGTAAGAAAAACTGATGCAGCTCCGAGAGCAGTAACTCCCCAGGTAAATAAAGTTGCTATTAGAGCTTGGCTTACATGAGAAAGATTTGTAAAAAATTCCAATATCTTCCCTCCTTTAGAAATAATAATGATTTTATTTCTAATTTTATATGTCTCTTCAAAAATTTTCAATTGATTAAAATGGGCAATGGGTATAATGGTAGATTATAGTGAAATAGCTAACAATAGGGGATATGCTGTGATAAGCTTTAATCCTATAGATATAGCTGCTGATAATTCGTCCTTTAGGGGAGCATTTTATATCCTGTATCTCTATTAATTTTGGCTATTTAAAAGTTCATCTAATTGAAATTGTCCTTCACATATTGGTACCTTTGGATTGACTGTAACGAATAGGTCACCCTTTTGAGGAATGTAGACGATTGATTGTAATGTTAAACCTCTTGTGCTTACTTCTGTTAAGATCTTTTTAGCATATTCCATTGAGACATCATCTTCCTCTTCTAACATTTTTCTTATCTTTTCTGCTCTTACTTTTGTATTTTCCTGTACAACAGATGTGCCATCAGGCAAAGGAACTGGTCTTTCATCAAATTCTCCTGGTGCTTGTTCTTCTTGCATCTCTAACGAGGCAAAATGATTAGTTGCTATGACAAATTTATCTAATTTTCTAATAGCTTTTTTATTTGGGCTTATCTCTATAACCATTGCATCGTCTTTTGTCCCTACTAAAAGATTAAGTCCTTGAAGAGGATGAAGTACAGAGGCTGCTGCTTCATCAAGATTTTTGGAATACTGAATAATTCTTCTTGTTACAAGACATTCAGGTGCACCTTCTGTATTTTTGTTACTTGATGAAACATTCAAAAATATATATAAATCTTGGGAAATTCCACTATAGGTTCCCACAAGCCCAGGCCAAGAAATGGATATGAATGGATAACCTTTCTCAGGGTGATATATAAAAACAGTTAAAAAGTAAGGTAAATCAGAAAGAAGAATGCCGTAATCTAAATTTCTTCCCACAATTAAGCCCTGAGAGCTTCTTGCCACAAAAGAAGAGCATGCAAAAGTTTTTAAGATTGGGTCAAGATACCAGTAGTAAGTAGCTGCAATTTCATCAATTAAATTTATAAGAAGTATAATGTCATAAGATACGCCTGCACCGTCACTGATTCCTCTCATTTCTTCTTTTAATTCTTTAAATTCTGGAAATTTCTTAGAAAATTTTCCCTCTAAATCTTTTGCCATTTCTAACATAAAACGAAAGACAATCTTCCCTTTAACATCTCCTTCTAAAAGGCAAACTGAATCTTCAACTCTATTTGTTATATACCTGATCTCTTCCTTTAAAATTTTTCCATGTTGATATCCTCTTTCATATGGAGTACCATGAAGTTCTACCACTCTAATTTTTGCTTGTTTTGAGATCTCTTCTTGTGGTTTAGTGCATCCGGTGAAAATCAATAAGAAGATGAGTAAAAAACAGAAAACTCTCTTCATTATCTTTACTCCCCCCTCATAGTATGTAAAAAAGAAAAATTTCTAATAATATTATAATACTTATTCTTCAATTTATTTAGAAAAACTTTGTAAGGACAAATAGAAAGTTCTAAAAAGAGACACTTTGAGCTTCAGTTATTTCTTTATCGTAAGTTTTTTGTGCTTCAATTCCCATGTACTCCAATATATTGGGTACTGAATTTGAATAGTCAACAGCTAATACAGCTTGTTCCCATGTTATCTTCTTCTCTCTAAGCAAATCTTCCACAGTATCAAAGATACTATTTGGGTTTGGTGTAGTAGTGTTGATAGCTTCTAACACATTGGCTTTTGTAGTAAGAGTTATATAAATGTTGGTACCATTTGCTGTAAGGTTATTTAAAAATTCTGTAGGTGTGTACTCTGTTTGTGCTATTACATATCCACTATCTACTTTAAATAGTGGATAGAACAATGACTGGGTGAGAAATTGCCTATCAAAATCATTTATTGCATTGCTTTTAAATAATGGCACATTTTTAACAAATACTTTATGTTGAAGAGCTGCTAATGCTATCATTAACTGCTCCTCAGTGATAATATTGTTTCGTAGAAGAATTTCTCCTATTTGTTTACCTTCCTTACGAGCCTGTGCAAGGGCTTTTTCCAAAGTGCGTACGTCAATATATTTTTTCTCTAAAAGTACATCACCAATATTGCGATAGTAGCGCTTTAAAGCTTCTTTATTGATAAATTCATGATCTGTCTTACTCCACTTTATCTTTGTTTGCTTCTTGTAAGATTTAGTGCCCAAAATAAGCTGTTTCCATGCTGCCAAAGTAGCTGAAAGATTTATAATATTTCCCCATACAAAACGCAAAGGTAGAATAGGAGGGGCTAAACAGGCAGCAACAACACTTTTAAATCCATAGATATTATTTATAGCGATTGCCCTTAGTATTTGTCTATAGACCATAAGAGCTGTTAGGATAATACATAGCCATCCAGATAATGTACCCCAAGGATACATCACAGGGAGCGGTGTGAAAAGTGAGGCAATGAAATAAGCAAAAACCAAGTATCCAGGTAAAACTAATAAGTATCCAAACTTAGCTTTTAAATCCCTATAAAGGGAATATCTCCCCCAAAAGTTTAACTGTTTTTTACTCAGTTTAAATATGTCTTGCAAAGTCAGTGACTGCATGGTAATACCATATACCCAGCGTGTTTTTTGTTTGACTGCTGTTTTGAATGTGGTAGGGAATAAGCTGCGGGTAGCAATATAATCCCATTTAACCATACCATTATCTAACAGCCGTGGAACGCTTTCTAAAACATAATGCACAGGATACCTGTCTAATGCCAGTTTTATTGAAAATTTGTAGTCTTCGGTGAGACTATCTTCTGGGAAAAGAATCTCGTCCTTATAGTAGTCTAATATTTCATGGGAGATAGCAAAACCTGTACCAGCTGATGGTACTATAGCAGACATATGGTCACGCATTCTCATAATTCGGAAATGGTTTTCTGCAAACTCATCAGCATAGGTGCCAGATGTCATTCCAGAAAAGAAATTACTCCACGTAGGCATCTTTTGAAGAGGAAATACGGGGAATTGCAAAGAGGGATATCTATCTATTAAGAAATTTGTTACTTTCAGCTCATATGGATGTACAACGTCTTCAGAATCATGTACAGTTACAGCATTAAAACGCCAGTTATGTTGGTCTTCATACTCTCTAATAAATGAAACTATATTATTCAAATTTTGAGCCTTAGATGTAGGACCATTGAGTTTATTTATTACTACATGAACATTCGGATACTTCTCTTCTAACTTTTTGGCTACGTCCAATGTAGCTTTGTCATTAGGATAGACACCTAAAAATATATGGTACATAGATTGTGGATAATGAGTGGTATTTATGAAGTGATCAATTACAGCTTCCAATATAGTTTCTTCATGCCAAGCAGCTATAATTACAGCTAAGAGTTTGGGAGGAATTGAGTTCAACTTTTCTAATGGTAGCCTTTGTGTTTCAGAATTTCTCTTTTTATATCTTGTGAAATAAATGATATCCCATATTAAATCATCAATATTGAAAAATATAAAAGCTAATGCAATAATAAGACCTATAGTATAGATTATGGATTCCAGCTGAATTCCATACTTCATATTTATCTACCTTTTATCTATTAATGTTATTTCTCTATTTTGTTAGTTTAAAGATTATAGAAAGAAATTGTACATTAAAATGGTAATTAATACAATAGTAATAATTTTTATTAATGGAATGTTAAAAATCTATACTCTATTAAGAATATTAATAATAAAAGAATACAAAGTTTATACATTACTGCCTAAGGATTTTGAACTGATTAACCATGTAAAAACTTTGTACTGATTTTTCCCATTTCAAGTACTCTTAATATTTAATATGGGGAAGAAGAATTTTATCCTCTTCCCCTTTATTTATCTACTTCTATAACATTATATCAGAGACTATAGTATGAAAATTTCACTTCTCTATTCTTAAGATTTCAATTTTAAAAGTAAAATTATAGGTTAAAGATCTTAAGCCATAGGGGTTTGCTACAAAGTTTATCCCTATTACTGTTACTCCCTCTTGAAAATCTGAAAAGAAATTACCCTCAATGGAATAATATGTATGATATTTATTTAAATAATCATCGTATTCTCTTTTGCTTTGGACCATATCTCTTGGTACTAAGTAAACCGAGACTATTCCTTGGGGAGGGACCATCATTTTTGTAAAAGGAGTTATTTCTTTACGATAGGAACTGGGTTTATCCTTAGGATCAAAGCATAATATGGATGTAAAATTACCAGAAGGGAATATAAACTTTGCTTTACTCCAATCTATTTCTATGTTCCTATCAGTTTTATTCTCTATACTGCAATAAATTCTATTAGTCTCTAATTGGAATACAAGTTTCAGAAATTCATCTTCATATGATATAGAATCTTTTAAATATTTGATCTCTCCATTCCCTCCTGAAGAAGTAAGAGTTATGCTTTTAATATAGGAATATGATGGAACTTCACAGCCAGAGATAAAGAATATTAAAATTGTAAGAAGTATTATTAAACATTTTTTCATTATCTTTACCTCCCTATAAACCTATTCCCACTCCAAAATTCAATGAAAATGATTCTTTTATAGTAATAGGTTTTGGTTTTTGAGAAGGATCCACAACTATCTCTAAATCCTGAGGTCCTTGAAGGATATACTTCATATCTTCTATAACTCCACCAGGAAAGTAGTAACAGTTAGCCTCTAAAAATAACCCATTAAATAAATAATATTTGCATCCTAAACCAGCACAAAATCTTGGACCTGTCCTTCCAGTTACTATAAGGGGAGTTCCTGGGGAATAAAAATTTCCATTCCAGTAAAGACCTGGATCTCCATAAAAAGAGGGTCTTATCTCATCTACTTTAGAATTTATCTCATAATAGATGATCCCTAAGACCCCTGTAAGCCAGAAAGGATTTTCTCCTACAGTGAGGTATATGCCACCACCATTTCCAATAAAAATATTTTCTGAAGGAAAACCTGTTTCTCCAAAAATATTACTTTCAAAATATCTTTGGATATTACCAAATCCTATAGAGAAATCATCGCTATATAAGAGTGGAATTCGTATATTTATAGGAATTTGTTTCAAAGAACCATTAGTAGAGTTTTGATTTACATAGAAAGTATAATCATCTCCATAAGCATCATATACAGTAAAGTAAGTAGAAAGAGATTCATTCTGTACATATGGACTTCCCAATACAGGATACAAAAAAGAAATATTCCAGTGCCATAGCCAATTAGTAAAACTGAAAGCATAGATATTTGACCTAAAAACAAAAGCTAAGAAGAATATTAAAATTAAACAAAATCTCTTATATTTCATATTCTATTCCCCCTTTAACTAAAAATTTTTACTATAAAGATTGTAATAAAGGGGGAGTGTCAAAAAATGTCCCTTTAAAAAATATGTCAATCTTTTTTAGCTAAGCTACAAGCACATAGACGTATCTAAGCCTATCTAATGTAGCTTCCTATACGTTTTTATCAAAAAAATATTTGTGGTAACATACTTATCTGCCATTTTCTATTACTGCCCTGTTAACTAAAATAGTATTTTTAAGTGTATCGCCCATTGTCCAGTATTTATAACCATCAAAATCAAAATACACCATTGGCTTTCGGAAAAAGTATTTAACATAGCCAAAAATCCTTATATGTTTAACAAATCTTTCAAACGCTTTTTCATCCATATTCTTTCTAAGACAATATTCGTGGGGAAACTTATCTGCATAAGTCTTTGCAAAAATCCATTTAGCGTTTCTGATAAAAAGCCTTATCTCATCATCGTTTAATGGTATAAAATCTTCCATCTCTTCTTGAGTTAAATTTACCAATTCTGATTTCGCTTTTGAAAAGTTAATTGTTATTACATCTATCTCTTCTACTCCAAGCTCTTTTAACACTTTAAATCTTTTATTACCACAGATAACAAATCCTTCGCTGTTTATTATTAACGGTGCTACCTTATCTGTTTCAAGTATAGCTCTTTCAATCTTTTCAATGTCCTTTTCGTTAATCGCAACTTGTTCTATACATTTTAAATCATTGATCTTTCGTTTCTCAATTCTCATTCCACACACTCCATTTATTATTTTTAACTTGAATACCGCTTTTTTAGTTCTGTTTTTGATATACAAAACAGAAGGTCTATAGGAAAGAAACAAAAACAAGATAGAATTCAATTTTCACACCAATGGGAAGTTTTACAGTATTTCAATCCCTTATAGGTAAGCTACAAACACAATGATAGCAAAAAATATGAATTTAGAATGCCAGGTTTCAATCCCTTATAGGTAAGCTACAAACAATGCAAGGTTTTTCCTATGTTTTTTCAATGTTACTTTGTTTCAATCCCTTATAGGTAAGCTACAAACAATTTTGTAACAAAAAGTTACAAACAGATATAGATAGTTTCAATCCCTTATAGGTAAGCTACAAACAAGCAAGTGTTTACCTAACAAAACGGCACTTTAGAAAAGGTTTCAATCCCTTATAGGTAAGCTACAAACTATTAAAAACTGCAGTCAAGAGTTTAAATTGGGTTTTGTTTCAATCCCTTATAGGTAAGCTACAAACTTCAAACTCACGCAAGAGTAAGATATGCTTATCTTGGTTTCAATCCCTTATAGGTAAGCTACAAACTAAACGTTCAGCCCACCTATAATTTGTGATTTGCAAGTTTCAATCCCTTATAGGTAAGCTACAAACCATCTCTTAATTTGACTACTTCCTCCCAGAGGCTATCGTTTCAATCCCTTATAGGTAAGCTACAAACTCATATTCCTGCCAAAAAACCTCAAATGACATAATCCCTTGTTTCAATCCCTTATAGGTAAGCTACAAACGAGGAATTATCCACGAATAGAAAAAGTTGATATCAAGTTTCAATCCCTTATAGGTAAGCTACAAACGTAGAAAGTACATATAAAGAGACAATTAAGATAACAGAGTTTCAATCCCTTATAGGTAAGCTACAAACAAAAAGATATCCCAGGATTAAAACTATCCTGGGATATCTGTTTCAATCCCTTATAGGTAAGCTACAAACCATCTATGAACTTTACTCGTTCGTTTACAATATCGTGTTTCAATCCCTTATAGGTAAGCTACAAACCTCCTGAGGCAGTATTCGTGCGGTAATCTCTTCGCAGTTTCAATCCCTTATAGGTAAGCTACAAACCAGAAAAGCTTTTATTGTCAATTAACCCTGAATGCAAGTTTCAATCCCTTATAGGTAAGCTACAAACCACTTTACATAGATAAGATATATCCCATGATACTCATGTTTCAATCCCTTATAGGTAAGCTACAAACTGGCTTCTCTCTGTTCATAAGGAGAGGGGGATTACTTGTTTCAATCCCTTATAGGTAAGCTACAAACTCATATTTATCCCAAGATAGATTTAAATCATCCCAAGTTTCAATCCCTTATAGGTAAGCTACAAACGAAGGAAGCTGAACTTGTAGTAGCAACAGGATACTTGTTTCAATCCCTTATAGGTAAGCTACAAACTTTTCTCAAGCTCGGCAAGCTTGAGAATCTCAACTTGTTTCAATCCCTTATAGGTAAGCTACAAACATTGATAATGCTATAGGTAGTGTGGAAGATAAAGCTAGTTTCAATCCCTTATAGGTAAGCTACAAAC
>DAOSUP010000014.1:0-38313 GCA_035378845.1 Dictyoglomaceae bacterium
GCTGAAAGCATCTAAGTGCGAAGCTCACCCCAAGATAAGGTTTCCCATGGGAGTAGAATCCCAGTAAGGCACCTTCGAGAAGAGGAGGTAGATAGGCTGGAGGTAGGAGCTCAGTAATGAGTGAAGCCGACCAGTACTAATATGCCGAGGCTTTGGCGCCTGGCTGGTTACGGTATAGTCTTTTTCCATAGAGGAGTTATAGAGAGTAGGGAGCTACTGGTGATAAGAGCGAAGGGGAAACGCCCGTAACCATTCCGAACACGGAAGCTAAGCCCTTCAGCGCTGATGGTACTGCTCTGGTAGCGGAGTGGGAGAGTAGGTCATTGCCAGTGAGCTCCCTATTTTTAAAGGGAATATGTTAATAAACTTGACAAAAATTTTATATAGGTCTATTATTATTATCGATGGTATGTACAGTGTTAAGGAAACTTCCAGGTAAGGATCCCCTTCCCCCCTCACCCCCATCACCCCCTACCTTGCCTGGAAGTTTTTATATTAATAGAGACTAAGGGGAGGCGAAAGAATGAAGAAAATATTTAATATTATTTTTATTTCTGTTTTTGTACTCTTAATTTCTATAAGCTTTTCCCAAGAAAAGATAGTGGAAAATTCAAAGGCTATAAATTTTTCTCTCCCTGATTTAAAAGGTAAGAAATATACTTTGTCGGATTTTAAAGGAAATGTTATACTTCTAAACTTTTGGGCAACTTGGTGTCCTCCTTGTAGATATGAGATTCCAATCCTTGAAAAAATTTATAATAAGTATAAAAACAAGAGTTTTAAAATTATAGCAGTATCTCTTGATAGTGACTCAAACTCCTTATCTAATTTTCTAAAGACCAATAAAATAAGTTTTTTAGTACTTTCTGATAAAAAAGGAGAACTTGGATATAAATATCAAGTCCTTGCTATTCCCACATCTTTTCTTATTGATAAAGAATTTATAGTAAGGAAAATATATATAGGAGCTATTTCTGAAAAAGATTTTACAAAGGAATTGGAAAAATGGTTAAAAAAATAATAAGAGGGATTTTGATTCTTATCTTTTTGATATTTACTATTCATGGATTTATGCAGGAAGAATATATAGAAGTATTCAAAAATGCGGCACTTCTTTGTCTTTCTTGCATAGGGATTCAATAATATTATTTTAGCTTAATAACTTTTTTCTCGGTAATTATTATATCTACTTTTTTATCGTGCTCCTCTACACATAGAGAATCTAAAAGAAGGTCATTGAATACAAGTCCAATTTTTATTCCTTTTTTTACATCGTTCAAAAACCTATCATAGTATCCTTTTCCATATCCTATTCTATATCCCGAATAGTTAAAGGCTATTCCAGGAACAATAATTAGATCAAATTCATCTATACTTATATTTGACGGTTCTTTAGGTTCCAAAATTCCATAAGCTCCATAAATTAAATCATTAAAAGAAAATATTTCTCCAAATGTCAAATTTTCTCCTTTAGTAATGGGGCAGAAAACTCTTTTACCTTCTAATAAGGCATGATAAATAATAAATCTTGTATCTACCTCTTCCTCTAATGAAACGTAGGTATTAATTATTTTAGCATTCTTCCATTCGTTCAGATTTCTTAGCTTCTCAAAAATTTCATGAGATTTTATCTCTTTATCTGTTATCCTTTCTCTTTTTTTTAGTAGATCTTTCCTTAGATCTTTCTTATCCAAAAATTTCACCGCCTTTTCAAAAGAATATTTATAGATTATAATATACCAAAGTCTGTAGATCTTTAAAGATCACAGAACTTAATAAATCTATGTATAAGCTTTAAAACGGCATCCCATGTGGGAGCCGGAAGGAGGTTATAAAATGTTAAAGACCCAAGATACCAAACACCTTGCTATTGCTTCTTTATTCCTTGCCTTAACCTTAGTTTTAGGTTTTACTCAAGTAGGCTTCCTACCGCTTCCAACTCCAGCTGGAGCAGCTACTATAATGCATATTCCTGTTATTCTTTCTGGTATTCTTTTTGGTACAGGTTTTGGAGCCTTAACAGGATTTGCTTTTGGCATTATTACTTTAATCTTTTTCTCTCATATTGCTCCTTTCTGGGTATTAATTCCTGCACGTCCTCTTATTGGAATTGTAGCAAGCTTAGCTTACAGATCAATTTATAAATATTTGAGTTCAAATAAGAAAGTAAAATTTATATTTTCTCTTTTAATATCCATCTTCATTTTTTGTTTTGTATTTTTAAGTGGTACCTATATTTTAACAGAATGGTTTTCAGAAAAGTTTATCACATATCCTATTGAATACAGTTTTCTGGTTTCCTTGATTGCTTTTCTTATTTCACTCCCACTATTTATTGTATTAAGAGAAAAGGAAGCTGAGATAGCAGCAATGTCCATTGCCTCTTTTCTGGGAAGTTTAACAAACACTATTGGAACCTTAGGGCTTGCTGCCTTATTTGGAATTTACCCAGTTGAAGTATCTATTTCTACAGGAATAATACAGGGAGTACCAGAAGCAATTTTAGCTGTAATTATATGTCCCCCGGTTGCATTGGCAATCAAGAATTTTCTTAAGAAGGAGGAGAGAGCTTGATCCTAACCATTGACGTTGGAAATTCTAATATAGATATGGCCTTTTTTAATAAGGATAAAATTCTATCTCATTATGAATTTGAGACCAAGAAATATTCTACAAGTTATGAATACGCTATGATATTAGAATGGGTTTTGAAACGTGAAAAATTAAATGAGAAGAAAGTTGAAGGAGTTGCACTTTCTTCAGTAGTACCCACTTTAATTTCGGTATTTATTGATGCTATTATTTATGTTTTTGGTAAACCTCCTTTTGTTATTGAACCAGGAATAAAAACGGAGATCTCTATTGAGACAGAAAATCCAAGAGAAGTGGGCTCTGATTTGATATGTAATGTAGTTGCATTATTAGAAGAATATGGAAGATGTGGAATAGCAGTAGATTTTGGTACTGCAACTACATTTTCTGCTGTAAAGGGGAAAAAATTTTTAGGAGTAGCAATTGCTCCAGGGGTAGGTACTGCTTCTTATGCCTTATTTGAAAAAGCTTCAAGACTTCCTCAGGTAGATATAAAAGCACCAGATAGCTCCTTAGGGAAAAATACTATTTCTGCTATTCAAGCAGGTATAATATACGGATTTGCAGGTCTTGTAGATGGAATTATAGAAAAACAAATTGCCGAATTGAAAGCAAAGGCGATATTAGTAAGCACAGGTGGTTGGGCTAAAAGAATTGTTCCCTATACTAAGTATTTAAAGTCTGATAATATTGATCCATTTCTAACTCTTAAAGGACTTTTTTATCTTTATAAAAAGAATACATAGATGATGAGTCTTATATTCTTAACAAGATTTTAAAGTGGTATAATAATACAAAATATCACTTAGAGGTGGAGAGATGAAAAGGGGAACTTCATGTCTTATTTTTTTTCTTTTAATTTTTTCTATGCTTATTTCTCCAATAATAGCGCAAACTCAAAAAGAAAGAGTTGCAGTAATCACATACATGAAAGGTAATGTGTATATAAGGAAAGCAAATTCGGAAGTTTGGATTGTAGCAAAAACTAATATGGGTCTTTCTTCAGGAGATAAGATATGGGTACAACAGAACTCCCAAGCTACATTAGTATTTTCAGACAAATCTACATTAAAGCTTGCTGCTAATACTCAATTAGATATACTTAAATTGGATTATGACAAAGAGACTCAAAAAGAAGTTTCTATTTTTAAATTACTTCTTGGAAAAGTATGGGCTACCGTAGAAAAACTACTTTCTCAAGGGGAGAAAATTGAGGTTCAAACACCTACTGCTATTGCAGGAGTAAGAGGTACTGAATGGATACAAGAAGTTTCAGAAGATGGTACTACTCGTGTAAGAACCTTAAAAGGTATAGTGTCATTATCTGCTCAAGAGATAGCTGTAGATGTCCCAGAAGGAATGCAAAGTATTGTCAAACCTGGTAATCCTCCTGAAGCTCCATCTCCTGCTCCTTCTGAAGAAAAATTTGAAGAAGAATTCAATCCTGAAGAGATGGTGCCTTCTAAAGAGGAGAAAGAATCTAAAGAGACTGAGACTGCAGCTCCACAGGAAACTGTACATCCACAAGAAAAGATTAAAGAAACTAATCTTTCTTTTAAAAATGAGGCAGAATATGGATTGTATAAGAAAGATGATTTAATGCTTGCTAAAATATCTTTTTGTCCAGAACTCTCTTTTGGAGCCATTAAATTGGGGTTAGACTTATCTCTATATACTAATGGTGAAGATTTAAGCTACATAGAAGGAAGAGTAAAATATGGAGAACTTAACTTACCATGGTTAGGAGTGAGATATGGGATTATTGATGATTTTGATTTAGGATACTGGCTTGTAGCGAACCGATATTCAACTAATCAAATGAATGGTTTCATATTAAGGTTGGAAGATCCTGAAATAGGTGGGATACTTACTCTTATACCATCTCCTTTTAATAGGGAGGAAAATATAAATACTACTTATGCCTTAAGATTATTTTATAAACCTTTAAGAAAACTTGAAATTGGGCTTAACACAATGGCAGACTTAGATGCTGATCCAAATAAAAAACAAATTATCTTAGGAGTAGATGCTGGATACTCCTTGACGAAAAATGTAATTACATATCTATCTTTTGCACAAAGAATTATGCATGATGGAATAGGATTAGAGGATAGTAGAGTAGCTTCGGAAAATGGAGTAGTTTTAGGTACTCAGATAGATATTCCAATTCTAAATACTGTTATAGAATTACAGGGAAGAAGTTTTTCAGATAACTTTACTCCAGGATATTTTGATGCCTATTATGAAAGGGACAAGTCTCGTGATAAATTACCACCTTTGGCTGAAACAACTGGAAGAATAAATGGGGTATTATTCGGGATTAGTACCAACATTTTAGGGATTGCAGAACTAAATATTACATATGAGTCCTATCAAAATATAGCACCTTCTCTATATGGGAATCTTGCATTGAGCTTAGGAGAAAGAATCAATGCTACTTTGGAATATCAACAAGTTAACATCTCTTCGCCATTTATGCTGATAAATCCTAATTCAAAATTATCATTAAATGTTGATTATCCTATAGCTCAAAATGTAGATGCCATATTGACAATTATAAGAACCTTTGATACTAATGGAACACCTACAGACATATATCTCTTATCTACAAAAATATATTTATAGAAATAATGAGATAATTAGATCCTTAATTATTGGAATACTTTTAGTATTAATTTTCTCAAACATACCATGGTTGTATAATTTAGAGCTTAGTTCTATAAATCTTCGCTTTGCTATGAGGGGGGAGCGAGAGACTAGAGATTTTATTGTAATAATAGGTATAGATGATACTTCCATAGAAGAATTAGGAAATTTTCCTTGGAGAAGAGCAGTTTATGTAGATCTTGTAAATAAATTAAAAGACTATCCAAAAGTTATTGCATTTGATATCTACTTTGATGTTAAAACTACACCAGAGGATGATAAGAAATTTGCTGAGTTACTCAAGCAAAAAACAAATATTATACTTTCAAGTTTTTATATATCTTTTAATGATCCAAGATATGGTTCTATAAAAAGACTGTTTGTACCATTAGATATTTTTACCCCAAATTCTTCTGTAGGCTTAGTAAATCCTATATACGATAATGATGGTTTTATAAGAAGATTTTCTCTAAAAACAAAAATATTTGATAAAGAGTGGGTATCACTTCCCCTTCTCACTGTATCTCAGTATTTATCAATATCTCCTGAAGCCTATTTAGAAAAGATGAATATTCCTCAAGACAATCAAAACAATGTTTTTATAAATTATAGAGGAGGAGCTTATAAATATCCTATTTATTCTTTTGTGGATGTCCTAAAAGGAGATATTGATGCTAAGTTATTTAAAGATAAAATCGTATTAATTGGAGCTATATCTGAAGCACTTCATGATACTCATTTTACCCCATTTTATGGATATATAAGGAATAGAGCTACAGTAAAATTAGGGAAAATGCCAGGAGTGGAAATTCATGCTAATAGTATAGAAACTCTTCTTAGCCAAGATTTTATTATACCTCTTAATGAAGGTTTTCCTTTAACTTTATTTAGTTTTGTAATAAGTTTGGTTCCACCGATTATACTGAGAAGTCTAAAAGGAATTCCAAAATTTTTACTGATTATCTTAATTGTTATTATATATTTAGGATTAGGAATCTTACTTTTTGCTAAATTTAACATAATTATTCCGTATGTAATTCCTATTGTTATTCTTATGACATCTTATATTATTTATCTTTTATATGAATTTGTTAAAGAAGAAAGAGAAAAAAGAGTCATCAAAAATCTCTTCCAGAGGTTTGTTTCTCCTCAAGTAGTGGATATTATCCTCCAGAGTCCTGGATATAATGTTTTAGAATTGAAGAGGCAATACATCAGTGTTATGTTTGCAGATATAAGAAATTTTACATACTATTCAGATATAATGTCTCCTGAGGAAATAATAAAGATATTAAATGAGTTCTTTAACTCTGCCATAGAAATTATATTTAAGTATAATGGGACAGTAGATAAATTCTTAGGAGATTCTGTAATGGCACTATTTGGAGCTCCGCTTATATCAGATAATACACCTGAAAATGCGGTAAATACTGCCTTAGAAATACAGGAGGTTATAAAATCTTTACATAAGAAGTGGCAAACTGAAAATTATCCCTTATTTGAGGTTGGTATAGGTATAGCCTCTGGTGAAGCCTTGGTAGGAGCTGTAGGTCCTAAACAAAAAGTAGAATATACGGCAATTGGAAGCACAGTAAATCTTTCTTCGCGTCTTGAAGGATTAGCTAAAGGAGGAGAGATATTAATATGTGAAAATACTTATGAAAAGATTAAAAATGAGTTTATAGCAGAAGATTTAGGACTCTTCAGTATAAAAGGTAAAGAAAAAGCTGTAAAAGTTTATAAAGTACTTGGAAGAATATGAGAAATAATTTAAAAGAAAAAATTAAAAAGTTAAACCTGATTCTTGAAGTTAGTAAAGAGATAAATTCAACTCTTAATTTATCTGAGTTATTACAGATTATAATGAGACTAACAAAGACTCAATTAAGTGCTGAAGCGAGTTCTTTAATGCTTCTAAATGAGGAAGAAAACTTCTTGAGTTTTGAAGTTGCCTTAGGAGAAAAAGGAGATGAGGTTAAAAGATTTACTGTTAGGGTAGGGGAGGGAGTTGCAGGAGAAGTTGCTTCTACAGGAAAGCCTATTATTGTGAATGATGTTGAAAAAGATCCAAGATTTTCTCCTAAGCTTGATTCTTTAACTAAATTTAAAACAAGATCAATAATATGTGTACCTCTTAAATATAAAGATAAAATTATAGGAGTTATAGAGGTAATAAACAAAATAAATTATCAGAATTTTTCAAAAGAAGATTTAGAGATATTGCAGGCAATTGCTAACCAAGCCGCTATTACTATTGAAAATGCAAGACTTTATGAAGAATTAAAAAAGCTATTATTCAGTATTGTTGAATCTTTGGCGAGTGCTATAGATGCTAAAGATCCATATACCCACGGTCATTCGAAAAGAGTAGCAAGTATGTCAGTGCTAATTGCAAAAGAATTAGAATTTGATGAGGACAGAATAGAAAAGATAAGATTAGCAGGACTTCTTCATGATATAGGGAAAATAGGCATAAAGGATACAATACTTAATAAAAAGGAAAGGCTTTCAGATGAGGAGTATGATGAGATAAAAAACCATCCTGAAATTGGTAAAAAGATCTTAGAGCCTATAGACCTTCTATCAGAAGTTATAGAGGGTATAGCAGAACATCATGAACATTACGATGGTAGTGGATATCCTCATGGTTTAAAGGGTGAAAATATCTCAATTTTAGCAAGGATTATTTCAATAGCAGATGCTTTTGATGCTATGACTTCCGAAAGACCTTATAGGGGAAAGATGACTATTGAAAAAGCTATAGAAGAGATAGAGAAAAATTCAGGAAAACAGTTTGATCCTTTGGTAGTTTCTGCATTACTTTCTTTATATAAAAAGGGAAAACTTTTATGTTTTGGTTCTTAAGACTATTCTTAGCTCATTTACTTGCAGACTTTCCTTTGCAGAGTAATCTAATTTTTAGATATAAAAAACAGACAAAATATGGGATTTTACTTCATACTTCTATATATTTAATTATTTCTCTCCTTTTATCTTTTCCTTATTTGAAATATCCTGAAGCAATAATATTTATCTTATTTCTCTTCTTCGTCCATACTTTGATTGATCTCAAGAAGATGAATAGAAGTATCAGATCTAATAATGATAACATTAAAAATTTTATTATTGACCAATTAGAACATATAATAAGTATTTCTTTAGTATTTCTCCTTCCCATAAGTAAGAATCCAGAATACCTTGGAACCAAAATTTTAGGAGGCATTATAAATAAATATTACAATAGTGATTATTATGTACTTCTTTTTATTGGTTATTTTTTTGTAAGTTTTGCAGGAACCATTTTCTACTGTTATTTAATAAGAGTTTTTGGGAACAAGAATATTTTTACTTCAAATGGTGTTTCTCAAAAAGAGAAATATAAGGAAGTTCTAATTAGGACTATTATATTTTTAGTGTTCTACTGGCTAAATTTTTCATATATTCATACACTCTATGTATTTATTTTTTTAAGGTCTATGGAACTATTAATTACCAAAAATCACAAAGGTGTAGTATCTTTCTTCTTGATAACATTCTTTGATTTTTGTTTTATATTTTCAATGATTAGTTTTCTAAATCTTCTCTTTTAAGAAATCTGTAAGATGTTTTAAATCTTCAAATACAAAATCTGGTTTTACTTTAGCTTTTTCCAGATCTTCTTTCTTTGTGATTCCCGTAAGTAATAAAAATGTCTTTGCTTTTAATCTCTTACCAAAATAAACATCAGTATCTATTCTATCTCCAACTATCCCTATTTCTTCTGGTGATAATCCTAATTTTTCCATAGCAATCTTTCCTATGTAAGTAGATGGCTTTCCTATTACTATAGGTTTTCTTTGAGAAGCTGCAGAAACAGCAGCAACAAGGGAGCCTGCTCCTGGTCCTATCTCTTTTTCTGTAGGAAAGGTTTTATCTGGATTAGTAGCTATAAATCTTGCCCCGCTTCTTATAAGAGCGTTAGCTTTTTTTAATTTTTCAAAATTAAAACTCCTATCTAAACCTACTACCACTGCATCTACATTATCTTCACAAATTTCCCAGTTTAATTTTTTAATTACCTCTTTTAATGGTTCCTCACCTATAATATATACTCTACCTTCTTTTTTCCAGTTCTTAAGATAAACAGCAGTTGCAACACCAGAGGTCAAAATTTCTTCTTCTTTAGCTTCAATTCCCATTTTACGTAGTTTTTCTACATATCCTGAAGGGAGAGAAGTGGAGTTATTGGTTAAAAATAAAAATCTCATTCCCTTTTCTCTTAGAAAAATAATAAATTCTCTGCTATAAGGAAGTGCCTGATCACCTCTATATATGGACCCATCAAGATCAATGAGAAGACCTTTCAATTTCAAGGCTAACTCCTCCCCATGGATATATTTTTATTCCTTCTTCTTCCAAAATTATATTTCCATCTTTTGTAATGTCTAAGATTTTTACAAGTTTATTGTCCTGTTTTTTCTTTGCATAGAAGTTTCTATAGGGAAATCTTTCATAATAAAAATTAAAAGTCCTCTCCCAATTTTCAGGGAAATGTTCTAAATCTATAAGTATCTCTTCTATGATTGAATTTAAGATTAAAAACTTATCCCTTGTTTTTAGATGGTGTAAAAGAGAAGTTGCATTCAAATTTTTCTCAATAAAATAATAAGGGTCTACGAAAAGGTTAATACCTGCCCCTACAATAATATACTGTAGAGTCTCCATTTTCCATACTCCTTCAAGTAAAATACCAGCCACCTTTTTACCGTTAAGTTCAATATCATTAGGCCATTTGAAATTTAATATCTTATTATCCATAAATCTTTCTAAAGCTTTTACTATTGAGGTTGAAATTAATATCCCTATAAAATCTAATTTATTATTTATATATGAAGATGGATATAAAATAATAGAAAACCAGAGCCCACCCTCAGGAGAATGCCAATTATTTTTATTTCTTCCTCTACCTTTTGTCTGTTTTTCAGCAACGATAACAGTACCATCAGGAAAACCCTTTCTAGCAAATTCATGTGCAATATCCATGGTAGAAGAAACTTCTTTATAGTAAAAAATGTTCTTCATAAACATTTCAACCAGATTGAAAGTATTTGAGAATATGCTTCTTCTACAGTTATAGATGTAGTATCTATAAAGTAAGCTTCTTTAGGAATTCTTAAAGGATCTGAAGATCTATTAATATCTTTGATATCTCTTTCTTTCAATGACTTTATAACTTTTTCTATATTACTTTCACCAAGATCCTTAGCTCTTCTTTCTGCTCTAATATGTATATCAGCAGATATAAAAAGCTTCATATCTGCTTGTGGAAAAACAATAGTGCCACTATCTCTTCCTTCAAGGACAATTCCATTTTCCACATAATTTAAAGATTCTCTTTGCCATAGAGTTAAAATCTCTCTTAATCTGCTCATAACTCCGACACGGGATGCATTTATTCCTGCATCTAAACTTCTAATTTCAGAACTTATATCCGTTCTCTCAAAAAAAACTTTGAAATTTTCCCCATCCCAAAGGAAATTAATGGGCTTTTTCTCTAAAACTTTTATAAGATCTTCTTCTTCCCAAAGATTAAATCTATTAGCAATCCATCCTACACTTCTATAAAGAGCCCCACTATCTATATAATAGAGTCCAAATCTTTGAGCTAACAACTTAGCTATAGTACTTTTCCCTGAACCTGCAGTACCATCTATCGTAATAATTCTCTTTCTTAATTTTTCTTCTTTTATTTTATCATTAATAACTTTAGTATCTCTCTCAATCTGGTCTCTTAGCTCTTTTTCTGTATCAAATTTCTTACTCTCTCTGATATACTCTTCAAAAACTAACTCTACTTTTTCTCGATATACTATCTCTGAAAAGTCAAGGATATAGGCTTCAATTCTTAAGGCTCTTCCATTAAAAGTAGGTCTTGTTCCAATATAAATAGCAGCATCATATATATCATCTTTTACTTTTACTTTCCCTTTATAGATACCTTCTTTAGGAATAAGCTTCATATTATTAACTTCAACATTAATAGTAGGGAATCCTAATTTTGAACCTATATTACTTCCTTTTTTCACAATGCCTCTCAGAAAATATTTATATCCTAAGAATTTATTTGCTTTAACTATCTCTCCAGAAGAGATCAACTCTCGTATCTTACTGCTTGATATAAAACTTTCTTCAAAACTTTCCGAAGGAATGACTTTTACCTCAAAATTAAACTCTTCTCCTAACCTAATAAGTTGGGATGCATCTCCTTCTCTTCCTCTTCCAAATCTGAAATTCTCTCCAACACATATGCAAGAGAAAGGAATAGTTTCTTTTAAAGATGATATAAATTCTTCTGGATTAAGATTTTTAATCTCTGAGATAAATGGTAAAACAACAAGGAAATCTACTCCTTTGAGAGAGAGAAACTCTTTTTTCTCCTCATAAGTGAGTAGAAAAGAAGAAAGATTCTTAAAAGTTTTTGGATAATTCTCATCAAAAGTAACTACAGCGGAGCTATAATTATTAACAAGAGCATTACTTCTAAGCTCAGATATGATAGCAGAATGTCCTAAGTGGATACCATCAAAAACTCCTATAGTAACAGTAAATTTAGGCTCTTTCTCAAGCCCATTTAATTTTTGTATTTTAATTAAATCTTTCAATTTCATTTTAGAAATACCTTCTCTGGTTTAAGATAATTTTGAAAGACTCTTCCCACCGCAATAAATTCTTCCCTTTCATTTATAACAGATACGTAACTTTCGGAAGAGAAATGCTTATCAATTGAGATAGTATTTCCATTTAAAATTTTTCTTTCTAAGTCGGAAGATACCTCTAAAATAGGAAAATTAAGTATTTTGTGAGGAGGAATCAAAGAGTCTTTCCAATGAGCATCTATTTTACTATACGGTATGCTCTCATTTACAGAAATTTCTCCAATTTTTGTTCTAAGCAGGAAAGAAACAGTAGCAGGTATTCCTAATCTTTCTCCAAGCGTATGAACTATACTTCTCGCATAAGTTCCTGCAGAAACATGTAACTCTATAAGAGCACGAATAATATTATTATCCGACTCTAAATTAATTAACTTAGCATTGTATATATGAACCTTCCTTTTGGGAAGAGATACATTATATCCATTTCTTGCTAAATCATAAGCCCTACGACCGTTTATATGAATAGCAGAATAAATGGGTGGCTCTTGTTCTATTTCTCCCTTAAGAGTTTCTAATGTTTTCTCTAAATCAGAAGCAGAAATAGATTTATTAATTTTATAGTATTCAAAAAAGTTTGATTCTCTGTCGTAAGTATCACTGGATATACCAAATAAAGCTTCTACTATATAAGTTTTTGAATAAAAAAGTATATACTCTTCAAGTCTTACTGCTTTTCCCAAGGCAACAATCAAAAGTCCACACCCTCGAGGGTCTAATGTCCCCATATGTCCTACCTTTTCAATATTTGTAATCCTTCTAACTTTTTTTACCACATCAAGAGATGTAATTCCAGGAGGCTTATTTATTAACAGGAAGTTGTTCATATTCTTCTATAAAATCTCTGATTTTACTTGTAACAATTTTCAATACTTCGTCTAAATGACCTTCCATCTGGAAACCAGCAGCCTCTTTATGTCCTCCCCCACCAAATATTAGAGCAAATTTCCCTAAATCTATCTCTTTTTTCTTTGAGCGCAGACTTACTTTTATGCCCCCTTCAGTAATAGGATAGAAGAATATACATACTTCTGCTTCACGTAAAGTCCTTAAAATATCTATAATTCCTTCAGTATCTTCTATTGTAGCATTATACTTTTTCATATCCTCTAAAGTTATATAGCTCCAGCAGATATTTTCCGAAGATTCTAATCTTAAAAGAGCTGTCCCTAAGAGTTTTAAAGAGGACAATTTTTTCTTATCATAGATTTCCTTAGAAATATAAGTTATATCAGCTCCTTTATTTACTAATTCACCTGCTATTTTAAGAGATTTTGGAGTTGTATTGCTATATTTAAAACTTCCTGTGTCAGTAATTAAACCTGTTAATAGTGATTCAGCAATAATTTTTGTTATTTTTCCTCTTAGCCCTACTATTAAATCATAGATTATTTCTGTAACTGAAGAAGCGGTAGGAATAACAATATTTAAATCTCCAAAGGAAGTATTGGTAGGATGATGATCAATATTCACTAATGTTGAAAATCTTTCTTTTAAGTTAACTCCACTTTTAATTCTTTCTAAATCGCTACAATCAAGAATAATTCCTACATCAAAATGGGTATCTATATTCTCTATTTTATTTAATTCTTCGGTTAAAAGAAATTGATAAAAGTAAGGAATAGGGGAGTGCAAAAAAACAAAAACTTCTTTACCTAAATCCCTCAGAAAATAATAAAAAGCCAACAGAGATCCGATAGCATCACCATCGGGATTTGCATGAGTAAAAAGAACAAAGGTTGACTTATCTTTTATTAATTCTTTAAATTTTAGTATCTTTCTTTTAGAGAGAGTTTTCATCTTTCTCCTCTAAGCCAAGCTCCTTAATCTTTCTTAGTATTCTATCGCCTCTTTCTAAGGAGTCATCTAATTCAAAAATTAATTCTGGGATAAATCTGATTCTTAGGTCTTTCCCTAATTCACTTCTGATAAAACCTTTAGCACTTTCTAATCCTTCCATTGTTTCTTTTTTCTCATTCTCGTCTCCATATACACTTACATAAATATGAGCATATCTTAAATCTTTACTAACTTGTACTTCTGTTATTACTACAAAAGAAGAAATCCTTGGATCTTTTACTCTCCTTAGTAGAATCTCACTTACCTCTTCTCTAATTAAGGCACTGAGCCTTTCACTTCTTTGATGCAAGGTCATCACTCCCTTTTAAAGTATCTCTATTTCATAATCAATTAAATCAACGTCTTTTTGAGATTCTATAAGTTTTATTACCTCAGAAAAAACTTGGTAAATATGATTAGATTCGGTAGATACAATACTTATTCCTAATATAAGTTCATTCCATATCTCTTGAGAATCTATTTCAGCAACGGATACGTTGAATCTTGTTCTTATTTTTTCTACAATACTTCTTTTAACTCTTCTTTTCTCTTTCAAAGAGAAACTTCCTGGAATAGATAAATTGACTCTACAGACTCCAACTAACATTTTTTAATAAATCCATCTTAATAGGTCTATTATGGTACAATAGATCTATTGTAGTACATAAATCTCCAAAATATCTCCGGGCTTTATATCACCAAAATTTTCTAACCCTAAACCACATTCAAAATTGGTTAAAACCTCTGTAACATCATCCTTAAATCTCTTGAGAGACGATATTTTACCATCATAAATTACCACGCCATCTCTTACAAGTCTTACCTTTGCATTTCTTTGAATTTTGCCTTCTCTTACAAATACTCCAGCAACAGTGCCCACTCTTGGTACATTAAATGTAGCCTTTACCTCACCCTTTCCAATGATAACTTCTTTAACCTCTGGAGTTTTCAGTCCCTTTATATAATTTTGGAGATCTTCAATAATCTCATATATGACCCTATATGTTTTTGCAGTTATTTTTTCTCTTTTCAAAGCTTCTTGTGCTTTAGAATCTGGTCTTACATTAAATCCTATAATCATACCTCTTGAGGCTGAAGCAAGCATAACATCACTTTCTGTTATTCCTCCTACACCTGAATGTACAATTTCAATGGCAATATCCTCTGTACCAAGCTTTCCCAGTGTTTGAATTATAGCATCTAAAGATCCTTGGGTGTCTGCTTTAATAATTAATGGGAGTATTTTATCTCCAAGTCCTACAACTTCAATACTAGAGGTTTCCTTCTCACTTTTTCTTTCTTCAAGAATTTCTTGAGATTCTTTTTCACTATTCACTACTTCTAAGACATCTCCTGCTTGGGGAAGTTCTTCAAAGCCTGAGATTTCTACAGGCCAAGAAGGATAAGCCTCATTGAGAGATCGTCCCTTATCATCAAACATACTCCTTACTCTTCCCATTACATTACCAGCAACAAAAATATCTCTAAGTTTCAATGTGCCTTCTTGTATTATTACCGTAGCTACAGGTCCTCTACCTTTATCTATTCGGGTTTCAATAATTGTACCCTTTGCAGGCTTATCTGGATCAGCTTTAAGTTCTAAGACTTCTGCCAGAAGCAGAATCATCTCCATAAGTTGGTCTATTCCTTGTTTCCTTTTTGCTGAAATTGGGACCATTATCGTATCTCCACCCCATTCTTCAGGTATTAATCCATATTCGGAAAGCTGCTGTTTTACCCTTTCAGGATTTGCTTCTGGTTTATCAATTTTATTTATAGCTACTATTATTGGTACATTAGCAGCCTTTGCATGATTAATGGCTTCAACTGTTTGAGGCATAACTCCATCTTCTGCTGCAACTACAAGAACTGCTATATCTGTGACTTGAGCACCTCTTGCTCTTAAAGCGGTGAAAGCTTCATGCCCAGGTGTGTCCAAAAAAACCACTTTTTTACCGTTATGTTCTACCATAGAAGCACCAATATGTTGTGTAATACCCCCATACTCTTTTTCAGCTACCTTTGTTTGTCTTATAGCATCAAGAAGAGTAGTTTTCCCATGATCCACATGTCCCATTACTACTACTACAGGTGGACGAGGTTTAAGCTTTGCCTCTTCTTCAGGGGATAGAGTCTTCTTTTTAATAGCCACTTTAGATTTTATTTCTTCTACTTTAAAGCCATATTTAGAGGCAAGAGTTTTAATAACTTCAGGATCTAAAACTTGATTAATATTTGCTAAAATTTTCATATTTAGAAGTTCCATTATAAGCTCTGTAGCACTTACTCCTAAGGTATCAGCCACATCTTTCACTCTCATACTTCCTTGGAGTATAAGAACTTTTTCCTTAGGGGTCTCTACCTGTTTTTTCTCTTTTATGGCAACTTCTTCTTTCTTTACTTCTCCTGAACTTTCTTTTTTAATATCCTCTTTAGAAGGGGGAGGCTCTTTAATATTGTTAGCAGGTTCTTTACTCGCTATAAGTTCTTTTACTATTTCTTCTGTTTCTTCTTCAATAACATTTAAGGCACTTTTAACATTAACTCCCAAATCTGTGAGTATTTTCAATAGTTCTTTATTACTTATACCCAATTCGTTACTTAACTCATATACTCTCTTCCTCATGGCATCCTCTCCCCCGTAGTAAAATTTCTTTTAGTAAGTCTTCTTTTAATTGGCTTAGATTTTCAGGCGAAATATCACATTTTAAAGCACGTGAAAGAGCTTTCTTTTTTAAAGCCTTCTCTAAGCACTCTGTCTTAGGACAGATATATGTACCTCTGCCCGAAACTTTCCCTGTGGAATCAAAAAGTATTTTATCTTTTTTCCTCACAATTCGTATCAATTCCCTTTTTGCTTTTTTCTCTCCACAACCAATACAAGTTCTTAAAGGAATATGCCTTATATTACTCACTCTTTTTTATCACCTCTGTCTCTTTTTCATTTACCTTCTCTTTTTCATATTCCTCTGGAGTTCTTACATCAATTCTCCATGAAGTAAGTTTTACTGCAAGTCTTACATTTTGTCCGTCCTTCCCAATAGCTAAGGAAAACTGATCAGGAGGTACAACTACTATTGCTCTTTTCTCATCTTCCTTAAGTTCTACAAAGGTAGGTTTAGCAGGACTAAGACTGCGAGCTACAAACTCCGCAGGATTCTTACTCCATAGAATTATATCTATTTTTTCACCATTTACCTCATTTATAATATTTTGTATCCTTACTCCTTTATATCCTACGCATGAGCCTACAGGATCAATTTCAGGATAATGGGAAAGTACAGCTACTTTTGATCTTACTCCAGGTTCTCTGGCAATACTTACAATCTCTACACTTCCTTCTTTTATCTCTGGGACTTCCAACTCAAATAATCTTTTGAGAAAACCAGTATGACTGCGGGATAAAATTACTAAAGGATCTCTTGTGGTTTTTCTAACCTCTAATAAATAAGTACGAAGTCTCCTACCAATCCAGTATTCCTCACCTGGAATTTGCTCCTTAAGAGGTAAGACAGCCTCTATATCAGGAAAACGTACATATACGTTACCTCTCTCAATTCTTACCACATTTCCATTAACAAGTTCTCCTTCTTTAGCCTTGTATTTCTCATATAAAATTTTTCTTTCAGCCTCTTTAAGACTCTGCATAATAACTTGTTTAGCTACTTGCACTGCAATCCTACCAAATTCCTGAGGTTCAATCTCAATTTCTATCTCATCTCCAATCTCTATATCAGGTTTAAGTATTTTTGCCTCTTCAAGGGTAATTTCATCCATTGGCTCAGAAATTTTCTCAGCTACTTTTTTAACGACATAAATCCTTATCTCTTGTTTGTTAAAATCAATTTCTACTCTTGCACTTTTATCTGTGCCATAAGTCTTCCTAAAAGCTGAAAGTATAGCTTTCCTTAGAGCTTCTATGACGACGCTTTTATCAAGTTTTTTCTCCTTAATAATCTGTTCTAAAACTACCCAGAAGTCTTCACCTAATTTCATGAGATATCATCCTCCTTAGAATTCTACAATAAGCAAAGCCTTTTGAATTTTAGAAAGAGGAATAGTTTTTATGTTTTCTCCTACTTGTAAAAGTACATCCTCCTCATCAGTGCCATATATAACTCCTTCAATATTCTTTTTTCCTTCAAAAGGCTCTAAAAAATAAACATTGACTTTTTCTCCAATATGTCTTTCAAAATCTCTCTTTTTCTTGAGAGGTTTATCAAGTCCAGGAGAAGAGACTTCTAATATATAAGAATGAGGAATAGGATCAGCTATATCTAATTCTTTACTAATTCTTTCACTTATATGGGCACAATCTTCTACTGTGATTCCTCCTGGCTTATCAATATAAACCCTTAACACCCATCCATGAGTTTCTCTTTGATATTCCAGATCTACAAATTCAAAAGAGTTGTTCTCACAGATAGGCTCAATAATTTCTCGTAATTTACGTATAATCTCCATATGTATTTGTTCTCTCATTTTTCACCTCTATTAAAAAGAAAAAGTGGGGAAACCCACTTTTCTTTTCTATTTACCTTTTTATCAAATTTAGTATATCCCAAAACTGCTAAAAAAGCAACAAAAATATTAGATCACGAATTACCACCATTACTAAAAATTTCTTTAGGAATTTCATAAAGATCAATGATTCTCATAGTAGATAATACCCTCAAGAAGCTGTTTACCTCTAAGTGTTTTGTATCAATACCATAACCTTCACCAAGCCTTTTATATTCTTGGAAAAATTCTACAAGATTTGATCTTGGGGCGAGAATCCTTTGGCAGAGAAGAAGTATTTCTCTTGCGTTTCCTATAGCTATTATAGGAATATCAAACTTTTTTAGTGCCTCATGTTTCTTCCATATATAGACTATATACATATAAGAGCTATTTTCCAATTTCTTATGCTCTCCTTAATATATTAAAGTAATTTTAAAAAGTATATCATAAATATTTTTTCTTTTAAAGAGTCTTGTAATCAATAAAGCTTCATGATATACTCCTTTCTGAGTATTAAAACGCACCCTTCTAGATTCTCTTGGTGGTGCTTTTTCTTTTAGGGGGAAGTCTCAAGAGAAAAAGAAAGAAGGGGAGGAAAAACCAAATTGGAGGTGGCTGATGGCACATATAGTAATGAAACAGCTTTTAGAAGCAGGTGTTCATTTTGGACATCAAACTAAAAGATGGTGTCCAAAGATGAAGGATTATATCTTCTCAGAAAGAAATGGAATTCACATTATTGATCTTCAAAAAACTTTATTAGAGTTAGAAAAGGCATATGAATTTGTTAAAGACCAAGCTAAGGAAGGTAAAACATTTCTTTTTTTGGGTACAAAGAAACAAGCTCAACAAACAATGGAAGAAGAGGCTAAAAGGTGTGGTGCCTATTACGTAACTTTTAGATGGCTTGGGGGAATGTTGACAAACTTTAGCACTATAAAACCCAGAATTGATTATATGGTTCAGCTTGAAGAGATGAAAAATAATGGTTATTTTGAGAAACTTCCTAAAAAACAAGCTTCAAGACTTAACCGAGAGTTAGAAAAATTGGTAAAAGTTTTTGAGGGGGTTAGAGGAATTGAAAGGGTTCCAGATGTAATATATATTGTGGATCCAAAAAGAGAAGAGATAGCGGTAAGAGAAGCAAATAGATTGGGTATTCCCATCATAGCTATCGTAGATACCAATTGTGATCCTGAAGTCGTCACATACCCAATTCCTGGAAACGATGATGCTATTCGTGCTATAAAACTTCTAACCTCTAAAATTGCAGATGCAATTTTAGAGGGAAGAAGCTTAAGAGAGAAAGACTTAGAATTCCAAGCTAAGGAAGAAGATTTAACATCAGAAATTTCTGCAGAGTAAAATTTAGGAGGTTAAGTAAATATGGATATAACAATTGAAATGATAAAAGAATTAAGAGAAAGAACTGGCGCTGGTGTAATGGAAGTTAAAAAAGCTCTTGAAGAAGCGGGTGGGGATATAGAAAAAGCAGTTATAATTCTTAGAGAAAAAGGTGTAGTTAAGGCCGCAAAGAAGGCATCCCGTGTTGCTAAAGAGGGAGTTATAGAGGCATATGTTCATACAGGTGAAAAGTTAGGAGTTTTAGTTGAGGTTAACTGTGAGACCGATTTTGTAGCAAGAACTGACGAATTTAAAAAATTAGCAAAAGATATTGCACTTCAGATTGCTGGTATGAATCCATTATATGTAAGCAAAGAAGATGTACCACCAGAGGTTATTGAAAGAGAAAGAGAAATATACAGAACCCAACTTAAGAATGAAGGAAAACCAGAAGCAGTCATTGAAAAAATAATAGATGGAAAAATAGAAAAATTTTATGAGGAAGTATGCTTATTAGAACAACCGTTTGTGAGGAATCCTGAGGTAAAGGTGAAGGATTTAATTACAGAAGAAATTGCAAAACTTGGTGAGAATATAGTAGTTAGGAGATTTTCAAGATTTGTTGTAGGAGAGGAGTAAACTATGAGCCCCAAATATAAAAGGATTCTTCTAAAAATTAGCGGAGAATCTTTTAGTGGGGAACAAGGATTTGGTTTAAATCCAGATAGTATAAGAAGTATTGCGGAAGATATAAAAGAAGTGCATGATCTTGGGATAGAAATAGGCGTGGTAGTAGGAGGGGGAAACTTCTTTAGGGGAAGAGAAAGTAAGGTTTTAGGGATTGATAGAGTTACAGCAGATTATATGGGAATGTTAGCTACAACTATCAATGCTCTTGCTCTTCAAGACTCCTTGGAGAAAATAGATGTGGTTACAAGAGTACAAACAGGAATAGAAATGAGGCAAATAGCAGAACCATTTATAAGAAGAAAAGCCATAAGACATTTAGAGAAGGGTAGAGTAGTAATATTTGCAGCAGGTACTGGAAACCCATTCTTTTCTACAGATACAGCTGCGGCTTTAAGGGCTGCAGAGATTAGAGCAGAAGTTATATTAAAAGAAACAAAAGTAGATGGTGTCTACAATAAAGATCCATTAAAACATTCTGATGCAGAGAAATTTGATTCTATAGAACCAATGGAATTTTTAAAACTTAGATTAGAAGTCTTAGATGCCACAGCGGTCTCTTTGTGCATGGATAATAAAATACCAATAATAGTATTCAATATGTCTACAAGAGGAAATTTAAAAAAGGTTATCCTTGGCGAGAAAGTTGGCACATATATAGGAGATGTGAAAATCATACCTGATGGGGGGATGGAGAATGGGTAAAGAGCATTTTAAAGAGATAGAAGAGAAGATGAAAAGGGCAGTGGAGGCAATAAAAAAAGAATTTCAGGGAATAAGAACAGGGAAACCTTCTATTGGAATTTTTGACGAAATTAAAGTTTCTTATTATGGAAGTATAATGCCTTTAAATCAGGTAGCAACTCTGAAAATTGCAGAGGGAAGAATGATTATGATTCAACCGTGGGATAGGAATATTTTAGGAGATATAGAAAAAGCTATTTTAAAATCAAATTTAGGGCTTACTCCACAAAATGATGGGCAAGTAATAAGAGTAAATTTTCCACCTCTTACAGAAGAACGCAGAAAAGAGTTGGTTAAAGTTGTACATAAAGAAGCAGAAACAGGAAGAGTTGCTATAAGGAATATAAGAAGAGATTACTTAGAAATTTTCAAAAAAGAAAAGACTGATGGGAAAATTTCAGAAGATGAGTTTTTTCACCTTCAAGAAGAGCTTCAAAAATTAACAGATAAGTTCATCAATGAAATAGAAAAATTAGTTGAAATAAAAGAAAAAGAAATCATGGAAATTTAAAAATGGGAACTTTTTTAGGAAAGATTTTTGAAGAAGTATTAGAAGAAATCGGCGAAGAAAATATTGATTATGAGCTAAACTTTATTTCGCATACAAATGAGGCTTTTGGAGGGTTAAGAATAATCTCAGAAAAATTTAAAAACGGGAAATGGTATTTTGTGTTAAGCTATGAAAACTATCAAGAGAGAGCTAAATAAATGATAGAGATTCCAAAAGAAAAACTTCCTAAGCATATCGCTTTTATAATGGATGGTAATGGTAGATGGGCAAAAGAGAGAAACCTTCCAAGAATTATGGGGCATAAAGAAGGTTCATTGGTTGTAGAAAAAATCTCTGAGGTTGCATTTAACTGGGGAATTCAATATCTTACCTTTTTTGCTTTCTCAACTGAAAATTGGAAAAGACCCAGAGAAGAAGTTGAAGGTTTAATGCAGATTCTTGATGAAAGTATAGATAAGTTTAAAGATAAACTCATTGAAAATCATATAAAGTTAAAAATTATAGGAGATATAACTGCTCTTCCTCCTTATCTACAAAGAAGAATTAAATATGCCTTAGAAGAGACAAAGCATGGAGAGAATCATATTTTGACTGTTGCTATTAACTATGGGGGAAGATGGGATATCGTAGAAGCTGCAAAAAAAATCATTGAGGATGTAAAAAAAGAAAAGATATCTTTAAACTCTATAGACACCAAAAGTTTTTCAAAGTATCTTTCTACCTCCGATCTTCCCGATCCTGATTTTCTTATAAGAACAAGTGGGGAATATAGAATTAGTAATTTTATGCTTTGGCAATTAGCTTATACAGAGATCTGGTTTACCCCTAAATATTGGCCTGACTTTAATGAGGAGGATCTAAAAGCAGCTTGTATTGAATACTCAAAAAGAAAGAGAAGATTTGGTGGCTTAGAAGACAATGCTTAAAAGAATCCTAACAGCACTTTGGGGGGTTCCTTTAATACTATGGATCGTTCACTTAGGAGATCAGGTCTTTTTTATTTTGATTGAGGCTATTGCATGTTTTGGGTTATTTGAATTTTATAATCTATTAGAGAAACGTGGTTATAGACCGCTTAATTTAGAAGGCATAGCTTTAGGATTCTTATATCTGGTTGCTCTATATTTAGAAGGTGCATGGGCATATAAATTTCTTTTACCTATTTTAATTTTAACCATTTTTATTTATGAATTAGTAAATAAAAAACGTTCTATCGTTGATATTTCTCTCACTTTTCTTGGATTCTTTTATATTCCATTTCTCATTGGATATATTCTATTGATTAGAAAACTCCAATTTGGGGAAATTTTCACATATTACGTCTTGATATTAACCTGGATAAGCGATTCTTGCGCTTTTTTCATTGGAAAGCTTTTAGGAAAGCATAAACTGGCACCATCTATAAGTCCTAATAAAACTGTAGAGGGAACCTTAGCAGCAGTTTTTTCTGCACTAATCTTTTCATTAATACTTGGGAATATATATCATCAAAGACATATTGTTTCTATTATTTTAGGTCTTTCTTTGGGAATAATAGGGCAGCTTGGTGATTTAGTAGAGTCTATGTTAAAAAGAGAGATAGGGGTAAAAGACTCTTCTTCTCTTCTTCCAGGGCATGGAGGAATCTTAGATAGATTTGATAGTTTATTATTTATGGTCCCCACAGCATATTATTTGTTATCTATGTTTCAAATTATATGAAAAAGAAAGTCATAATTTTTGGGGTTTCAGGTTCTATAGGAAAACAAACGATAGAAGTTATTAGAAAGAATTCTCATAGATTTGAGCTCGTTGGAATTTCAGTAAAAGAAAATGTCAAAATTTTAACAGATTTTGCAGAAGAGTTTAAACCTCCATATCTTGCTATTTATGAAAAGAAACCTTTAACTCTTTCTTATAACCCAAAAATATTTTATGGAAGAGAAGGATTAGAAGAATTAGCAAGCATTGATTCAGATTTAATAGTGATGGCTATTTCAGGAATAGAAGCTATCTATCCTACAAAAAAGGCAATAGAAGAGGAGAAGGATATAGCTATAGCTACCAAAGAAGTCATCGTATCATGTGGAGAACTAATTAAAGAATGGCTTAAAAAATCAAAAACAAAACTTATACCCATAGACAGTGAACATAGTACCCTCTTTCAACTTGTTAATACCTTTAAGAAAAGAGAAATTAAAAATATTTTTCTCACTGCTTCAGGTGGTCCATTCTGGAATAAACCAAAAGAATACTTAGAAAATGCAACTTTAGAAGATGTATTGAAACATCCTACTTGGAATATGGGAAGAAAGACGACAATAGATTCTGCCAATCTTATTAATAAAGGATTGGAAGTTATAGAGGCTCATTTTTTCTTTGGTTTTCCCTATAGTGCCATAAAAGTATTAATACATCCACAAAGTATTGTTCATGGACTAATAGAGTTAAAAGACGGAAGCTTTATTGCTCATATGGCTCCTACTGATATGAAAATACCTATTCAATATGCACTAAGTTATCCTCAAAGGATAAATAATTCCTTCTCTTTCCTAAGCTTATCCCAAAAAGAGCTGCAATTCTATGATGTAGATTTAGAAAAATTCCCGGGACTTGATTTAGCCTATAATGTAGGAAGTATGGGAGGGGTATATCCTGCTATATTTGCTATTGGCGATGAAATATTGGTTGATTTATTTTTAAAAGGTAAAATTAAATTTAAGGAGATTATACCTTTACTTGAAAACATTATTGAAGATTGGAAAGGTCCAAAAGATTTAGAAGACTTAGAAATGTTGGAATTTTTGGCAAAATGGGTCGGAGAACAAGTAAAAGAAAAAATAAGATATTAAAAAGGAGGGAGATTTATGAGAAAGTGGAAGATGGAAAAGAAATTAGAAGTTAAAGATGATGGAAGATTAATGTATTATTATGAATTTGAGTTGGAGGAAGAAGCTAATGAGCAGTAGTGAACTAAGGTGGCATCCATTTCTTAAAGAATGGGTTATAGTAGCAGGAAAAGTTCAAGAGAGACCTGTTCTCCCAGCAAGGAAGGCTTGTCCTTTATGCTATGGAGGAGTGGAGGTGCCAAATCCTTTTGATATTGCTGTTTTTGAAAATAGATATCCTTCTCTTACTAAAGAAACCCCTGACATAGTGCCATGGGAAGATGAGATTTATAAGTTAGAAGGTGGAAAAGGAATTTGTGAAGTAGTGCTTTATACTATGGATCATGATTCTTCTATGTCTCGTATGCCCTTAGAGCAGATTGAAAAATTAGTATTAGTATGGGAAGATAGATACAAAGACTTAGGTAGTCATGATTTTATAAAGTATGTCTTTATTTTTGAGAACCGGGGAGAGATTATAGGAGTAAGTTTACATCATCCTCATGGTCAGATATATGCCTTTCCTTTTATTCCTCCTATTATTGAGAAGGAAATCAATGCCAGTTCTGAATTTTATGAGGAGAAGCAGAAATGCCTTTTTTGTTCTATATTAGATACTGAGCTCTCAGAGCAAAAAAGGATCATATATGAAAATAAATACTTTGTCGCTTTTATACCCTTTTATGGTAGATATCCTTTTGAACTACATATATACTCTAAAAGACACTTAGGCTCTCTTCCTGAAATGACATATGCTGAAAAGATGTATTTAGCTGAGATTATACAAAAAATTACCAAAGCTTATGATAATGTCTATGGCTTTAATTTTTCCTATATGATGGTCTTCCATCAAAAACCAGTTAAAGGAGAATATCCCCATTATCATTTCCATATAGAATTTTATTCTCTTCACAGAGATAAGGATAAGATAAAATATCTTGCCAGTGTAGAGTCTGGAACAGGAACTTTTATAAATCCTTTGCCTCCAGAGGAATCTGCAGAACTTTTAAGAGAAAGTTTAAGAGGGCTTGAAAATGAAGGAAAATATTAAAAAGGTCTTTGGAGATTCAAAAGATTTTAGAGGCTTTCGTGCTCCAGGAAGAGTAAATTTAATTGGGGAACATACTGATTATCATTTTGGTTTTGTGCTTCCTATAGGTATAGATAGATTCTTTTATTTCTATATTAGAAAGAATAATAAAAATAGCTTTAAAATATTTTCAGAAAACTTTTTTGAAGTCTATGAATTTAACTATGAAAATCTTTCCTATACTTATGAAAAAGCTTGGGTAAACTACCTTCAGGGAGTTATTTTAGAGATTACTAATTTAAAAGGTAAAATTCCTTATTTTGATGGATATATTTATAGTAATATCCCAATGGGAGCTGGACTTTCCAGCTCTGCAGCCTATGAAGTATCAGTTGCCTATGGAATAAGTGAGTATTTTGGTCTTCACATAGATAAAAAAGAGATAGCAAAATTATCCCAAAGGGCAGAGAATAATTTTGTTGGGGCAAAGTGTGGAATTATGGATCAATTTATTACCACCTTTAGTAAAGAAAAAACAGCACTTCTTATTGATACCATGACACTCTCTTATGAATATGTGCCTTTTGATATAGAAAAGAAAGATTTAAGCTTAATAGTAGTAGATACAAAAGTAAAACATTCTATTGCAGGAGAGGGCTATTCTACCAGAAGAAATGAAGGAGAAGAAGCATTATCAATTTTAAAGAGATACTTGAATATTTCATCCTTAAGAGACTTAGATGAGGAAGGTTTTAAATTAGCTCAAGAGGTTCTTCCATCCCCATTAAAAGAGAGAGTTACTCATGTTTATAATGAAAATAAAAGAGTATTAAATTTTGTAGGAGATTTAAAAAATGAAAGATGGGATAAACTTCCACAATACATGTTGGAATCTCATATGAGCCTTAAAAACTTATATGAGGTAACGTGCGAAGAGTTAGATTTTTTAGTAGAAAAAGCATTAGAATATGGAGCCTTTACAGCAAGAATGACCGGAGGTGGCTTTGGAGGATCTACGGTAAATTTAGTTCCACTAAATATTCTTGAAGATTGGAATGAAAAAATTTCCAAGAGTTATAAAGAAAAATTTGGTTTTTATCCAGAGATATTAGTATTAAAAACAACAGATGGAGTATGTGAGATTTAAACCTCCCGTCTCTTTAGTATTCCATATTCAATACTTTGAACAAGAGCTTCCCAGCTTGCTTCAATAATATTTGGAGAAACTCCTACCGTACTCCAAGTATCCCCATCTGCATTTGCAGAGTCAATTAACACTCTAACTTTAGCTGCTGTTCCAGAATTTCCATTAAGTACTCTTACTTTGAAATCCGAGAGATGAATATTCTTTAAATCTGGATAAAATTCTATCAAAGCTTTTCTTAATGCTTCGTCAAGAGCATTAACAGGGCCATTTCCTTCTGCAGCTACATGTACTATATTATCTTTTATTTTCAGCTTTAAGGTTGCTTCTGTGGTTGTCTCTCCTTCTTCTCCTATTTTTTCTACAATAACTCTTAGACCAATAAGATCAAAAAGTTTTGTCTCTTCTCCTAAGAGATGTCTTATTAATAGTTCAAAAGAAGCCTCTGCACCCTCAAAGTAATACCCTTCATTTTCTAAGACATTAACTTTATCTAAGATCAACTTTGCAAGAGAGGAATCCCTATCAAGATTTATATTTAATTCTTTTGCTTTTGAAACAATAGTACTTGTACCAGAAAGTTCTGACACTAATATTCTTCTCTTATTTCCAACCTTTGTAGGGTCTATATGCTCATAAGATTTTTGATTTTTTAAAATAGCATTTACATGGACCCCGCCTTTATGAGCAAAAGCACTTCTTCCTACAAAAGGCATTGAGGGGTCAGGAGGAAGATTTGCGATCTCTGAAATCCAATGGGAAAGGTCTGTGAGTTGTGCAAGCTTTTCATCGGAGATTATCTCTAATCCCATTTTTAAGCTCAGTATAGGAATTATGGTACATAAATTAGCATTACCACATCTTTCTCCATATCCATTCATAGTGCCTTGTATATGAATAGCTCCCTCTTGGACCGCAACAATAGTATTTGCTACAGCAAGCCCGGAATCATTGTGAGTATGTATCCCTAAAGGAATTTTAATCCTTTCTTTTACTTTTTTTATAATATCTGTAATCTCCCAAGGGAGAGAACCACCATTTGTATCTGCTAATACAATGCAATCTGCTCCACCTTCGCAAGCTGCATCTAAAGTAGATAAAGCATACTCAGGATCTGCTTTAAAACCATCAAAGAAATGCTCTGCATCATATATTATTTCCTTATTATGGGATTTAAGATATTTTATTGAGTCATAGATCATTTTTAGATTGTTTTCCAAAGTAGTTCTTAATACTTCAGTAACATGAAAGTTCCAACTCTTCCCAAAAATAGTAACAACAGGCGTATCACTTTCAAGAAGAGCTTTAAGGTTAGCATCATCTTCTGGAGCTACCTGAGCTCTTCTTGTGCTTCCAAATGCAGCGATTTTTGAATGATTGAGAGGAACTTCCTTAATTCCTTTAAAGAAGTTCAAGTCTTTAGGGTTTGAGCCAGGCCATCCTCCCTCTATATAATCAATGCCAAAATCATCTAATCTCTGTGCAATTCTTAACTTATCTTCCAAAGAAAAAGATATTCTTTCACTTTGTGCTCCATCTCTTAAGGTAGTATCATAAAGAAAAATCTTTTCCATTCTCAATTTGCACCCCCTTGAATTTCTCGGCATATAAGATTTCCCATCTCTTCTGTACTTACAAGCTTTTTAGCATTAGGATTATTTTGGAAGAGATCTTGAGTAAAATAGCCTTCAGAAACTATTCTTGAAACTGCTTTTTCTATATCATCTGCTTCTTCTTTTAAATTAAAAGAGTACCTAAACATCATAGCTACAGACAATATAGTTCCTAAAGGATTTGCTATATTTTTCCCAGCAATATCTGGTGCAGAACCATGAATTGGTTCATATAACCCCTTCTTTCCCTCTCCCAAACTTGCCGAAGGAAGCATTCCAATGGACCCTGTTATGATTGCAGCTTCATCACTTAGTATATCTCCAAAGGTATTTTCAGTAAGAATAACGTCAAATTGCCTTGGATTTCGGACTATCTGCATGGCACAATTATCAACATACATATGCTCTAAAGTAACACTGGGATATTTGGGGGAGACTTTTTCTACTACCTCTCTCCATAATCTGGAACATTCAAGTATATTGGCTTTATCTACAGAAGTAACTTTTTTCCTTCTTTGAATCGCAGTCTCAAAAGCTATATGAGCAATTCTCTCAATTTCAGAAGTCCTATAAATCATGGTATCAATAGCCAATTCTTCTCCATTTTCTACTCTTCTTTCCTTAGGTTTTCCAAAATACAGTCCCCCTGTAAGCTCTCTAATTATTACAAAGTCTGCATCTTTTAAAATTTCAGGTTTTAAGGTGGATGAAAAGGTTAATGGCTCAAAAATTTTTATGGGACGAATATTAGCAAAGAAATTAAACCCGCCACGAAGTTCTAAAAGGGCTTTCTCAGGTCTAAGATTTCCAGGAAGATTATCCCATTTTGGTCCTCCCACTGCTCCTAAAAGGATAGCATCGCTCTCTTTGCATATTTCAAGAGTTTCAAGGGGTAGGGGAGTACCAAATTTATCTATTGCTATTCCACCTATAATTCCTTCTAAAATTTCAATCTTATGATTATATTTCTTTTCTATAGCTCTAATTACTTTTACTCCCTGACTAACTACTTCAGGTCCAATACCATCTCCTGGAAGTGTAACGATTTTTAAATTCATAGTTTCCCTCCCCTTAATCTTTCTTTAGCAAAATTCATAAGCCCACCTTTTTGAATTAATTCTTGAATGAGAGGAGGGAAGGGGAGAGTTTCAAAAGTTTCTCCTGTGGTTAGGTTTTTTACTACCCCATTATCAAAATCAACTTCCAATTCGTCTCCTTCATTTATTTTATCTATTACTGAAGGAATCTCTAAAATAGGAAGTCCCATATTAATAGCATTTCTATAAAATATTCTTGCAAAAGATTTCGCAAGAATACATTTAACTCCAGATGCTTTAATAGAAATAGGAGCATGCTCTCTTGAAGAACCACAGCCAAAATTTTCTCCCACCACTAATATATCTTTTTCCTTTACCTTATTTTTAAATTCGGGATCTAAATCTTCCATACAATGTTCTGCAAGCTCCTTTGGATCAGTAGTATTCAGATATCTTGCAGGAATAATAGCATCAGTATCAATATTGTCTCCATATTTGAGAGCCTTACCTCTAAAAATCATTCTTTCACCTCCACTTCCCATGGTGCAGCAATTCTTCCTAAAACTGCAGAGGCTGCAGCTACTGCTGGATTTGAAAGATAAACTTCACTTTTAGGATGTCCCATTCTCCCCACAAAATTTCTGTTTGTAGTAGCAATTGCTTTTTCTCCTTCTGCAAGAACCCCAAGATGCCCTCCTAAACAAGGTCCACAACTTGGTGGTGTTATGGATGCACCAGCTTCTAAGAATATTTCAAGAAGTCCTTCTTTCATGGCTTGCATATAAATATTAGGTGTAGCAGGAGTTACTATAAGCCTTACATTAGGATTTACTTTATGTCCTTTTAATATCTTAGCAGCAATTCTTAAATCTTCAATTCTCCCATTAGTACAAGAACCTATATATGCCTGGTCTATATAAATGTCCTTTCCTATCTCAGAGATAACTTTGGTGTTACTTGGTAAGTGAGGAAATGCAACTACAGGTTCTAATTTTGTTAAATCCCATTCGTAAACTTTAGAATAACTTGCATCAAGATCGCTTTTATATACTTTAAAATCTCTCTTTGCCCTATCTTTAACATATTCAAGAGTTATCTCATCAGGTTCTATTATTCCATTCTTTCCTCCTGCCTCTACTGCCATATTACAAATGGTAAGTCTATCTGACATAGGAAGGTTTCTTATTATCTCCCCTGTAAATTCCATAGCTTTATATCTTGCGCCATCAACACCAATTTTCCCAATAGTATATAAGATGACATCTTTTCCTGTGACCCATTTAGAGAGCTTCCCATAATAGACAAATTTTATACTTTCAGGTACTTTCAGCCATATCTCATTTAGTGCCATAGCATATGCAAGATCTGTACTTCCAACACCAGTGGAAAAAGCTCCTAAAGCTCCATATGTACAAGTATGAGAATCAGCTCCAATAACACAGTCTCCTGGAAGTATTAGCCCTTCCTCAGGAAGAAGAGCATGTTCTATTCCCACACGTCCTACCTCATAGTAATATTTTATATTGTACTTTCTTGCAAATTCCCTAATAATTTTGCTTTGTTGAGCTGATTTTATATCCTTATTAGGAGTGGAATGATCAGGAATCAATGCAATTTTTTCAGGATCAAAGACCTTATCTATCCCTATATTCTCAAACTCTTTTATTGCTAATGGTCCGGTTATATCATTAGTAAGTATAAAATCCAAGTTCACAAAAATTAACTCTCCTGGGAAAACCTCTTTCTTTCCAGCATGATTAGCAAGTATTTTTTCAGTTATAGTCTGTCCCACACTTCTATTCCTCCTTTAACTTATGACCTTTCTTTAAAGGAAAGCATTTGATTAATTGCTCTTAAGTAAGCTTTTGCGCTAGCTTCTATAACATCGGTACTGGATGCACGCCCTGTATAAATATTCCCATCCTTATCTGCAATTTTAACTAAGGCTTCACCAAGAGCATCGGTTCCGCCAGTTACAGATTTAAGATAGAAATCTTGAAGAGTATGTTCTACCTTTACTGCATTTGTTATAGCCTTGTATGCAGCATCTATAGGACCATTTCCTATCCCTACATTTTTTATCTCTTTTTCATCCTCTGTAAGGACAACTGTTGCGGTAGGAACAATACCTATTCCACTTACTATCTGAAGGTGGACTAATTTATAATGTTCAGGTATATATTTGATTTGATTTGAGACTAATGATTCAATGTCCCTATCAGTAATCTCCTTCTTCTTATCCGCTAATTCTTTAAACTTTTTAAAAGATTCTTCTAATTGTTCCGGTGGAAGATTGTATCCAAGTTCTTGAAGCCTCTTCTCAAAAGCATGTTTACCAGAGAGTCTTCCAAGTACTATTCTACTTTCTGAGATTCCAATAGTTTTGGGATCTATGATTTCATAAGTACTGGGATCTTGTAGCACACCATGTTGATGTATTCCAGATTCATGAGCAAAAGCATTTTCTCCTACAATTGCCTTATTAGGTTGGATAAGCACTCCGGTAAGATTACTTACAAGCTTACTGGTTTTATATATTTCTGAAATATTTATTCCCACATCATAAGGAAGTTTTTTAACCTTAAGTGCCATAACAACCTCTTCCATAGCAGTATTTCCTGCTCTTTCTCCAAGTCCATTAATAGTACACTCAACCTGTTGAGCACCATTAATTATTGCTGATAAAGAGTTCGCTGTAGCAAGTCCTAAATCATTATGACAATGTATACTTGTTATGACCCTATCCATATTCTTTACATTTTCCCTTAATTTTCTAATAAGATCTCCAAATTCCCAAGGTAATGCATAACCTACTGTATCTGGAATATTTATCACTGTTGCACCAGCCTCAATAACTGCCTCTAAGACTCTGCAGAGAAAGTTGAAATCAGTCCTTGATGCGTCTTCTGCAGAAAATTCTATATCATTGCAATATCTTTTCCCATATTTAACAGCAGAAACTGCTTCCTCTAAAACCTCTTCTCGTGTTTTTCTTAGTTTTTTCTCAATATGAATATCAGATGTTGCAATAAAGATATGAATTCTGGGAGATTCTGCTGATTTAATAGCTTCCCAAGCTCTATCAATATCTAAAGGAATAGCACGTGCAAGAGCTGCAATAGTAGGACCTTTTACTTTTTCTGCAATAATTTTTACAGACTCAAATTCTCCTGGAGATGAAACAGGAAAACCTGCTTCTATGATGTCCACATTCAGCTTTGTAAGTTGTTCTGCAATCTCTAATTTTTCCTCAGTATTTAAATTTACTCCAGGTGTTTGCTCTCCATCCCTTAAAGTAGTATCAAAAATATATACCTTTGACATGAAACCTCACCCCCTCTTTACTTTTTAGATCTAAGCCAAGGCATCATATCTCTTAAAACCTTCCCCACTTTTTCAATAATATGTTCCTCATCTTTTTTGAGAAGTGCATTAAATACAGGTCTCCCTACTTGATTTTCAAGAATCCATTCCTTTGCAAATTTTCCGTCTTGAATTTCTTCTAATATCTTTTTCATTTCTTGACGTGTTTCCTCATTAATTATTCTTGGACCTCTTGTTATATCCCCATATTTTGCAGTATCACTTACTGCTTTTCTCATAAGAGTAATTCCACCTTGGTTAATAAGATCCACAATAAGTTTCATCTCATGAAGACATTCATAATAGGCTACTTCTGGTTGATAACCTGCTTCTACAAGAGTTTCAAATCCAGCTTTGATAAGAGCACTTACTCCTCCACATAAAACTGCCTGTTCCCCAAAAAGATCAGTCTCTGTTTCTTCTTTAAAAGTAGTTTCTATTACTCCTGCACGGGTAGCTCCAATACCCTTGGCATATGCAAGAGCAATTTCTTTTGCCTTCTGGGTATAATCTTGATAAACAGCATAAAGGGCTGGAACTCCTTTACCTTCCTCATATAGATCTCTCACAAGAGGACCAGGTCCCTTAGGAGCAACCATAAATACATCTACAAAAGGAGGAGGAGTAATCTGTGAGAAATGAATATTAAATCCATGGGCGAAACCAAGGGCTTGATTTGGTTTTAAATAAGGCATAACCTTTTCTTTATATACAAGAGGTTGTTCTGTATCAGGAACAAGGAACATTACAATATCTGATTTTTGAACAGCATCTTCTATTTTTTCTACATGCATTCCTTCTTCTAATGCTCTCTTCCATGAATCTCCATTAGGTCTAAGTCCAACTATTACATTTAATCCACTATCTTTTAAGTTTCTTGAATGAGCACGTCCCTGACTTCCATATCCCAGAACTGTTAAAACCTTATCCTTCAATACATTAAGATCAACATCTGAGTCATAATATGCCTTTGCCATCTTTCAGGGCCTCCTTATTTTTATTTATTATTATTTAGATTCATTCCTCTTTCCATAACAATCTTTCCAGTTCTCACCATCTCCTTGATGCCATAAGGTTCAAGGTTCTTTTTAAATGCATCTATCTTTTCACTATCACCAGTAATTTCAATGATAAGGTCTTTATCACTTACATCTACAATATTGGCTCTAAAAATTTCAACTAAATCAATAATAGCTCTACGAGTAGAAGCATCTGATTTAACCTTTATAAGAGCAAGTTCTCTTTCTACCATAGGTACTCCTGTAAAGTCATTAACCTTAACTACCTCAATTAATTTATATGCTTGCTTTGTAATCTGCTCTAATACTCTCTCATCTCCTAAGACCACTAATGTAATTCTTGAAAGATTTGGAACCTCAGTAGTATTAACTGCCAAACTCTCTATATTGTAGCCTCTTCTACTAAAGAGACCTGCTATTCTTGCCAAAACTCCCGGTTTATTTTCTACAAGAAGAGATAAAGTATGTTGCATTTTTTTCAAACCCCCTTAATCTATCATCATTTTATCTATGGAACCACCTGCAGGAATCATAGGGAATACATTCTCTTCTTTTGCCACTTTTATATCTACGATAACTGGAGCATTATTTATATTAAGAGCCCATTCTATAGTTTCTTCTAATTCTTCAGCCTTCGTAACCTTTCTACTATAAGCACCGTATGCTTCTGCAAGCTTTTCAAAATCTGGAGCTACATCAAATAAAGTACAGGCATATTTTTTATTGTAAAAAAGTTCTTGCCACTGTCTTACCATACCTAAGCAACTATTATTTAAGATGAAAATTTTTATAGGTAATTTTTCTGCCGATGCAGTAGCAAGTTCTTGTATATTCATCTGAATACTACCATCTCCCGCAATATCAATAACGATTTTATCTCTATTTCCCATCTGAGCTCCAATTGCAGCAGGAAAGCCAAATCCCATGGTTCCTAATCCACCTGAGGTAATAAATTGTCTCGGTCTTTTCACTTTGTAGTATTGAGCTGCCCACATTTGATTCTGACCAACCTCAGTTACCACAATAGCATCACCTTTTGTTTTTTCATAAATTTTCTCAACGACATACTGAGGTTTGATTTCTCCATCTGACCATCTATATTTAAGAGGATATCTTTCTTTCCAATCTTTTATCTTCTCCCACCACATAGGATTCTGCTTTGGTTCTACCATTTCTATCAATTTTTCCAGAGCTCTTTTAGCATCAGCCACTATGGGTATATATGGCACAACATTCTTACCAATTTCAGCTGGATCGATATCAATATGGACAATTTTTGCATTAGGAGCAAAAGTTTCTACCTTTCCTGTAGAGCGATCACTAAATCTTACTCCTATAGCAATAACAAGGTCACTGTCATTAATAGTATAGTTAGCATATGCTGGTCCATGCATTCCTACAAATCCGCAGTACAAATCATGATCTTCCGAAATTGCCCCTTTACCCATAAGAGTAATAACTACAGGTGCATTTATTTTTTCTGCAAAAGTTAAAAGCTCTTTTGAAGCCTCAGAACCAATCACTCCACCCCCAGCTAAAATTACAGGTTTTTCTGCCTCTTTTATTAATTGCACTACTTTCTTAAGTTGCATAGGATGGGGATCATAATTAGGTTTATAACCTAAAAGATCAATCTTCGTAGGATAAGAGTAATTAATCTTTGATGCAAAAACATCTGTAGGGACATCAATTAATACAGGTCCTTTTCTTCCTGTAGTTGCAATATAAAAAGCTTCTTTAAAAACTTTTAGAGCATCATTGGGATTCTTTAGTAGGTAATTATGTTTTGTAATTGGCATAGTAATTCCTTGGGTATCTACTTCTTGAAAAGAGTCTTTTCCTAAAGCAGAAGTCTTAACCTGTCCAGTAATAGCTATAAGTGGGATGGAATCCATATAAGCAGTAGCTATACCTGTAACTAAATTTGTTGCGCCAGGTCCTGATGTAGCTACACATACCCCAACTTTCCCAGTAGACCTGGCATAGCCGTCAGCTGCATGAGCTGCACCTTGTTCATGCCTTACAAGTACATGTTTTAAAGAAGAGTCATAAAGGGCATCATAAAATCCTATGACTGACCCTCCAGGATATCCAAAAATAATATCTACCCCTTCTTCTTGTAAAAACTTTATGATAGCCTCAGCCACAGTCATTTGCATTCTACTAATTTCCTCCTTTCTTAAAATAAAAGCTTCTCAACCACAAAAGGGTGAGAAGCTTTCCCACGGTACCACCTTCATTGCCCATAAAGGATCATTCTTTATGGGCACTTACTCCTCTAACGCAGGAGTACGGAGAGTCTTACTTATAATTTCAGCCTCTCAGCTCCGAGGCGAGTTCTATAGGTTGTACTGACAGGTTTCACCAACCCCTGACTCTCTGGAAAAGTACAAACCTATATACTATTCCTCTTCATCGCCGTTGATTTTTATGATTATTAAATTGAAATCATATCATAGTAAAAAATTTTTGTAAAGAGGAAAAGATGGAAATTTTTAATAGAATTTTCCTTGCTTTTCTTTTGCTTCCGATAATATATATTATGTAAAGTTAAAATAGGGAAATTAAGAGAGGAAAAGATAAATGAAATTTAGAGAAAACTTTTAGTATTTATATTTCAATCTCTATTGAATTATTTATAAACTTTGGGGTATAATAAATTTAGATAATAAATTAAATTTGGTGATTAGGAGTGAAGATTATGAGATATAGAAAAGGGGAAAAAGGGGATATTTCCTTAGCAACTGCGATTATTTTTGGTGCTTTAATCACGGTGCTGGTTTTTATGCTCTTAAATTCTGTTGTTTCTGAAGGCTCTCTTACCAAAAGAGATCAGGCGAGGGATCAGGTAATAAATGCTGCCCAAATGGGAGTTAAAAATGTCCTCTCTGTAGCTCATTTTGTATTACAAAGAGAGATTCCAAAGAATAAAGTATCGGAGATTACTCAAACTTATCTATCAAATCTTCTTTCTTCAAGTAGTTTAGCCTCAAACATCTCAAATATATATAATCAGACAAAACAAGTAGATCCTACAACAGCATATACTATTTTAAATTATTCTTTCTCTTTGGCATCTTACACTACTAACCTTTTCTTCTTATCTACAAAAGTCTCTTATACATATGTATATACAATAACTTCAAAGGGATATAAAACAACTTCTAATCCTAATTTAAGCTTAACTATTACTGCCACAGGGAAAATTGAAGGATCTGCATATATAGAAAATTTTGCTCGTTATGCCCTATTTACTGATAAGCACACTATGGCGGATGGAACAAAAGTTTGGTTCACATCAGATACTCGTTTTTATGGGCCAGTGCATACTAATGGGAGATTTGCTTTTGCTGATAATCCATTTTTTAGTGATGAAGTTTCTTCAGCTGAAAATGATGCTTATTTCTATCATTATAATAATGGGAATACGGCATTAGCTGCAAACAGCTACGGACTTTATGATAGACCTATTTTCCAAAAGGGATTCACAAGAGGAGCTCAAAAAATAAATCTGCCTGAAAGCACCAACTCTCAACTTATATCGTCTCTTGGAGGAGACCCGGTGAATGATCTAAGTAGCATTACAAGTGAAAATACAAGAAATCAATATATAAGGCGGAAATTAGGGCTTACAGTAAACAATAATCCTCCTTCCAATGGTATATATACTCAAACTATAGTAAATGGTGGAGGTATATTTGTTCAGGGAGATGCAAGCATTCAATTTGGAAAGGATAATCAAGGTAGGGCAGTCTATACAATTACTCAAGGAAGTACTACCAGTGTATTTACTATTGATACAGCTCAAAATAAAACTTATGTGAAGACTGGAACAAAGACCATAGAAATAAATGCCATTCCCAATGGGGTAATATATGTTAATGGAGCTATAACCAGTGTTAGCGGAACCATACAAAAGGATCAAGCAATAACTCTTGTAGGAAGAAATAGCGTCACAATTACTGATCATATAAAATATGAGGTAAATCCAATACCTGAAGAGAATCGTTCTGCTAAAAATATTTTAGGGATTTTAGCAGAAGAGGGGAATATATGGATAGATCCACCTCGTGATACTAAGGGTAATCCTTCTCATACTGATGCAGATCCCAGTGATCCTGATCGTGATTTTGAAATTGATGCTGTGTTAATGTCACCAAAAGGTGTAGTTCAAGTAAAGGACTATAATAGTCGTATTAGAGGAGGATCTGTCATTCTTAAAGGAGGAATCATCTCCAAAAACTATGGTGCTTTTGGAACTTTTAGTAATACAAATAAAACAGGGTATGGAAGAGAATTTTATTATGACTATCGTATGAAAGAAGATTATGCACCACCATCTTTTCCAACCACAGGAAGAACCATATATACCGAAGGGACAGTTGCAAATCCAAAGTGGCTAAAAATAGATAAATGGGAAGAAAAGTGGGAATAAATGAAAATTAAGAAAACTTATATTGTATTAATTATTGTTTTGATGTTAATTTTGGTTTTCGCAGTTAATCAAAGGCCTAAAGAATCTACACAAAATGCTGAAAAGGCTAAAGTTGAAGAGATGCTAAATAAAGAAATAATAGACATTCCCTCTGAAGTTCAAGAGGAAACACCACAAAATGTAGAAGATGATTATGAAGAGAGAGTAAGGAAGATGTATGAAACGCTTCCTCCAGGTGAGGTTATCA
>DAOSUP010000015.1:0-2006 GCA_035378845.1 Dictyoglomaceae bacterium
ATGGGATTTTTGTAAATAATTTTAACCTGATTGAAGAATTAACTCTTGGAGGAGAGCAAGGATATGGTTTTGGTTTAGTGGGATTGGCATCCATATTAGATAAGATATTTCCAATAGAAGATAGTCCAAATGATAAAGAGGTTAACATAATTGTAGGAAGAGATAAACCAATTCTATCTCATCTTAAATATAATAGGAATATTCCTTTTAAAGGTGACCTGGAACTTTTATCTGGTAGAGGTTATTTTGATATTGAGAAGGAAATTAATGAGAAAGCTGGATATAAAGAAAAACCTGGTAGTATACTTGCTAAACTAAGCTATTGCTTCTCTCCAGGCACTTTTATTGATCCTAAAGATTATATGAGATTTAGTCTTGATTGGAATGGAATTATTAAAATTATTGATAATATCTGAACTTTGCCTGAATTTTTACATTCTGAGTACAAAGTACTTTTAGCTCAATCCTATATAAAATCCGGTCAGCTTTCAGACTGTCCTTTCTCAAACCCGCATGAATGCCTTGATGAGATGCATTCATTGATAAAGTTCATTTTATCTTACTTTTAAAGGTGCAATTTTTGGTTTTAATTATATCACAAAAGTTTATGCAAAGATTTGCTCTTTTTGTAATATAGCATTCTCCTTTATTAAGAATATAATCTGTTCTAAGATTTTCTAAAATATCCACAGCTGTGGATAACTTGTGGATTATCTGTGGATAACTTGTGTATAATTTTTTAAAGGATGTAAGAGACTAAGCTGGCTACTTCAGGATTTAATAAAGGTAGATGACAAATATTTTAAATTATCATAAAATTAAAATGAGAAAATCCTAAGGGGTGAGAAAAATGGTTGAGATTAAAAGTAAGGCGCCTGATTTTTGTCTTCCTAATAAAAATGGCGATACGGTATGTTTAAAAGATTTTTTAGGGAAGTGGGTAGTTTTGTATTTTTATCCTAAGGATAATACTCCTGGCTGTACCATGGAGGCAGTAGAATTTTCAAGTCTTTTGAAAGATTTTGAGAAGTTGAATGCTGTTGTTATAGGAATAAGTAAGGATTCTGTAAAATCTCATTTAAACTTTTTCCAGAAGAATGCTCTTGAAATAGAGCTTCTGAGTGATGAATCTGCTTCTGTTATAAAGGCATATGGAGCTTGGGGCAAGAAGAAGATATATGGTAAGGAACATGAAGGGACTATTCGTTCTACATTTATTATTGATCCAGAGGGGAAGATTGCATACATCTTTCATGATGTTAAGGCTAAGGGGCATGCTCAAGAGGTTTTAGAAAAGTTAAAAGAATTGCTCTCTTTTTAATAAATTTTTATGATGTAATCTCCTTATACCTTTTGTATTCTTTTTCCCATCTCTCATGATCTCTTGGATAATATACTACAGGCTCAAAGGAATTCTTTATGATCTTTCTTCCATGGGGTAGATCTTTAATGGCACCTCTTGATATAGCCTGAATCATAATATTTCCCATAGCAGTAGCCTCTACTGGTCCTGTTATTACAGGTATATCTAATGCATCAGCAGTAAATTGAGAAAGAAGAGTATTTTGAGATCCACCACCTACTATATGAAGTATCCTTATATGCTTTCCTAAAAGTTTTTCTAATGTTTCAAAAACCTCTTTATACCTAAAAGCTAAGCTTTCTAAAATGCATCTTATAATCTCTCCCTTTGTCTTTGGTACTTTTTGAGGGGTCTTTTTGCAAAATTCCTTTATAGCAGATTCCATATTAGGAGGATTAAGAAAAGAATCATCATCAGGGTTTACAAAATATTGGAATGGTTCTGTCTCTTCTGCTAAATTTGTTATTTCAGAATAGGAAAGTTCTACTCCTTCTTTCATCCATATCCTTCTTACACTTTGAAGGAGCCAGAGTCCCATAATATTCTTCAAAAATCTAAAGGTTTTATTTACTCCTCCCTCATTGGTGAAGTTTGCTTCTAAGGAATCTTTGTTAATTATGGGCTCTTTGATCTCTACTCCCAT
>DAOSUP010000015.1:2106-33797 GCA_035378845.1 Dictyoglomaceae bacterium
AGTTCTCTAAAACCATGCTATATAATTGGAAGAGTGTATTTATTTGCATTATCTGTATTCCAGTTAAGGAGTATATTCTTTCCCTTGGCATAACTTTAAAGGCTTTATTTAGTATTTCATCGGTTCTATGATCTCTGTAACATACAGGTAGTCCTGCAAAATATCCTTCTTTAGTTACTAATCCAAAGTCAACTCCCCAGGTATCTATACCAATGCTTTCAATATCAGGATATTTAGAAAAAGCCTTCTCTATTCCTTCTTTTATCTCCTGAAAAATCTGGGGAAGATTCCAGTATAATCTCCCCAATATTTCTATAGGTTTATTTATAAATCTATGGATTTCTTCTACTTCTAACCTTTCATCCTTTAAAATTCCTACAAGGGCTCTTCCACTTTCAGCTCCCAGATCAAAGGCAAGAAATTTTCTCCCTTCCATCTCTTTTCCCCTCTAATTTCTTTCTTTAATTATCTTTTCCATATATCCGCTTTCTCTGAATGCTTTTAATGGATCCAAGGGAACTCTCATCTCTTCTCTTACTTTATAAATCAAAGGCATTACATCAGTATCAAAGGCGGAAACAAGAGTATTTTCAGCCATAACAATGTCTTGCTCTTCCTGATATTTTCTCAATGTCTTCCTATCAACTATTAACACTTTTGCATAAGTTTTGTATATATTCTCTACACTTTGGATCATTTCTTCTATCTTAGGCTTTAAATTATGGGATTCATCTATCATATATGCAATATCTACCTTTAATCCATCCTCTTCAGCAGATACCAACTCATTAAATATTAAAAAGAGCTCATAAGGATTTATGGAACCTGTGGTTAAATCATCATCAGCATACTTTTTATTATTAAAATGAAAACCTCCTAATTTCCCCTCATCTAAGAGATTTGCAACAATCTGCTCAATGTTTGTCCCTAAGGGATGGTGTCCTAAGTCCACTAATACAAAGCTTTTTTCTCCTAATTTATGAGATAGATTTAATGCACATCCCCAATCAGGTATATCAGTATGATAGAAGGCAGGCTCAAAAAATTTATATTCTATAAGAAGCCTCATATGAGGCTCTAAATGTTCATAAGCCTCTTTTAAACTCTCTTCTAATCTGTGTTTCCTTCCCCTAAAATCATCTTGTCCTGGGTGATTAGTCCCATCGGCAACCCATAAAGAGATATCCCGAGAGCCTAACTTTTTTGCAATATCTATACATTCTACTATATGTTTTATTGCTTTTTCTCTTACTTTTTTATCAGGATGGCATAGGCTTCCTAATTTATAATCATCATCTTGGAAGAGATTAGGATTTATAGCTCCTGGTTTTATTCCAAGGGATAGAGTAAATTTTAGAAGCTCATCCCAATCATCATACATATCCCAGGGAATATGAAGGGCGACAGTAGGACATATTCCAGTAACTTTGTGTACCATAGCAGCATCTTGAATTTTTCCCTTTACATTTCTTGCAGCTCCTTTTTGTTTAAATACTGCAAATCTTGTTCCTGAGTCTGCATAACCCCAGCTTGGAGTTTCTACTTTAAAACTTTTTAGTTTTTCTTCTACTTTTTTAATATCAATTCCTTTTTCTTCTAATTTGTTTTTGAGTATCTCATAACTCTTTTCATAATTGTTCATAATTATGGACCTCCCTCTTTATTATAAAGTATATAAAAGAATCCCCTAATTTAGTCCAAACTTTTTCAATTTTTTCTATATAAATTTTCACTTCTTTTTATATTTAAATATAGCACTTCTTTTTTAGCTATGTCAAAATAGATTGTGAGCTATCACAATAGTGATAGGATGCTTAATAAGAATATAAATAGATATGTAAAAATCTATCTATGAATCCATTAAGCCTTTTCCTTGCAATAGATAAGAAACTGTGATAGCATAACTTCAGAAATGAAAATATGAATCGAAAAAAATGAAAAAATTAGAATGGAGGATAGAAGTGTTATCAGAAGAGAGAAAAATAAGAATATTGGAGATTTTGGAGAAGGAAAGGGGAATAAAGGTATCGGATTTAGTAAGAGTATTTAATGTTACGGGTGCTACTATAAGAAGGGATTTAGCATCTTTAGAGAAGGAAGGATTAGTTAAAAGGACCCATGGTGGTGCTGTTCTTCCTCAAAGTTTTTCCTTTGAACCTTTATATGCAACAAAAAAGAGACAAAATTTAAAAGAGAAGATGGCTATTGGGGAAAAGGCTGCAGAATTGATTGAAGATGGGGAAACAGTTTTCATAGAGACAGGAAGTACTACTCTTCAAATTGCAAGAAATATTAAAAATAGGCATGATTTAACAGTAGTGACAAATTCTATAGATGTAGCTCGGGAACTATTAAATGCAAGGGGTGTGGAGGTTATATTAACAGGTGGAAATTTAAGAAAAGAAACTTTAGCATTAATAGGACCTTTAGCAGAGAGAGTTCTTAGGGAGTTTAGAGTAGATAAGGTTTTTCTTGGGATCTCTGGGATTATTCCTGGGAAGGGAATGAGTACTGCAAGTATTGTGGAAGCTCAAATTAAAAAGTTATTAATTGAGATGGGAAAGGAAGTGATAGGAGTTGCAGATCATAGTAAATTTGGGAAAGAGTGTTTTGCTTTTGTAGCACCTACAGAAGTGTTAAATAAGATTGTGATTGATGATAAAGTTCCATCAAAGTATATAGAAGACTTAAGAAGTGAGGGAGTAGAGGTTATTATTTGTTCTCCAGAAGATGTGAAATAAAGGGGGCTTAGTAATGCCAAAAAATATAGATATATTCCCAGAATTTGAACCTGGATATATTGAAGTTGGAGGGAGAATTCCTAAATTTCAATATGGCAAAACTCTAAAGGTAGAATTGGAAGAAGGAAACATTACAAAAGAAGAAAGTATTGATCTATTAAAATGTATGCTTCTTACCAGAAATTTTGAAGAGATGATTTATGAATTAAGAGTAAACAAGGGGAAGTATGGTCCTATTAAGTACTTATATATTGGTGCATCTCACCTTTCTATTGGTCAAGAGGCAGTTCCTACAGGGGGCATATCAGTAATAACAAAAGATGATTATATAACCAGTACCCATAGAGGGCATGGAGATGCTTTAGCCAAGAGCTATTTTGGACTAAAAGGAATGACTGAAGAGGAGTTAATAAGATTCAGTACAGGTAATAGAGAGGTTTTAGATTTTTTAGGATTTGATATTAATAACAAAAGTAGAGACGAGCTTTTTGAGATAGCACTTAGGATTGCTCTATTTAGGACTATAGGAGAACTCTTTGGAAAGGAATGGGGCTTCTGCAGAGGTAGAGGCGGTTCCATGCATATTGCAGATTTTAAGGTAGGACATTTGGGGGCTAATGCTATAGTTGGAGGAAGTATGGGTATAGCAGTAGGTTCTGCTATGGCATCAAGATTTCTTGAAGATGGAAAGGTAACTTTATGCTTTGTGGGAGATGGAGCAATGAATACAGGAATAGCCCACGAAGCAATGAATATGGCATCTATGGATCAATTTATTAATGGTCTTATGAGTAAAAAGTTTGGAGTTCCTGTTATTTTTATGGTTATGAACAATCAATATGGAGAATCAGGACAGCAAAGAGGCGAGGTTACAGGGATTGATTATATTGCAGAGAGAGGTTTTGCCTATAACAGAAAGGGAATGCATGCAGAAGTGGTAAATGGGATGAATGTTCTTGCAGTAAGGGATTCTGTAAAAAGAGCAGTGGAAAAGGCAAGAAATGGGGATGGACCAATTATTCTTGAATTTTGGGGATATAGGTATATGGGGCATTCTCTTAGTGATGTTTTGGAAAAGCCAGAAGATGGTACATATAGGAGCTATGAAGAGTTGCAAGCATGGAAAAAGTATGATCCCATTGAGTTATATTCAAAAGAACTTATCAGTGCAAAAGTATTGAGTGAAGAGGAGATAAATAATTTAAAGAAAGAATTTAGATCAAGAAATGAGGAGATAGCAGCAAAGGTTATAGGATCTCCTAATCCAGATCCAAAGGATATGACCCGTTATCTTTTTAAGGAGAATGCTATTAGTAATGAAGTTCCTGAAAAGTTTAGAAATGTACAGATATTAAAAGAGCCTACCTTTAAGGATAGAAATCCTGATATTGAGATTACCTATAGAGAGGCAATAATTGAAGCCCTATATCAGGAGATGAAAAGAGATAAAAGGGTAATGCTATGGGGAGAAGATGTTGCAGATTATGGAGGTTCCTTTGGTGCTACAAAAGGACTCTTAGAGATATTTGGTAGAGATAGGATCTTTAATACCTCCATATCAGAAGCTGCAATAGTAGGAACAGGAGTTGGAGCAGCTATGAGAGGATTAAGACCTATAGTTGAGATTATGTATATTGATTTCATTACAATTGCTTTGGATCAGGTGGGAAATCAAGCAGCAAAGATGAGATATATGACAGGAGGACAAGCGGAGATTCCACTAACCATTATAACCACGATTGGTGGAGGTAAAGGATATGCAGGACAGCATTCTCAAAGCATTGAGTCTATTCTTACCCATCTCCCAGGACTAAAGATTGTTGCTCCTTCTGATGCCTATGATGCTAAAGGACTATTAATTGCTGCTATAAGGGAAGATAATCCTGTAATCTATATTGAGCATCAAAATCTCTTACAAGACCCATTATTATCCTCTCTATCAAAGAGAAAGATACCAAAGGAAGATTACTTAATCCCTATTGGAAAGGCAGATATTAAGAGAAAAGCAAAAAGTTATGAAAAAAGTATCACAATAGTTTCCTGGTCTGCAATGGTTTATACAGTCTTAAAGGCAGCAGAAGAGTTAGAAAAAGAAGGAATAGAAGTTGAAGTAGTAGATTTAAGAAGTCTGTATCCCTTAGATATGGATACTATTATTGATTCTATAAAGAGAACAGGAAGGTTTGCTATTACCATGCAGGCAGTATCCTTTATGTCTTTGTCTGCAGAAATTATTACTCAGATTTATGAAAAGGCATCTTCCTATTTGAAAAGACCTCCATTAAGGATTGGAGCACCCTATTGTCCTCCTCCAGCTTCTCCAGTTTTAGAAAAAGCCTTTCTACCAAATGATAGACTTATTGTTGAAGAAGTAAGAAAACTTTTTTAGAGGAGGGAAGATAGATGATTAAGAATTTTGTTATGCCAGAAGTAAGCGATGTTATGGAAGAAGGAACTGTTACTGCTTGGTTAAAGAAAGAGGGAGAATGGGTAAATAAAGGAGATCCAATTGTAGAGATAGAAGTGGAAAAGGCAGCAATAGAATTAGAAAGTGAAGAGGAAGGATATTTAAGAAAGATCTTAGTAAAAGATGGAGAGACAGTACCTGTGGGCACTGTTTTAGCATATTTATCAGATACGTTAGAGGAAGAGATTCCAGGAGAAGAAAAGGTGGTCATAGTAGAGGAGAAGAAAGAAGAGACAAAAGAAAGGACAATTCCCTTTTCCTCTATGAGAAGAAATATTGCAGAAAGATTATTGAAGAGTAAACAAAATATTCCCCATTTTTATATACTTACCGACGTGGATATGACAGATCTTGTCAATCTTAGATCTTCTCTAAATTACGATATAAAAATATCCTTTGATGATTTTATTATAAAAGCTACTGCTTTAGCTCTAAAGGACTTCCCTCTTATAAATTCCCGCCTAAGAGAAAATGAGATAGAACTTTTATCTGAGATAAATGTGGGATTAGCAGTTTCCTTGGAAGATGAAGGTCTTATGGTTCCTGTTATAAAATCTGCTGATAAAAAGAGTTTAAAAGAGATTGCCCAAGAAAGGGAGAGGTTGGTAAAGAAAGCAAGAGATGGAGAGGTTAGTTTGGAAGATATTTCTAATGGAAGTATAACTGTAAATAACGTGGGTGTTTTTGGAGTTTCTTCTATATTAGCCATAATAAATCCTCCAGAGACTGCTATTCTCACTGCAGGGACTATTCAGGAGAAACCCGTGGTCTTAAATGGAGAGATTAAGATTAGAAAGATGATGGAGATGACACTTTCTGCAGATCATAGAGTTATAGATGGTTCTTATGGATCTAAATTTATTATGAAGGTTAAGGATCTTTTAGAAAATCCCAATTTATTAATAGGTTAAGGAGGAATTTAAAATATTCATGGAAAGTATAGCTTTAAGAATGTATGGAAAAATGGATCTAAGATTGGAAAAATTTGGACTTCCTGATATAACTGATAATGAAATATTAGCAGAGATTATTTCAGATACCAGTTGCCCTTCCACATATAAAGCGGTAGCTCAAGGTCCAGAACATCCCAGAGTTCCCAATGATATAGATAGGAATCCTGTTATTGTAGGGCATGAAATGGCAGGAAGGATATTAAAAGTGGGAAAAAGATGGAGAGATAAATACCAAGAAGGGCAGATGTTTACTATTCAGCCTGCTCTATTATATGAAGGAGGACCTGTAGGAGTTTTAAGTGCTCCTGGATATTCATATAAATATTTAGGAGGGCTTGCCACTAAAGTAATAATTCCTTCTGAGGTTATGGAGCAAAATTGCCTTTTGCCCTTTGATGGAGATTCCTTTTTTAAAGGATCCCTTGTGGAGCCCATATCTTGTATAGTAGGTGCAGTAAACGTCCAGTATCATACAAAGGATGGGAGTTATGAACATATTATGGGAATAAAAAAGGGAGGGAAGATAGCTATATTGGGTGGAGCAGGTCCTATGGGCATAGGTTTTTTAGACTATTTTATAAATGGACCTCAAAATCCTAAACTTTTAGTAATTACCGATATAGATGGTAGTAAATTAGAGAGGGCAAAAAGGGCTTTTCCTCCTGAAAAGGCTAAAGAGAAGGGGATAGATTTAAGGTTTGTAAATCCATTAAAAGATGAGTCCTATAAAAATATAAAATATGATGATGTATTTGTTCTTTATTACAGCTCAAAATTAGTAGAGGAAGCAGATTTTCTTCTTGATAGAGATGGATGTTTAAACTTCTTTGCTGGTCCTATAGATCATAATTTCTCCGCCTCTATCAATTTTTTTAAGGTTCATTATGATAAGCATCATATAGCATCCACATCTGGAGGGAATGCAGATGACATGTGGCAAGCATTGGAATTAATATCAAAAGGAATTTTAAATCTTTCTCCTATGATTTCTCATATTGGAGGAATAAATGCTGCAAAAGATGTCCTTTTAAATTTCCCAAAACTCCCAGGAGGAAAGAAGCTTATTTATACCCATCTCAATTTTCCTCTTTCGGATATTGATGACTTTGAAAGATTAAGCTATGAAGGGGAAGAAATCCTTCGTCCCATTTATAGAGATTTATATGAAATAGTTAAGGAAAATGATGGATGGTGGTGTGCAGAGGCAGAAAGGTATCTCTTAGGTCAGGAAAAACTTAAAATCAACTTATGAAAAAGCTTAAGACAGGAGGGTAAGATTCTATGAGACTGAAAGATAAAGTAGCAATAGTAACTGGTGGCGCTCAAGGCTTAGGAGAAGCCCTTTCTTATCGTTTAGCAGAAGAGGGATGTTATGTAACTATTGCAGATATTAATTATGAAAAGGCTAATGAAGTGGCAGATGCCATTACAAAAAAATATGGAAGAGAGATTATGGCTATAAAGACTGATGTTACTAATGAAGATGATGTAAGAAATATGGTAGAGAAAACTGTAGAGAAATATGGAAAGTTGGATATAATGTTATCTAATGCAGGTATACTAATTGCTCATGATATTACAGAGTTTCCCTTAGAAGATTGGAAGAGGGTAATAGATGTAAATCTCACAGGATTTTTTTTGTGTGCCCGAGAGGCTGCAAAAGTTATGGTAAAACAGAAATCAGGAGTCATAATTCAAATCAATTCAAAATCTGGTAAAAAGGGAAGCTTTAGGAATTGTGCTTATGCTGCATCAAAGTTTGGTGGGATTGGATTAACCCAAAGTATTGCATTAGACCTTGCACCTTATGGAGTAAGGGTTGTAGCTGTTTGCCCAGGAGATTTACTGGATTCTCCTTTATGGAAAGACAGTTTATACGAACAATATTCAAAAAAGTGGGGAATAAGTAAAGAAGAGGTAAGAGAACGATATTTAGGACAGGTTCCCTTAGGAAGGTCTTGCACCTATGATGATGTGGCAAACGTAGTAGTATTTTTAGCAAGTGATGAGGCATCTTATATTACTGGAGATGCGATAAATGTTACAGGTGGGGTAGAAATGAGGTAATAAGATGGAGAAGAAAGTTTTTATAGATATTGGTGTAAACGGTGCCTTTCTTACCCGGAGATGGGAAGAGCCTGAAAATTTTATGAAGTTAACAAGAGATTTGGGATATGATTTTCATGAGTTTTGTAGTGATGTATTAGATCCCTTCTTTAGTGGAGATAGAGATTACCAGCTGGAGACTGCAAAAAAAATAAAAGAATATACAGAAAAGTATCAGGTAGTTATTAGAGATTACTATACAGGAATGGCGACCCATAGATTTCATGGACTTTCTCACAGTGATGAGAGGGTAAGAAGAAGAATGAGAGAATGGATATATGATGCCATAGATATTGCCAAAACTATGGGAGCAAGTTATATTGGAGGACATTGGGATGCTATCCCTGTGGAAGTATTAGAGGATAGAGAGAGAACAAAAAGGGCAGTAGATCATATTTACAAAGAGTTTAGAGAGCTTTCTTTAGTGGTAAAGGAAAAAGGGTTATTAGGTATATGCAATGAGCAGATGTATATCCCCAGTGAGAAACCTTGGACATTAGAAGAGGCAGAAAAATTTTTAATTGAAGTAAACAAAGAGAATAATGGAGCCCCTTGCTATTTAACCATAGATGTGGGACATCAAGCAGGGATGCACTATGGACTTAAAGGTGAGGATCTATCTTATGTGGAATGGCTAAAGAGATTTGCAGCTTTTTCTCCTATAATTCATCTTCAACAAACTACACCCGATGCCAGTAATCATTGGCCTTTTACTAAGGAGTATAATGAAAAGGGTCATGTAAAGATGGAAGAGGTGCTTTCTGCTATAAAGTATTCCTTTGATCATTATAAAAAGAGTCCTGTTTCCCATTATCTTAAGCCTGTAGAGAAAATTATATTAATGGCGGAAGTAATTCCTTCATCATTAAAGACAGAAGAAGAAGTGATAAGAGAGCTAAAAGAGACAGAAGAATATTTGAGAAATTATATACCTAAAGGGGGAATAATTTATGAATTTAGCGAGTAAAGAACTTGTGGAAATTGGAAGGAAAATTGCAGAGAAAGGACTTGTGGTAGGACCTGGAGGAAACATTAGTGAAAGATTGGGAGATGTAGTGTATATGAAAGCCAGTGGAATTTGTTTTGAATCTGCAAAGGAAGAAGATTATGTTGGTGTAGATTTAAATACTGGAAAGGTGGTTGATGGAAGATTAAGACCCACATCGGAAATGTGGATGCATTTGGAATGTTATAAAGTAAGGGAAGATGTATCTGCAGTAATCCATACCCATCCTGTTTTTTCTATTGCCTATGCCTTTCAAGGAGAGCCCTTAAAACCATTTACTCCTGATATGGTAGCGCTACTTGGTTCTGAGATCCCTGTGATTGAATATGTGGTTCCTGGAGGAAAAGAGTTTGCTTCAGAGGTGGGTAAAGTTATAAAAAATTGCAATGGAGTTCTTGTTAAAAATCATGGATTAGTAACGGTAGGAAGTAATCTTAAAGAGGCATATTATAGGACTCTTCTTGTAGAAGATGGGATTAAGATGGTGATCTTTGCAAAACTTTTAGGGAAGATGCAATTCTTTACTGAAGAACAGATAGAAGAAATAGATAATTTGGAAGCAGAAAAATATAGGAAGAAATTATTAAAAAGAAAGGATTAGCAGCCCTCTTAAACTACTGAGTAGCTTTTATATATCAAGCTCTTTTTGGAAAGGATTTAGGCTTTGTCTTTAATCCACGATGGAATATTTCACTGTATTTTCTATACTTTTCATCTATACCCATATTTTTGTCTGCTACAATTCTTTCAAGTTTTTCCAAAGCCTTAGGGTTATAGATCATAAGCAGATATTTGTATTTTGTATGAAAGTCTATTAGTTTAGAGATAGATAGATTTTTGGATAGCTCTCTAAGCTCGGCAAGGGAGAATATTCTTACAAGAAAATAAAATCTTATTTCCTTATCTTTTAGTCTCTCCTCATCTTCTACAGGTAAGTATGGAAAACGCCTTTTTATGCCCTCTGCTAAAAATCCATTTGTTCTTCCATGGACATTGCCTTCATAATACAGCTTAGTAGATCCTACTCCACAAGAAGGGGATTTACTTTTAAGTAAAGCTCCATCTATATCTTTCATTTCTTCTAAAACCCTGCTGATATAATCTATCATCTTATCCGTTAGATCTATACCTGTATCCGGCTGCAAAAGTTTCTTCTCATCTTCTTTCACGATTATGATCCTTTCCCTGGGTACACCAAGCCCTATATCTACTTCTGGGCATACATCAATAATCTCTACAAAATTCTTTAATTTTTCTACGAATTCATCATTGATGATTCCACCATCATATCTCACAGGTTTTAAGAAGCATCTACTTAGGATTATTCTCGGCTTAGTCATATGCTATATTATATAATAGAATATGGATCTAAAAGTTAGAAATTTTGATCTTAAGGATTTAAATCAGGTATTAGAGATAGAGAAAGCCTCTTTTCCAATTGATGCCTATCCTAAATGCCTTTTCAAAGAATTCTATATTAGCTATCCTGAAGAATTCTTTGTAGCAGAAATATCTGATAAGGTTGTAGGCTACGTCTTAGGATATATTTTTAATGATACAGGAGAGATTGTTTCTATTGCTGTGAAGCCTGAGTTTAGAAATTCAGGTGTTGGGAAAAAACTAATGGAAACTATCCTCTCCCTTTTTAAAGAAAAGAATTTGAAGAGATGTATTTTGCAGGTAAGGGTATCCAATAGAATTGCTATAGAATTTTACGAAAAGTTAGGATTTAAGGTTATAAAAAGGGAGAAGGGATATTATATAGACGAAGATGCCTATATAATGGAGAAAGATCTTTTGTAATATGATGTTCATGGAATATATCCCTTATTTAGAAAGGTAGGTGAATTTATGAGTAAAGTATTAATAGTGGGAGCTGGATTAGTAGGAACATCTTTTGCCTATGGTCTCATGCAAAAGGGAATAGTAAAAGAGATAGTCCTTTATGATATAGATGAAAAGAGAGCATTAGGAGAGGCTATGGATCTTTCCCATGGAGTATCTTTTGTAAGACCTGTAAAAATAAAGGCAGGAAGCCTTGAAGAGGCAAAGGACTCTGATATTGTAGTAATAACAGCAGGAGCAAAACAGAGACCAGGGGAAACGAGATTACAACTTATAGATAGAAACTTAAATATATTTAGAGATTTAATCCCACAAATAGTTAATACGGGATTTAATGGGATCTTTTTAGTAGTTACTAATCCTGTGGATGTACTTACATATATCACATGGAAACTTTCGGGATTTCCAAGAAATAAAGTTATAGGATCTGGGACTGTGCTTGATAGCTCTCGTTTTGCCTATCTTCTCTCTCAGCATTGTAATATTGATCCCAGATCTTTATCTGCCTTTATTATTGGTGAGCATGGAGATACATCAGTTGCTGCATGGAGTTTAACACATATAGGAGGTGTTCATATCTCAGAGTTTTGCCCTATATGTGGAAAGAATTGCTTTAGTAAGGATGTAATGAATGAAATATTAAAGGAAGTAAGAGGATCAGCATATAAGATAATTGAATATAAAGGTGCTACTTACTATGCTATTGGACTTGCATTAGTAAATATTGTAGAGGCTATATTAGGAGATGAGAATAGAATTCTCCCTGTTTCCTCTGTTCATTATGATGTTTTAGGGATAAAAGATGTTCCATTAAGCTTACCTTCTATAGTAAATAAAAATGGTATAAGAAAAGTTTTGAATGTAGGACTTTCAGATGATGAAAAGGAAGCTTTAATTACATCAGCAAAAACCATTAGGGGAGTAATTGATGCCCTTAATATGGATAGAGTTGAAGGTGATGTAAGTACCATATAATGATATCTTATATTAAATTAAGGAGGAAAGATGAAGTATAGAAGATTAGGAAGGACAAATATAGAGGTTTTCCCTATAGCTTTTGGAGGGATTCCCATACAAAGATTAAGTGAAGATAATGCAGTAAAAGTTATAAGAAGAGCTATTGAGCTTGGAATAAACTTTATAGATACTGCAAGAAGCTATACAGATAGTGAGATAAAGATTGGTAAGGCATTAAAGGGCATAGATAAGAGAATATATATCGCTTCAAAGTCAGGAAATAGGACAAAAGATGGCATATTTGAAGATGTAAAGATTAGCTTGAGGAATTTAGGCGTAAAGAAAATAGATATATATCAACTCCATGGGGTTAATGATAGAGATGCTTTTGATAAAGTATTTTCTGGTGATGGAGCATATTGGGGTCTTTTAAAGGCAAAAGAAGAAGGATTAATTGGTCACGTTGCAATTTCAAGCCATAGCACTGATCTTTTGGAAGAGATTATTACAACCGATAAATTTGATGTAATACAGCTTTGTTATAACTTTATTGAAAATAAGGTGGAAGAGAAAATATTCTCTATGGCTTTAGAGAAAGATATTGGAATTATTGGTATGAAACCTATGGGAGGAGGTGTACTACCAAATCCAGCCCTTTCCTTAAAATATGTTCTTCAAAAAGAATTTTTAGTCCCTGATCCAGGAATGGAGAGTATTGAAGAGGTAGAGGAGAATGTGAAAGTTGCAATGAACCTTACAGAGATCACTCCTGAGGAATATGAAGAGATAGAACGTACAAGAAAAGAGCTTGGCTCAACTTTTTGCAGAAGATGTGAATACTGTCAGCCATGCCCTCAAGGAGTCCCTATAACATCAATTATGAGAACAAAAGACTTTTTAAAGAGACTTCCCAGAGAAACTGTAGAAAAGGGATGGTTTTATGATGCATATCTGCAGGCTCAAAACTGCACAAAATGTGGCACATGTCTTCCTCGTTGTCCATATCAATTACCTATTCCTGATCTAATAGAGAGAAATATACAGCTTATAAAAGATTATTTGGAGAATAAATAATGAGTAAACAAATTCTTATTGCATATTTTACCTGGTCTGGAAATACCCATAAGATTGCAAATTTAATACACAAGGAAGTAGATGGAACTATATTTGAGATACAGCCTGAAGTGCCATATCCTAATTCATATAATGTGGTAGTAGAGCAGGCAAAGAAAGAGATAAGAGCAGGATATAAGCCTCCTTTAAAAACAAAGGTGGATAATATAGAGTTATACGACACAATCTTTTTAGGTTCACCTAACTGGTGGGGTACAATAGCCCCACCAGTGGCAACATTTTTATCTGAATATGATTTATCAGGGAAAACCATCATACCTTTCTGCTCCCATGGTGGAGGCGGTCAGGAGAGGATATTCAGTGATATATCAAAACTTTGTCCAAAATCAAAAGTATTAGAAGGATTTGTAGTATATGGAAGTGGAGGAGGAGACTTACAGACTAAAGTATCCTCATGGCTCCATAAATTAAATATTAAATAAGGAAAAGGTTACTCTAACTTTTTTCTTAAGTTTTCAATAATATACATCAGGATTAAACCTGAAAGGGGCTCTGTATATTTTCTTATTTTCCTTCTTAATTTTTAATAGTAAAATAAAAACAATCTATGAAAAGAGGAGGAGATAAAAAATGTCTGAAGACCTTATAAAACGAGTAGAGAAATTGGAAAGAGAGAACCGATTACTAAAAAGAATTTTCTTCTTTGTTCTCTTTGCATTTTTAGGGATATTCCTTATCGGAGCAACCGAGGGATGGGATAAAGAAATAGTAACCGAGAGCCTCAAGATAGTAGATAAAACAGGGAATACTCGAATACTGTTGCATACTTCTGAGGATGGGATATCAGAAATTCTTTTTTATGACTCTAAAGGACAAACAAAATTGCAAATGGTTGTTTCTAAAGATGGAGTGGCAGGAATTGGTCTTTCTGACTATAATGAAAAATTAAGACTGGCAATGGCTGTTTCTGAGGATGGAACACCAATGATTGGTCTTTCTGACTATAATGAAAATTTAAGACTGGGGATGGTTGTTTCTGAGGACAAATCAGAAATTACTTTTTTTGACTCTAATGAGAAATTAAGACTGCTAATGGCTGTTACTGAGGATACAGGGTCAACAATTACTCTTTTTGACTCTAAAGGGGAAGTAATCAAATTTTTACCTTAAATTATACTTTTGGAAATTACCCCTACTTAGATATTTTTATAGCTTAAGGGATAATATACCCTTTCTTTACCAGTTTTGCTGATCCTTTATTACTAAAATCCACCCACAAACGGAAGTATCATAAAGATACTTACAGGAGCTCCAGCTAAAAAGAATCCAAATATACTAATTATTATAAGCCATGTACCAATAGCCTTACTTTTTACTTTCATAGCTACAGCTCCTAAAATAATTGCAATAAGAGAAAGAACAATTCCCCAAGTGCCCCAATTCACAAGTGTCTTTCCACCAGTAAGCTTAAAAAGTGTTGCAAGCTCTCCCAGCCCTGCCATTTCAATTGCAAAAATAATCCCTAATATCTCACCTATTAATGATATTAAGCCTCCAGCCTCCCCCATTATTTTTGACCTCCCTTTTCTAATTAATAATTGAGCTATATTTATTCTCTCTAATATATAGAATAAGTCAAGGTTACACCTCATCTCGCAAAAAATTTCTCTATGAAATTATCATCCCCTTTGATAGAATAATAGTATGTCATTAAGTAAGGAAGATTATCATTTTAATTTTATTGTAAATACTTTAGATGGCGTCTTTTTCAACTTAGGGATGACTCTTGGCTCTATATATACCTTTTTTCCGCTTTTCCTGAAAAATCTTGGTGCGGGAAACTTTGAAATAAGCCTAATTCCAGCTATTACTAATTTAGGGTGGGCTATTCCTGGAATTTTGGGAGCAAAATATGCAGAAAAATATGCTAAAAAGATAAATATGCTTCTTAAATTTACCTGGGGCTCAAGGGTTCCATATATAATTTTATCTTTGGTTGTATTTTTCTTAGCCCCATATAATCCAAAACTTACTATTTATATTGCTCTTCTCCTCTTAGGAATTATAACCTTTTCTATGGGTTTTTTAGGACCTTGTTGGATGAGTATGGTGGAGAAGGTCATTCTTTATAAGAGAAGGGGGATATTTTTCGCCCTTGGAAGTGGGATTGGAACCCTTATGGGGATAGGAGGGGCAGAGTTAGCAAGGTATTTTTTGAATAGATATCCTTTCCCTATGAACTTTGGATATATCTTTCTAATTGCAGGAATTGTATCCACCTTCTCTGTATCCTTTTTGAGCTTAACAAGAGAAGAACCAGATAGTATTAGAAAGGAAGAAGTAAGTTTTTATACATATATAAAGGGGATGAAAGAGGTACTTCTAAATAAAAACTTCAGGAACTATTTGATAACAAGAATTTTAGGATCTATTACACCTCCCTTTGCTACATTTATTGTGGTATTTGCTCTAAAAAAATTTTTAATTCAAGAGACGATTGTAGCAGAATATACTGCTGTTCTTGCCGTATCTCAAGGTCTATCTTCTTTTCTATTTGGAGTTTTAGGTGATAAATATGGACACAAATTGATTATTAGTCTGGGAAAAATCTCTTCCATAACTGGGCTCCTTTTACTTCTATTTGGAAACTCTCCTACTTTTATATATTTAGTCTATATTCTTTTGGGGATGGCAAATAGCTCTGCTTCTGTGGGAGATCAGACTCTCAGTTTAGATCTTGTTCCAAAGGATAAAAAGGAACTTTTTTTAGGTTCTCTAAACTTAATAGTCTCACCTTTTGCCTTTATATCCCCTTTAATTGCAGGAAAAATTGTAGATTTTTGGGGATTTGAGATGCTATTTAGTATCTCATTAATACTAAGCTTGATTACTCTTTGTTTCCTTTTAAGGACTGTTAGTGATCCCAGAAGAAAAATCAGTCAAAATGCGTAAGAATATCCTAACAGTGTTCTTAAGGATCTCCACACAAACAAACTTGTTGCCTTATTAATCCTTTTATCTTTTTTAACTTTCTACCCCTTTAAATATGATATTTTCTCATTGGGATTTAGAGATAAAAAATTTTCCTTATATTTTAAGATTCTCATATATTTTTTATGAGGCAATTCAAAAATTTGATGATGAAGAGCATTGTGGATTATAATATTTTATATTTAGAAAGAGAGGGAGAGGGATGAAAAAGATATTATTAGTTATTCTTATAATCTCCTTTATTTTATCTGCCACTGTATCAGCTCTGGGACAGGAGAACTTCTTTGAATTGGTGAAAACCGGTACTCCAGAAAAGGTAAAAGAGGCAATTAAAGCTGGAGCAGATGTTAATGCTAAGGATAAAGATGGCAGAACTCCACTGATGTATGCAGCTGAGAATGAAAATATAGAAGTTATCAAGATTTTTTTAGGAGCTGGATTAGATGTTAATGCTAAGGATAAATATGGTAAGACTCCACTGATGTATGCAGCTGAGAATAATCAGAATCCAGAGGTTATCAAACTTCTTTTAGGAGCTGGAGCAGATATTAATGCTAAGGATAAAGATGGTAAGACTCTACTGATGTATGCAGCTGAGAATGAGAATATAGAGGTTATCAAGATTTTTTTAGGAGCTGGATTAGACGTTAATGCTAAGGATGAATTTGGCAAGACTCCACTGATGTATGCAGCTTTGAATAACCAGAGTCCAGAGGTTATCAAGCTTCTTTTAGAAGCTGGAGCAGATATTAATGCTAAGGATGAATTTGGTACTACTCTGTTGATGTGGGCAGCTGAGAATGAGAATATAGAGGTTATTAAGATTTTTTTAGGAGCTGGATTAGATGTTAATGCTAAGGATAAATATGGCAGGACTCCACTGATGTATGCAGCTGAATATAACCAGAATCCAGAGGCTATCAAACTTCTTTTAGGATCTGGGGCAGATATTAATGCCAGGGATAAAGATGGCATGACTCTACTGATGTATGCAGCTGAGAATGAGAATATAGAGGTTATTAAGATTTTTTTAGGAGCTGGATTAGATGTTAATGCTAAGGATGAAGATGGCACGACTCCACTGATGTATGCAGCTAAATATAACCAGAATCCAGAGGTTACTAAACTTCTTTTAGGAGCTGGAGCAGATATTAATGCTAAGGATAAATATGGTAGAACTCCACTGATGTATGCAGCTGAGAATAATCAGAATCCAGAGGTTACTAAACTTCTTTTAGGAGCTGGATTAGATATTAATGCTAAGGATGAATTTGGCATGACTCCACTGATGTATGCAGCTGAATATAACCAGAATCCAGAGGTTACTAAACTTCTTTTAGGAGCTGGAGCAGATATTAATGCTAAGGATGAAGATGGCACGACTCCACTGATGTGGGCAGCTTGGAATAACCAGAATCCAGAGGTTATCAAACTTCTTTTAGGAGCTGGAGCAGATATTAATGCTAAGGATAAAAATGGCATGACTCCACTGATGTGGGCAGCTTGGAATAACCAGAATCCAGAGGTTATCAAACTTCTTTTAGGAGCTGGAGCAGATATTAATGTCAAAGATGAATTATTTGGCACGACTCCGCTGATGTGGGCAGCTTGGAAGAAGAGTCCAGAGGTTATCAAGCTTCTTTTGGAAGCTGGAGCAGATATTAATGTCAAAGATGAATTATTTGGTAAGACTCCACTAATGTATGCAGCTGAATATAACCAGAATCCAGAGGCTATCAAACTTCTTTTGGAAGCTGGAGCAGATATTAATGCTAAGGATGAATTTGGCATGACTCCACTGATGTATGCAGCTGAATATAACCAGAATCCAGAGGCTATCAAACTTCTTTTAGGATCTGGGGCAGATATTAATGCCAGGGATAAAGATGGCATGACTCTACTGATGTATGCAGCTGAGAATGAGAATATAGAGGTTATTAAGATTTTTTTAGGAGCTGGATTAGATGTTAATGCTAAGGATAAATATGGCAGGACTCCACTGATGTATGCAGCTGAATATAACCAGAATCCAGAGGCTATCAAACTTCTTTTAGGATCTGGGGCAGATATTAATGCCAGGGATAAAGATGGCATGACTCTACTGATGTATGCAGCTGAGAATGAGAATATAGAGGTTATTAAGATTTTTTTAGGAGCTGGATTAGATGTTAATGCTAAGGATAAATATGGCAGAATTCCACTAATGTATGCAGCTTGGAATAACCAGAATCCAGAGGCTATCAAACTTCTTTTAGGATCTGGGGCAAATATTAATGCCAGGGATAAAGATGGCATGACTCCACTGATGTATGCAGCTTGGAATAAGAGTCCAGAGGTTATCAAGCTTCTTTTGGAAGCTGGAGCAGATATTAATGCTAAGGATAAAGATGGCATGACTCCACTAATGTATGCAGCTGAATATAACCAGAATCCAGAGGTCATTAAATTTCTTTTGGAAAGTGGAGCAGATGGAAAAGCCAAAAGTAAGGAAGGTAAAACAGCTTTTGACTATGCCGAAGAGAACGAATACAACGAATACATTAAAGATACTGAAGTTTACTGGCTCTTGAACGATGCCCAATATTAAATTAAGGAAATTGTTGATTTTAAACTGAAGCATTAAAAAGATTGATTTATATTAATACCTATTGCCTTACATAATTTTCTATGTAAAATTCCTTTGTTTTATAATATGGTTTACTTCAATAGATAAAAATTTTTCCTTATATTTTAAGATTCTCATATATTTTTTGTGAGGCAATCCAAAAATTTGATGCTGAAGAGCATTGTGGATTATAATATCTTATATTTAAAAATTAGGAGGGGAGCGGTGAAAAAGACATTATTAGGTATTCTTATGATCTCCTTTATTTTATCTGCTACTGTACCAGTTCTGGGACAGGAAAACTTCTTTGAGCTGGTGAAAACCGGTACTCCAGAAAAGGTAAAAGAGGCAATTAAAGCAGGGGCAGATGTTAATGCTCGGGATAGATCGTATGGCAGGACTCCACTTATATGGGCAGCTATGAATAATAAGAATCCAGAAGTTATTAAAGTACTTTTGGAAGCTGGAGCAGATGTTAATGCTAAAGATGAATCATATAGCAGGACTCCATTAATATGGGCAGCTATAAATAATAATCCAGAAGTCATCAAAGTTCTTTTAGAAGGTGGAGCAGATGTTAATGCCAAGGATGAAAATGGTAAGACTCCACTTATATATGCAGCTGAGAATAATCAGAATCCAGAAGTCACTAGGCTTCTTTTAGGGGCTGGAGCAAATGTTAATGCTAAGGATACATCGTATGGCAGGACTCCATTGATGTATGCAGCTTGTTATAACCAAAATCCAGAAGTCACCAAGCTTCTTTTAGGAGCTGGAGCAGATGTTAATGCTAAGGATGGAAATGGTAAGACTCCACTTATATATGCAGCTGAGAATAATCAGAGTCCAGAAGTTATCAAGCTTCTCTTAGGGGCTGGAGCAAATGTTAATGCCAAGGATACATCGTATAGCAGGACTCCACTTATATGGGCAGCTATGAATAATAAGAATCCAGAAGTTATTAAAGTTCTTTTAGAAGGTGGAGCAGATGTTAATGCTAAGGGTGAAAATGATAAGACTCCACTTATATATGCAGCTGAGAATAATCAGAGTCCAGAGGTTATTAAGGTTCTCTTAGAAGGTGGAGCAAATGTTAATGTTAAGGATACATCGTATGGCAGGACTCCGTTGCTATGGGCAGCTATAAAGAATAAGAGCTCTGAAGTTATCAAGCTTCTTTTAGGAGCTGGTGCAGATGTTAATGCTAAGGATATATATGATATTACTCCACTGATATATGCAGTTATAAATAACCAGAGTCCAGAAGTTATCAAAGTTCTCTTAGGAGCTGGGGCGGATGTTAATGCTAAGGATGAAGATGGTATGACTCCATTAATATGGGCAGCTATAAAGAGTGAGAATCCAGAGATTATTAAACTTCTTTTAGGAGCTGGAGCAGACGGAAAAGCTAAAAGTGATGAAGGTAAAACGGCTTTTGACTATGCCGGGAGTAACCGTTACATCAAGGATAGTGAGGTTTACCAGCTCTTGAAGAATGCTCAGTATTAAATAAGGAAGTTGTTGAACTTTTAGCTGAGGTATTAGAAAAGATTGATTTATATTAATACCTATTGCCTTATATAATTTTCTATGTGAAATTCCTTTGTTTTATAGTATGGTTTACTTAAATAGATAAACTTTCTCCTTATATTTTAAGATTTTTCACATATATTTCTTATATGAGGCAACAATACAGTTTAATATCGATTTTTGATGAGGCAATTCGGCTCCTTGTTAAAAAGTTTAAAAAATGATATAAGTTATATTATAAAGTGAAGAAATGAAATCAGTTAAGGAGGAGGGGATGCTGTTCAAACCAAATGTAGATAAATGAAAGAAATATGGATCTTAAGGGTTTGGTAAAAGCTTTAGGATATAGATACAAAGATATTCAGAATCAGAGTCAAGTTCAGAATGAAGCAATGGATGCTCTTATTCAGATAGATGAACCTGCAGTTGATTTACTCATTCGAACTTTGAACAATGAATTTATTGGACCATCAGATTCGGATATTCAGATGAGAATTGTGAGAATTCTTGGTGAGATAGGAACTAAAAAGGTAGTTAATGCACTTATTGAGGTTCTGGATGGCGATATTAAGGATATTAGGTATGAAGTAGCAATGGATTGATTGTGCAAAGGCAACGAGGAGGAAACTAAAAGGATTCTTCAAAAGTTAGAAATTGATATGGAGGATCTTCAAATATTCTTGGAAGATTATATACAAATTTATTATCAAGAAGTATTAGGAATTAGACAATGCTAAATTGGAATATTTTTAAAGTAAAGTTCGATGGAAAAGAGACAATAGCTTTTGAGGGCTTAGCATATCAGCTATTTTGTAGTGAGTTTAATATTAAAATAGGGATTCCTAAGTTTAAAAATCAAGTAGGGATAGAAACGGAGCCGATAGAGGTTAATGGGGATGTTATTGGATTTCAAGCCAAATATTATGAGACCAAAATCAGTAATAATAAAGAAGATATAATTGATTCAATAAAAAAAGCAAAAAAGAAAAATCCTAATCTTACAAAGATTTTTATTTATTTAAATCAAGAAATTTCAGAAAGTTCTAAAGAGCAAGAAAAGGACCCAAAATATAAAAAGGATATTGAAGGAGAAGCTAAAAAATTAGGTGTTCAAATAGAATGGAGAGTTCCCAGTCATATTGAAAGGCAATTAGCACTGCCAGAAAACCGTAATCTAAGGGATCTTTTTTTTAGTTTGGATAAGAACGTGTTTGACCTCATTAATAAATTGCAACAGCATACTGAGGCAATATTGACTCCTATACATTCAGAAATAAAATTTGGTGAAAAAACTATTAAGCTTGATAGGGAAGAAATTATAGATAACTTAATAAACCCACCTGATAATGGACAAATTGTTATTTTAACAGGTGAAGCAGGTGTTGGAAAAACAGCAATAGTTAAAGATTTTTACACTAAGTTTAAGGACATATACCCTATTTATCTTTTTAAAGCTACTGAATTTGATTTAAATAATAATATAAACGAACTTTTTAAACAATTTGGTGATTTTACCTTAACGGATTTTATTGATGTTCATAATGAAGAAAAGCAAAAATATATTTTCATAGATTCAGCGGAGAAACTATCAGATTTAGATAATCAAGATCCATTTTTGGAATTTTTGTCAACAATAATTAAAAATAGATGGAAAGTAATACTTACTACAAGACAAAGCTATTTAGACTCTCTACAATTCCAATTTATAGAAATTTATCATACTCCTTTTAGATCTATAAATATTGAAAGCATTTCTGAAAAACAGTTTATTCAATTATCAGAAGAATTTGGTTTTGAACCTCCTTTGGAAAAAAGATTATTAGAGTTAATAAAAATCCCATTTTATCTGGCTGAGTATTTAGAAAGCTATAAAAACTTTAATAAAAACATTATTTATTCTGACTTTAAGAAATCGTTATGGGAGAAGAAGATTCAAAATTCTTCTCAGAGAGAAAATAATATTCACTTAAGAAGAGAGAATTGTTTTTTAAATTTAGCCAAGCAAAGAGCTGATAGTGGTAGGTTTTATATTCCTATGTCAGATGTCAATTGTGAAAATGAGGTTTTACAAAAATTGCTTTCTGATGAGATTATTCAATATGATAAAAATTATGGAGGATACTTTATTACTCATGATGTTTATGAAGAGTGGGCATTGGAAAAGATAATTGAAATAGAATTTAATAAAAGTTGTAATAATAAAGAATTTTTTAACAATATTGGTAGTTCATACCCTATTCGTAGAGCTTTTAGAAATTGGCTATCTGAAAAGCTTTTCCAGAATGGCCAGAGAATTAAAACATTTATTGAAGAGGTAATCATAGATGATTCTTTAGAGAGGTATTGGAAAGATGAAACACTGATATCAGTTTTACTCTCGGATTATTCAAAGACTTTTTTTGAAATATTTGAAAAAAAATTATTAACAGATAATTTTGAGTTGTTTAAAAGAATAATTTTTCTGATAAGAACAGCATGTAAAGATGTAGATGAGGATATTTTAAGAAGTCTTGACGTAAATAATAGAGATGCTTGGGAGATAGAATATGTTTTTACTAAACCGAAAGGGAATGGCTGGGAAACTTTAATAGAGTTTATTTATAACCACTTAAGTGAAGTCGGTTTGGCAAATATTGATATTGTCTTGCCATTACTCTATGATTGGAACAATAAAAATAAAAAAGGAGAAACAACAAAAAGAGCATCTTTAATAGCGCTGCATTATTATAAAAAACTTAGGGAAGAAAATATTCCGTGGAAGCATGATAAGAATAATAATAAATTAATTCAAATTATTCTTTATGGAGCATCAGAGATCAAAGAAGAGTTAGAATCTGTTTTTAATGAGGTATTGAAAAATAAATGGAACAATTATGGAGATCCTTATTATGATATAGTAAAAACAATTTTAACAACATTAGATGGGATTCAGATAGTACTTGTACTACCTGAATATGTATTGAAATTAGCAGATTTATTTTGGTTTAGATATCCAGATAGAGGCTATTCACATCTTGATTATGATGGTGATAACATTGAACGATATTATTGTTTAAACCACAGTGTAGATATGAGTTATTTCCCTGCTAGTGCCTATCAAACCCCGATATATTGCCTACTTAAGACTTTACCTAAAGAAACAGTAGACTTTATTTTAAATTTCACAAATAAATGTGTTGAATGTTATGCTAATTCTGGATTTGATAAATCTATTAAAGAAGTAACTTTAATAATTGATGATAAAGCAACTATCAAGCAATATGTTAGTGAAAGTTTGTGGAATATGTACAGAGGTACAGGTTCTCCTGTTACGCCATATTTACTTCAATCTATTCATATGGCTTTAGAAAAATTTTTTCTGGAACAAATAGAGCATATGGACTCAAAAACCTTGGAAGACTGGCTTTTATACTTGATTAAAAATTCAAAATCTGCTTCTATTACAGCCGTAGTTACAAGTATTGTATTAGCATGTCCAGATAAAACTTTTGACATAGCAAAGATTCTATTTCAAACAAAAGAATTTTTCTTTTATGATAAACACAGACAACTTTCAGATAAATTAGAAGTAAGGAATTTATATTCTATTAGTTATGGTCCTAATTATCAAGATCAAATATGTAGGAATGAAAGGCTTAAAACCTGTGAGGATAAACACAGAGAATGGGACTTAGAGAAATTAATTAGATATTATCAATTTTTTAGAAGCGAAAATGTTAATGATGAAGAAGCTAAAAAGAGGCAAGAGATTATCTGGAGAATATTGGATGATTATTACAGTAAACTTCCTGATAGATCAAAGGAAACCGATGAAGACAAAACATGGGAGTTGTTTTTAGCAAGAATGGACCGAAGAAAAATGAAGCCTACATTTGAGATTAGGGATAATCAAATACTAATGGAATTCCATCCTCAGATTGAGCCAGACTTAAAGAAATATAGTGAAGAACCTATAAATAAATCAAACGAATTAATGAAATATATTCCCTTGAAGTCGTGGGCAACTTATAAATTCAAGAAAGATGAGGGATATAAGGATTATAAGCAATATGAAGGTAATATCCAATTAATTTTAAAAGAGGTAAGAGAAATAGTTAGCAACCTAAACAATGGAAATGACTACCAATTTCTTCTTTTTAATTATGAAATTCCTGCATATACCTGTGCTGTTCTGATTAGAGATTATTTAAATCAACTTTCTGAAGGAGACAAAGAATTTTGTAAAAGCATTATCTTTGAATATGCATCCCTACCTTTAAGAGATAACTATCAATACCAAACTCACGATGGTGTTGAACCAGCTATAGATACTTTACCTTTATTATTAAAGATTTTCCCCTCTGAAAGAGAAAGGATTAAGATTATTCTCCTATTAACTCTTTTTCTTTTTGATTCATCTCCTATTGTAGATTACTCAATTAAAGCAATTTTGAATAATTTGTGGGATATTTCCTTTAAAGATGCTCAGTCATTATTTGTAGGCTATCTATTATTAAAGCCTAAATATAATAAATTATTAGAAAAATTTCGCCAAGAAAATTATAAAAATGGTATTTTTAAAACTGCGAAACAAAAGACTACTGAGAAATTTCTAATGGAAAATGAATCAGATTTAGAAAAGGTGATCAATAATGAGATTGAATTTAATCATGTCAAAGGTATAGAAAAGCTTGATATAGAATCATTAGAGGTAGCCTTTGAATTAATTCCAATAAATACAAAAGATGAAGTTCACAAAAGTTTTATAAAAATAGTTCTACCTATTTTTGCAGAGAAGATACTTAAAGATAGGAATAAGATTGATCACACCTTAAAAGATAAAATTTTTACGAGATTTGCTTACTTTATACTTAATCGGGAAAAAGATGAAATAAAAGAATATATTCAGCCTTTTATTGATAACTTCGCAAACTCTCGTGAAATGGCTGATTTTTTTCAAGCGATTATTTCAGTGGAAGATAAATTAAATAAGTATGAGCAATTTTGGTTAATATGGGAAGGTTTTTATAATAAGATAGTTGAGTTATGCAATGATAATTACTCTAAATATTATAAGGATCAGATTATCTATAATTATTTACTAGCATATCCTTATTGGAAAGAATCAGCAAAAAATTGGCATACTCTTAAAGAAAGGGAGAAATTGTTCTTTAAAAAGGTGGCGGAAGACATGGGACATTGTCCTGCTGTGCTTTACTCTATTTCTAAACTGCTTAATGGAATAGGAAGTGATTTTGTTGACGATGGTATTGTTTGGATAAGTGATATGATAAATAAAAATGAAAACTTATGGATTGCAAAGCTTGAGAAAACTACGATATATTATTTAGAAACCATTGTGAAAAAATGCTATATTTTAAACCGAGAAACCATAAGGAAGGATCTAAAATTAAAGAGCAAAATTGTAATAATTTTGAATTTTTTAATAGAGAGAGGATCTACTGTTGGATTTTTGCTGCGAGAGGAAATTTTTTGAAGTTACTTATTAATAAACTTTTATATAACAGTTGATAAAAAGGAAAATAGAAATTTCTCAAAATTGCTTTTAATAACCTGTTTTCTCTATGTACTCTGTTATATCACCTCTTACCGCTCTATCATAACCAATTGGTAAGCTTATTCAATACTTTAGAGAATAATAGGAAATATTACTCAAAGATTTCCAGATAAAGTTAAAGAAGCTATCTCAAAACTTTTAGAGAATACACATTTCTATCAATAGAACTATTTGCTAAAAAGTTTAAATAATGGTATATAAATAATATTATAATGGGAGAGGGGGGGTTAGAATGAAAGAGACATCGGAACCAAAATTAAGAAAACAGAGAGAAGTATGGAAAATAAGGTTTAATAAATACTTTCGGGAAATTGTGTTCTGGTCTGGTATAGTAATTATAATTGTTTCAATAATATGTAGATGGTATGGAGTGGATGGAATATGGCTTATATCTGTGTCCTTGATGGAAAACATAGGTGCAGCTTTTTTGGTTCCCCCTATTATTGACTGGTTAAGAAGAGTTGTATCATGGGGTTTAAGACCCGAGCGTCCACCAATTGAGGTATATTTATCGCCAATGAAGTCGGATTTAAGGATGTTAGGAATATCCTTACATGACATATATGAAAATTCACAAGATTTCAATGAGTGTCTCAAAAAAATCTTCAGTAAGGATAAAGGACCATTTAGATTTAAGTTTCTTTTGATGAATCCAAATTCTCACTTTCTTAAATTGCGTGCAGAGGAGGAAGGAAAGTCCTTAATAACATTTTATGAGGAAATTAAAAATACTCTAGAAGAGTTAGAAAGGATTAAAGATACAGCAAAATCTGAGGAAAAAGTTGAATATTTTAGAATTTATGTTTATGATGCTCCAGCAACGCATTCTTTAATTTGGGTAGATGAGAGAATGCATGTTGGTCCATATCTTCGTAGACAAGCTGGATACGAAACCTTTTGGATAGATACTTCTTCAGAAGAAGAGGCATATAAGGACTTGGAGCGAGATTTTAATGAATTATTGGGGGAACCAAGTACAAAAGAGTTAACAAAGGATGATTTGAAAAAAATGATAGAAGAATTGACAAAATTAATAAAAAATAAAGAGGGAGAGAATAATTTACAAAAAGAATCAGAAACAAGGGAAGATTTTGAAAAATGATAAAAAAGTAATAGAATTAGTAAAAAATGAAGAGAAAAATAAGGCAAGGCGATATATGTTAATAGAGCCTCTCAAAATCTTTATTCATATAACTCAAGTGTATTTAAAATGTTAGATGTAGTCGTTATTGGTCACATTGCTATAGATAGGAATGTGTTACCATGGGGTACTGTTGAGAACGTTTTAGGTGGTGCACCAACTTATACGGGGATGGCTCTTAAAACACTTAAGAAAAATGTTGGTTTAGTCTCCAAGGTCGGTCGCGATTTTGAAGATTTTTCATTTTATACTAAACATGGTATTGACATAAAAGGTGTATCTATCGGAGGATTGCTTACCACTCGCTTTGAAAACATTTATGATATTGACGGAGAGAGAAAGCAGATTTGCAAATGTGGAGTATCTCACATAACTTCTGACGATATTCCTGAGTTATATAGAAAAGCACGCAGTTTTTACATATCTCCAATTACTAACGAAGTTGAAGTGGAACTTATCAAGCAGCTAAAAAGGGAAGATAATATCATAATGCTTGATCCACAAGGGTTGTTTAGAAAGATAACCGAAAATGGAAGAGTAGAAATAGCTTTACGTGAAGATTTCAAGGATTTCTTGAAATATGTTGATATCATCAAAATTGGAAAATCTGAGGCTTCTGTATTCGGGATAGGGGTTGAAAAGATTTTGTCATATTTGATCTGTGCAGGACCAAAAATTGCTATAGTAACTCTTGGAAATAAAGGGTGTATGTTTTCTGTGGGAGATAAAATTGAAACAGTCCATTGTTTAAAGGTGGATGCTAAGGATTTTACTGGAGCAGGAGATGTATTTGGCGCAACATTTTTAGCAACATACATGGATACTCTCAATGTGAGAGAATCAATAAAATCTGCGTCAATAGCAGCGGGCTTGAAGATAAGACATATGGGACCGGATGGGTTTCCATCAAAGGAGGAAATTGAAGAAGTTAAGGGTCTCATAGATTTAACACCTTAAAAAATTGAGATTAAATAATGTTTTTCCTGTAGATAGATTGATTACTGATATTCCTTTTCCAGATAAATTCGCAGATATTTGTATTGAAGGTCATACATTTGGTGATAATATAGAGGTAGAGCATAAAGAAATGGAGAGAGTTACAAAAATAGGTGGTATGGTAGTACATTGTCCTGGAAATAATGATGTAGATAATGAAATACACTATTTTTTGATTTCAAAGGGATACAACTGGTCTAAATTTGAGGAGCCAGGGGATGGTATGAAAAGGAAATATTGGAAATCTATTGTATGAGGAGCTATAGAAGAGGGACATTTTGCCTAATAGGGGATAAAAAAATCTTCCCCAATCAGCTTTTTGTAACTTAGTTTGTGCCAAAACGTTTGGTGAAATTTTGCTTGATGGTTTTTGCTGTTGAAATCTGACTGAGAGAGAATATATCTAAGTATTTAGGGGTCTTCTTATGGAAGCAAAATTTTCTAAAGGCGATAGGGTCATATTAAAGGCTTATGGAAATAGGATTGGGATGATTGATGGTGAGCCGATAGAAGCAAAAGGTAAATTGTTTTATCCTGTTACTCTTGATCCCAGCCAAACAGGTTCTTATTATCCAGAAGATTCACTCGAAAAATTTATTCCACCAAAGTCAGTAGAACAATTGTTAAAAGACAAGCAATTCTCTGATATTGAAGACTTTATCCAGGGGTTAATTTACAAGAAACTGGAGAAGCCTCTGTCTGATAACCTTTATACCTTTTATGCTTCCCGAACAGAGTTTTTAGTTCACCAATTTAAGCCTGTCCTCAAATTTCTTAATTCCTCTAAGCAGAGGCTTCTATTGGCAGATGAGGTAGGGTTAGGGAAGACAATAGAAGCTGGGATAATTATTACAGAAATGTCAGCACGATTAGGGGAATTGCCTAGAGTTCTAATTGTATGCCCTTCTATGTTGACTCAGAAATGGGAAAAGGAGATGCAAAAAAGGTTTGGTATTGATTTCAATATCATGAAAAGAGACGATTTTAGTAAATTCTTACAGCGATATACTGAATATGGAGAAGCGGAAAAAGTTAAAGGCATTATTTCTTTACAAACTCTTCGGTCAAATAAAATGATAGAAGAGTTAAGAAAGGTAACACCACGTTTTGATATTATTATTGTTGATGAAGCGCATTATATGAGAAATCCTGAAACTTTAAGCAGTGAACTTGGGGAAGTCTTGTCAGAGCTGTCAGACGCTATGCTTTTTCTTACTGCAACACCTCTTCAGTTAGGAACTCCTGACTTGTTTAATCTTCTCCGTTTGCTAGTCCCAGAAGAATTTACTGATTTTGCTTTATTTTACAATCTCATTGAACCTAATGAGTATATTAATAACGCTTTGCGGAGATTATATGATCCTAATGCTGCTCTAATGTTGCTCAAGAAGGTTGAAGAGACATCTCAAAAAGAGAGGTTCCTTAAAAATCCTTTTTATCACGAAGCAGTCCAACTACTTAGTAACAATACCAAACTAACACGAGAACAAGCGATTAGACTACAGAAGCTATTAATAGAATTGAATTGCTTATCTTATGTTTTTACAAGAACAAAAAAGAGAGATGTTGAAGTTGAATTTCCTATTAGGGAAGCAAGGGTGATTCGTGTTGAGTTTACACCAGCCGAGATGGATTTTTACAACGCTGTTACTGATTTTGTAGCCGAACGTTTTACAACAAAATACAGTTCTTCTCAAGGAGTTTCATTTGCAGTCATAATGCCTCAAAGACAAGTAGCAAGTTGTATTCAAGTTATGAAAGAAAGTCTTGCTGATATAATTAAGGAAAGAGTTGTTGATGCTCCCTCAGAAGATAATGGAGATGTGATTGATTTGTCAGCGGATACTGAGGTGCCTTGGAAATTAGAAAATGGAGAAGTTTCTGCGATTCAAAAGCTTAAAGAATGCGCTAATAAAATAGGTGAGATTGACACGAAATTTGATAAATTTTTAGAGGCATTGCGTAAACTAGAAGAGGAAGATAGCCAGTCAAAGATAATAGTGTTTGCTTTTTTTAAAAAGACCTTGGAATACTTGAAAAAGCGTTTAGAAGCTACGGAATACCAAGGTAAAGTAGCTTTGATTCATGGTGATATTCCTACAAAGGATAGGCGAAAAATTATTGAAAAGTTTCGTCAAACAAATGAGATTAAAATTTTACTATCTTCTGAAGTAGGTGGTGAGGGTTTAGATTTTGAATTTTGTAATGTAATTTTTAACTATGATTTACCTTGGAACCCTATGAGAGTAGAACAAAGGATAGGTAGACTTGACCGCTATGGACAACGCCATGAAAAAATCCTTATCTATAATTTCTCAATGGTCAATACAATAGATGACGAAATTCTAAATCGTTTGTATAGTAGGATAAATATTTTTGAAAGGTATATTGGAGACTTAGATGCTATCCTTGGAGACCAGATAACAGAGTTAACAAGAGAGATATTTGATACGAAACTTACTCTGGAGCAGAAGATTCAAAAGATTGAAAAAGCAGCTGAGAACATAGAAAGAAGGCAGAAAGAGCTAGAAGAGTTTGAGAAAGAATGTCAGAAATTTATTGGTCAAGATGAGTATTTTAATCAAGAGGTCACTAAAATTTTAGAGACAAAACGATTTATAACTGCAGATGAAGTTTTATTTTTCCTCAAAACATTCCTCAAAAAAAACTATCCAAAGACTACGCTACTTCCTACAAAAAGTGGGAGGGATAATGTCTTTGTGCTGAAATCAGACGATGATTTTCGTAGATTTGTTAGTCAATATTCCTCTACGAGTGAAAATATAAAACAACTGGAAAGAAAATTATCTTTTGATGGTGGAATCTTGGTGACTTTTAACGATCAGGAAGCCTGTAGAGACGAATCCTTAGAATTTATTACTATCCATCATCCAATAATGAAGGCAATAAAACGATATTACGACGATAATAAACAGGGGATATATACTACAGCACAATTCCGCTTAAGAGGAAATAGTAAATATCAAGGGAAATATCTCTTTTTTATATATTTGTTAGAAAAAAGTGCGTTAAAGAAAGACCTTATCTTGATACCGATTCTTGTTAATTTAGAGAATAGAAAAGTCCACATAGTAGATGAACTTTGTGATTGGTTCTTAGGTGAGATTGTAAAGTCAGAGCCTTCTGATAAAAATCTCGCAGATTATGAAGATGATAACTTTAAGGCAATCTTTAAGGAAGTAGGAGAATACTTAGAGATGATCCGTGAAGAAGAAGAACAGAAGCTAAGGAGAGATAATGATACAATAGTGAACAATCAAATTGAGAGTGTTAAACAGGCAACTGCAATTAAAATTAAAAAGGCAGAGGAGATTATTTTAAAACTTAAGAACCAAGGTAAGACTGACGAAGATTCAATAGTAAGACTTCATACGGGAAGTATTAGAAACTTTAGAAATTCTATGGAAAAGAAAGTAGCAAGTTTTGAGCAAAAAAGAGCTGTTTCAGTGGCGTTTAATCTGATCAGTGGAGGAGTAGTGGAAATTGAAGGGTCTTAAAATAAGCATCATTAGAAAATCTGTCACCTAAATAGACTTTGCCAAACTTCTTTTATACCGAAACCATTAGGCAAAATGTATAAGGAGTTTATAAATACGGCAATTGTAATTGATAGTGAGAGAGGGAAAAAGGTTGCAGAACTTCTCTATAATTTTTTCACTACCACGGGTATTCATGGAGGAACGGACATGCCAGAAGACATA
>DAOSUP010000016.1:0-33593 GCA_035378845.1 Dictyoglomaceae bacterium
CATTCAGGCAGTATGCATTCTATCATATACTATTCACTTTGACAAGAGGGTATTTGGAGTCCTAAGAATTTATTCTATAGATATGAGTAAACCCCATCTTCTTTGCAAGTAAAATAGCCTCTTCATATTCTTTAGAAGTTATAGATCTATTTATTAAAGGTTCTTCTTCCGCTCTATACAAAGGTCTATACTGACCCATTATATGTAAAGACACGTCTAAAGATACTTCATCCCTTAAAAAAGTTAACCAATTTAGAAGACCTGAAAAATTATTGGGTAATAATAGATGTCTAATAATTAAACCCTTTTCTGCTATTCCTTTTTCATTTAATACAAGACTTCCTACTTGTCTATACATTTCTTTCACTGCCGCTTTCGTTTTCTCAAAATAGTCATCAGCATTAGCTAACTTTTTAGAGATCTCTGAGGAATAAAATTTTATATCCGGCATATATATATCAATAATTCCTTCAAGAATTTTTAAGGTCTCAATGTTTTCATACCCACTGGTATTATACACTAAGGGAATATTAAGTGCGTTCTCTGTAGCAACATATAAAGCTTTCAAAATTTGTGGGACAAAATGTGTAGGTGTTACAAAATTTATATTATGACATCCAAGCTTTTGCAAATAAATCATAATATTAGCTAAATCTTCAATTGATATTCTTTTTCCTATTCCTAAATGGCTTATAGTATAATTCTGGCAAAAAATGCAACCTAAATTACAATATGTAAAAAATATAGTCCCAGAGCCATATTCTCCTACTAAAATTTTCTCTTCTCCAAAATGAGGAAAATAATTAGAAACCACAGGATCATAAGGAGCGTTGCAGTATCCTATTTCTCCTTGTTCTCTATTCACTTTGCAGCTTCTTGGACAGAGATCACAGGATTCTAATCTTTTATAAGCTAAGTCAATTTTCTTTTCTAAAAGTCCGTTTTTATAACTTTCAATATAGGCTGAAATCATAAATTTCTTATAAAATTTCGTACTCTAAAATTTACTTTTAATTCATCAGCTATTTCTCTACATTTTTCTATATCAACTGATGGTAAATTTACTACAGTAGCAGTTACTTCTTTTATATAATTTTTAGCTAAAGCAATAAAGTCCAAAAGATAGTCATACGCATCCTCAAATACAGGACGTGAAATCTTATTGTATTTTTCTCTGCTTTCTGCATTTAAACTGATTGATATTGCATTAATATATGGAGCCAGTTCAGGAATTATATTTCTTCCATGAAAAAGATTAGCATGTCCATTTGTATCTATTCTTATCTTTTTTTCTGGATATTTTTCTTTGATAAAACTACTTATTTTCTTTACCAACTCAACTCTCAAAAGGGGCTCTCCAAATCCACAGAAGACTACCTCTTTATATGTCTTCAGATCTGACATATCTAAATCAACTATAACATCTTGAGAAGTAGGCTCCCTTTCTAACCACAAATTTTTATTTCCAGCTGTATCTGTGAAATTCCCGATGCAAAACACACAACGATTAGTACATTTGTTTGTAATATTTAAGTAAAGATTACCACCAATAGTATATAAAGTGTTCATAGTTTTCCATTAAATAATCTTTTTAAATTTTCATCCATAATCTCTGGGAGAGTTTCAAGTTCTATATTCTTTATCTCTGCTATTTTTTCTGCTATTTCAACAAGATTTGCAGGTTCGTTTATTTTTCCTCTCTGGGATTGGGGAGCTAAGTAAGGAGAGTCTGTCTCCATAATTATTAGATCTAAAGGAAGTTTTTTTAACACCTCCCTTAGATTATTAGCATTTTTATAGGTAATAAGCCCCGAAAAACTAAACAAAAAATTCCATTCAGCTATTATTTTAGCATTCTCGTAACTTCCACTATAACTATGCATTATTCCACCTATTTCCCATATTTTTTCTGTTTTTATGATATCAATTAAGTCCTCCCATGCATCTCTACAGTGTATTATTACAGGAAGTTTTTTCTTTTTTGCATAGCAGATAAAGCTAATAAGCATTTCTTTTTGTCTCCTTTTAGATGAATACATTTTGTAGTAATCTAAACCTATCTCTCCAATTCCCAAAGTTTTTGGAGTTATAAGAGTATCCCACTCTTCTTCATTAAGAAAGAAATTCTCAGATTCATGAGGATGAACTCCGACAATTGGATAAATTCCACTCTCTTTGCTTAAAGATAAAGCAAGTTTACTGGATTTGAGATCGTAACCTACGACAAAAACGCTCTTCACCCCTTTATCTCTTGCCCTCTGAAGTATCTCCTTCCAATGAGGATATAACCGTTCGTCATTAAGATGAGTGTGTGTATCAGTCCACATTTTTAAGAGGTAGGGCCAGGGCTATGCCTCCACCCTCGTTTTAGCCTTACAAGTACAAAGAGAGAGGTAAGCTCCGATCAGGTTTACTACGGCACCTAAGAGAGACTTCTTACCGTTGCTTCCTTTCGGACCTGGCGGGGTTTGAAGTTCTCTTAGTGTATAGCTCCTGACCATCATCGCCCCCTTTTCTCTTTGTTTTCCTACAAGACTAAACCTCAGGTGGCCTTTCAGTCCTGCTATAGCGGATTGCAGGTACAGGGCACCGCTAGCTCCCCACCTAAGCATAGCCCTGGGCGAAATCATTCCTGAATTCCGATGAGTATAAAAAAAGAACTTAATATTACCCATACAGCTGAACATATAATTATAAAAATTATAATTTTAGCTATCCAACCCCCAAAACTCTTTTCCTTTTTAAATAATATTGAAAAATTCAATTCTTTTACTACAGCATAAGCTGCAAAAAATCCAAAAATAAAACTTATTATTCCACTACTAGTACTTAAAAAACTTTTCAGTTCAATCATTTTAGGATTTCTCCCTTAAGCTAAAATGGCGGAGAGGGTGGGATTCGAACCCACGAGGCCACTGTCGCAGCCTACTCGCTCTCCAGGCGAGCGCCTTCGTCCACTCAGCCACCTCTCCGTATTTATGTATTTTAGCATAAATTTTTATAAGGGTGAACTCCTTAAGGTCTCAAAAAACTCTTTCATAATTTCTCTACAATCTTTTTCTAAAACTTCAGAAACTATTTCAATCTTGTCCCATTTCTTTTTGATAGCTGCTTCTAAAATAAAATTAGTAAACCCTTCTTCTATATTTGGAGCACCATAAACTACCCTTTTAATTCTTGCTTGTAAAATCGCTCCAAAACACATGAGACAAGGCTCTAAGGTAACATATAAAGTACAATCACTCAGTCTCCAATCTTTTAGCCTTTTAGAGGTTTTCCTCAAAGCTTCAATTTCTGCATGTAAAATTGGATCTTTTTTAGTCTCTCTAACATTGTATCCTCTTGCTACAATCTCATTATTCAATACAACAACTGCTCCAACAGGAACTTCCCCGTTTCTAAAAGCTTTTCTTGCTTCTTTCAAGGATTCCCTCATAAACTTAACATCTAACTCACTGATTCCTTTATCCATGTTAGATATTCCGGAAGTCCATAATTTACTGGGATACCGATAATCTCAGGAAGTTCATAAGGGTGCAGTTCTTTAAGTCTTTTAACAAGAGATGAGAATTTTTCTTTATCAGTCTTTAATAACAATATTACTTCTTCTGTCTCTTGTTTCTCCTGATTCCAGTAAAAGAATGACTTTACATTTGGAATAATATTGGCACAAGCAATAAGTTTTTCTTCTAACAAGATGTTAGCAATTTTTTCTGCATCTTCTATTTTTCCTAAAGTACTAATAACAAGAAACATCTTAAATCACCTCACACATTTAATTTTAAAATTTTAGTTGCAATCTCATAAATTGACTCAGTAGGATTTACGTCCAATATATAGTCAGCAACTCTTTTAAGATCTTCTGAACTATTTTTTAGAGTAATTCCTAAAGCTGTATTTTGAAACATATCAAGATCGTTATCATAATCTCCCAGGACAATAACTTCCTTTGACGATATCTTCAACAAGGACAAAAGATACTTTAAAGCTTTTCCTTTAGAGGCTCCTACGGGAAGTATCTCTAAATAAACAGGAGCTGAGAAAACTATATTATAATAAACACGGCTATCACTAAATTCATTTTTAAGCTTGGTCAATAAAGATGGATCTGCCTCTATAAAAAGTTTGGTAATTTCTTTCCCGCTACGCATAATCTCTATTCCATCTCTTCCTCTTATTAATATATCATTATAATAGACTCCAACATCTATATCTGATATATATTTTTCCACAATCTTTAGAACCTCTTGAATAGCATTTTTATCTAAACTTTTCTTGAACAACCATCTACCTTCAGTAGGAGAAAATAATCCTGCACCATTATAAAGGATTACTGGCAATGTTATTTCTAAAGTCTCAGCAAAGGGTTTAATAGATGACCATCTTCTGCCAGTAGCAAGAGTTAAATCAATACCTGCCTCTCTTAATTTTTTTACAGCTTTTACATTCTTTTCAGAGAGGCTTTCATCTTTATCTACTATACTTCCATCAAAGTCTGTTACTAATAATTTATACAATTCAGAACCACTTCCCTTTTTTGATCTAATAAAAGAGGTTTTGAAGAGAAGATTTCTAAAAATTCCTCTCCTCTTATAATAGAATCTCCTATTTTTTTTGTTTTCAGAGAAACAATAAAATATCCAGTTTCAATTTCTTTCAGCTCCATATCTTCAATAAAACTTTTAATATTTATCTCTTTTATTTTACTTCCTCTTCTCACAAGGATCATAACATTTTCTTTGTTTTTAAATTCTGCTACTTCTTCTAATAGTTTCTCCTTTATAAGAGCAAAAACTTTCAACTCATAATTTATGCCATAAGTATCTGAAATAAGAGATGAGTTAGTATATTTTCTTTCACATCTAAAAAACTGAAGGGATTTAGGTAATTGGCTATTCAAGCTTTCCATAATTTCATTTTTCTCCATTTCCTTTCCCAAAGTTATATCTATCCAATCTTGTTCACTTTCTACACCTACAGGGCAAGGGAGACCAAAAGATATTAAAGGCTTTGGGTTAAAGCCTTGGGAGTAACATATAGGAAGATAACTACGTCTTAAAGCCCTAATTAAAAAGCTTAGCAAATCATTAGAGCTTACATATTTCAATAATTCTTTTTTGTAAAAGGCAAGCCGATAAATAAATTTATCCATGAATAACACCGCAATAATCGCAAGAAATTCCCCACTCACAAGGTGAAGTTTCCTCTCCTTTGTAAGCTTTTTCTCTCTCTTTTAGAAGATACAATTTTGTGACACCACAAGAAATATGATCCCAAGGTAAAGGTAGATTTAAGTCTCTTCCTTCTAAATACTGTTCAGGATTTATATCTTCCATCAAAAAAGTTTCTTTCCAGATATTAGGATTTAAATATTCACTCCAGCTTTCAAATCTACTCCCTTTTTTCCATGCTTGAAGAAGTATTTTTGATAGTCTCCTGTCTCCACGAGAGAAAATTGCCTCTAAATAACTCATACTATAATCATGAAAGTCCAATTCCACATTTCTTCTTTTCAGCCCTTTTAAAAGAATGCTTTTTCTTCTTTCAATCACTTCTTCCTTTTCAAACTTCTCCCATTGGAATGGAGTGTGGGGTTTTGGAATAAAGACAGAAAAGCCAAGATGCAAACTTACTCTTTTATTTAGATTTATTATCCTCTTTATTAGATTTACTATTTCTTCTATATCTTCATCTGTTTCAGTAGGGAGTCCTAACATAAAATACAGCTTTACTCTATTCCATCCTTTGCTAAAAGCAATCTCAAGGGTTTTAAAAAAGTCTTCCTCTTTCAAACCTTTGTTTATTACTTTTCTAAGCCGTTCAGTCCCTGCTTCAATAGCAAAAGTTAACCCTGACTTTCTTACCTTCTCTATTTTTTCTGCAAGTTCCAGAGAAAAATTATCAGCTCTAAGAGAAGGTAAAGAAAAGTTTACATACATAGATGAAAATTCAGAATTTAAAATATCTATTAGTTTTTCTATTTCAGGATAATCACTGCTGCTTAAAGACAAAAGACTTATTTCTTCATATCCTGCTGAATCTATAATTTCTTTTACATACCTTTTTATGGTTTCAATACTTCTGTATCTTTTAGGTCTATAGATATAACCTGCAAAACAAAAACGGCAATTTCTTTGACATCCACGCATTATCTCTATTACCCCTCTATCATGAATTACTTCTTGCAAAGGAAGAATAGGATTTGTAGGAAAAGGAGCTTTATCTAAGTTGTTTATTACTCTTTTCTCTATTTTTTTTGGTACCCAGGAATATTTAGGTTTGATCGTTAGAAAATTATTTCCATCATAGTCTGTTTCATATAATGAAGGTATATATACTCCTTGTATTTCAGAAAGCTTTTTAAAGAGCTCCATCTTAGTTCTTCCTGAGCCTTTCCATGCAAGATATGTGTCTGCTATCCGATCTAAAGCCTCTTCTGCTTCTCCAATAAAGAATATATCAACAAAATCCGCCAATGGCTCAGGGTTTAAAACTGAAGGACCACCAACAATAATTAGAGGATGAGCTTCGGTTCTTGCATAGGAAAAGAGAGGAACATTAGCAAGTGACAAGATTGTTAATATTCCTGTGTAAGTAAGTTCATATGCAACACTAAAAGCAATCCAATCAAATTCTGAGAGAGGTTTTTTAGTTTCTAATGAAAAAAGGGGAATCCTTTTATCTCGTAGCTTTCTTTCTAAATCTATACCTGGAGAAAAAACTCTCTCACATAGAGTATCTTCACGTCTATTTAAGATATAATAGATAATTTGAAAACCAAGATGAGACATTCCTACTTCATATAAGTCTGGAAAAGCAAGAGCAACTTTCAGCTTAGTTTTATCCCAATCTTTTATCATTATATTATGTTCATTTCCAATATATCTTGAAGGCTTTTCTATATCATTTAATAGGAAATCAAAATCTGTCATATATCTTCTTTTCACCTCTGATAGAGATATTTATCAAAAAACTTAGCATAGCATAATTAGTTATAAGTGAGGTACGTGCAAAACTTATAAAAGGGAGTGGTATACCTACAACTGGAGCAAGTCCCATAACCATACAAAGATTAACAAAGACTTGAAAAAACCAGGTAAAAAGTATACCTCCACTGATCATCTTGCCAAAATCATCTTTTGCATCTTTCCAAATATACCATGTATATCTAAAAAGAAGATAATATAAAAGTATTAATAATACTCCACCAATAAATCCGAATTCTTCCCCTATTGCGGAAAAAATAAAATCTGTATGTTGTTCAGGGATCAAGTTTAAATGAGTTTGAGGTCCTTTCAACCATCCTTTCCCTAAAACCTTACCTGAGCCAATAGTTATAATAGATTGGATCACTTGATAACCACTTCCTAAAGGATCTTTCATAGGGTCTAAAAAACTTATTATTCTTTCTTGTTGGTAAGGTTTTAAAAGGAGCCAGAAGAATGGTAGAAGAACAATTATCAAAAGAACAGTTCTTACTAAGTATTTAAAAGGAATTTCAGAAAGATAGATAAGAAAAAAGCCTGTAGCCATTATAACAATTGCAGTTCCCAGATCAGGTTGTAAAATTACTGCAAGTGTAGGGATAGAGATTAATATAATTGAAACTGCAAAATCTACAAAGTCTAAATATTTTTTCTTTGTTTTTAATTCTACAAAGAAACCAGAGATACTTAGAATAACTAAAAGTTTAGCAAGCTCTGAAGGCTGGAATGAAAAGCCAAAGATAGAAAACCACCTTTGAGCTCCCCTAGTTTCTCTTCCAAAAAAGAATACAAGAAAAAGCAATAATATATTTATAATATATAAATATTTCCATCCCTTTTCCCAATTCCTATAGTGTATAGAAAGAAAAATAAAGAAAACAAATACTCCAATTACAAATGCAACTACTTGTCTTCCCACAAAAACGTAAGGAGATTGCTCTCTTGCTATAAGTTTAGTAGCAGTAGTATCGTAAATCAGGAAAAAGCCAATTATAGTCAGTAGTATAGCAATAGAAATTAGTCTTATCTCTCTATTCTTCATGATTTATCAATCCATTTTCCAGAGAATCAGACCTGAGATTGGTTTAGGATAAAAATAAGTGGATTTCTGTGGTAATCTTTCGTTATTTATAGCTAAAGCATATATTATTTCTATAGGAATAGATGGGAGAACAAAAGAAGATGAGTATTCCCCTGTATGTAATAAATTTTTTACTTCATTTATATCATGCGAAAATCTAATATAACCATCCTGTTGCAATTCATTCTCCGTCTTGCCTAAAATACCCCCCCATACTCCCTTTTGCAATAATGTAGTAGGAAGAATCCACCAAAGATTTGAGCCTTCTCCTTTTTGAGAAAGATATGATTCTTTTGGGATTAACTTATATAATTTGTTTTTACACCAATAATAGATAAAAGGAACTGAGGAATCAAAAATTAAAGTTAATTCATCGTATTTTTTGGACTCCAGAATTATATGGAAATTTTTTTCTATATCCTCCAGACTAATATCTATATCTTTTCTGACAATCCTATGAGTAGGCAATATCTTTATCCCTGGATCATAAAGATCTGTCAAAAGGATAAGGATATACTTAGTTTTTTCATCTTTAGTTTCATTATAGAATAACCAAGAAGCTTCATACCTATGATGACCATCGGCAATAAGAATTTTTTTATCATCAAAAAATTTTTTGATAGTTTCTATTACACCATCATCTGTTATTTTCCATAAGGTATGTTCTCTCTCATCCCAACTAATTACTTTTATTATAGCATTCTCTCTTTCCACATTACTCCATAAAGAACCCAATATACTCCCTTTGTCTTCGTAAATTCCCCATATAGGTTCTAAATTTGCTCTTGTATGTCTCAGAATTTCAAGTCTATCTTCTTTAGGTCCAGAAAAAGTATGCTCATGAGGCAATATTTCTCTTCCCAAAGGCTTAAGAGCTAAGACTCCCAAAAGTCCATAAGAGTTTTTTTTCCTTCCTTTCCACTCATATTTTTGTTTATATAGATAAAAAGCAGAATCTTCTTGGACTAAGATTTTTTCCTTTATCCATCCATTTAAAAGTTCTGATATAGCGTCATAATCTGGAGGAATACGATCTCCAAGAGTTAAATGAGTAATATTATACTGATGTGAATTTAAATATTTTCCTCTTTCTTCTTTAGAAATTACATCATAAGAAGGAGCTACCAACTTTTCTAAAGGTAAATTACTATTGTATCTTAATGCTTTAAAAGGGAGTAGCTCTACCATAATTTTTAACCTTCCTTCCTTTTTGGTAAAATAATTTCAAATTTAGTACCTTCATTCAATTTACTTTCAACTTTTATATCCCATCCGTGTCTCTCTACAAGTTTTTTGACGATAGATAAACCCAGTCCTGTACTAAAACCATCTTCATTTGTACGGGATTTACTAATCCTATAAAATCTATCAAATATTCTATTAAGATCTTTCTCAGGTATCCCTACACCTGTATCTTTTACAAAAATAGAGATAGATTCTTTATTCTTTTTGATACTTACCTCTACCTTTCCACCATCAAAAGTATATTTTACCGCATTCTCTATTAAATTAAAAAGAATTGTATCTAAATGTTGGGGATCAGCTTCAATAACCAAATCATCAGGGATTTTAACCTTTATTTTTAATTTCTTCTTAGAAATATAAGGATTTAGTCTCTCTACCACATTTATTACAGCTTCAACCAACTTAATTTCTTTAAGCTGTAATTCTATGACTCCTGCCTCTAATCGGGAAAGGTTCAGCAAATTGCTTACTAATTTTCCCATTCTTTCTATCTCTTTTCTGAGATATGGAAAAAATTCATTGTATATTTCATCAAGAGTAATCTTTTTTTCAGAAAAAAGGTCTATAAGAATTTGAACTGATGTTAAAGGTGTTCTTAATTCATGAGAGGCATTTCCTAAAAATTCTTTGAAGTTTTCTTCCATCTTTTGAAGAGGTGTATTATCAGTAACTATCAACATTACTTCTTCATTCTTCTTCAAATAAAATGATTCAATTTCCAAATATTTCTTTTCTTTCCCCCAAAAGTTAAGAGAAATTTTATTTTTAGTATGATTTTCTAAAGTTTTCTTAAAAATGTCGTCTATCTCATAATCAGGTATTACTTCTATAAGTTTTTTTCTACTTCCATTATTCAAAATATCAAGAAGCTCCTTAGCTTTAGGATTTGCATAAACCAAATAACCATTCTTATTCAAAATTAGAATGCCTATAGGAGCATCTTCTGTTAGAACATGCCATCTCTCTCTAAGTTTATCTATTTTTCAGTTCCCTCCTGGAATTTATATCCTAAGTTTCTTACAGTTATTATATATTTGGGATGGCTTGGATCGTCTTCTATTTTCTCCCTTAACCACCTGATATATACATCTACAGCTCTTGGTTCTCCCCAAAAGTTTTCCCCCCATATATGTTTTATTATCATATCCCTGGTCCAAACCCTGCCAGGTGCTGAAAGCAAAAGTTTCAAAATTTCAAATTCTCTATAAGAAAGGTCTACCTCTTTTCCCCTTATTTTTGCTGTCCTTTTAACAAGATCCATTTCAAAAGGAGGAACAACAATCTTTTGACTCTTAGTAATATCCGATTGGTATCTCCTCAACACTGCCTCAATTCTTGCTAAGAGCTCCTTTGCTCCAAAAGGTTTTGTAATATAATCATCAGCTCCCATTTTTAGTCCTAAGACTTTATCCACTTCCTCATCTTTTGCAGTAAGCATTATAATAGGTACATTGCTTATTTTTCTTATCTCTTTACATACCTCCCAACCATCTTTTTCTGGTAACATAATATCAAGAAGTACTAAGTCAGGATTAAAAAGTTTAAACTTATCAAGTGCCTCAATTCCATCATAAGCCATATCCACTTGATATCCCTCTTTAGATAGTAAAAGCGTAAGCGAGTTTACAATCCCCTTGTCATCTTCCACAAGAAGTATCTTCTTCATATCCTCACCTCAAAATCTTTTAAAAATATTACTCTTCCCAATCTTAAAAGATTTGCTCCTTCTTCAATAGCAATTCTAAAATCCTCTGACATTCCCATAGAGATATAAGGTAAGTTTAATTTTAAATCTTTATTCAATTTTCTCCATATTTCATAAAGTCTTCTAAATACACTTCTAACTACTTCCTTATCTGAGATTAAAGGTCCTATAGTCATTACTCCTTGTACCTTAATATTTTTTAGTTCAAAAATCTTTTCATAAACACTCCAAAAATCTTCCTCAAGAAATCCATGTTTTGTGGGTTCTCTTGATAAGTTAAATTGTATTAAGAGATCCACTTCCTTTCCCTCTTTCTCTGCTATTTTGTTAATCGCATATGCTAAATCCAAACTGTCCAAAGAATGAATAAGAGAAAATAGATTAATTGCGTTTCTAATTTTATTTTTTTGAAGATGCCCTACCATATGCCATTCACATTGTAGATCTTGAAGAAGGTTAATCTTTTTCTCTGCTTCTTGCACTCTGTTCTCCCCTATTTTTTTAATTCCAACCCTTACTGCCTCTTCAATGTAAGAAGTAGGACAACCTTTAGAAACGGCAACAACTTCTATTTTATTGGGATTTCTTCCTGTCTTTATTGCAGTTTCATAAATGATTTCTTGCACCCTATTCCAATTTTCCTTAATGAAATCAGCATTCATCTTCTATATACTCTTTTCTATTTTCCCCTCTATGATTCTCTCTTTTAATATTATATTGTTAACCTCTAAAGGTAAAGTGGTTATTTTATAAAATTTATTTAAAATTTCAGTTTTTATTACTCTTGTTTTTATTAGAATTTTTTCTGGATAGTCAATATTCAGTATAAGGAAACTTTGTTCAGGAATCTTATCTTTTGTAAAGATAATAAGGCTTTGTGGAGGGAACTCTCTTATTACAGCAATAACAGAGTCCTTAGTAATTTTTTTATTTATAAAAGTGTAGTTTTTAATTCTTTTTAGGTCTGACGGACTAATGTCTTTAGTATTTTTTCCTTTTAAAAGAAGCTCATCCAAAGAAAAGATTATGTAACCTGATTTATATGCATAGATAGTATTTTTTTCTTTCTCTTCCTCAGTAATTTTTACCATTCTTTTCTCAATATCAATTAATTTTTGAAACAATAAATTTCTTTCTGGGATCAGTGATTTTATATTTTGCCATACCTCATCAGCTTTATTAATATCATTTTTAAAAGAGTATAATCTCATCTCGTCAAAAAGAAGATTAATCTTTTCCCCCACAGCATCTATTTCTTTGATAGTCTCATCGTATTCCTGATTAATACTAATTTTACTTTTAATAGGCTGCAAGTCTTCAGTATTTATATGTCCTACAACTTGTCCTACTCTAACTTTCTCTAATTCTTTAACAGTACTTATAAAGACTCCATCTTCCGGAGATCTTATAGGATATTCCTCAAAAGTAAAAATCCCAATAAATGAGTGATCATCATTCTTAGGAACAAAGGACAAGAGTGAAATTACTATTAACAAGATAACTAAGAAAAGATAAAGCAATCTTTTCTTTTTCTTTCCCTTTCCTTTGTTTAGACGATAGAATTCTTCTTTCTTGTAACTCATCTTTTAAGGTAAATAAAGGCTATATTTCTTTTTAAAGTTCTATCTCTCCTATGGGAAAAGAAGTTTTTATTACAAAAAGTACATATATCTGAAATATCAATATTTTTTTCTGGTATTTCTTCTGCCATAAGCTCTTCCCGAAGTAGATCTATAAGGGCATAATAAAATTTACCATCTTTCCTTTTAAGAAACTTCTTGTACCTATTGGGAAGTTGGATTATAAAATCTTCTTTAACCTCAAAACAACAGGAATGAATACTTGGACCCACCCCTATATAAATATCTGAAGCAGAAATATTATGTAAACTTTTTAGTTGCATTATAACTTTTTGGGGAAAATCTTTTATAGTACCTCTCCATCCAGAATGAACAAGTCCCACTAACTTTATTTTTGGAATATAGATAAATATCGGAATGCAGTCTGCAAAAAACATTATTAATACTCTTTTCTTTTCATGTGTAATCAAGGCATCACTTTTATAAGCAATTTTAGGGAATAATAAGTTTTTAGATTCCGAAGTAAAGTAAATCTGATTTCCATGAACCTGTTCAGCAATAACCCATCTTTTAGGATGCGTTTTTACCATACCCATAAAAAGAAGATAAGAAGGTAGATTTGAAAGTTTGAAGGGATAGACAAAGGAATAAGGAGATGATAAAAAACCATGAGATATTTCGGAAAAATTTTCTAATAATTTTGACTTCCAAACTGCCATTTCAAGTACATACTCCACACATTTTACAGTTTTGTGTACAAGGAAGAGTTATCTCTCCTCTATAAGCTTTTTCTCTTTCTTTCCATAGATATTCTTTTTTTACTCCTGTATCTATTATGTCCCAAGGAAGATATTCTGTACTCCCTTTTTCTTTATATAGATATACTTCTTTAGCCCAAGAATCTTCTTCTAAAAATTTCTGAAGAACATTTTTCTTTAATCCATCTTTATATATATGATTCCACAGAGAGCCTATTCTCCGATCCCCTCTACTAAGAATACCTTGCCATAGACTCCAATAATAATCTTTCATTTCTATCTTTAGTTTAGAGATCTCTTTTAGATTTTTCTTCAAAAATTTTTGAGTCTCAAGAATATATTCTTTTTCTGCCAGTTTTTCCCATTGAAATGGAGTATGCACTTTTGGAATAAAAGTAGAAAAACTTGTAGAAATCTCTATATTTTTATTTATTTTACGTATATTCGTGATCAATTCAACAATTTTTTGGATATCCTCTTCTTCCTCGGTAGGAAGTCCAAGCATGAAGTATAGTTTTATAGTATTAACAGGATAATCTTTTAATATTTCAACAAAATTTAATATATCCTCATTGGTAAATTTTTTATTCAAAACTCTTCGTAATCTATCAGAACCAGTTTCGGGAGCAATTGTTACAGTTTTCTGATTTGTAAGTCCAATAATATCTAAAATGTCAGAAGTAATATCTTCTAATCTCAAAGAAGAAAAGGAAATTATTATTTCTTCACTTTTTAGATATGATCCTATACCTTTAAATTTAATAGATTGGTCTATAGTGGGAACAATAAAGCCAAGCTTTGGTATCTGTTCTTCATATAATTCTTTAACCTTCTTATAAACCTTATCTATTGAAGAAGCCCTATAAGGTCTATAAAAGTATCCTGCCAAACAAAATCTACATTGATATTTACAACCCCTTACAAGCTCGCATAGAGCCATATCAGAGAAAGCAGCTTCATCTGTCACAATAGGAGACACCATAGGATCCTCAGGAAAATTTAGATATATTCTTCTTTTTATTGGGATCTTCTGAGAACCCATATATTTTTCTATACCACCATCTTTATTATAAACTGCACTTAAAAAAGAGGGAACATATACACCTTCAATATTTTGTGCTTCAATAAGAAATCTTTTTTTATCCCAATTATTCTCCCTTTTTGTAAGAAGCATTAAAGACATCTCCTCTATAAAATCTTCCCCTTCACCTATAAATACAAGATCAAAGACCTCTGAGATAGGTTCGGGATTAGAACTTAAAGCTATTCCTCCCCCAATTATTATAGGGAAAGAATCATCTCTTTCTTTAGATAAGATAGGAATTTTTTCCATGGATAAAATCTGAATGACGTTAAAAAAATCCAGTTCAAAACTTACAGAGAAGAGCCATACATCAAAATCTTTTGCAGATCTAAAAGTTTCCATGGAATAAACCTTAAAATTTTCTCTTCTTTTCCAATCAGAAGGTATATAAGCTCTCTCACAAAGGATACCTTCTTGATCATTTAAAAGCTTATAAAGTCCCGTATAACCTAAGTTATTTACACTTGTAGAATACTCATTTGGATATATAAAAAGTAGATTTACATCCCCTCCCCTTTTAGTAACCTTATACCCCTTTTCTTTTTCTAACTTTTCTATAATCTCCTTTTTTAGCTTCCAGTTCAAGAGTATTTCTTTCTCCGTAATATAGCAGGTATATCAAGATCCTCTTCAGAAATATTTACAAATTCCTTCCTTGCGGTACCTTCTTCTTGAGAGACACTCTCTTCTTGCTGACTAAATCCAGTAGCAATTAAGGTGATTTTTATACTGTCTTTCATATTTTCATCTATAACAGCCCCAAATTTAATATTTGCTTCAGGATCGACCCGAGGATTTATAATCTCTGCTATCTCTTCTACTTCTTGAAGAGAAAGATCAGGTCCACCTGTCACATTAAAAATCACGCCTTTAGCCCCATTTATAGAAAAGTCCAAGAGAGGGCTCTGAAGAGCACTTTGTGCTGCCTCTTTTGCTCTATTCTCTCCTCTTCCTATCCCTATTCCCATATATGCTGTTCCTGCTTTTAACATAATAGATTGTATATCTGCAAAATCTAAATTAATAAGGCCTGGAACTGTGATAAGTTCTGTAATTCCCTGGACTGCTTGTTTCAATACTTCATCTGCTTTCTTAAAAGACTCTAAAAGAGGAGTGTTTCTATCTACCATCTTTAAAAGTTTATCATTAGGTATGATCAAAAGAGTATCTACTTTATTTTTTAGCTTTTCTATACCTTCCATAGCACTAACTCTTCTTTTTCTCCCTTCAAAACTGAAAGGTACAGTGACTACTGCGATTACAAGTTTTGTGATTTCTTTAGCAATTTCAGCAATTATAGGCGATGCTCCTGTTCCTGTCCCACCGCCCATTCCCGCGGTAAGGAAAATCATATCTGCATCTTGTAAAACTTCCTTTATTAGTTCTTTACTTTCAATAGCTGCATCTTCTCCAATTTTGGGATCACCTCCTGCTCCTAATCCTTGAGTTATCTGTTCTCCAATTTGGATTTTATGATGTGCTTTGCTCAAACTTAGCACCTGGACATCAGTATTTACTGCAATAAACTCTACTCCCTGTATCCCTGCTCCAATCATTCTATTTATTGCATTTCCTCCACCACCGCCTACTCCTATAACTTTGATTCTTGCTTTCAATTCTCCTCCATCATCAAATCTCTGTAAAAACAATTTTAGACACCCCCTTTTCAATTGATTATTCTTTAAAAGGTTTTAGTATATTGTTAAATGTTTCTTTTAAATAGTCAAGGAATTTTCTACTCTTTTCCTCAGAATTAGTATCTTTTGTAACCCTTTTTAATGCTCCCACTGCACATGAATAAAAAACTGCCTCGTTTTCATTCATTCCTAAAAAATTCGCCATTTCTGATGGATAACTTAACCTCACGGGTATATTTAAATAATCACTTGTAAAATCTACAATACCATCTAATAATGCAGTTCCTCCTGTAAGAACAATACCTCCTGGAATAAGCTCCAAAGGAGAGTTTAATTCCTCTAATTTTCTTGCAATAAACTCAAGAATTTCTTCTACTCTTGGCTGTATTATCTCTCTTACCTGAGAGGTAGTAATTTTGATTTTTTTCTCCTGAAGAGACATCACTTCTAAAGTTTCTTCTTTATCATTTTTCAATGTACCAAGAATTTTCTTAGCTCTTTCTGCTTCTTCTGTGGATATTCTCAAGGTAATTGCAAGATCCTTTGTAATCTTTTCTCCACCTAATTTTAATATTCCTATGGAGTGAATATAGCCTTCTTCAAAAACTGCAAGATTTGTTAGATCACCACCTATATCCACCATAACAACCCCAAGTTTTTTCTCTTCAGGTGTAAGTACAGCTTCGGCAGATGCAACTTCTTGCGGGATAAAACCATCTACATTTATTTCTGCTTTCTCTAATGTATTCATAATATTCCTCAATTGAACTTTATCATGAGTAATCAATAATAAATCTGATTCCAACCTGGTTCCAACCATATTAATAGGGTTACTTATTCCATCCTGTCCATCAAGTTTAAATCCTCTTACCATATGGTATATAATCTCCCGATCAGAAGGAATTGCCGTTGCCTTTGCGGCTTCTATAGCTCTTTCTACATCCTTTTCTGTTACCTCTTGATCTCTACTTTTAACTATGATCATACCTCTACTTGGTATTGCGGTAATTTTTTCTCCCCCTATAGCCACAAAAGTTCTCTGAAGATTTTTAATTCCTGCCATCTTAACTGCCTTATTTATTGCTTCTGCTATACTAGAACTAGCTTCATTTATATCTGTGATCAGCCCATATCTTACTCCTCTTGCCTGGACAAGAGAAAATCCTGCAATTTCAACTTCCTTTTCGTCAATATTTCCTATGATTACTGTAATCTTAGTTGAACCTAAATCAATAGCTCCAACAATTTCCGACATTAACTTATTTATCCTCCAATACTTGGGATATGGAACCTAAAATCTAAAATCTTTTTACTTTTATTTGCTACTTCTCCAAGTATTTCGTTGATAAGCTGTATTTTTTCATTATAATCATCTATATTTAATCTAAGAATAATATTATTGCTATATATTTCAAAATATTTTCCCAAAAACTTTATTCTTTTAATCTCTATTTTATCTGAAAAAACATTTATAATATCTTTTATCATATTGATATCACTTGTGCCTTCTACCTCAATAATATCTGTATTCCCAATAAATCTATCCATAGGATAAAATTTCTGATTATAATAATATTTTTTATCGCCTTTCTTAATAACCACAAATGTTTTTTCTTCCTCCCATTTTATTTTAATCCCCAAAGGAAGAAAGCTTACTCTATCTATAATTACATTATAGTCTTTAGCTATCCTCTCTTCCAATGAAGAAATATTAATAAATAAAAAGTTATGCCATTTCAGATGCTTCTCTAACTCTTTCTTTAACATTCCATCCGGAGGAACTAACGATATATAAAAGATAAAAGTAAAAGAAAATAATAATAATAGTATAATAGTTATTAGCAATGCTTTTCCCATCTTCTCACCATAAAACAATCTCAAGTTCCAAATCTATACCATAAGCCTCCTTTACCTTTTCACGTATTAGATCTATAAGTTCTTTAACATCTTTAGCTTTTGCCTTTCCTAAATTAACTATAATATTAGCATGTTCATAAGAAACCATAGCATCTCCGACTTTTTTTCCTTTAAATCCAAGACTTTCAATAAAGTATCCTGCAGATCCTTCCTTAGGATTTCTAAATATACTACCAGCAGATGGCAATCTTGGTAACCTTTTAGCTCTTTCTTTTAGATAACTTTTAATTAGACTTAGCGCTATATCTTTTGGTTGTTTTTTAACCTTAATAATAACAGACTTTATAATTAAATTAGAAGTAATATTTGAATGTCTATAGGAAAACTCTAAATCCTTTTTATCTATATCTTTTTCTTTTAAATTTTCATCTATTACTGTAACCCTTTTTACATAATCTCCTATAGACATTCCCCAAGCACCTGCATTTCCTTGAACAGCTCCGCCGAGAGTACCAGGAATTCCAATCATAAATTCAATTCCACCTAAATTGTTCTCCATCAAAAAAGAGAGTAGAGAAGAAATTAAGCAGCCGGCTTCAACTTCAATTAGAAAAGAATCTATAAGTTTCGTCTTCCCTAAATTTTTATTAAGTCTGATAACTGCACCTTCTATTCCTTCGTCAGGAATTAAAATATTACTCCCTTGACCTAAGATCTTTACAGGTATTTTTTTAATGGATAAATTATCTAAAATAGAAATAAGTTCCTCCCAAGAATTGGGAATTATCAAAAAATCCGCTTTACCTCCAATTTTAAAGGAAGTGTAAGGTGCAAGATCTATATCCTTATATAATCTACCTTTAAATTCTTTTATCACTGGTTATATTCAACCTCGTTTTCTCTACTATAGGTTGATAAAAGAGCCTCCCCAACTTTCCATATATCTCCAGCCCCAAGAGTCAAAAATAAATCTCCCTCTTTTAATACTTCTGAAGCTTTAGATGCAACTCCTGCAATATCTTCTGCAAAATAAACTTCTATATGAGGATATTTTTCTTTAATTATGTCGTGAATCTTTTTTCCAGATACTCCTGGAATTGGCTTTTCTCCTGCAGAATAAATCTCTGTTAAAATTAAAACATCACTTAGAGAAAGAGCATCTACTAATTCTTCGATCAAGAAATAAGTCCTCGTATATCTATGAGGTTGAAATGCAACCACAAGTCTTCTATCATAGAGTTTTAGCGTTTGGAGAGTACATCTTATTTCTGTAGGATGATGCCCATAATCATCAAATATGAGAATATTTTTCTCTATTCTACCTTTAGATTGAAGTCTTCGTTGTACTCCATTAAACTTTCCTAATGCATTTATTGCAGGTTCTAAATCTATACCCAAAATCTTAGCTGTAGCCAATGCTGATAAGGAGTTTAATACATTGTGTTTTCCAGGTATTTTAAGTTTTTCTCTTCCTATCTCTTTATCTTTGTAGTAGACAATATACTCAGAAGAATTACTAGTAAGATCTACTATTTTTGCAGTAAAATGAGCATCAGAAAATCCATAAGTATAGTAAGGTCTTTTTATGTGTGGCAAAATATCTCTTATATTCTCAGATTCAGAACATAATAAAACCTCTCCCTCAGGAGGAATCTTTTCTATAACCTGAAGGAAAGTATTTTTTATATTTGATATGTCTTTATAATAATCTAAGTGGTCATTATCTATATTTGTAACAATAAGAAAATGTGGGGAAAGTTTAAGAATTGAACCATCACTTTCGTCTCCTTCTGCAATTAAAAACTCACCTTTCCCAAGTTTAGCATTACCTCCAATATCTTCAACCTCTCCTCCTACAAGTATTGTAGGATCAAGGTTATTATTTTCTAAGACTAAAGCTACCATTGAGGTAGTTGTTGTCTTACCATGAGCTCCAGCAACAATTATTGACTTTTTTTCTTTAGTAAGAAGTCCAAGCAACTCTCCTCTATGCAAAATTGGGATATTTTTAGACTTAGCAGCAATAAGCTCCTCATTATCTGGAGGTATAGCAGATGAGACCACTACAATCTCTGCATTATCAATATTTTCAGGTCTGTGCCCCTTATAGATCTTTACTCCTTTTGATCTCAATCTAATAGTAGAGAGATTTTCTTGAACATCAGATCCCGAAACCTCATAACCTTTCTCTGCGAAAATGTAAGCAAGGGCACTCATTCCAGTTCCTGCGATACCAATAAAATGAATTCTATGAGAAGAACACAATATTTAATTCCTCCTTTCTAAGGTCTTCAATATAAGATTCCAAAAAAATTCTCTACCATTTGGATTAGAAAGTGAAATACAAATATCTGAGGCTTTTTCAAGCCTCTTGTCATCCCAAGATGTTATAGTTTTTAAAAGAACTTCTGGAGTAAGATCTTTTTCAAAAATAAGATCTCCTCCTCCTGCTTCTACAACTACTTCTGCATTGTATCTTTGATGATCATCCTTAGCATAAGGGTATGGGATATAAACTGCTGGAAGCCCAGCAATAAGAAATTGAGAGATTGTTGTAGCTCCCGCCCTACTTATAGCAAGATCTGCCGCTCTTATAGCTACCTCCATATTTTTAATAAAACTGACAGGTTTATAACCAGCCTCTATCCAATCGGAGGGTATGCTTTTACTAAATTCTTCATAGTGCTTTTCTCCGATCTGGTGTAATATCTGCCAGCCTTCTTTTAGAAGAGATGGGACAATTAATTTTGCTATCTCATTTATTCTCATAGCTCCTTGACTTCCTCCTGTGATCAGAAGAAGTTTACGGTCTAACTTAAATTCTAATTTTCTTTTACATTCTTCTTTATCTCTTGTCAATAATTCTGTTTTTACAAAATTTCCAGTAAGATACACCTTTTTTGTATTATTTAAGAATACCTTTGTTTGAGGAAAACTAATAGCTACTCCAGTAGCAAACTTAGCAAACATCTTTGTTACTCTTCCTGGAAAAACATTCTGTTCATGAAGCCAGAAAGGATAATTTTTTAAAACAGCACTTATAGCTATAGGAACAGTATTATAACTTCCAAATATTATTAAGAGATCAGGTTTCAATTTCTTAAATATATCATTCACTTCTTTTACACTCTTAAAAAGCTTTGTAGATTTTAAGTCAGAGCTTTTACTTATACTAATACCATAAAATGAAAACTTCTCTGAAATTATTTTTTCTTCAAAACTATTCTTTCTACCAATAAAACTTATCTCCCAATGAGGTGCTCTGTCTTTAATAAATTCAGCCATATTTAATCCTGGAAACACATGTCCTCCTGTTCCACCAGTAGCAAAAACTAAGTTTATCATTTTTTATCACCCAAAGTTCCAATTTTCATCAAAAGTCCCACTTGTGCCCAATTTACCACTAGTGCTGATCCTCCAAAACTTAAAAAGGGAAGAGGCAATCCCATTACAGGCATAAAACCTATATTCATAAGTATATTAAGCATTATTTCTATACTCCAAAATACTAATATACCTATTGTTAACATTCCACAAAAAATATCCTTCTTAGAAATAAAAATAAATAAGTAGAATACGCTTAATAATAACATTACATAAATAAAAAGTACAAATATTCCTGCTATTATTCCCCCCTCTTCTAAAATTACAGGAAATAGAAAATCGTTATAAGCTTCTGGAATAGAGAATTTTAATGCTCCTCTCCCCCATCCTTTCCCTAAAAGTCCTCCCTCTTTGATAGCTTTAAGAGCTTGAGTTTGCTGATATGTTGTAAAGAATGGAAAACCAGAAGAAAAAATAAACCTCTCTTTTCTATATTCGCTACTTAGAGTACTTAAAGTTATAAAAGACATTAAAAGAATTAAAACTAAGAAGAACTGTTTGAGATCTATATTCGCAATAAAAAGAATAACAAGAGTTGCTAATGAAAAAAGTATTATCATACTTATATTAGGCTGAAAATATAAGATTAACGATATACAACCTAAAAATAACAAAATCCACATAAATCTTATATTTTCAATTCTTTTCTTTTCCCTATTCGCAGAAAGAAAGCTTGCAAGAAAAATAATCCATGTAAATCTTACTACCTCCACAGGTTGGATCTGAATAGGACCGATTTCAATCCATCGAGCTACATCCCTTGATCTCCTTCCAAATGGAGGGATAAACACTAAAACTAAAAGTATCATAGAGAGGATCAATAAAATTACTGCATTTTTCTTCCAAAAATTTATAGGGAAGAAAGCCACCAAGAAAGCACCTGCTATTGCTAAAGGAAGATACGTCAACTGATGCTTTAAAAAATAAGAAGGGTTATTTAAGGAAACACTTGCCCATTTCCAGCTTGCAGTATAAATTACTGGAAGCCCAACAAGCGATAAAAGTAAAGCAAGAATAAATATAATCCTATCAAATCTTTTCATCTTTAATGCTCTCTACAATTCTATTAAAACTTTTTCCTCTCTCCTTATAATTTTCAAACATATCAAAACTTGCACATCCAGGAGATAAAAGAATGATATCACCTGGAACAGATAATTTAAAAGCTTTTAGTACTGCTTCTTCTAATGCATCTTCTTCAAAATATAATATATCGTATTTCTGAGCAAGTTCTCTCATAATCTCTTTTGTTTCTCCTATTAATATTACTCCTCTTACAGAACTTATTTTAATATTTTTAAATAATTCTTCAAAATCAAATTTCTTATTTCTTCCTCCTAAAATTAGCCAGATAGGAGAAGAAATACTTCTAACAGCATAAATAGTAGAAATAGGATTTGTGGCTTTTGAGTCATTAATAAAAATTCTTCCTTTTACCTCTCCCACTTTTTCTAATGTGAAGGAAATACCCTTAAAATTTTCTCCAACCTCTTCTATAGTTTCAGGATTAATACCAAGAATCAATGCCACTAAAGAAGCTGCCATAAAATCATTAAGAAAAGCTTGATTTTTTAAACATTTCAAAGGTACTTTTATTTTCCCCTCTTTCCCATTTATCTTAAAATTTAAAAAGGATCCATCTAAGAATATACCATCCCCTTTTAAATTTAAGAGACTAAAAAATAGTTTCTGAGCTCTGCAGATTGATGCAAGTTTCCTTATTTCTTTTTGATCATAGTTTAGAATTGCAAAGTCATTTTCTTTCTGATTCATAAATATTTTTGCCTTTGCTTTAGCATATTCTTCCATACCTTTATATCTATCTAAATGATCAGGGTAAATATTTATAAAAAGGGAAATATAAGGACAGAAAGTCTCTATATCCTCCAGCTGAAAACTACTCACTTCTAATATAAAAAATCCCTCATTTAGGGTTTTTACTACATTTACAAAAGGAACTCCTATATTTCCTGCTACTATATTTTTAATTTGTGCAGCATTTAAAATCTCACCTATTAGAGTACTTGTCGTAGACTTTCCTTTTGTACCAGTCACTGCTATTATAGGAACTTTTGAATAAAGATAAGCAAGTTCTATCTCTCCTATTACCTTTACACCTCTTTTTGATGCCTCTTTATATATAGGATTATCCTTAGATATTCCAGGACTTATAACCAAAAGATCTATATTATTGAGAAGTTCTACAGGATGCTCTCCAAAAAGATATGAGATATTCAGCTCTTTTAACTTAGGAATAAGATCCTTAAAGGCTTCCTCGTTCTTTATATCGTTCACTATTACATTTGCTCTTTCCTCTCTTAGGAACTGAGCTACTCCAAAACCACTTTCTCCAAGTCCCAAAACTAATACATTTCTACCTTTTAAATCTATACCCATAGCAAAATTCCCCCAAGCATCATCACCAAATGTATAATAAAAAATCTTCCTACAATTTTTGTCTCATTCCATCCCTTTAATTCAAAATGATGATGTAAAGGACTCATTAAAAATACCCTTCTTTTCTTCCATTTATAAAAAAATACCTGTATAAAAACAGATAAAGATTCCAATAAAAAAATACCACAAACAAATATCATAAGAAGCTCTAACTTTTTCTCTACAGAAACAGCAGCTATAGCTCCTCCAAGAGCAAAAGCACCTACATCACTCATAAATATTTGTGCGGGATGTATGTTATACCATAGAAATCCCATTAAAGCACCAAGAAGAACAATTATCCCCACCGAAAGCAAATTATTAGAAGGATTTATAAAAAGAAGAGCCAAAAGACTTGCAAAAGTAGTACTCCCTGCAAGTCCATCAAGTCCATCAGTAAGATTTACAGCATTAGGGATTGCCATAAATAAGACTATAAAAAGTAAAAAATAAAGAAGCTTTGATTCGTAAAGAAGGTGACTTCCCCATAAAATTCTATAGTCAAAAGGAGAATAGATACTAAAGAGAATAACTGAAATAATAAAAGTAATTATAAGTTTTCGGAGAGGACGAATACCATAATCTTTATTCCTCAAAAGTTTTAAATCATCAATAAGACCCAAAAGTCCAAAAGATAAGACACAAATGGAGAAAAATCTGGTTTCTTTGAAAAAAAGAAAGGGAAGTAGAGATAACAAAAATATAATACCACCAATAATAGGAGTGCCAGTTTTTTCAAAATGTTTTGAAGGACCTTCCTTTCTTATATACTTTCCTATATTTTTACTTTTTTGAAAGCCAATCAAATATTTTAAGAGAAAAAGAGAGATAAAAAAAGATAAAAAGCCATAAATAATATTCTCTTTCATAATATAGCCTCCAAAAACTCTACAAAGGCTTCCATCTTCATTCCACGAGAGCCTTTTATAAGAATTACATCCTTAGGCTGTAAGACTTTCTTTAAAATCTCTTCAATCTCTTTTCTTTCTTTTGCATAAATTACTTTCTCTTCTTTTTGAGATTTTTCCATATTTTCATATGCCTTACCTATCTCTTCTCCAAAGAGAAAAATTAAATCAAATTTCTTTTCTAAAGCTTCTTTTATTACCTCTTCATGAGCCTGTAAGCTATAATCTCCAAGTTCCAACATATCTCCGAGCAGGAGAAATTTTCTACCATAAGAAGGATAAATTTCTAAAAACTCTATAGCAGTTTTTACTGAATCAGGATTAGCATTATATGTATCATCTATAACTATTATGCCATTCTTAGTCTCCCTCACATTTAATCTTTGTTTTGGAAAATAAAAATTAAATGTCCTATCTATAGATTCTATATACTCTGGTTTAATTATCCATGCTATCCCGAAAGCCCCTAAGAGATTCCTATAAATGTTTTTGGGAAGAAGAGGCATTCCAAGATCTATTTCTTTTTGATCAGGAAATTTGATTAATAGAGTTACTTCTTTATTAGTTTTTTCAAGAAAGACCCCTCGTATATGATTATTCTCTCCAAAGCCAAAGGATAGTTTATTGAATTTTTTAGGAAGAAGCTCATAGATTCTCAATGAATACTCATCATCTCCGTTTAATAGAGCATAACCACCTTCTTTCATATATTCAAAAATTTCACTCTTAGCTTCCATTATTGCTTCTCTTGAGCCTAATCTTCCAATATGAGCCCATCCTATATTGGTAATAAGTCCAATTTCAGGTTCTGCAATCTTACTTAACAAGCTAAGATCTCCTTTATTTCTCATTGCCATTTCTAAAATTAAGAAATCAGTATCTTCATCAGCTCCAACTATAGTAAGAGGTACGCCTATTTCGTTATTATAACTTTCTTTGCTCATATAGGTCTTACCTATATTTTTTAATATATTAAAAGTAAAATTTTTGGTGGTGGTTTTTCCAGAACTTCCTGTTATACCTATCACTATTGATTGAAGTTTTTTTCTATAGTAAGAAGCCATTTCTTGAAGAGCTAAAAGGGTATCTTCTACTTTTATGACTATAATATCCTTCTCAGGAATATGATTTACTTTACTTAACATAACTCCCGCTGCTCCATTTTCTACTGCTTCATCAATAAATTTATGTCCATCAAATCTTTCCCCTCTTAATGGAATGAAAAAATCATTTTTATGAATAGTCCTTGAATCTACAGAGATAGAATTTATAGTTTTATCTACATTTCCTTTAATTAAATTTCCTTTTGTAGCTAAAAGAACTTCCTTAACAGTAAGATTCATTTTTAGTTAACTTCCTCTTTATATATTTTCTTGCAATATCTTGATCACTAAAAGGAAATCTTTTATCTCCAACAATTTGGTAATTCTCATGACCTTTTCCTGCTATAACTACAGTATCCCCTTCTTCTGCCATTTCAATGGCAGTTTTAATTGCTTCTTCCCGATTCTCTATAATAATATAATTTGAAAAACATGCATTCTTTACTCCGACTTCTATATCTTTAATTATTTTCATAGGATCTTCTGTCCTTGGGTTATCAGAAGTCAGAATAATAAAATCTGATAACTTCGCAGCAATAGATCCCATCTTATCTCTCTTTGTGGGATCCCTATCTCCTCCACATCCAAATACAACTATCTTTTTACCTTTATTAAATTCAGAGATAGTCTCCAAAAGATTTTGAAGCCCATCAGGTGTATGAGCATAATCTACTATTACATTAAAAGGTTGACCATCATTTATAAATTCTAATCTTCCCTTTACTCCTGAGAATGTTGAAAGATAATTACCAATAAGTCCTATATCTTCATCCATAGCGACCAAAGCACCTACTGCAAATAGAATATTATATATATTAAATCTACCACGTAATTTTGTATCAATATAAACTATTCCTTTTGGAGTATCTATCTCAAGATACATCCCTTTTTCGTTAGAAATATCTTTTCTCAAAAAGATTTCCATGTTACTATCATAAAGAGAAACCCAATATACTTTTTTATCTTTCAAATCAACTTTTTTAGTCCATTCATTATCCTTATTCAAAATAGAAAACCCTGAGGGTATTAAATAATCAAAAATCCTTAACTTTGCTTGGAAGTAATCTTCCATGGTTTTATGAAAATCAAGATGATCTTGAGTAAGATTAGTGAAAACAGTACCGCAGAAATTTACCCCCTCAATTCTCTTTAATGAAAGAGCATGAGAGGATACCTCCATGGCTACATGAGTAATATTTTTATCCACCATTTTTCTAAGAAGATCTTGAAGTTCATGAGGCTGGGGAGTAGTAAAATTAGATGAAAAAACTTCCTCATCAATTCTATACTCTATAGTTCCTATAAGTCCTGCTTTAAGACCTTTTTGATTCCAAAAATGGTATAAAAGATTAGTAACAGTAGTTTTACCATTAGTACCAGTAACACCTATTATCTTTAATCGCTGAGCAGGAAAATCATATAGAGCTGATGCCACAATCCCTAAACTTTTAAAGATATCTTTTACTTTAACAAAAAGAATCTCTTCGGCATAAAAAGATGAGGATAAATCTCCTTCATAAAATATTACTTGAGCGCCTTTATTAATAGCATCAGGAATGTACTTTTTACCATCTTCTCTTGTACCAGGAAAAGCAAAAAATATATCTCCACTTTCTATCTTCCGTGAATCTAAGGATATCTTGCCTAAAAAGGGGGGTACCTTACCTTTTATATCTATTATTTCTTCTTTTATATATAAATAAATCTGGTTCCAACTCTTCAATTTATCATCCTCCCATATATAGCCAATTTCTTAGTTAAATCTCTAAACAAAAGCACAGCACTTTCTCTTGCAAATCTACTTACTTTAGGCTTTTCTAACATAATCAGAATACAATATTTTTTATTTTCTAAAAAGAGGTATCCTAAGAAAAAATGGTTATATAACTCAGTATATCCATAAGGTGCTGAAACTTGAGCAGTCCCAGTTTTACCAGCAACATTATATCCATCAAGACCCGCATTACTTGCTGTTCCTCTTTTTACAACTTCCTTCATATAATTTAAAACCTCTTTTGATGTCTCTTCAGAGAAAACTTGTCTCAGATTAGAAGCTCTCTCCTCTAATAATACCTTTCCATCTTTGCTCTCTACTCTTTTAATTATATGTGGCTCTAATAAATATCCGTTATTACCAATACTACTTAGAATCCATAGAGTTTTTAAAGGAGTCAAAGCAATCCCATGTCCAAAACCTATGGTTCCTCTATTTACAACACTCTCTCTGATATTAGAAACTAAACTATCATTTTGAGTCAAAGTTATATCTAAAGGTACAGGTTTATCAACACCCAGAAGTTTAAAATACTTCTCCCAAATCTCAGGTTTAATCTTTTTAGCTAAATAGTAAAAATAAATATTACATGATCTTACTACAGCTTCTTCTAAGTTTACTTTCCCATGAGGTTCCACACATCTTATTATATAATCATCAATTATCTCTTCCCCCCTACATTCTATAATTTTTTTAGGATCTAAAATCTTTTCCTCTAAAGCTATAGCTGTGGTTACTATCTTGAATAAAGATCCAGGTTCAAATAGAGAATAAAGAACATTTTCTTTGCTACTTTGTTCTATAATTTCAGAAAGACTTCCATTTATATCAATATCAGGCAAACTTGCTAACGTTACAATTTCGCCACTATTAAGATCTATGATCCCTATAAAACCCCCCTCAGCTTTAAATTTTTCTACATACTCTTTTAAATAAATTGCAGAAATTTCTTGTAAATTCTTATCTAATGTAAGATATACCTTACTTCCATTTGAAAGATAACCATCTAAGGAGGCTTCAAGTCCATAAAGACCTTGATTATCTACACCTACGAACCCTAAAAGATTTGAGGTTCCAATCTTTAATGGATAGGATCTAAATGGTTCCTCTATAAAGAACAGTTTTTCTCCATCCACATAATTTTTAATCTTACTAACCTCACTCTCTGAAAGGATTCTTTTAATCCAGACAAATTCCAAAGATGAATTCATTTTTTCTTTTAAAGTCTTTGCTGAAATTCCCAGTGCTTTATTTAAATAAGCCAAAAGATCTTCTTTTTCTTTCTGAGATAGTTTTTTAGGATTCATAGCAAGCGACTTTCTTGTAACATTAAATACTAATTCTTCTCCATTCCTATCTAAGATTATGCCTCTCTCCTTTTTTGAGACTGTATAAGCTCTCTTCTCTCCGCTAAACTGGAGACTTATTATAAAACCTTCTGCAAATATTAAAATAACAATCCATAAGGAAAAGAAAATTTTTGCTCTATTTTGATTCATTATTATTTCTGATTATATGAAGATGCATAGTATCTTTCTTTATAAATTTGAGAAATTCTACCACTATTTAACCTAATCTCTACCACATTTTGGGGGTAGCAAAGTCCAAGCTTTGTTGCTTTTTCCTCCAAATCTTTAAAACTTAATTCCTTTTGTATAGTATTTTCTAAAAAGGCTTTTTCTGTCTCAAGAGCATCAATTTCCTTTGTTATCCTAATTACTTCATTTTTTAGATAAGAGACTTTTACATTTAAGAGTACCACTCCTAAGAAACACAAAAAGATGAGAATAACCCCTAAAATTTGTTTCATTTAACTTCCCTCCTCTCCCCCGCTCTCAACTTTGCGCTCCTTGCTCTTGGATTATTTCTAACCTCCTCAAAAGAGGGTTTTGCAACCTTCTTAGTAAGAATATAAAATTTATCTTGATTTTGTTTAAGAAAGGTTTTAACTATACGATCTTCCAAAGAATGATAAGTAAGAAACACTACCCGACCTCTAAGATTAAGTATCTCATGAGTAGTAGATAAAGCTTTTTCAAGATTCTTTAATTCATCATTAACCGCAATTCTTAATGCTTGAAAAACCCTTGTAGCTGGATGTTTCTTACTTCTTGGCACTATTTTCTCAATTAATTCTACTAAATCATTTACCTTTGAAAAGGGTTTTTCTCTTCTCTTTTCTACAACAGCTTTTGCTATTTTTTTTGCATATGGTTCCTCACCAAAATTTTTAAAAATATCTTCCAATTCTTTTTCTGAAAAATTATTAAGAATATCTGCAGCAGTAGCTTTTGTAACCCCTTTGGAAAATCTCATATCTAAAGGTTCTTCTAATCTCTGGAAGGAAAACCCTCTTCCGCTTTCTTCTATATGAAAAGAAGAAAATCCTAAATCAAAAAGGATGCCGTCTACTTTTTGGATATTTAAATCTTCTAAAATCTTAGGTATATAATCATAAGTAGTGGAATAAAGTTTGAAGTTTTTAGCTATCTTTCTTAATCGCTCTTCTGCTATACTTAAGCTCTCCTCATCTCTATCTATCCCTATTAATAATCCTTCATTCTTAAGGGCTTTTAATATTTCTGTACTATGTCCTCCAAGTCCAATAGTAGCATCAACTATTATCTTTCCAGGAGTTACCTGGAGGTATTCCATTACCTTTTCTAACATCACAGGTTTATGTATATACACTACTTCTTCCATAATTCTGCTACCTTATTATTTATTTCTTTCATCTGAGCTAAAATATCCTCTTCTTTATTTAATTCTTCCCATCTTTCCCTTGACCAGATCTCTATATACTTTCCTGCACCATTAAGAACCACATCTTTATTTAATTCTGCATAATCTTTAAGAAAAGACGGAATAAGTATTCTTCCCATTTTATCTACAGAGACTTGAAGAGAACCTGAAAACCAAAATCTGCATAGTCTTCTCATAGCATCATCTGTAGGAGAAAAACTGGTTATAATCTCTGAAAAGGCAGTCCAATCTGCTATAGTGTAAATGTTTATAGATTTCTCAAAACCCTTAGTAATATAAAAACTATCCCCCAAAAGTTGTCTAAATACAGTGGGAATTATGAGCCTTCCCTTTTCATCTAAAGAATGATAGTATTCCCCCACAAACATTAAGAGTTACCTCCAACATCCACCACTTTTTTCCACTTTTTACCACAGTATAACATATCACTTAACAAAATAAAAGAGGAATTTTTATAGAAATTTAAAGGGGTTTAAAAATTGGGTTAAAAGCTGTTTAACTTTTGTTCAAGATTATTAAAAAATTTGAGGAGAGAAAGTAGACCTTAAGCCGAATTCTGTTCTCTCCTCAAAGAGAGTGGCAACCATCTATCTACGGCAAAGATTACTCTTTGCCTCAAGCAGCCAACCCGAGGGTCAGTGGGCCACCTCATCCCCTCCTATTTGGCCTTGCACCAGGTGGGGTTTGCCAAGCCAGAAGGTCTCCCTTCTGCTGGTGAGCTCTTACCTCGCCTTTTCACCCTTACCTGATCTTATGCAGATCAGGCGGTATTTTTTCTGTGGCACTTTCCTTCAGGTCTCCCCTGACTGGGTGTTACCCAGCACCTTGCCCTGTGGTGTTCGGACTTTCCTCAGAATCTTTTGAATCTTTCTCAGATTCTGCGGTTGCCTGGTCTACTTTCTCTCCCTCATAGAGTTTTGTCCAAGGTATAACTTCAAAACCTCTTGAGTCTTCTTTCCTAACAAGTTTCCAATATGGAACCGAATAAGTTACTTTCTTTTCGTAACCACACTCGCAATATAAGGTTTTCTCTTCTAATCCGTCTTCTATAGGAGTAGGAGCCTTAAGCAGCTTATATCTCTCTGATAATACTTTTTTACACTTCGGACAGCGAGGTGTAGTAAAGTATTTTACTGCTTTGTTAATCAGATATAAAACTAATACTGCTACAGCTAAAAATATTACTAATTCCATAAAATCTTCACTCCATCCATAAAATTCTACCACAGTTTGGACAGTTTACAAGTTCACCTTTTCTTGCTTTTTCAAGGGCAATTTTAGGAATTGTCAATTTACAACCTTCACAAACCTCCTTATTTATTATTCTTGATATTGCTCTATTATTCTTTTGCTTAAGTAAAGTCTCAAACTCCTTAAGATCCTCTGAAGGGATATTAGTCTTTTTCTCAGATATCTCATTACTAAGATTTGCTATTTCATTTTTTATTCCTTCAATTTTATCTAAATATTCCTTCTCTTTTTGAGAAAAATCTTCTTTTAATTTTTTAAGTTCACTATCTATACTCCTCTGAAAATTACCTTTTTCTTCTAAAATTACCATCATATCCAAAATCTCATCTTCTACCACGTTAACTTGCTTTCTAAGATCTTCTATCTCTTCTTGTGTATGCATTAACTCTTTTGGATTTCGGAGAGTTAAAATTCTTTTTTCTTCCTGCTGAAGTTTTTCTCTTAGTATTGCTACTTTATCTTCTTCTTCTCCTTGCTTATCTTTTAATTCTCTAATTTCTTTTGTTATTTTTTCAAACTCTATCTCTTTTTCACTGATAGTTTTTAAATTTTCTTCCTTAAAGGAGTTTAATTCTAACTCTATATTATTTAAATTTCGTTCTTTCTCTTTTAATTGAAACATTAAATCCTGAATCTCAAGAAATATTGGTATAAGTTCTCTTTTCATACACCTAAATCCCTTCATCTTTATTTTATATTCTCTTTTAATTTTAGACAAAACGAAGAAAATTTAAAAGAGATAAATATTAGAAAAAAGGCTAAAATGGGAAATTAGTAAAAGGAATATACGATATTGAGAAAAAGAAAAGGCAGTTTCATCATTGATATTTCTCAGATGCATAAAGAAAAGGGGGCTTTAGGATAAATCCCAAAGCCCACAGTTTAAATTGTTTATTTTAAAAAAAGGAAAGATTAAAAACTACTCTGGATAAGGTTCTGTATTTCCATTTGCATCCATTTTTATTACATATACATCAGTCTTTCCAGCACCAAAGGAGTCTGTAATACCTGCAACAATATATCCTCCATCTACTGTCTGCTGTATGGAATTTGCTGCATCATAATTACTTCCCCCATAGGTCTTATACCAATCTAAACTTCCATCTGATTTAAGCTTTAGTACATATACATCATAATAACCAGCACCAAAGGAACGTGTATCACCTGCAACAATGTATCCTCCATCTGCTACCTGCTGGATAGACCATGCTTCATCATAACTACTTCCTCCATAGGTCTTTTGCCATTCTAAACTCCCATCTGATTTAAGCTTTAAGATATATACATCATAACTAGCACCAAAGTATGTATAACCTGCAACAATATATCCTCCATCTGCTACCTGCTGTATAGAATTTGCAAAATCATGACCACTTCCTCCATAAGTCTTATACCAGTCTAAACTTCCATCTGATTTAAGCTTTAATATATATGCATCATAACCAGCACCAAGAGAATCTGTCCAACCTGCAACAATATACCCTCCATCTACTGTCTGCTGTATGGAATTTGCCCATTCATGACCACTTCCTCCATAGGTCTTATACCAGTCTAAACTTCCATCTGATTTAAGCTTTAAGATATATACATTACCAACATCACCAAAGGAATGTGTGCACCCTGCAACAATATATCCTCCATCTGTTGTCTGCTGTATGGATTTTGCTACATCATCATTACTTCCTCCATAGGTCTTATACCAATCTAAACTTCCATCTGATTTAAGCTTTAATATATATACATCAATACCAGTGTCAAAGGAGTTTGTATAACCTGCAACAATATATCCTCCATCTGTTGTCTGCTGTATAGAATATGCTTCATCATCATTACTTCCTCCATAGGTCTCATACCAATCTAAAGTTCCATCTGATTTAAGTTTTAAGATATATGCATCAATACCAGTGCCAAAGGAGTCTGTCCAACCAGCAACAATATATCCTCCATCTGTTGTCTGCTGTATGGATTTTGCTTGATCAGCATTGTTTCCTCCATAGGTCTTTTGCCAAGTTGTGCCTCCCAAGTTGTTCACATTTACTGC
>DAOSUP010000017.1:0-18119 GCA_035378845.1 Dictyoglomaceae bacterium
AATATAGTATATTAATGTAAAAGTGGGTTTTATCTGAACTATGTGGGATTTAAAGTAAATTGGGGGCTATATGGTTGGATGATTTTGAGGAGGTTTTATCTGAACTATGTGGGATTTAAAGGGAGCTGTGGGAGTATATAAAGACAAAATAATAAAAGTTTTATCTGAACTATGTGGGATTTAAAGAAGATTTTCTCAAGAACATCTGTCAGTCTTGCTTCCCGTTTTATCTGAACTATGTGGGATTTAAAGTTTTGTGAACATATAAAGCACCTCCTATTTATCAAAGTTTTATCTGAACTATGTGGGATTTAAAGTGATAAAGTCATCATCAAAAGGTAGCTCCTGCCATTCTGTTTTATCTGAACTATGTGGGATTTAAAGCTGGTTAATCTCAAAGATGTTCCACACAGAATGGGAGTTTTATCTGAACTATGTGGGATTTAAAGTTAGACACGATTGTAAAAAAGTGGACTACAGTAACAGTTTTATCTGAACTATGTGGGATTTAAAGTAGATTATTCGCTTGAATATCTAATATATGGTCTTCGTTTTATCTGAACTATGTGGGATTTAAAGTTAAGTTTGGAGAAACAATTGCAGTAGCGACAAGCAGTTTTATCTGAACTATGTGGGATTTAAAGGTAGTATCTTGAGGTTCAATCCATTTTAAAGCATTTGTTTTATCTGAACTATGTGGGATTTAAAGGAAAGGGAACCTAAAAGATATATACCATCTTACACGGTTTTATCTGAACTATGTGGGATTTAAAGATTCAGAGATATAATGCTCGTAGTCCATTTTCAATAGTTTTATCTGAACTATGTGGGATTTAAAGTTAGACACGATTGTAAAAAAGTGGACTACAGTAACAGTTTTATCTGAACTATGTGGGATTTAAAGTAGATTATTCGCTTGAATATCTAATATATGGTCTTCGTTTTATCTGAACTATGTGGGATTTAAAGTTAAGTTTGGAGAAACAATTGCAGTAGCGACAAGCAGTTTTATCTGAACTATGTGGGATTTAAAGGTAGTATCTTGAGGTTCAATCCATTTTAAAGCATTTGTTTTATCTGAACTATGTGGGATTTAAAGGAAAGGGAACCTAAAAGATATATACCATCTTACACGGTTTTATCTGAACTATGTGGGATTTAAAGATTCAGAGATATAATGCTCGTAGTCCATTTTCAATAGTTTTATCTGAACTATGTGGGATTTAAAGTTACAGGTCGGCATAAGAGAATAACAACCTACCGCGTTTTATCTGAACTATGTGGGATTTAAAGTCTCATACAATAATAACGCAGTAGCTGTGCTATCTGGTTTTATCTGAACTATGTGGGATTTAAAGGATTTACGGAGTTCCATTGGAGTACTATGATTTGGAGTTTTATCTGAACTATGTGGGATTTAAAGACTCAAATCATTTTCTCTTGGAGTATATTTTTCTAAGTTTTATCTGAACTATGTGGGATTTAAAGAGTTTTCCTTTTGCACTTCTTTTTGCCATACCTCTAGTTTTATCTGAACTATGTGGGATTTAAAGAAATGAGTTTAAATCAGGAGGTTTTTTGAAGAAGGTGTTTTATCTGAACTATGTGGGATTTAAAGAAGAGAGAAGTAGCGAATAAAAAAATAAGATATAGAGTTTTATCTGAACTATGTGGGATTTAAAGGTAAGCGGAGTTTTAAACTTTCCTAAAACCGATACCGGTTTTATCTGAACTATGTGGGATTTAAAGAATCGTGTTCTTGTTTCTTCATCTTGTGTCAGGATGGTTTTATCTGAACTATGTGGGATTTAAAGTTATAAAATGCATTCACAGTTATATAGATACTTCCATGTTTTATCTGAACTATGTGGGATTTAAAGTTTTCTAAACTTATATAAGTTTTTCTAGTTCTTCTAGTTTTATCTGAACTATGTGGGATTTAAAGAATCCTCAACCGACGAACCAACAACCGATATAAAAGTTTTATCTGAACTATGTGGGATTTAAAGTCGTGGTGAGGTTGTATGGTATGATTACTACGATGGGGTTTTATCTGAACTATGTGGGATTTAAAGAAGAGAGAAGTAGCGAATAAAAAAATAAGATATAGAGTTTTATCTGAACTATGTGGGATTTAAAGGTAAGCGGAGTTTTAAACTTTCCTAAAACCGATACCGGTTTTATCTGAACTATGTGGGATTTAAAGAATCGTGTTCTTGTTTCTTCATCTTGTGTCAGGATGGTTTTATCTGAACTATGTGGGATTTAAAGTTAAACAAGATGTCAATTGCACAAAGCAGTAATCCTAGTTTTATCTGAACTATGTGGGATTTAAAGATCGTTCACTGTGGCTTTTATATCTTCTTCTAAAAAGTTTTATCTGAACTATGTGGGATTTAAAGTTTTAGTATAAAATGTATCTTCAAAAGTCTTTAAAATGTTTTATCTGAACTATGTGGGATTTAAAGCCTAAAAAGCATACTCTTGCAGGAATTGTTGTTGAGGTTTTATCTGAACTATGTGGGATTTAAAGTTTGTTTGAGGATGCGTCAAAATTATCAAGCGTTTTGTTTTATCTGAACTATGTGGGATTTAAAGTTTCTTCCCAGTGGAGTCCAGTCAATGGACAATGGTGTTTTATCTGAACTATGTGGGATTTAAAGTAATTAGTAGTTCTTTCATAAATATCCCTATGCAAGTTTTATCTGAACTATGTGGGATTTAAAGCACTTCATATCTTCTTCTCTCATCTGCATATTTTGGGTTTTATCTGAACTATGTGGGATTTAAAGACTTATTAAAAGATTTAGTATTAGGAAGACGAGAGAGTTTTATCTGAACTATGTGGGATTTAAAGTACAGAACGTAGAATTCGTTCATACTAGGTGAGTAAGTTTTATCTGAACTATGTGGGATTTAAAGAATATTCAATACTGTCAACTGTAAAATACTTTTCGTGTTTTATCTGAACTATGTGGGATTTAAAGAATATTCAATACTGTCAACTGTAAAATACTTTTCGTGTTTTATCTGAACTATGTGGGATTTAAAGGTAATTGCGAAAGCATCAAGCGAAATGCTAAACATCGTTTTATCTGAACTATGTGGGATTTAAAGTTACTATTCTTTCAATCTCCATCTCCTTTATACGCGTTTTATCTGAACTATGTGGGATTTAAAGTTACTATTCTTTCAATCTCCATCTCCTTTATACGCGTTTTATCTGAACTATGTGGGATTTAAAGTCTTCTTTAGCTTCTTTAGTAGCTTTATAGTGATAAGTTTTATCTGAACTATGTGGGATTTAAAGAAAGAGGCTGCATATTCCTCCCTTGGATTCTTTTCCAAAAGTGGGCTGGTTTTATCTGAACTATGTGGGATTTAAAAATTTCTCTCCTTATGGTATTTTTGCTTGTTGGAATGTTTCAAAAACTAACTTTGGTCTCCTCTCTCTATCTACCAATCCCATGGTGGAAACATAAGGTATTGCAGATTTTGGCTGATGGCGAGAAAGATGATCTGCAAAAACCCACCAAGTATACCCTGCCACAAACTCTTTAAGGTTTGTGGCAATAGTCCAATGATCTAAGAAATATTTTCTTTGATACTCCTCATTCCCTGCTATAAAATCTTCTCCATGGTGCCCATAGACTGCCCAGGTGCCAGATTCTGTAATCAAGATGGGCTTTGAAGGATATTTTTTATGAACCTCTAAAAGTCTCTCATTTAAATTTTGAGAAGATCCATAAAAGAAACCAAAGTATTCATTTACTGCAATTAGATCTACAGCTTCAAAACTTCCAGATTCTTCTCTCCATCCATTTTGAGATCCCCAAGCTGCAAAAGTAATGGGTCTCTTGGATGGGTCAAGTTGTTTAATATTTTTGTACATTATTTTGAAAGCTTCAAGTCCAAAAGATGTATGAGTTTCAGTTTCATTAGCAACACTCCAAATAATAACTGATGGATTATTTACTTGATTCCAATTCATCGTAATAGCCAAGGCTAAGCTCAATCCATATTCCTGAGTCTGGTTATACAACTCTTGACTATTCATCCAGTAATTTTCTACTTCATCTATGATCAGCAATCCATTTTCATCTGCCCATTCGTAAGCTGAAGGATGACGATTGTAGTGAGAGAAACGTACAAAATTAGCTCCTGCTTTTTTTATTAAACTTAAATCCTGAGCAAGTTCTTCTGGACTCATAGCTCCACCTGATTTGGAATTCTCACTATGCCAGTTTACACCTTTTAAGAATATAGGCTTGCCATTTAATAAAAGATAAGAATTTTTGACTTGTATACTTCGTCGTCCATACTTAGCATGTAATGTATCTCCGTTATCAAGACTAACGATGGTTTCATAAAGTTGAGGGGAAGAAGGTTCCCAGGATTTTGCTTTAGGAATTTGAATCGTGAATGGAATTACTCTGGTTTCCTTAGCTTTAAGATACAATTTTTTCTTTTCTGAAACTCCTCCAGTATTAGATCCAGGATTAAAAGTTACTTTGGTCTCTTGCGAGGTATTAGAATGGTTGTAAATTACCACATAAGCTTTTAAGACTTGTTCCTCAAAGGGAGCATCTAACAAAATTTTACTTATAGTAACTTGAGGTGTTGCTTCTAAATAAACACTCCTCAATATTCCTCCCCATGGCCACCAGTCAAAGTCTCCTGGTGGTACCTCATTCCTTTCTGATGTTCCCCAGGTTCTTCTCTCAACCTGAACTGTAAGAAGATTTTCTTTCCCGAAATAAAGAAGGTTACTTACATCTAATGAGAAAGGCGTATTTCCACCCTCATGAATCCCAGCAAATTTACCATTTAGCCAGATCTTAGCACGGTAGTTTACTCCAAGAAAATTTAACTTGATATATCTCTGTTTCCAATTTTGTGGAATCTTAAATTTATAACGATACCAAACTTTACCATCATAGAATCTATAATCTTTACCATTCTTATCTTTGTAAAGATCCCAGGAAGAAGGTACTGGACGGTCTTCCCAGTCTGTTTCTTTCATCTCTGGAAGGTACCAGGCTGCTCTCATTCCTTTATCTTTAGGATCCAGTTTAAACTTCCATGTTCCATCTAATATTATGGATTCACGACCTGGAGTAGGATTCTTCCAAGTATCAAAACTGGGTACTGGCTGATTATATTGAAAGAGTACCCATACATTATCTATAAATAGCAACTCTGTTTTGGAAGGCTCTTTTAAAGTTTCTGGAGCTTGGTATTTAAAAGATCCAAAGGAAAATAGAAAGAAAATAAATATTGTTAGAATTACGATAGAAGATTTCAAGGGATTCAACTCTCAAAAATCTTCTTAAGGTTTATTGTTTTAACTCTGTCAGGTAAAGTTATCTTGCAATTTATGTAATCAATACATCCTGTCTCTTCTGGAGAAATAGATTCAATAAAAAGAGAAACTTCAGCTTTACTATCTACAAACCAGGGTTTAGTTAGGTACAAGCTATCCATTAACTTTCCTCAAATTTTGCAGCGTGTCCTATTCCAAAGTATATGTTTATTTTTATGTCATATTTTTCTGAAAGATATAGGAGGTTTCTTTGAGCATCATTATAAAAATCGTAGAAGTTGTCTTTATTAAAGAAGATAGATTCTATTTTAGGTAGCAGTTGGGGATAATATTTTCTCAATATATTCCCTACCTCTGTAAAATTACCTCCTGTGGTATTGAAGCTTTCTGTAAAGATTTCATCAATGCCAAGTCTTTTAAATTCTTGAATGAGTTTTTCTGCATCAGTGAAAAAGGGCCAGTATGGTCCCATCATTACATAAACTTTAATGTTTTCTCCTCTTAATTTCTCAATAGCTTTTAGTCTTCTCTCTACACTTGGAGAATTTGGCTCAACTAATTTCTTCCAATCTTCATCTATGGTATTTATTGTGAAGTTTATATCTACATTCTCAAATTTTTTGATGATATCAAGATCTCTTAATACTAAATCTGATTTAGTAAGAATACTAACAGGATAAGGATATTCCGAAAGTACTTCTAATATCTTTCTTGTAAGCTCGTATTTTTCTTCTAATGGTTGATATGGGTCAGTAACAGTTCCTATATGGATATCTCCATTATTATATTTTTCCCTCTTTATCTCTTTTTTCAACATATCAGCAGCGTTTACTCTAATATCTACAAAATCTCCCCATTTTTCATTATGACCTGTAAATCTTCTCATAAATCGTGCATAACAGTATAGGCATGAATGGGCACATCCTACATATGGATTTATAGCCCATCCTCCCCCTGGGAATCCACACTTTGTTATGGCACTTCTACAGGAAATCTCCCGTACTATCGTCTGGCTACCCTCTTAAGCTTTCTATCTTCTCTTTAGCTTTTCATATTTTTCTGTATACATCTTTGTATCTACATTTTTTATTAATTCTTCATAGTCTGCCATTTCCTCAGAAACAGTTTCTACTCCATAGCTTACTCCAAATTTTCCTTTGGAAACTTCTTGTATCTTTTCATCTATCCTTTTAGCAACTTTTACTGCTTCATCATATCCGGTCCTTCTTAATAAGACTAAAAATTCATCGCCACCCCACCGAACGGCAAAATCATTCTGACGAATAGTACTTTTTATAGAAGATGCAACTTGTTTTAGTACATAATCGCCATAGCAATGTCCCATGGTATCATTTATCTTCTTAAGATTATCTACATCTGCAAATACTATACTGAAGGTCTCTGAATTTCTTTTATAATCTAAAAATGCCTCTTCTACTCTTTTAATACCATAAGCTCTATTAAAAAGCTCTGTTAATGGGTCATAAAGTCCATATTTTCTCTCCCAAAAGACAATAAGATCCTTAATGAATGACCTTAAAATAAAGATAATATATGGATCTGGATTCTCCCAGGAGTATAGGGATATGGAGAAAGGTGACTTTCTGTAAGAGTACTTAAGATCCTCTTCTCCTAATAGGAGATTACCTTCTTTTATAACCCTTGATCCAACTTCTATCTTTATTAGAAAATCCTCAAGATAATCAGATAGAGCTCTGACAATAATTGTTATTAGCTGATCTTCATTATCAGAGTTAATGATAGCATCCTGTAAATAGCTCTCCAAAGTTTGTATGGCTGTTTCTTTGTTTATAATTTCATTGTAGAAAGGAGCCATTTCATTCCTTATGCTTTCTGTAAGATGGTCTAATTTTAATAAAATGGTAAGTCCTAAGGCTTCAAAATAAGAATTATATAGGAAGTGATTGAGATCTTTATTATTTAACTTCTTTAAATGGTTTATAAAAAGGAGATAAGAATTTAAAACATCCAAAAATTCCCATCTTTCTAACATAGCATCTAAATATGTTAAAAGAGATAATGGATCTTCTCCTTTCATTAGTCCTCTTATAAACTTATAGAAGGGAAGTTCTAAGGAAAATTCATTAATAATTTTTTGTGAAGTAAGTCCTTTTTCCAAGAGTAACCTCATATAAAGGATGATAGTCTCTTCATCTTTAGTCTCTAAGACCTGATCTTCTAATGAGAGAAGATCTACATCCTTTCCTAAAAATCCCTCTAATATTTTTATTAAGACATTATTTTCAGGGATATTTTCTACTTTTCTAAGATATGGGAGGGTCCTCTCTACATCTTCCCATCTATGATAGTCAGTATACGTAATGGCTAATCTTTTACAACCAGTATTATAAAAATAGTCTATATCTATATCTTTTAATAATTCTTCCATATCCTGTAACAATTTTTCTATCTCTTTTGAAGTGAAAAATTGAGATTTACTAATTATGACGTTATCCAAACTTGTAACAGAGAGGCTTTTGGAAAAATTTTTAGATAATTCATAAGCTTCTAAACTATGATTAATGGACCCCTTTGGGCCATAGAAGTACCATTCCATTGTTCCTAAGTTATTTATTGCTTTATAGAGAGCTAATTTATCATTGCTTTTCTTTGCATAATCCAGGGCTAAGTTATAAAAATGAAGGGCATCCATATATTTCCCTTCCATAGAGTTTAGGAGAGCTAAGGAATTATAATAATTGGCAAGATATACTGGAGAAGATTTAAGATTTATAATCTCTCTTATGTAAGAATTTAATAGATCTAACCCATTTTCAATTTCTTTTCTCAATAAATAATAAACTGAAATATTGCAAAGGATCTCAGGAAGGTTATAGCTTATAGATAAGTTCTTTAGTATTTCCTTTAGCGTTTTTTCTGCATAATCGTATTTTCCTAAATAAGAAGCGGATTTAACTATCTGAGACATGTCTAATAGGGTTTTATCCTCAATACTTTCTGAAACTTCCAGTGCTTCTGAAAAATTCTGGGTATACACCAATATTTTTAGCATCCTTCTTAGATATAAATCTTTCTTCTCTACCTTTTCAATAATTTCCCTCAAGATGTTTAATTGCTTATGAAGATTATTGACATTTCTAAATTCTCTTAATTTTGCATAGAGCCATCTTTTTCTATCTCCTGCTCTTTCTGCTATAATCGCAGCTCTCCCCCATAGATCTGAATAATTATAGGAGATGAGTTTATCTATAAAAGGTAAATAAATATTGTCATATTCAGATTTAGGGATACTTTCTTTTATTATTCTCAGGGTATCATTGGATGAAAATCTCCATAAAGGATACTCCCAACGAATAATTTCTGAATCTTGGAAGTCTTTAAAAAAGAATAGGGGTGTATAAAGGTCTTTTACTGCCTTTATAGTTCTTGTGGAGAAAGTCTTTCCAATTAATGTTAAAGTATAAAGTGCCTTTTTCTCAGATGGATTTAACTGAGATAATTTCTCTCTTAATATATCTTCTAAAGGATGGAAATCATTCTTAAAAATCGTCCTTGCATTATTCCAGTCACCTCTACTTAATTCATAAAGGACTTTTGCCTTATTTAGATCTATATTAAAAGCCTTGGACATCTCTTCTATTACAAAATCTTTTTCTAATATAGGAATCTCGCAATTTTTCTCATCAATTTTGAATATATAAGGGAATTCAGGAAGATCTTCCCCAACAATTAAAAAATGGATATTTAATCTTTCAGATATCAATGGAATAAGGATTTTAAAGACCTCGTTGTATTCAAGATAAGTTTGCCAATTATCTATAAACCAATATTTAATATGCTTGTTCTTAAGGAGAACCTCTATAATTTTAAAAATTTGGAATGCTTCTGTTTCTAAATTTACTACCACTTCTGGCTCATATGGTTCTAAAAGTTTTAAAAAGCTTGGGTGGATATATCTTCTTAATGTTGGTCCTATAGAATCCCCTTTTTCCTTAAAGAATTCTTTTTTATCAACTAAATTTAGTAGTGTGAAAAATACCTCTCCAACAGGAGTTCTATGAGAGGCATAATTGGTGAAGAGAGAATGTTCTTTTAGATTTGAGTATAGGCAATGAAGAATATAACTTCTTCCAGAACCTGATGGAAGATCAATATATGTTATAGGATTTTCCTCTAAAGCTTTCTTAAAAATGGCTTAAATACTCCGTTTTTTAATATCCTTCCCCATATTATATATATTATACAACATTAAAAGAATTTTCTAAATTGGTAGTTAAAGATTTTAACAAAATAAGAATTAATAAATTATTTTCTAAAGTCCTTTCTAAAGATAGACGATGTATATATCAAATATTTACTTAGGGATTGCAAATAGTTATACTAATGAGAGATTATAATTATTTATAAGCAAATAGGGGGGTTATTAAAATGATAAGAAGATTTCCCATTCTTAAACTTCTGATAGTTTCTATACTCCTTATTTTTCTTGCTGGTTGTGTCCCAGGAGGTACAAATGGTACTGTAGGACTTATAACCTGGCAAAGGACCTATGGTGGGAATTACGAGGATAGAGCGAACAGCATACAGCAGGTAGCAGATGGAGGATACATTATTGCAGGTTATACCCTTTCCTTAGGTACTAATGGTGATGCATATATCATAAAGCTCAAGGGAGATGGTAGTTTAGATTGGGAGAGGAATTTTGGAGGAGTCTACGAGGATAGAGCGAACAGCATACAGCAGACAGCAGACGGAGGGTATATCATTGCAGGTTATACCTCTTCTGGTACTGGAAATCATAATATATACATCATAAAGCTTAAGGGAGATGGTAGTTTAGATTGGGAGAAGAACTTTGGAGGAGCCTACGAGGATAGAGCGAACAGCATACAGCAGACAGCAGATGAAGGATACATCATTGCAGGTTATACCCTTTCCTTAGGTACTAATGGTGATGCATATATCATAAAGCTTAAGGGAGATGGTAGTTTAGATTGGGAGAAGAACTTTGGAGGAGCCTACGAGGATAGAGCGAACAGCATACAGCAGACAGCAGATGAAGGATACATCATTGCAGGTTATACCCTTTCCTTAGGTACTAATGGTGATGCATATATCATAAAGCTCAAGGGAGATGGTAGTTTAGATTGGGAGAAGAACTTTGGAGGAGTCTACGAGGATAGAGCAAACTGCATACAGCAGGTAGCAGATGGAGGATACATTGTTGCAGGTTATACCTCTTCTGGTACTGGAAATCATAATGTATACATCATAAAGCTTAAGGGAGATGGTAGTTTAGAGTGGGAAAGGAGTTTTGGAGGAGAAAATTGGACTGAGGCAAACTGTATACAAGAAACAGCAGATGGAGGCTATATTGTTGCGGGTTATATACGTTCTGGTACTGGCGATCGTAATGTATATATTTTGAAACTTGATAAAGATGGGAATTTAAACTGGGAAAGGAGTTTTGGAGGAGAGGATTGGGAGGAGGCAAGCAGCATACAGCAAACAGCAGATGGAGGATACATTACTGCAGGTTATACCCGTTCCTTTGGCAATGGATCTTATGATGTGTATGTATTAAAACTTAATGCAGATGGGCGTCTCTAAATAAAAGGGAGGGAGAATTTCTCCCTCCCTGAGATAGGAACTAATAGAGGTGTGTTAGGCCTTACCTGTGGGAAGAGACTCCCATATTTGGAGCAAGATTCTTTACAGCTGGTGCAGTTACTACAGATGTTGGAATATCTGGGCTTACAGGTAGATTCATAATGTATCTTACAGATCTTACTAACATTAACTTAAATAGATCTTTATAAGTAGTAGAATATCCTTCTGGTATTCCTTCTGGTCCATTTGTCACATACCATTCCAAAGGAATGGTGGTTGCTAATACTCTTCCAGCTCCATATCTATATTCAATGTAGGTGGGGAACAGGTCGGTAGAAGAAGTTTCTCTAAGATATATCATAATATTTGTAATAGGAAGCCCTGTATCAAGATTATCAAATCCACCATGACTTGCATAGCTTCCATAAAGTTGTGCTGGGAAGTTTTTAGTAATAGGATGTTCAAAGTTTACTATATCGTTATAATAGTCATTGTAATCTCTCCATGTTACATCACCTGGAAGAGTAGAAGTGAAGTCTCCTTCTGCCCATCCATAATCTGATGCAACCCAGAAAATAGTTCCTCCATTATATACAAATGTGTTAAAGACATCCTGATGTACTGTATATGTATCATAGAAATCTTGAGGCTGGTCTCCTTCTATGATTATTAAATCTCCGATGTTTAAATTAAGGTTAGGATTTTCTACTCTAAGACTTCTATACTCATATTGATTTGCCCCACTTCCTTCTGTCATTCCTATTTCAGCTTGGAGGATATCTCCAATTACAGTAGATGGAACCTCTGCAGTAGCCCATCCAGATTCATCTTCTCTAAAGATTACCACATGTTGTATTGCCTTCGTTAATATTAAATCTTCTGCAGTCTTTGTCTCATTTTCTCCTACTGATAGAACAGTTGTAGCAGGATAGTAAACGTTATTAGGATCTTCTGCTATTATTAAGTAATTTCCAGAGGCAATATTTTCAAATGTATAATGACCATTTGCATCAGTATATTTAACAGGAGGGGTGGTCTCTTGTGGAGTTTCTCCTGGACTGGCTACAACCTGTAGAAATATTAATGTAACTTTTATCCCCTCATACTGTCCCGCAGCCTTATCAAAATAGCGAGCGATTCCTGAAATTGATACATTTCCTTGTGGGACATTGGGAGGCTGAGAACACCCAGCGAATACTGATAGGATAAGAATCATGGAGATTAGGATCAAAAAACTTCTTTTCATTTTAAGCCCTCCTTTAGGAGAAGAAATTTTTGGAAAACAGGGAAAACTTTTTAAACCTCCTTTTTTAAATTTTTGATAACCAATTTCTATTATTAATTATACTATTATTAATATAGTTAACAAATTTTTAAGTGTCAGTGATTTGTATCACACTTTTTATGTGATCTTTATCACATAAAATTTTTAGATTATTCATATATGAATAAGTTTTAACAAAAATTTACTTCTATTTTCTTTATTGTTTTAAAAAAGAAAATATTATCTCTTATGGGAATTATAAAAATTAATCTATGAATGATCATAGATCAGAGCTCTTTATAATAGGTTATGATTTTAAAGGGTATATGATAAAAAATGAAAAGATGAGGATTTTATTTAAAAAGGGAGAGGAATTTTTTCCTCTCCCTTGATGGGATAATTATTGGATAAACTGTATTGAGTAATCTACTATTTTAATTCCTCTTCCTCCCATGGGATCTCCATTTGAATCAGAGATATTAGGGGCGCGATAGTAAAAGTCTACTTCGCAGACTCCAGATGCTATTCCTAAGGCTACAGCTTTAGCTACTCCTTCTAAGGAAATATATAGACAATAAGTTTGATTACCTTTTAATGCGATATTTTTAAATTGAATGGTATATCTACCATTAACAGACTCTGCTGCACCAGTTACCTGTGTCCCAACTCCTGCTAATGAAACGAATACATCATATCCTGGGATATAATATCCGGTAACTCCTCCAACAATCGCAAAGAATGCATCTGACAAAAAATCTGTGAAAAGATTAGTGGCTTTTTGCCAAACTACATCGTTATATCCAGGAGCAGTATCTACTACCCTGGGATGGTTCCCTTCTGCTATACCTGTAACAACTTTTACAGCGTATTGAGTAGCACTACCTCCTACAGGTAATACATAATCTATTTTATCTACAATTCCTTTTACATCTACTGTTACAGTTAAATTAGCTATATGAAAATTGTTATCAGGAGCGACTACTTTAAGAGTTTTATAATCAAAAACTCTTAAACTTGAATATTGCTCATCCTGAGGTGCTTCTGCACGTGCAAATATCCATGCTTTAATGAGATCACCCTGGAACCATGCATAGTCTCCCGAGGCTTTATCAGAATACATACCTGCTCCAATTTGTTGATAAGTAATTTGAGAAGATGCAGGAGGTGGTGTGGGCATGCCAGCAAATCCCAACCACTGAACCCAGACATTCTGAGCAGAAGATCCATCATGTTTTGTGAGAGCAAGTAGAAAGCCATCATTTCTATTATTTACAGCTCCTGCAATTACTCCAGGCTGTGCAGATGATACATAGGCAGGTCCTTTTGTAAAGGCTGGTGTAAAGGATATATTTTGACCATTACTCATTAATTTTACTTCCCCCTTAAATCCATTAACTGGGTCAGGGCAAATAGCACCCCATATTACCCAGGCATCATTTACAGGATTTCCATTACTATCTACAAGATAGAGGTCAAAACCTGTGGGAGAGTTATTCATTGCTCCACTTATTAGTGCTTTTCCATTGTTTTGGGCATTTGTTATAATGACAGGATATGCAGGAAGAGAGAATGAAATATGTTGTCCATGTCTTGCTTTCATTATATTTCCAGTCATTTTTAGAGATGGATCAGGAATGAAAGCTATCCATTGCACCCATGCAGAAGAAACAGTATTTCCTCTGTCATCTACTAAATAGATTGAGAAGCCTTGAGGTGTAACATCAACAGCGCAACTTGATACAGCTTTACCTGCTTGTGCTGAAGTTAAAACTACTGGGGTTTGAGAAAATGGATTAGGAAAATTTATTCTTTGTCCATGCCCTGTCATTATTACCCCATACTGTGGGGATTCTGCTGCACTAATTGGGAAGAGTAAACTTATAGATAGGAATAAGGAGATGATGAGAAAAAATTTTTTCATGTTGTCCCCCTATTAAGTATTATGAGAAGTTAAAAGTTTTCCTTCTTGCTTAGGGTAATATGGTGAAACTTCTAACTCATCTCACAAAAAAGTATAACTTAAATTTTTTTAAAAAAATACTGATCTTTATCACAATTTTTGTGGGTTTTTCTTGTATAAATAAGTTTTAACAAAAATTTACTTCTATTTTCTTTATTTTTTAAAAACAAAATATTATCTCTTACGAAAGTACAAAAAGTTAACTTATGAGTAATCATAAAAGAAATGTTCCTTGCAATTGGTTATATGCTTGAATGCACTTAGGATAGTGAGATCTATAGGAGGTATATAAGGAAAGAAGAGTAATAAGAAGAAGTAAAGATACCTTAGGAAGATTTAAATATGCATAAAAAAAGGGCATAAAAGGAATTTTTTTGACCTCCTTTTATGCCCTTTCAGTAGATTCAATACCTAAATCTGTTTGGAACCTGGCTAAAGAAAAATTGTTATGTTAGCAGCTTATTTTTTAACCTGTTTGTTTACCATATATGAGCAGATAATTAACACTGCTCCTGCTATGATGTGTAAAATGAGAGTTGTTCCCCCTACTCCTGAAAAGAGTGGAATTATGATAGCTAATACACCGATTATAAGGTTAATCCAATTGTAAATCATCCATCCCGCCTCCTTCCCTTACAAAAGTTTTCTGACCCCACAGCTACAATTATATAAAGTATGTAAAATTTTGCAAGATTTTTGAGAATAAATTTTTAGTTATTTATAGCTTATTCTACAGGTATATAGTTTATCTGTGATCCAACTACAATTTTCCCCTCATCAATAGTTAAAACTGGGATAGATTCTATACGAATCTTCTTTCTGCTCCCATCAGGTAAGCTTACTTCCGTAGTAGTTTCAAATGGTTTTGGACCTGGGAAAGAGAAAGCAATCTGATAAATTTTAGAAAGATCTACTTCTCCGACAGTGATTTTTTTACCTAATATAGTAAAAGCTACGTCAAAGGCTACCTTTTCCACCTTGATATTAATTTTATTCTCATTGAGGTCATATCTAATAGAAACATCACCATGAGCAGGAACAGAATAGGTTAAAGATGGATTTTTAATTGATACGGTTACATCTGCTAAAAACTGTGCTTTTCCAGAAGTTAAATTTATCCTCGGGTTTTTTACCATCCAGGTATATTCGCCTTTTATTCCTAAGATGCTAAAATTGTCAGTTTTTTTAACCTCTCCTACAACAAGTAAAAACTTATTAAGAGCATCTTGGCTGATTACTATACTGGCATCAGGTTCGTTTACTTGAGCTACAGAAGGAATGATGAGAAGAACTAAAATAAATAGGATAGTTAAAATAGATCTCAATGTCTTCATGATAACCCTCCAATATTTGAAGCTTAGAAAATTATTATAGATTAGAAAGTTAGTACTTGTCAAATAAAGTACGATTCTACTACTGTTACAATTAAATAGTGCTTACTTGACAAATTACTTCACTCTTTATATAATATTAGTAATAAATTATTATATAGAAATCTCTGAGATAATCTAAAAGTCTTTTAGATTTACAAAACAATCATCTTCTGAAAATTCATACCATTTTAAAGAGGATGATTCCCAAAAATATGGATAGATATAATTAATTCGCAGAAGTATTTGAAAAGCAATAATATCTGGAGCTACGACATAATCATAAAAGGAGGTGAAAACTATGAAAAAGCCAGCGACTGTGGCTTTTTTAAGCACTTATCCTCCAGAGGAATGTGGTATTGCAACCTTCACCTATGATTTGGTTAATGCTATAGATCAATATTTCCCTTATTTTAAAACAAGAATTATAGCTATGGAAGAAAGTGATAAAGAATATGAATTTGACGATAAAGTAATTTTTAAGATAAAAGATTCCGAACCAGAGGATTATATACTTATTGCAAAATGTGTTAATGAATCTAATATTGATATAATAAATATTCAACATGAATTTGGAATATTTGGAGGAAAAGAGGGAGAATATCTGGAACTTTTCCTTAACAATGTAGAAAAACCTGTTGTTACTACTTTACATACAGTTCTTCCTCAACCTGAAGAGGGACAAAAAAAGATGATTCAAAAGATTGCCCAAAAAAGTGAAAAATTAGTAGCTTTAAGTAATACTGCAGTTCAAATTCTAAATAATTCCTATAGAGTACCAGAAAAAAAGATTACTGTTATTCATCATGGAGTTCCAGTATATGATTCTTTATCTAAAAAAGAAGCAAAGCTTAAATTTGGTCTTTCAGATAAAATAGTGGTTTCTACCTTTGGATTAATAAATCCAGGAAAGGGTATAGAATATGTTATTGAAGCTGTCTCTTTGCTCGTGGAGAGATATCCTAATATAATTTATCTAATTCTTGGAAAGACACATCCAAAAGCCAAAAAATTTTATGGAGAGGAATATAGAGAAAGATTAATGAAACAAGTAAAAGATCTTAATATTGAAAACAATGTTGTATTTGTAAATAAATACTTAACAAAAGAGGAACTTTTGGAATATTTGACAGCAACGGATATTTATATTACTCCCTATTTAAATAGGGATCAAATTTGTAGTGGAACCCTTGCTTATGCTATGGGTTTAGGAAAGGCTGTGATATCTACCCCTTACCTTTATGCAGAAGAGATGTTAAGGGATAGGAGAGGAATTTTAGTTGAGTTTAGAAATTCTAAAGCAATTTTTAAGGCTATAGATAAAATTTTGAAAGATCCAGAATTCATGAAAACCTTAGAGAAAAACGCATTAAACTTTGGAAAACAAATGAGATGGCCATATGTTGCTTTTAAATATGTGGATCTATTTAAATCCTTAATTGGCATTCCAAAGACGGTAGAAATTTCGTACTAATATTTATAAAGGAGGTGTGGGGTATCCCATGATAAAAATTCCAGGCTATTCTGCCCTTACTCTTTCTCATCTAAAAAGACTTACTGACGATACAGGAATAATACAACATTCAAAGTATGCCGTTCCTGATAGAGCATCAGGATATACTACCGATGATAATGCCAGAGCTTTAATAGTAACAGTAAAGTATTATGAATTGACCAAAGATAAAGATATTCCAGAATTAATCATAAAATATTTAAGCTTTGTTAATTACGCCCAAAGAGAGGATGGATATTTTCATAATTTTATGAGTTACGATAGGAAATTTATTGATGAAATGGGATCAGAAGATTGCTTCGGGAGATGTCTTTGGGCTACAGGATATTTGGTGGGACATTTAGATATTTTCAATTTACATTTGGCAGGAAAAGAAATATTTGAAAAGGCATTAAAAAATATAAGGGATTTAAGTTCTCCAAGGGCAAAAGGATATAGTATCCTTGGACTTTATCACTTTTTTAAAAGGTATTCAAAAAGAGATGATATTTTGAATTATATAAACGAATTAGCAGAATCCCTTGTAAATCAATATAAAATTACCAAAGATGAAAATTGGAAATGGTTTGAGGAATATCTTACTTACGGTAATGCTATTATCCCTATGGGCTTGTTCTATGCTTATAATTCAACTAAAAATGTAGAATTTTTAAGAGTTGCGAAGGAAAGTACAGATTTCCTGATAAAAACCTTAATTAAAGATAGTTATTTAGATTTGGTGGGAAATAAAGGTTGGTATTATAAAAATGGCATAAAGAGTGACTATGACCATCAACCTATAGAAGCAGGCTATATGACACTCCTATTTTTAACTGCTTATAATACAACTTTAGATAAAAGATATATGGAGTTAGCTTGGACCTCTTTTGATTGGTTCTTTGGGAGAAATAGAAATGGTAAAGCCTTATATAATGAAGAAACAGGAGGATGTTTTGATGGACTTACTCCTGAAGGAGTTAATCTTAATCAAGGAGCAGAATCTTTTTTAGTTTATTTTTTAGTTTATTTATCTATGTATCACCAATTTGAGAGAAAGAGAAGCGAAAAAGATTTACATACTAGTAATAGAGTATAAAAAAAGCTTTAAAGAATATCTT
>DAOSUP010000017.1:18219-30743 GCA_035378845.1 Dictyoglomaceae bacterium
GAAAAAGATTTACATACTAGTAATAGAGTATAAAAAAAGCTTTAAAGAATATCTTCTTAGAAGCTTATGAGTTTAAAAGATAATCTAATAATTTCCTTTTATTGCCAAAGCTAAGCCCTACTGTAAGATCGTTTATACCATAATAAAGGTAAAGAGTATCTTCTTTTAAGATTACTCCGGTTGGGAAAATAATCCCCACTTCTTTTGAAGGACCTATAACCCATTCCTCACTTCTTTTAATAACTTTTGTGGGATTTTCAAGATCAAGAAGAGCAAGGCCCACCCTATAAAGGGCACCACTTGCTGTCTGTCTTACACCATGATATATGATAAGCCATCCCTCCTCAGTTTCAATAGGGGGTGGTCCAAGTCCTACCCTATGACAGTCCCATAAGCCTGGTCTTACTGGGAGTAGAACATGATGTTCTCCCCAATGCTCTAAATCAGGGGAGAAGGAAATCCATATATGGGCATCTCCTCTTATAATAGGTCTATGAATTAGAGCATATCTACCATTAAAAGTTACTGGAAATAAAGCTCCATCCTTATCCTCTGGTGGTACAAGAGTTCCGTGACGAGTAAAATTTTTAAAATCTTTCGTAAGGATGATAGAAATAGTTGGTCCTCCTGCGGAGAAAGAAGTATAAGTGATAGCATATTCCTCTCTATCTTTTAGAAAAACAATTCTGGGATCTTCTAAGCCCCACATCTCTTCTTCAAAATTTGGATCAGGAGTTAAAGTTGGATTTTTGTCTATCTCCCAGTTTGAGATACCATCTCTACTTCTTGCAATAGTAAGATGAGAAAATCCTCGGAAGTCTTCAACTCTGACAAGAAGAAATACTTCTCCATTTAACTCTACTGTTCCAGGATTGAAGACTGCAACAGCAGGATAAGGCCATTCCTCTGGCGAGAGAATAGGATTTTTAGGATATTCTTCAAAAATTAGACTCCTTGTAAATCTTTCCATATTTATATTATACCATAATTAAGCTATTTTTCATATATATTATACTATAATTAAGCTATTTTTCATAAAAAATATCTTCTAACATTGCTCATACCTATATCTGATAATTTTAAAATATTAACACTTGACAAAAGAAAAAAGAGCTATATAATACTGAACGTTTAGCAAGCTATTAGTTTGCTTGCTAATTTTTAGCTTGATAAACAATTTTATTTAAAAGGAGGTTTAAAATTGTTTGCAGATGAGCCAAATGATGCGCCTTTTTTAGATTTAAAAGGAATAGATTCTATTTCTCTTGATGTATTTAGGTCTCTTTTTAAAGTTATACGCTTTCACAGTCAGCTTTTATTTAAGTTGACTTCTGAGAAGGGTATTTATCCTGGGCAAGCTGCGTGCCTCTGGTTTATTAATCAAATTCCAGGTATAAGCCAGAGTGATCTTGCTAAAAAGATACACGTAGCACCTCCTACTGTAACTCATATGCTTCAGAAGTTAGAAAAAACAGGGTTGATAGTACGTAAAGAAGATGAGCATGATCAAAGGTTGAGCCGTGTATATCTTACCGAGACTGGTATGAGTATATTAGATTCATTAAATGATATCTTAGCTGAGATTATAAATACAAGTTTAGAGGGCTTGGATAGTGATCAGAAACATGAGCTTTTGTATTTGTTAGATGTCATAGGCGCTAATATATTGCGTAAACTTTAAAAATGAAAGGAGATTTACTTACATGAAGGATTTACTGATAAAGTTTTTAAGACCTTACTGGAAACAGCTTATCCTAACTATACTGTTGCTATCAGTACAAGCTATCTCTAATCTTTATTTACCTAATCTAAATGCTGATATTATCAATAATGGAGTAGCTAAAAGTGATATCCCATACATCATACATACTGGTAGTTATATGTTGTTTGTAACGTTACTATTAGCATGCTGTGCTGTAGCTTCCTCTTATTTGGGTTCTAAGATATCTATGAGTTTTGGCCGTGATTTGAGGAGAGCTATATTTTATAAAGTGGAGAGTTTCTCGCAAGCCGATCTTGATAAATTTGGTGTACCATCACTAATTACCAGAAATACTAACGATGTACACCAGTTGCAGATGTTAGTACTCATGGGTTTAAATCTTATGGTGATGGCTCCTATCATGTGTATAGGTGGCAGTATAATGGCTTTGAGACAAGATGTAGTGTTATCCTACTCTATAGTCATTATAGTACCTATTATGGCTGCAGTGGTGGGAGTTATCTTAGTAAAAGCTATACCACTATTTCGTTCTATCCAGGTAAAAATAGATCGGGTAAACCAAATCATGCGTGAGAAATTGATGGGTGTTAGGGTTATAAGAGCATTTGTGAAGAATGATTATGAAGCCAGACGTTTTGACGAAGCCAACCGTGATCTTACTACCACTACATTAAGAGTAAACCGAATTGTAGCAGTTGCTATACCATTACTTATGATCATTATGAACGTAGCTACTATTAGTATAATATGGGTTGGGGGTCATAGAATAGATAGTGGAGCTATGCCTATAGGTAATCTCACAGCTTTTCTCACATACGTTATGGAGATAATGATATCAGTTATGATAGCTATGGGTATGTTTATAATGGTACCACGAGCTGAAGCATCAGCGGAACGTATATTACAAGTACTTAATACAGAGCCATCTATAGAAGATAAGAGTCGGGTTGTAGCAGTTCGTAATGTAAAAGGAACTGTAGAGTTTTGTGATGTAGAGTTTTGTTATCCAGGTGCAGAAGAGCCAGTGCTAAAAGATATATCTTTTGTAGCAAGACCTGGCAAAACTACTGCTATCATAGGAAGTACAGGATGTGGAAAGAGCACCTTAGTAAATCTGATACCACGTTTTTATGATGTAACGGGTGGTAGCATAAAAATAGATGGTGTAGATATACGTGATATATCCTTACGAGATTTAAGAGATATGATAGGATGGGTACCTCAGAAAGCATTTCTTTTCAGTGGAACCATAGCCGATAATCTGCGGTATGGTAATGAGAATGCTACTGATGAGGAGCTTTGGCATGCATTAGAAATAGCACAAGCTAAAGATTTTGTAATGGCACTTCCTGATCAATTATATGCACCTGTGGAACAAGGAGGAGTTAACTTCTCAGGAGGGCAGCGTCAGAGACTTGCTATTGCCAGAGCATTGGTTAAGAAACCATTGATATATATATTTGATGATAGTTTTTCTGCTCTTGACTTCAAAACTGATTCTAAACTGCGTGCAGCACTTAAGAAGGAGACTGCTAACTCCACAGTTATTATTGTTGCTCAGAGGGTTAGCACTATTATGGATGCTGAACAGATTATCACTTTAAATGATAATGGTACTATAGCAGGAATAGGTACTCATAAGGAGCTTATGAAGACCTGTGAGGTATATAGTGATATAGTTTATTCGCAGCTTTCAAAGGAGGAAATAGCATGAGCATAAATGATAATCATCAAAATAAAAAGCCAGAAGTTAAGCAACATAAGAAAAAAGAAGTTAGACCACGACGACATGGTGGATTTGGTGGAGGACGTGCTGGTGCAATGGCAGGTGAAAAAGCTAAAGACTTTTGGGGTACACTTAAACGTCTCATAAGCTATCTTAAACCTCAGGCTATACCAATGCTCTTAGTAATACTATTTACCATTGTTAGTGTAGTATTTACAGTGAGAGCACCAAGAATAATGGGTAGTGCTACTAATAAGCTATTTGAAGGGCTCATAGGTAAAACCTTACCAGCTGGTATGACTAAAGAACAAGTAATATTTCTTTTAAAAGCTACTGGAAAGACGCAGATGGCAGAGATGCTATCTGGAATGAATGTGGTGCCAGGGCAAGGTGTGGACTTTAATGCTTTGCTGCATATACTACTTACCCTTTTAGCCGTATATGCTGCAGCTGCTCTCTTCCAGTGGTTACAGCAGTATACTATGGCAGGTGTGGCACAGAATATTGTGTACAATCTACGGAAGCAAGTGGATAACAAACTTGCAAAACTACCTTTAAAATATTATGATAATCATTCTCATGGTGATATCTTAAGCCGTGTGACTAACGATGTGGATAATATAGCACATACCCTTCAACAAAGTATTACTCAGATAGTACATGCTATAGCAACAGTAGTGGGTGTGTTAATTATGATGTTTTCTATAAGTACGCTTCTATCAGGAATAGCACTTACAATTATACCATTAGCATTTTTGGTCACTATGTTTATTATGAGACGATCTCAGAAATACTTTATAGCTCAATGGGATAGTACTGGTACTTTAAATGGTCATATAGAAGAGACATATACTGGACATAGCGTTGTGAAAGCATTCAATCAACAAGATAAAGCTGTAGAGCGTTTTGATGAAGAGAATGAAAGAGTTTATGAATCCAGTTTTAAAGCTCAATTTATATCCAGTATAATACGTCCAGCTGTAAATTTTCTGAATAACGTAAATTACGTGATAGTCTGTGTTATAGGTGGAATACGAGTATCTAATGGTGTTATGACCTTAGGTGATGTGCAGGCTTTCATTCAGTATTCAAGACAGTTTACTCAACCTGTAGTCCAAGTTGCTAGTATAATGAACATTCTACAATCCACTATGGCATCTGCAGAACGTGTATTTGAGTTATTAGATGAAAAGGAAGAGGTGCCAGATACTGAAAAACCAGTAGTGCTTGAGGATATAAAGGGACATGTAAAATTTGAACATGTGTACTTCAGCTATACGCCTGATGCCCCACTAATTGAGGATATGAATTTAGAGGCTAAACCTGGAGAGACTGTAGCTATCGTAGGTCCAACAGGTGCTGGTAAAACAACTTTAGTTAATCTACTTATGCGTTTCTATGATGTGGATAAAGGACGTATCACTATAGACGGTGTGGATATCCGAGATATGAGGAGAGATGATCTGCGTAAAATCTTCGGTATGGTGCTTCAGGATACATGGTTATTTAATGGTACTATAAAAGAAAATATTGCCTATGGTAAAGAAGGAGCTTCTGATGAAGAGATAAGAGCAGCTGCTCAGGCAGCATATGTGGATCACTTTATCAGAACACTACCTCAAGGATATGATACTGTACTTACAGGAGATGCTTCTAATATATCTCAAGGTCAGAAGCAGCTTTTGACCATAGCCCGTGCCTTTTTAGCTGATCCTAAGATACTAATCTTAGATGAGGCTACCAGTTCAGTAGATACACGTACTGAAGTGCTTATACAACAAGCTATGGCTAAACTAAGAAAAGGTCGTACTAGCTTTGTTATAGCCCATAGATTATCTACTATACGTAATGCCGATATTATATTAGTAATGAACAAAGGTAAGATTGTGGAGCAAGGTAGTCATGAGGAACTTATGGCAGCTCGTGGCTTTTACTATGATCTCTATATGAGCCAGTTTCTTGCACCTGTTTCAGAAAGTTTAGAAAATGGAAATAGTGTAATTCGGTAAGCTGTATATGAGTAGCTTTTAAATTATAGCTAACCACAATTGTTATAAAAGTTAATATAGGTGATACGAATAATTTGGGCACGCCTTTTAGACGTGCCCATAATTTTTTTTAAATGGCAAAATTAATAATATAAATGGCAAAATTAATAATAATTGACAAATTTTTTAGTAGAAGTAAAATAAAATAAATAGGGCTAAGGGGAATAAAATCTATGTGAATTTTACTTTTTAGTGGGAGATTTGTGGGGGGGCCTATGTAAAAACAAAACTTATAAAATCCTTTTCTTTTTTAGAGATTATAGATAAAACTTTGAGGGGGGATAAATGAGTGAATTTACAGTTAAAATTAGACCATTAACTCCAATTTGGACGGGGGACGCAAATAGGCAAAATACTACTTTAAGAGAGACTGGTATAATTGGAAGTTTGAGATGGTGGGATGAAGCATTAATCAGAGGGCTTGGTGGAACCGCTTGTGACCCAACAAATGAGAGTTCCCGATGTAAATTAGATCATGATAAATTTTATAAGGCAATAAAGAACGGGAGTTCAATTCAAGATGCATTAGATGCACAAATATGCCAGGTTTGTCAACTCTTTGGCTGCACAGGTTGGGCAAGAAAATTTAGGCTAGAAGTAGTGGGCAACGACATTACTCCTGATTTAATAACTTTGTTTTTTATTCCAGTAAGAGATATTTCTCAACAAGAATGGGGTTTATTGAATATAAGTTTGGGAATAATAGCAAATTATGGAGCTTTGGGAGCGCACATCTCTCAAGGGAATGGTGTAATTGAAATTGTTGAAAATAATTTGCCTCGTAGTAATAAGCTTTGGACATTTGATTTAAAGGAAAATAAAGATAATAGTGAGTTACCTAATTTGAATAATTTTTTCTTTTACAAGTTTCATATCAAATTTAAAGAAAGTTTAGTAAACCTAAATAATGTTTTGGAGACTAACCATCATTTTCTTCCAATATCATTTCATATAAGAGATACTATAAGGTGTTTAGAGAGTGATAGAAATAAAAGGCATGAAATATTTGGCATAGGTGGGGGAAATGCTAAAGGCTCAAAAGTGTTTGTCTCTCATGGATATGAAATTGATGAAAAAACCATAGAAGTACGAGTTTGGGGATATAATGTGGACCAATGTATTAAAAATAGGATAAAGAATGAAATAGGCAGTATGCTAGAAAAAAAGTTATTTTCATCTGATGAAAATGGAAAAAACTTAGAAGGATGTATTTTGACAGAAGAAAAAGAGGGTAGCAAATTACTGGAGGGATTAAGATGATACATGATTATTATCTTTCCAAGGCGAAAGAATATGCGGATATTGAATTAGCTAAAAATAAGAAAGATATTCAGGATAAGTTGAAAGAAGATGTAGATGATGAACTTAACGATACCTTTTACCCTTCAAAAGATGATCTAGAAAATCTTCCTCAGGACTCTACTCTTATAGAAATCTCATTTACCCTAAAAAAGCCATATATAAGTAAGGATGAAGGGGAATTTCATATTTTTTTTGATAAAAAGCTGTTTTTATGGGAAGACAAAAATGAGCTAAGAAAATATTTGAAGAAGAAGTATAAAATTAATGGAGAAGATATTAAAGTTGAGGAGAATAAAATCACTTTTAGCAGTGGTGCTATTGAGAGAGAAGAAAATTTCGCATATTTAAAGATAAATGGGAAAACAAGAGATCTTTTTATTGTCAAAAAAGAAAATAATAAATTAGTACTTTACAATAGTAAAATCTTTGAGAATCCAATTGTTAGGGATAAATTCACAGGGCTTCCTATAGTGAAGCCTTCAACATGGAAAGGGCATTTGAGATTTGCTGCTAATAAGGTAGAGTGGGATGAGGTTGAGAAGGAAAATATTATCAAAAAGCTTTTTGGTTCAGAATCCGAAGAAAAAGAGAAGCCATTAAAGGGGAGGCTTTATTTCTTTCCTACGTTTTTCACAGGAGACGCAGATATGGATGTAATTACACCTTTGAGAAGAGATACCAGAACTCCGGCAAGAGGTCCAATAAGCTTAGAAGTTATGAAACCAGGCAAGAATGGTGATTTTTATTTATTATACGTTCCCTATCCAAAGGGAGAGGATTTCAAGGAGGAAGATATCAATAAAGATTTAAGATTTTTAGCTGAGGCTTTAAAACTGATGTTTTACGTCTATGGCTTTTCAGCAAAAAAGACAAGCGGATTTGGGGTAATTGAGAAAAGTTTAACTAAGGGAAAAACCTGGATAAAAGCAGGCGAGGATATCCAGGAAATAATATTTTCTGAGCTTGACGAATTAAAAAATAAAATAGATGGGTTTAGGTGATAAAAATGAGTGACCTAAGTGATATAATTAGTAATAATAAAGAAAATATCTTAATCGGTGAAATTGGAGCTTTACTTCATGATATTGGAAAATGCCACCCAGATTTTATAGAGAAAGAGTCTAAGGAAAGAATACAGGGGTTACCACATCATGCAAGAGATATTGATAAACTTTTAAAACCTGAGCTTATTGATACCCTTAAAAAGATAAAAATAAAATTCAATGATGAAGAAAAATCAGTTTATGATCTTATTCGTTATCACCATGATGCTGAGGGAACTCTTTTAACATATTTAGAAAAATGTGACCACTTAGATTCAGCTGATGATAAAGGAGTTGTCAGAAGAAAACAGCCAAAAGATATTACTATTATAGCTTCACCATTTGGTTTTCCTAAAGAGAAGATTGATCTTCAGTGTTTGCAAAAAAGACTAAACGATTTAGAAAGTAATTTGATAGGATTATTCCAAAATTATGTATCTGATAGTTTAGATATAGTCTGTTTTAGAAAATGTTTGATTAATAACCTAAAAACAACATTTTCTCATGCTCTTGGAGAGACAAGGATTCCAGCAAATGATGTAACCCTTTGGGATCATTCACATTCTACGGCATCACTTTTTAAGTCTGTATTGTGTGCGATGGTTCTTGGTGAAAAACCTGATAAAGACAAATTGCAATGGAGGATCTTTGGATTTTGCTGGGATGGTATTGGTTTTATAAATAAAGGTAAGGAAGTTGCTGACATTCTTCAGAGAAATAATATTATTGAAGGGATAAAGAGAAAATTAGAAAATAAATTTGAAGAAGAGATCCCGATTGGTAATGTGATTTATGAGGATAATAATGGGATTTATTTTACATTTCCAGCATTAAATAACAATTCAGAAGTACTTGCAGAAGAATGTGCAAAAATTGGACTTAATATTATTAGGAATGATAGTAATAATGAGATATGGCCATTTTTCACATTAAGCAAGCCTTCTAGAACTCTTACAATCCTTACCGAAGAATTAAAATTTGCTTCTAAGGAAAGAACTATACCTAAGATGACACCAACTTTATTTATTGAAGGAAATGGAGAGATAGCGTTAGATAATCCTGAAATAGATACTCCAGAAGATGGTAGGGATATTTGTCCTATCTGCAGATTAAGAGCAAAGTCTGAGGATGATGATAGATGTAATATTTGTAAAAAAAGAAAAAGAGGGAGATTAGAGAGTTGGCTTAGTAGTAGAGAGAATACAATCTGGATAGATGAAGTTGCAGATGATAATAATCGTATTGCATTACTTACCCTAAGTTTTGACCTTGATAAATGGCTTGATGGTACAATTATTGGAACCATTTTTTCTCAAACTCTTGAGGACTGGAAAAATAGTACAGATGCGATTAAGTTTTTTAATAATAAACAAAAGATACAAAAATTAAAAAATAGAAGTATAGAAATTAATGATACTCTTATTAATTTATCAAAAAATTGTTTGAAAATTATTACAGATGAGGATCCTTCAAAAGACCATGCATTTAAAAGTGAACTGATAAATACATTTTACGAGAATGTTAAATCAAAGCAAGATAAAGAAGATGAGAATTATATTGAAAAATTTATTGATAATCTTAAAGTACGTGTAGGTCCTGAACTATTTAATTCATCTAATCTGCAAAAAGTAATTTTTACTCAAAACCCATCTCCTGCTCGTTTATATAGAATTTGGAAAGAGACAGAAGAATTCTTTAATTTAGTTATTCAAGATATAAAAGGGGAAATCTATCCTTATAAATGGAAAAGGCTACATTTCTTTATAGATTATAATGCTTCAAAAGATAAAATAAATCTGGATGCGTTAGAATATACTCCTTTAATAATAAAAATAAATGGATTAAAGCCTGAAAGTATTTTAGTTCTTCATAAATCAGGTGGAGAATTCTATACCATTGAATCACTTGGAAAATTTAAATTTAATGATAAATCAGGTGCTGATGCCGTTAAAGATGCTTTAAGTAAAAGAATAGATTGGATTGCGAAGGAAGACGAACCTGATATTAATCTGCTAAAGAATGGTCAAAATATAGAAATTAATGGCATGCCTTCAGAAGAAGATTATTATCCCTTTATTGAAATTACGAAGTCTCCATTGTCAATGCGATTAATTGTACCAGCATCTGACTCTATATCAATTTTGGGATCAATAGTAAAGCTATATAATCAAAGATTTGAAAAGGTTTTGGGGAAATTACCCCTTAATATTGGTTTGCTTGTTTCAAAGAGGAAGTTTCCACTCTATGTTTTATTAGATACTGGAGAAAGATTATTTTATGCTAAAGAGTTTAAGAAGCCTGAAATGATGGATGCATGGTGGGATATAAATGATCTTAGAAATGATGAATTTTACGGTTTTTATCCAGTAACAAAATTTGAAGATCAAAAATACAATCTTGATGATTTAGTTCCATTATCTAAAGGCAAAATCTATTCTTTATATCCTGGATATTTTGACTTTGACTTAATCCTTGGTACGCAGGATAGATACAATATTACCTACAATGAGAAAAGAAGAGCTAATAAAGATTACATACTATTTTCTAAAAGACCTTATTATTTTTATCAATTTCCACAGATGATTGACTTATGGGAAATTCTTGGAAATAACATTTCAAATTCGCAGATTAACTTTATTGAAGAATTATTAACAAATAAATTACAAGAATGGCGTAATGTTAATGAACCTATAAAAAATGAGGTATTCAGGAAGTTTGTAGAGGCAACAATAAAAGATGCATTTAGTAGTAACTGGAATAAATTACGAAAAGAGACCCAAGATTTTATTTTAAATTCTGTTTTCAATGGATCTTTACTTGATACCATAGTCTTATTTAGTCGTACAATAAAAGGAGGGGGATAAAAAAGATGGATAAACCTAAAAAATATTTTGCAATAACTCTTGATCCTGTACATATTGGGGCTGGTGGATATAGGCTTGGCAGAGTAGATAACACAATAGTGAGGGATCCTACTACAGATGTGCCAAAAATTCCTGGGACTTCACTGGCAGGCGTGATAAGAGCGTTTGCAGAGTTAGTTAAAACAGAGGATGAAAAGAAGACTGAGACAGGGAAGAAATTCAAGAATATAAATATTGAAACAGTATTCGGTGATGAAAATAAACAGGGAATGGTGAGATTCTATGATGGGCAGATAATCTTTTTTCCAGTATCTTCAATTGAGGGGACAGTCTGGATAACAACAAAAGAATTACTTGAATACTGGCTTAGAGATATAAAGGGTACACAAGGGGAAGGGATAACAATTCCTGACGAAGTAGAAGATAAAGCCTATGCAATAAAAGGAGTAAATCCTGGAGCATTAAATCTTGGATGGCTATTGCTGGAGGTTCAGGATATTGCTAGTGGTAGAAAGGTTGCACTACCACCAGAATTAGAGGATTTCTTAAAAAGGATTGTAGTCGTTTCAGATAAGCTATTTTCTCATCTGGTAAATGACAATTTAGAGGTGAGAACATCTGTAAGAATTGATACAAAAACAGGGACAGCAGCTAAAAGAGCATTATTTACATACGAAGCTATACCAAGAGGAACTGTATTAGTATTTGAAATGGTTATAGATACAAGAAGGGAAAATGTAGATGATATTGAAACATTAATTAAAGCCACGTTTCCCTATTTAAAGCTTCTTGGTGTAGGTGGATTAGGAACACGAGGTTTTGGAAGAATTGAAATATTAAATGGAACTACTAATCAATCTTCAGAAGGGGGAGGATCAAATGATAAATCTTGATTATTTATGTACAAAAATTGGTCAGGAAATAGGAGAAAATGGAGATGAATCTACTCTTAGGAAGGCTCTTGGTGTTTTACAAGAAGATGGTGTTTATGCAATGTTTCTTTGGCTTGAAAAAGAAAATAATGAGATAAGAAAAAAGTTAACTACTGAGCTAAAGAAGAGTAGTATAGTTAAAAAATATCTTTTACAAAATTCAGATGGTTTTCATAACGATTTTAAAGAATTTTGTAAAGATCTTAGTGAGCTTTCTCAAGATATTGATAAATTGTTCTTTCTTAAAAAGATACTTGAACGTTCATTAACCTATGCTTTATACCATGCAAAGGTAAAAGGTGAGGAAAATGTGGCAGAGACTTGATATTGTTTTTGTCTTAAAGAGTCCATTACATATTGGTTATCTCCCATTTAAGGGTTCAGTAATCTCTCCTACGAGATATTATGTCCCTGGTAGAAATTTCTGGGGTGCTGTAACAAAAAGATTAACAGAGAACTTGTATGAAAATCCTGTAGAGGAATATAAAAAAATAGGTGAACAGATTAAAGAAAACTTTAGATTTTCATATTTTTATTTATATGATGGAGAAACTATTTTTATCCCTAAATATAGCGAGGAGGGATTAACGTTTGGAGATAAAAAGCAAATAGATAAATTTCAATTTGAATATAGATTTATAGGTGGTAGAGTTTTAACTGCTATAAACAATAATTCAGGGACAGCAAAATATAAAGGTCTTCATGAAATAGAGTTTATAAAAGATAAGTTTAGTGATGATGGAGACCGTATTAAAGATACAAAAATCATTGGTTGTATCTGGGTAAAAGAAAATTCTAAGATTGAGAATTACGAAGTTCAAATTAAAAATAATGGGATTTTTGTAAATAATTTTAACCTGATTGAAGAATTAACTCTTGGAGGAGA
>DAOSUP010000018.1:0-29973 GCA_035378845.1 Dictyoglomaceae bacterium
ATGAAATACTCATAAAGGTTGAATCTATAGATTCCTTAGGAAGGATTAATTTGACAAGAAAAGATTTATAATGTTAGATGGAAGTTAATAAGATTGATTTAGATAACGGATTGAGAATAATATATGACTTCAATCCAGGTGTAAAGACTGTAACTATTGTTGTAGTGGTAAAGGTTGGATCAAGAGATGAAGAAAATGAAGAACATGGACTTGCTCATTTTGTAGAGCATCTTCTTTTTAAGAAAAATTCTGTAAGAAAAATTGATGATATTTACAGAGAAATAGACAAATTAGGCGGAGATTTAGATGCATTTACCACAAGGGAAGCTACTTATTTCACTCTTAAAATATTAAAAGCTTATTTTTCAGAAGGAATAAAACTTCTCAGTGATATCATATTGAGACCAGAATTTTCCGAAGAGGAAATTGAGCTTGAGAAAATGGTAGTAAAAGAAGAAATTAGGATGTATAGAGATTCCCCAGAGGATATTGTATTTGATAATTTTTTTAAAGCCTCCTGGGGTAAGCATCCTTTAGTTAGGGAGATCCTTGGAACAGAGGAATCCATATCTAATTTTTCAAAAGATTTGATTTTAAATTTTTATAGTAAGCATTATATTCCACAAAAGACTATAATTGGAGTAAGCGGAGATATCTTCTTAGGAAGGATGAAGGAAATCTTTGAGGAGTATTTTGGCTTTTATAATAAAGATAATATAGAGATTAATTCTAATGGGAAAATTCCCCAATTTAAGCCTAAGGTTGTTACTCAAAAGAGGAGTTTTGAACAGATTCATTTAGTTTGGGGAACCGAAGGGTATAAGATAAAGGATCCCAAAAGGGTGCCTTTATCTTTATTATCCATGTCCTTAGGAGGTGGACTAAGCTCAAGACTTTTCAAAGAGCTTAGAGAAAAAAGGGGTCTTGTTTATAATGTAGAGACTCATCTTATTTCTTTCAGAGATGCTACTCTATTTGGAATATATACGGCAACTACCCCAAAATATTTTAAAGAGACTTTCTATGCTCTTTTAGAGGAAAGAGAAAAACTTTTAAAAGATGGTATCAATAAAGAAGAGCTTGATCTTGCTAAGAAACAATGTATAAATAGCTTTCTTATGGGATTAGAGAGTCCTACTCAAAGACTTTTTTACCTTTTGGATTCATTTCTTATCTATGGAAAGATCATCCCTTGGATTGAAAAAATAAAAAACATAAGAAAAATTCAACTGAATGAGATAGATGAGACGATTAAGGATATTTTTTCAAAGCCCTTTTCTATGTCTTTAGTAGGACCAATTAATTCAGATCTTAGAGAATTTTTAGAAGGGGGAGAAAAATATGATTAAAGTCGTTTTGTTTGGAGCTTGTGGGAAAATGGGAAGAGTGATAGGGAAAGCAATAGTTGATGCGGAAGATATGAAACTTGTGGGAGCTATTGATCCAAATTTTAAAGGTGAAGCATATGAGAAAATGATAGGGACTAACAAGATAAGTATTGAAGTAAAGGAAAGTATAGATGAGCTTTCTGAGGACTTTGATGTGGGGATAGACTTTACTGAAGTTAAAGCTGCTTATAGTAATATAAAGAAAGTTTTAGAAAAAGGGAAAAGAATGGTTGTAGGAACCACAGGACTTTCTAAAGAGATGATAGAAGAGATTAAAAACTTGACCATTAAAAAAAATACTACAACTTTAATTGCACCAAATTTTGCCCTTGGAGCTGTTTTAATGATAGAAGTTGCTAAAAAGTTAGTTAAATATTTTCCTGATGTTGAAATTATAGAATTACACCATAATGAAAAAGCGGATGCTCCCTCTGGTACAGCAATCTTAACTGCAGAAGTTTTAGCTGAAGAGATGAATAAAATGAATTTTCAACATAAGGATGCTACTAAAATTGAAAAATTACCAGGGGCAAGGGGTGGAAAAGTAGATTCTATTAATATCCATAGTGTAAGACTCCCAGGTCTTGTAGCTCATCAAGAGATTATTTTTGGAGGAATTGGTCAAACTCTAACTATTAGACATGATACTTCAAGTAGGGAGTGCTATATTCCAGGGGTTTTGCTTGCTGTAAGAGAGATCCTAAAAAGAAATGGATTTTTTTACGGTTTAGAGAATTTTATAGAGGAAGGGGAGGGATAAAATTATGGTACATTTTGGATCGTTAATAACTGCAATGATAACACCTTTTAATGAAGATGGGGAGATTAATTGGAAAGAAGTAGATAGAATTATAGAGAAACTTATTGCTGACAAATCTGATAGTATTCTCGTATCTGGAACTACAGGAGAAGCTCCTACTTTATCTATTGAGGAGAAACTTGCTTTATTTGAAAGAGCTAAAAAATTAGTAGGTGGTAGAGCTAAAATTATTGCAGGGACTACAAATTACTGTACTAAGGAATCTATAGAACTTACTAAAGAGGCAGAAAAAATTGGAGTGGATGGTATTTTGGCAACTGCTCCTTACTACAATAAGCCTCCTCAGGATGGACTATATCTACATTTTGCTAAAATAGCCTCTGAGACTAATCTTCCAATAATAATTTATAATATTCCTTCCAGAACTGCAGTAAATATTCAACCTGAAACGTTAAAAAGACTTGCTGCAGACTGTCCCAATATTGTAGGAGTAAAAGAGGCAAGTGGAGATGTAAACCAAATTTCTAATATCAGAAGACTTTTACCAAGACCATTTTTACTATATAGTGGAGATGATTCTATGACATTACCACTTCTTAGTATAGGTGGAGATGGGATAATAAGTGTAGCTTCTCATATAGTAGGGAAAGAAATTAAAGAGATGATTGAAAGTTTCTTTAAAGGAGATATTGCTAAGGCATCGGAATTACATCTAAAACTTTTACCTATCTTTAGAGGTCTTTTTGTTACTACAAATCCTATCCCTCTTAAAGAAGCTTTAAAGCTTTTAGGCTATAATGTAGGTAAATGTAGGCTTCCTTTAAGTCCTATAGATGCAAAAAGCAGAGATGAATTAATAAAAATTTTAAAGGAGTATGGTTTTGAGATAAATGAAGGATAAGCTTAAAGTTATCGCGCTTGGTGGTTTTGGAGAAATAGGGAAAAACATGATTGTTTTCCAATATAGGGAGAGTATTTTGGTAGTTGATGCGGGATTAATGTTTCCCGATGGAGATATGTTAGGAATAGATTTTGTGATTCCAGATGTGTCTTATCTTATCTCCCATAAAAATAACATTAAAGGTATAGTTCTTACACATGGTCATGAGGACCATATTGGAGCTTTACCATATATATTAAGAGACTTGGATGTACCAATTTATGGTACACCATTAACTCTTGGGCTTGTAGAAAGAAAATTAGAGGAATTTGGACTTAGGAAAAATCTTAGAAATATAATTTTAGGAGAGAAAATTGATCTTTCTCCTTTTATTATAGAGCCTTTTAGACAAACCCATAGTATTCCTGATTCTATTGGGCTTGCTATTAATACTCCCGTAGGATTAGTAGTAATAAGTGGAGATTTTAAATTTGACCAAAATCCTATTGACGGGAAAGGTGCAGATTTTAAGAAGCTTGCTGAATTTGGGGGAAGAGGAGTATTGGCTTTATTTTGCGATAGTACTAATGTAGAGCAACCAGGTATGACGCCTTCAGAAAGTTTAGTCCGTAACACTTTTGAGAATATCTTTAGCTCGGTAAAAAGTAGAATCTTTCTTGTAACTTTTGCTTCTAATTTTCATAGAATTCAGCAAGCTATAAATATGGCTTCCAAATTTGGAAGAAAAGTTGCAATAGCAGGAAAAAGCCTTGTAAATAATATTGAGGTTGCAAGAAAGCTTGGTTACTTACATATTCCTGATGGATTGTTAGTAAATATAAAAGAAGTCAATAATCTTCCTGCTCATAAAGTTTTAGTGCTTTCTACAGGAAGTCAAGGTGAAGCTTATTCTGCTCTTTCTTTGCTCACAAATCATTCTTATAAGCAACTATCTTTACGTCCTGGAGATACTGTAGTTCTTGCTACAACTCCTGTTCCTGGAAACGAAGTTGTAGTCTACAAATTAGTTGATCAGCTCTTCAAAAAAGGTATAGAAGTGATATATGGAGAAGCTGCAGGAGTACATGTTTCAGGACATGCTGCTCAGGAAGAGATAAAACTTCTTATAAATATTTTAAAACCTAAATATCTTATACCTTATCATGGTGAATATAGGCATTTAGTTCTTTTAAAAAAATTAGGAGTTTCTCTGGGAATTCCAGAAGATAATATAAAAATAATAGAAAATGGATGGATTTTAGAGTTAGATGAAAACTCAGCGAAGGTTAAAGATAAGATTGATTTAAACAATATATATATAGATGGAATAAGTGTAGGGGATGTGGGAAATATAATATTAAGGGAGAGAAAAAAATTATCAGAAGATGGTGTCGTAGTTGTAGGAGTTTTAGTAGATAGCGAGACAGGACTTATATTAGATGGACCTAATATTATATCAAAAGGTTTTGTATTTTTGAAAGAATCAGAGGAACTTATAGAAAGTGCTAAAGAAAAAATAAGAGACTTTTTTAAAAAGAATGGAAAAAATAATGCAAATAAAGAACTTATAGTAAAGGGAATATTAGAAGACTTTTTTAATCAGGAAATAAAAAGAAAACCAGTAATTATCCCAGTGGTTTGGGAGATATAAGGATGAGTAAGCAAAAAATATTAGGCATTTTTTTGCTACTTTTGAATCTGTTTTTATTTTTATCATGGGTTTTTCCAGATGCCAGTGGAACTCTTGGAAGAGTTTTAATAGATAGTATTAAGAACTTTTTTGGAATCTTTCTTATACCATTTTTTATTTTTGAATTTCTTGTGATTTATAATCTCTTGGAAGGAAAGCTTGAAAAAAGTAAACTTTGGGCTTTGATATGCTATTTCCTTTCAATATTCTTCTTATTCTCCTCTCTTTTAAGTATTTCTAAGGTTAAAAATATCTCAGGTATTTTGGGAAATCTTATTTATACCTTGTACCCTCTGATAGGAATTTGGGGATTCTTAGTACTTTCTTTTATTTTTTTAAGTTTAGGAATATATTTCTCTCCCATTTTGAAGCACTTAAAATCTTATTTCAAAAAACCTCATTTAAAAAGGGCTAAAAAAAATACTAAAGAAAAAGTTAAGTCAGAAGCCTTAATAGAAAGAAAAAAGGAGATAATACCAAAGTCTAAAGAAAAAAAAGAGACTAAGATTGGTGCTTCATTTCTACCTCCTATATCTTTACTTTCTTACTCTTCTTCTAAAGAGGATTATGAAGATTATGAAAAAATATCTAAAGCTTTAGAGGAAACTTTTAAAAGTTTTAGGATAGACGTAAAGGTGAAAGATTGGAATGTAGGCCCATCAGTAATAAGGTATAATGTTTCCCTTGTTCCTGGTATTCGGGTGAGCAAAGTTTTGAGCCTTTCTAATGATATTGCTCTTGCTTTAGCTGTCCCCAGTGTAAGATTTGAAGCTCCTGTCCCAGGGAAATCTGTAATTGGAGTGGAAATTCCTAGAGGCAAACCTGTGAAGGTATATCTTAGAGAAATTTTAGAGAGTGATATCTTTAAAAATGCATCTCATCCTCTCACTATAGCTTTAGGAAAGGATCTCGCTGGGAATATAAAAGTTGGGAATCTTTCGGAAATATTACATTTACTCATTGCAGGAACTACAGGTTCTGGAAAGAGTATGTTTATAAATTCTCTTATTCTTAGCTTACTTTATAGATGTACCCCTGATATATTAAACTTTCTTATGATTGATCCAAAAAGAGTAGAGCTTTCTATGTATAACAAACTTATAGGTAAATATATGCGTCATCAAGTAGTTACCGAACCTAAGAAAGCTATTTCTGCGCTTAAATGGGCAGTATTAGAGATGGAAAGAAGGTATGAAATATTTGAAAAAAATGAGGTAAGAAATATTGATGAATATAAGATGCTTGAAAAAGAAAAAGAAAATATACCATATATAATCATTATTATTGATGAACTTAATGATCTAATGATGACATCTCCAAAAGAAATGGAGGACATTATATGCAGGTTAGCACAAAAGGCAAGAGCTGCAGGAATTCATCTGGTAATAGCTACTCAGAGACCATCGGTAGACGTAATCACAGGTTTAATAAAAGCCAATATACCATCAAGAATTGCTTTTGCAGTTTCCTCTCAGGTTGATTCTCGTATTATTCTGGATGATAGTGGAGCTGAAAAACTCATTGGAAAAGGTGATATGTTATATCATCCTATTAGTAGTAGCTATCCTATCAGACTTCAGGCTCCCTATGTAGATGATAAGGATATTAAAAATGTAGTAAACTATATAGTAGAAAATATTATAGATCTTAATTATGAACCTATATCTTTAGAAAGTTTAGAAGTAATGAATTTGGAAGAAGATTTTGAATATGAAGATCCTCTTCTTCCAAAAGTTATAGAGCTTTTGCAAGGTCGTAAAGTAATTTCTACATCATATATTCAAAGAAGATTTAGAATAGGATATAATAGAGCAGCAAGACTTCTTGATATATTGGAACAAAAAGGTTATGTAGCGTCTCAAGGGGAGGGAAAACCAAGGAGGATACTCAAAGGAGGTGGTGATACTTTTTAAAAGTTCCTATTTTCATTAGAAATTTTTGATCAGAAAAACTCTCAATGGAGGAGGTTTTTGAAATGCGTAAGTCAATGTCTTTTTTCTTGGTACTCTTTTTAGTACTTCTTCTTTCTATAGGATTTTCTGCAAAAACTATTAAGGTAGGACTTGTTTATGATATAGGAGGAAGAGGAGATAAATCTTTTAATGATGCTGCTTATGCTGGTCTTCAAAGAGCTATAAGTGTGCTTAAAGTAGAAGGGAAGGATATGGAGCCTGGTCCTGGAGGAGCAAATAGAGAAGAACTTCTTAGAACTTTGGCTGAACAGAATTATGATCTTGTCATTGGTGTAGGATTTCTTTTCACTGATGCTATCGCTGCAGTAGCAAAAGATTTCCCAAAAGTAAAATTTGCAATAGTTGATGGTGTAGTAGAAGGGCTTCCTAATGTATCTTCTCTCGTATTTAATGAGCATGAAGGTTCATTCTTAGTTGGTATAATCGCAGGATTGATGACTAAGAGTAATGTGATTGGTTTTGTAGGTGGAATGGATATGCCTCTTATCCATAAGTTTGAAGTAGGATATAAAGCAGGAGCTATGTATATAAATCCAAAAGTTAAGGTTCTCATAAATTATATCGGAGTAACAGGGGATGCCTTTAAAGATCCAGTAAAAGCGAAAGAACTTGCTTTAGCCCAATATAAGCAAGGAGCAGATATAATTTATCATGCTTCTGGAGCTTCTGGAGAAGGAGTTTTTGAAGCAGCTAAAGAGACAAAGAAATATGCTATAGGAGTAGACTCTGCTCAATCTTGGATTATGCCTGATAGGATCATAACAAGTATGTTAAAGAGAGTAGATGTAGCTGTATTTGAAACTATTAAAGATGTTAAGGAGGGAAAATTTAAAGCAGGTGTCAGAACTTTTGGACTTTCAAATAAGGGTGTGGACTATGAGAAAACAAACCTGATCCCGTTAGGAGTAAGATCAAAAGTTGAAAGCATTAATAAAGATATAATATCAGGAAAAATTGTAGTTCCATATGATGATAAAACTTTTGAGGAATTTAAAGCAAAATATTTGAAGTAGTAAATACTTATCTCTCCCTGCCATTTTTTGGCAGGGAGAGATATTTAAGGAGGTCTCTTTGTGGAAGAAATTATAAGGCTTGAAGGAATTACGAAGATTTTTCCAGATGTTATCGCTAACGATAATGTAGATTTATCTATAAATGCAGGAGAAATTCATGCTATAGTAGGAGAAAATGGGGCTGGGAAATCTACTTTAATGAAGGTACTTGATGGCTTATATAAACCAGATAAGGGAAAAATTTACATAAAAGGGAAAAAGGTAACAATTAACGATCCGAAAGATGCTATAGCTTTAGGAATTGGTATGGTACATCAACATTTTATGCTTATTCCACCCTTTTCAGTGCTTGAAAATATAATCTTAGGTGCAGAACCCAAAAATGGTCCATTTCTAAATTTTAAAAAAGCTGAAGAGATGGTTAAGAAGTTCTCAGAAGGTGTTGGTTTCAATATAGATCTGCATACAAAAGTAGAAGACCTTTCGGTAGGAGAGGCTCAAAGGGTTGAAATTATGAAGTTATTATATAGGGGTGCTGACATTCTAATTCTTGATGAACCTACAGCAGTACTTGCTCCGCAAGAGATAGAAGAGCTTTTTTTGGTCCTTAGAAAATTGAATTCTCAAGGGAAGACGATAATTTTCATCTCTCATAAGTTAAATGAAGTCTTAGATATATCTCATCGTATTACTGTGATGAGAAAAGGAAAGGTAGTAAGTACTTTAGAGACAAAAAATACTACAAAGCAAGAAATTGCCCAACTTATGGTAGGAAGAGAGGTCTTTCTAAAAATTGATAAAAATCAAGTTGAAAAAAGAGAGGAAATTATAAGAATTGAAGATTTATGGATAAAAGGACGAAAAGAAAATTGGGCAGTAAATGGAGTTTCTTTTAATATAAGAGGCGGTGAAATCTTAGGAATTGCAGGTGTAGAAGGAAATGGACAATCAGAACTTGTGGAAGGTTTAGTAGGGCTTTTACCTATTAAAAAAGGAAGGATTATATTTAAGGGAAAAGATATTACAGAGGAAACTGTGAGACAGAGACGTCTTAATATAGGGCATATTCCAGAAGATAGACATAAAAGAGGGTTAATTTTAGATTTCTCAGTAGCAGAGAATAGTGTCTTAGGATTTCACTTTTTTAAGGATTTTTCAAAAGGCGTGTTTTTAGACTATAAAAAAATAAATGAGCATGCAGAAAAAATAGTAAAAGAGTATGATGTAAAGACTCCAAATATTAAAGTTCCAATAAGAAATCTTTCAGGTGGTAATCAACAAAAGATTATAGCTGGAAGAGAGATAAGTTTTTCTCCAGAATTTTTAATAGCTTCACAACCAACACGGGGTCTTGATATAGGAGCTACAGAGTTTATCCATCAACTTTTAGTAAAACTTAGAGAAGAAGGGAAAGCAATTTTACTTGTTTCAGCAGATTTAGATGAGCTACTGAACTTAAGCGATAGAATTTTAGTTATGTATAATGGTGAAATTGTAGGAGCATTCTTAGAAGGAGAAGCTGATGAAAAAGAGTTAGGATATTACATGACAGGGGTAAAAAGACAAGAGAATTTGAGGGAGGTTTTACTTTGAAAAATAAAGAGAATCTTGTAGAGCTTTTTCTCAATATTTTAAGCCCTATAGTATCAACTTTCTTAGCTCTCATCTTCGGTGGCATAATCATTTTACTTCTTGGTCATAATCCTATTGAGACTTACCGAGAAGTAATAAGCTTTGCTTTAGGGAATGCTAATGGCTGGGGATATGTACTTTTTAATGCTACATCTTTTATTTTAGTAGGACTTGCAGTAGCTATTGGCTTTAAAGGTGGGCTTTTTAATATAGGAGCTGAAGGACAAATACTTGTAGGGGGACTCGCTTCAGCGATTTCAGGAGTTTATATTGCTCCATTTTTCCCTGCCTTTTTGCACCTTCCAATTGTTTTCATCTTTGCTCTTTTAGGGGGTGCTTTTTGGGCTTTTATTCCTGGTATCTTAAAAGCAAGACTTGGAGCTCATGAAGTTATAAATACTATAATGATGAACTGGATAGGTTATGCATTAACTAACTATTTAGTAATAAACCCTTTTAGGGAAAAAGGTGTTTTATATCCTCTTCCACAAACAGCAAAACTTCCAGAGTCTGCAACCTTACCTAAGCTTGCTCCTTTTTTCCAGAGTATTGGAATTAACATTCCTAATAGCAATCCTCTGAATGCCTCATTAATTGTAGCAATTTTAGCAGTAGTTTTTACTTATTATCTTCTTTGGAAAAGTAAATTGGGATATGAAATAAGAGCTTTAGGGTCAAATCCTCATGCTTCTGAAAATGCAGGAATAAATGTAAAACGTATAATATTAGTAACTATGCTGATAAGTGGTGCTATGGCAGGACTTGCAAGTATAAATGATGTCTTAGGATATAGATATAGATTCTTGGATAATTTTTCCCATGGACTTGGGTTTACAGGTATAGCAGTAGCTCTTCTCGGAAGAAATCATCCCGTAGGAATTATTTTTTCTGGTCTTCTATTTGGAGCTTTGGATCGTATGGCTATAGGAATGGATATTTTTACTCATATTCCACGAGAGATTATCTCAATTCTTCAGGCTGTGATAATCTTAACTATTGCTATAGGGAATGAAATACTTTTGCGTTTCTTAAGAAGACAAAGGAGGAAGGCTATGTATGCTTGAATCAATTTTTGCGTGGGAAACTCTTACTTCAGCACTTAGAATGACCACTCCTCTTGCTTTTGCTGCTCTTGGAGGAGTTTATTCTGAAAGAAGTGGCGTAGTGAATATAGCTCTTGAAGGCATAATGCTTATAGGTGCATTTTTTGCTGCAGTTGGTACTTATTTTTTTGGAAGTCCATTAGTGGGAATACTTTTCTCCATCTTAGCTGGTATGGGTCTTGCATTAATCCATGCAGTGGTTTCTATTAAATTTAAAGTTAATCAGATAGTAAGTGGAACTGCATTAAATATGTTAGCAGCAGGAGGTACAACTTTTCTTTCCCGATTGATCTTTAAAGCTGCAGGCTCCTCTCCTCATATAAAAGGATTTGAACCTTGGAGTATTCCAATTCTTTCAGATATACCAGGAATTGGTTTAGTTTTTAAGAGTCTCTCCCCGTTAATTGTATTTATGTTTATCATAGTAATTTTATCTCAGTACATATTATATAATACTGTATTTGGATTAAGGCTCCGATCTGTTGGAGAAAATCCTCAGGCAGCAGATACTCTTGGGGTAAATGTTTACAAATATAGATATATAGGTGTTTTAATAAGTGGCGCTTTAGGTGGCATTGGAGGAGCTTTTCTTTCTCTTGAACATGCGAGGGTATTTGTAGAAAATATGACTGGAGGAAGAGGATTTATCGCATTAGCAGCTATGATCTTTGGAAAGTGGAATCCTATAGGATCCTTTGGAGCATGTTTTCTATTTGGTATAGCTGAAGCAGTAAGGATGAGATTAGAAGGAATAGGTATACCCACCCAATTTATCCAGATGATTCCATATATACTTACCATGTTGGTACTTGCAGGAGCAGTAGGGAAGGCAATGTCTCCTGCAGCTGATGGGATTCCTTATGAAAAGGAAGAGCTATAATAGCAGATTTCAAAATTTAGTTTATAACAGGATAGCAGATTTTATAAAAGGTCTCTTTAAATTGCTATACCATATTGAAGTCTATGGTATAGAGAATATTCCTTTAAATGGAGCAGCAATAATTGCACCTAATCATAGAAGTAGTTTAGACGTGTTTACACTGGCAGTAAGCATTCCTCGCCCTATTAAGGCTTTAGGTAAGATAGAGAGGTTTAAATATCCTATATGGGGGAGATTTGCTCAATATCTTGGAGGAATTCCTGTAAAGCGAGCTTGCACTGACGTTTCTGCTGTCAGAGATGCATTAGAGGTTATAAGAAGAGGAGAAATATTACTTATATTTCCAGAAGGAACCAGATTAGGAGATGAAAAAATAGAAGTTGCACCTAAACGTGGTATAGGTTACTTTGCAGCAAAAACAAATGTTCCTGTTATTCCTACCACAGTAGTAGGTGCCGAAAAAATCTGGCCCCCAGGGAAAAGAATTCCTCATTTGAAAGGTAAAGTTAAAGTTATTTTTCACAGACCTTTATATTTTGCTGGAATACCTGATAAAGAAACTGAAGAGTTCTTTACTCAAAGAATTATGGGAGTTATAAATAAATCAGTTAGTGAGGAATTAACAAAATGAAAAAGAGAATTTCTGCTTTCTTTTACAGACTCACAGCTTTCACAGTTCGGAGTATTTTAGAAATTGTTTGGAATTACAAGGTGGAGGGAAGAGAAAATATTCCACCCCCACCTTTTAGTTTAGTTGCTAATCATACAAGTATGTTAGATCCTTTTGTAATAGGAGCTATTTTTAATCATAGACTTTATTACCTTGCTAAAAAAGAATTATTTAAGATACCATTATTTAATCCATTATTACGATGGCTTGGAGCAATAGATGTAGATAGGAAAGATTTTAAATTTAAGACTTGGAGAAAAATTCAGAGCCTTGTTAAAAATAAAGAAATTATGGTAATATTCCCTGAAGGAACAAGAAATGAAAATCCTGAAAAAGGGCTTCTTGATTTTAAGGATGGTGCTGCTACGTTAGCTTTTATGTATGGACTTACAATTTTACCTGTGGGAATAAAAGGTACTGAAAAAATATGGCAGAGAAAACAAATTCTTCCAAATATAAAGGGAAATATCATTGTGCGGATAGGAAAACCTATTAAGGTACTAAAGGTTTTAAAACCTACTAAAGAGCAGATTAAGAAGCTAAATGAAGAAATAAGAACAGCTATATTAGAACTATTAGTATGAATATTTTTATAGTAGAACCATATGGATGGTGTTCAGGAGTAAAAAAATCTATAGCTTTAGCCGAAGAGATCCTTTCAAAAAAAGGTGAAGTCTATACCTTAGGTGCTCTTGTACATAATCCACAAGTAATAAAAGAGCTTGCAGAAAAAGGAATAAAAATGTGGGATTCCAATGAAACTCCTTATAATAAGAGATTAATTGTACGGGCTCATGGTCTCCCTCAAGAAGATATTGAAAAACATAAATTGAATAATAATGAAGTATTTGATGCCACATGTCCTTTGGTTAAGAAAGTACAAAAACTCGCTGAGTTTCTTACTAAAAATGGATATAAGGTAATTATAATTGGAGAGAGACAACATCCAGAAGTTATAGGTATTATGAGTTATACCCAAGGAAAGGGATGTGTAGTGGAAGATATAGAAGATGCAGAATATGTAAGGTCTTATCCCAATATAGGGATAGTATTTCAGACCACTCAAAGTTGGGAGGGAGTACAGGAAATTTTAAAAATTATCTTGGGAAAGGGAAAGGAGATAAGAATATTTAATACCATATGTCCTGAAACTGAAGAGAGACAAAACAAGGCAAAAACTTTGTCAGAGATGGTTGATATTGCGTTAGTACTTGGTGGGAAAAATAGTGCTAACACGAGAAGACTATATGAGATTCTTCAAAAGAAAGTGATTTCCTACTATGTAGAAAGAGTAGAGGAAATTAAAAAAGATTGGTTTGAAGGAAAAAATAACGTTGGTATTATTACAGGGACTTCAACACCTAATTCCTTTGTAGAGGAGGTATTAAAAGTATTAAGAGAGTGGTATCCCTTAGAGATACATTTGGTTTAGAAAAAGATATTCCTATCATTAGTATAGTAGGAAAACCTAATGTAGGGAAATCTATACTTTTTAATAGGATTGCTGGTGAGGAAAAAGCCATAGTATCGGGTAAACCAGGAGTTACAAGAGATCCTCTAATACATTTGTGTGAATATGAAGGAAAATATTTTTATCTTATAGATTCTGCAGGGTGGGGTTTAGATGATAATCTGAGTCATCTTATAATAGAGAAGATAGAAGAAGTGATAGAAATAAGTGACCTTATATTATTTGTAGTAGATGGTAGAAATGAGCTTACTGCCCTTGATTTTGATTTTGCTGATCTTTTGAGAAATTCAGGTAAAGATATTATTTTAGTGGTAAATAAAATGGAAGGAAGGATAGACTCTGAAGTTTATCTTTCCCCATATACAGTTTTAGGGCTTGGAGATCCTTTTCCTATTTCTGCTTTACATAAGCAAAATATTACAGAGCTTTTAGATAAAGTAGTCTCTTTAATTCCTGAAATAAAGAAAAAAGAAGAAAAAGAGGATATTGTTAAATTTGCATTTGTGGGAAGACCTAATAGTGGTAAATCGTCTCTTATTAATACTTTAATTGGTAAGAATAGAAATATTGTAAGTGAAGTAGCTGGTACTACAAGAGATGTGGTGGATCTTCTCTGGGAATTTGAAGGGAAAAAGTTTATGATTCTTGACACTCCCGGACTTAGACGTCCAGCGAGAGTAGAGAGGGGGCTTGAAGAACTTTCAGTAAGAAGAGCTTTACGAACCATAACGAGAGTGGATGTGGCAATAATGGTAATAGACCTCTCTGTGGGACTAAGAGAGCAAGAAAAAAGGATTCTTCGTTATATAGAAGAAAAAGGTAAATCCTGTTTAATTGTTTTTAACAAAACAGATTTAATTCCTTCTTTAAAACAAAGAAGAGAGTTTGAAAAAGGATTGAAATACTTATTAGCACCCTTTGATTATTTTCCTTATATCTTTACATCTGCAATTACTGGATATAATGTAAAAAAGATAATCTCTTGGGTAGAAAGATTATATCAGGTAAGAAATATGAGAATTCCAACAGCTCAAGTAAATAGAGCTATTCAGGAATCCTTAGAAAAAGTGAATTTTTCAAAAAAAGGAAAAACTCTTAAAATTTACTATGCCACTCAAGTAGATATAGCACCTCCTAAGTTTATATTCTTTGTAAATGAGCCTGAAGCCATGAGTAAAAATGCTCAAAAATATTTTGAGAAATATTTAAGAAATTACTTCTCCTTTACAGGAACACCAATAAAAATAGAAGTTAGAAAAAGGAGTAGCGAAAAATGAAATTTTTTCTAATTCTTCTTTCTTATTTATTAGGCTCTATTCCCAGTGCTTTAATTATAGGCAAAATTTGGGAAAATATAGATGTAAGAAACTATGGAAGTGGTAACTTAGGTGCTACAAATGTATTTAGAGTACTTGGTTGGATTCCTGCTATTCTTGTTGCAGTGATGGATGCAGGAAAAGGAATACTTGCTGTTCATATTGCTAAAACTTATATGCCTAATGATTATATCTTTATTATTCTTTGTATCATTGCGGCAGTAGTAGGACATTCCTTTCCTATATTTGCTAATTTTCACGGAGGAAGAAGTGTAGGTATTTCTTTTGGTATTTTTTTATATCTTTTTCCTAAGGTATCTTTATTAATACTTATAATAGGAGTATTAATTGCAGGTATTACCAAATACAAATCTGTAGCATCTATTACTTGTGCTATTCTCTATCCGGTTTTTTTATATTTCTTTGAAAATCCTCCTCAGGAATTTTTGATAGGAGTCACTCTTATTTGTTTATTTATCATATATCGTCATATTCCAAATATTAAAAGACTCTTAAAAGGAGAGGAGCATAAACTAAATTGGAAGATAAAAAAATAAAGATCTCTGTTTTTGGAGGAGGAAGTTGGGGCACTACTATTGCAGATATCTTACAAGAGAAAGGATATTCTGTATGTCTATGGGTAAGAGATAGAGAGAAAGCAAAAAAATTCTCTGAAACTAAGGAAAATATGTTTTACTTACCAGGATACAAATTAAATTCAGATTTAAAGATTACTTCTGATATAGAAGAAGCCACATATAATCCTCAAATAGCAGTTTTTAGCATTCCTATTCAGGGATTAAGAGAATTTCTAAGAAATTCCAAAGATCATCTAAAAAGCATACCATATTTTGTGAATACAGGTAAAGGTATAGAAATCGGTTCTTTAAAGAGACCTTCCGAAATAATTACTGAAGAATTAAATGTTTCAGAACAGAAAGTAGCTACAATTTCAGGGCCCAGTTTTGCGAAAGAAGTTATTGAAAGACGCCCATGTGCTTTAGTTGTTGCGTCTCAGAACATTGAGGTAGCTAAAAAGTTACAAGCTATTTTTAACCTCAGCTTTATGAGAGTTTATAGAAGTGATGATTTAGTAGGAGTTGAAATTGGGGGTGCTCTTAAAAATGTGATCGCTATTTCTGCAGGTATCTCTGATGGCTTAGACTTTGGATATAATGCTAAAGCTAGTCTTATAACCAGAGGACTTGTGGAAATAAATAGATTTGCAATGTTCTTTGGGGCACATCCTTTTACTATATTAGGGCTTTCTGGCTTAGGCGATCTTATTTTAACTGCGACTAGTCCTTTAAGTAGAAACTGGAGGATAGGAAAACTTATTTCAGAGGGTAAGATTTTAGAGGAAGCTTTAAAAGAGCTTCATGGTATGGTAGCAGAAGGAGTTTATACAGTGAAGTCTGCATACGAGATTTCTAAGAAAAATAAGATCTACATGCCTATAACTGAAGAAGTTTATAAAGTATTATACGAAGGAAAGTCTCCAAAAGAAGGTTTACTTTCTCTCTTATCTCATGAGCTAAAACATGAGATAGATGAAGGGATTCAATTTAACTTGTTATAAATTTTTAGGCTTGATATAATAAGCTAACAAAAATAATGAGGGGTATGAAAATTATGGAGAAAGAAAAAGCTTTAGAAGCTGCCATGCTTCAAATTGAGAAACAATTTGGTAAAGGTTCTATAATGAAACTTGGCAGTAATGAAAGATACGAAGTAGCGGTAATTCCTACTGGTATCCTTACATTAGATTATACTCTTGGAGTTGGAGGAGTCCCGAGAGGAAGAATAATAGAACTTTTTGGTCCAGAAGGATCTGGAAAAACTACTGTAGGTCTTCAAATAATTGCATCTGCTCAGAAAGAAGGTGGGATTGCAGCTTTTATAGATGCGGAACATGCTTTTGATCCTAATTATGCTAAAAAAATAGGAGTAAATCTTGAAAATCTACTTATTTCTCAGCCTGATACAGGAGAACAAGCATTGGAGATAGCAGAAATACTTGTAAGGAGCGGAAGTGTAGATGTTATAGTTGTAGATTCGGTAGCAGCTTTAGTACCAAGAGCAGAGCTTGAAGGTGAAATGGGAGATGCCTTCATCGGGCTTCAAGCACGACTTATGTCTCAGGCTCTGAGAAAGCTTACAGGTGCAATAAGCAAGTCAAAAACTGTAGCTATTTTTATAAATCAGCTTAGAGAGAAAGTAGGAGTATTTTTTGGAAATCCTGAAACAACCCCGGGTGGTAGAGCTCTTAAATTTTATGCTTCAGTGAGGATAGATGTAAGAAAAGCAGAATCAATAAAAGAAGGCAGTGAAATTACGGGAACCAAGGTAAAGGTTAAGATAGTTAAAAATAAAGTAGCTCCACCTTTTAAAGAGGGAGAATTTGAACTTATATATGGCGAAGGAATATCCAGAGAAGGATGTATATTAGATACCGGTGTTGAAACAAAGGTTATTGAAAAAAGTGGAACTTGGTATATCTATAAAGATACAAGATTAGGGCAGGGGAGAGAAAATGCAAAAGCATATTTAAAAGAAAATCCAGAGCTTGCGAAGGAGATAGAAAGAGAAATAAGGAAATTATGGGGTTTTGAGGATAAGGAAACAAGATCTATAGAAAATAATAAAGAAACAAAAGAAGAAAAAGTAGAGAATAAGTCTTCTTCAAAATCTTGACATAAAAAGTATTGATCTATATAATCTATTTCAGAGTATGCCGAGGTGGTGGAATTTGGCAGACACGTAGCATTGAGGGTGCTATGGGCACAAGCTCGTCCGGGTTCAAATCCCGGCCTCGGCACCAAATCTAAGAAATTTTATTATAACTCTTCCATAAAAGGAAGGGTTTTTATTTAAATAAATCGGATGGTGAAATATGAAGGAGAAAGATTTTTTATTACAAATTAGAAAGACTGCTCACCTTGCAAGACTTTATTTAACATCTGAAGAAGAAGAGCTCTATGCAAAACAATTACAAGATGTACTGAACTATTTTGCAAAACTTCAAGAATTAAATACGAGTGATGTAGAGCCTATGGCTCATGTTTTACCCCTTTCTAATATATGGAGAGAAGATGAAGTTTCAGAAAGTATGAATCAAGAGGATGTATTCAAGAATGCTCCTGATTTAGAGGAGAACTGTTTTAAAATTCCAAGAATAATGAAAAGAGATGAGGAATGAAAAGCGTAAAAGATATAAAAAAGCTATATCAAAATAAAGAATTAAAAGTATATGAAGTAGTTGAACATTATCTTAAACAAATTGAAGAATGGGAGCCAAATATTCATGCATTTCTTAATGTCCCTTATAAAGAGATTGAAGCACAACTCACAAGTTTGAAAGAAGAACCTTCTGATCTTCCCCTTTATGGAATTCCTATTGCCATTAAAGATAATATGTTAACCAAGGGAATTACTACTACTTGTGCTTCTAAAATTCTTGAAAACTTCATTCCGCCTTATGATGCTACAGTAGTTAAAAGACTAAAAAAAGCAGGAGCAATAATAATAGGAAAGACAAATCTTGATGAATTTGCTATGGGTTCTTCCACAGAAAATTCTGCTTTTGGTGTTACTAAAAACCCTTGGGATCTTGATAGAGTTCCTGGAGGATCCAGTGGAGGTTCTGCAGCATGTGTTTCTTCTGGGGAAGCCCCTATCTCTTTAGGATCTGATACTGGTGGGTCTATAAGACTTCCCGCATCTTTTACAAGTGTGATCGGACTAAAACCCACTTATGGGCTTGTCTCAAGATATGGACTGGTAGCTTTTGCTTCTTCTTTGGATCAAATTGGTCCTTTTGGAAGAAGAGTAGAAGATGTAGCAGAGGTTTTGCAAGTTATAGCTGGACATGACCCAAAAGATTCCACCTCTTCTCCTTATAATATTCCAAATTATTTAGAAAATCTTGGAAAAACAGTGAAAGGATGGAAAGTAGGTATTCCTAAGGAGCTCTGGCAAAAAGGGGTCTCTGAAGAGGTGCTAAAAGTACTTGAGAAATCTTTTGAAGTGCTCAAAAACTTAGGGATTGAAACTGTAGAAATATCACTTCCATCAGTAGATTATGCTTTATCAGTCTATTATATTATAGCTACCTCTGAGGCAAGTTCAAACCTTGCAAGATATGATGGAGTTAAGTATGGATATAGAGAAAATAATACTGAAGATTTAATCTCTATGTATAAAGCTACTCGTGGAAAAGGTTTTGGAAGTGAGGTAAAAAGAAGAATTATCTTAGGGACATATGCTTTAAGTGCAGGATATTATGATGCCTATTATTTAAAAGCTGCAAAGGTTAGAAATCTTATTAAAATGGAATTTGAAGAAGCATTTAAAAAAGTTGATATTATTGTATCTCCCACGAGTCCCATCCTTCCGTTTAAAATTGGTGAGAAAATCTCAGATCCTCTTCAGATGTATCTCACTGATATTATGACTATACCAGTAAATCTTGCAGGAATTCCAGCAATTTCTATGCCTGCAGGATTTTATAATAGCCTTCCTGTAGGTATTCAATTTATGGGGAACTTTTTCTCTGAAGATAAACTTCTTCAATTTGCTTATGCTTATCAGGAAAATATAGATCTCTCTGATAAATTTCCACCTCTCCCCAAAAAGGAGGAGAAATAACTATGCTAAAACCGGTAATAGGGCTTGAAGTACATGCTCAATTGTCCACTAAGACAAAACTTTTCTGCTCTTGCAGTACAAACCATGATAATGTTCCACCAAATACAAATGTATGTCCTTTATGTATGGGACTTCCAGGAGTGCTTCCTGTATTAAATAAAAAAGCAGTGGAATATGCAATAAAGACAGGTATAGCTTTAAATTGCAAAATTTCTTCTTATTCAAAATTTGATAGAAAGAATTATTTTTACCCTGATCTTCCAAAAGGATATCAAATATCACAATACGATTTACCTATTGCTAAAAATGGTTATTTAGAGCTCTATGTAGATGGAGAAACTAAAAGAATTAGACTTAAAAGAATTCATCTTGAAGAAGATGCAGGGAAGCTTCTTCATATGGGAGTAGGGGATAGGCTTGCTGAATCAGATTATAGCTTTGTGGATTTTAATAGGGCAGGGATACCTCTTATTGAGATTGTTACAGAGCCGGACATAAATTCTCCTAAAGAAGCGAGATTATTCCTTCAAGAATTAAGGTTTATAGTGAGATATCTTGGAATAAGTAGTGGAGATATGGAAAAAGGATCTCTACGATGTGATGCTAATATATCTATTCAAACAGAAGAAGGGATATTAGGTACAAGGACCGAGATAAAAAATATTAATTCTTTTTATTCCTTGGAAAAGGCTTTGGAGTATGAAATAGTAAGACAAAGCGAGATACTAAAAAATGGTGGTGAAATTATACAAGAAACCAGACACTGGGATGAAAAAAATCAGAGAACAGTGAGTTTGCGTGGAAAAGAAGAAGCTGAGGATTATAGATATTTTCCAGAACCTGACCTCCCACCTCTTTTAATATCAGAATCTATGGTGGAAGAGATTAAAAAAGAGATTCCCAGACTTTCTCAAGAAAGAAGGAAATATTATATTACAACCTTAGGACTTTCTCCTCAAGATGCAGAAATTATTGTATCTGAAAGAGAACTCTCAGATTTTTTTGAAGAGACCATCAAAATATATAATAATATCAAAAACCTTGTGAATTGGATCTCTGGGGAGATCTTAAACTATTTAAATGATAACAAATTAGAGTTTAAAAATTTAAAAATAGAACCCTCCAAGTTTGTGAAAATTATAGAGATGGTAGATAGAAATGAAATAACACGTCCTACAGCAAGAGATGTCCTAAGAAAGTATCTTAGTACTCAAGAAGAACCTGAAAAGATTATTGAAAAGGAAGGATTAAGAGTTGTTTCTGATTTTTCTTACTTACAGGAGGTTATTCAGAGAGTCATATCAGATAATGAAAGAGCAGTTTCTGATTGGAAAAAAGGGAAAAAGCAAGTGATAAACTTCTTAGTAGGACAGGTGATGAAGGAGACAAAAGGAAGGGCAAGCCTTGATATAGTAAAAAATCTTCTTGAGGAAACCCTTGAAAAGCTATGAAAGAGAAAAAACCATTAGGTGAATATCTTTTAGAACAAGGACTTATTACAAAAGAGCAACTGGAGAAAGCTCTTGAAGAGCAGAAAAAAACTGGTGCTAAATTAGGGCAGATATTAATTGAAAGAGGATATGTTAAACCTGAAGATATAGGTAAGGTTTTAGAAAGACAGAGTGAGATTCCATATATCTCTCCATCGGAAGTAGAGATAGATGAAAAATTAGTAGAGAGCTTTTCCGAGAGTATTCTTAGGAAATATAATTTCATTCCTATAAAAAGAGAGGGGGGAGTTTTACATATTGCCGTAGTTCCCCCTATTGATCCTGTAATAATTAACGAAATAAGAAGAATTGTAAAAGCTCCAGTAAGAATTTTTATAACTACCGAAAGAGAATTTAACCAGATCATGTCAAAACTTTTTCCTTTAGAAAAAACCACTTTATCTGTAGTACAAGACTTCCAGAGATTAGCACCCTTTGAGCCTATAATTGAAGCTCCAATTACTACTGTAGAGGAAGCACCAATCGTAAAGCTTGTATCCTCTATTCTTAACGAAGCTATACTGAGGAATGCCAGTGATATTCATTTGGATCCTCAAGAAAAAGAGATAAGAGTAAGGTACAGAATACATGGTATTCTGTATGACATAATGAATATCCCTAAGGAGATTCAAGACGCAGTAGTAACAAGAGTAAAAGTAATCTCTGGAATGGATATTGCAGAGAGAAGGCGTCCTCAAGATGGAAGAGCCACATATAGGTACGAAAACAGAGTTTTTGATCTCAGAGTAGCATCTATAGGAACTAATCATGGTGAGATGGTAGTAATAAGGCTTCTTGATAAGACAAAAGTATTAATTGAACTTGATAGATTAGGAATGGGAGATTACGAGCTTAGGGTTTTTGAAAGTCTAATAAAAAGACCCTTAGGAATGCTCCTTGTTACAGGTCCTACAGGAAGTGGAAAAACAACTACCCTTTATTCTGCTTTAAATGTACTTAATAGACCTGAAGAAAATATTATTACCTTGGAAGATCCTGTAGAATATGAGCTTTCTGGGATTAACCAGATTCAAATACAACCAAGAATTGGAGTAGATTTTGCAACAGGTCTAAGAAATATACTGAGACTTGATCCTAATATAATAATGGTGGGAGAGATTAGAGATACCGATACTTTAAATACATCTATAGAAGCAGCTTTAACAGGGCATCTATTATTAAGCACTTTCCATGCTAATGATTCGGTAAGTGCAGTGATAAGACTTATCCAGATGGGTGTAGAACCTTTCCTTATTGCATCTTCCCTTATTGGAATTGTAGCTCAAAGACTTGTGAGAACTATATGCCTCTCATGTAAAGAAGAATATACCCCAAGTAAAGAGGAGATAGAAGAACTGGGACTAAATCGTGAACAAGCTTCAAGGGTTAAGCTCGCAAGAGGTAAGGGTTGTATTTTCTGTAACTATACGGGTTATTCTGGAAGAACTGGTGTTTTTGAGATATTAAAAATTACCAAAGAAATAAGAAATTTAATAAATAATAAGGCATCTATAGATGAAATAAGAGAATATGCATTAAAAGAAGGAATGAGGACTTTATTTCATAATGCTCAAGAAAAGGTCTTAGCAGAAGTCACTACTATTGAGGAGGCGAGGAGAGTTATAGGTTTAGGGGAGGGATAAATTTTGTCCTCTTATAAGTATGTAGCCAAAGATCTTCAGGGGAAAGTTTACAAAGGAACCATAGAAGCATCTTCTGAGAGAGAAGCAAGAAAAAATTTAAGGTCTAAAAAGCTTTATGTGGTATCTATTAAAGAAGCCTCTTCTTTTTTAAAAACACTTACATATAAAAAGACTGTCTCTTTACCTGAACTTGTTGGTTTTACCTCTCAATTTGCAACTCTTCTTCGCTCTGGAATTATTTTAACTGAGTGCCTAACTACTATTGCTAATCAAACTGATAATCCATATTTCAGAGATATTCTAATTGATGTACGGAAAAATGTAGACTCAGGAATAAGTCTTTCTGATGCATTTTCTAAATATCCTAATGTCTTTCCCAAAATATTTATAAGTTTAGTAAGAACAGGTGAGATTACAGGAAGTCTTGATATAATGCTTGAAAAACTCTCAAAATACTTTGATGAGCAACATGAATTAAGGGAGAGAGTAAAATCAGCTATTACCTATCCTACCATTGTAGTTATTGCAGCTATTGGTATAGTGATTTTCCTCCTTGCTTTTGTAGTTCCCACATTTCAGAGAGTATATGGAAGAACAAATGTTCCTCTGCCTCTTCCCACCAGAATACTTTTAAGCATAGGAAATGGTGTAAAAAACAATTTATTACTAATATTTATCTTTATAATAGTTATTATTTTACTTATAAGATTCTCTTTCAATCAACCAAGGGTAAAAAGATGGTGGGATGAGAATAAATTAAAAATTCCCAGAATTGGAAGGCTTTGGAAAGAAGTAATCTTAACGAGATTTGCCAGTACTTTTAACATCCTAATTTCCAGTGGAATTCTTATAACTCAGTCTATTGAGATCTTAGAAGATGTGGTAGGAAATCTCTATTATGCAGAAAGTCTCCAAAAAATTCTATCAGGGGTATTAGAGGGAAGAAATCTCTCAGACCTTATGGAGGAAGAATTATATACTCCTCTTTTAAAAAGGATGGTACTTGTGGGAGAAAGAAGTGGTAGACTTGATGCAATGCTTGATGAATTTGCAAAATTTTCCCAGAGAGAGGTAGAGATTCAGACAAAAAGATTAACTTCAGTCATAGAACCTATGCTTACATTGTTTTTAGGGGGAGTAGTATTCTTTATAGCTCTTTCCATGTACCTTCCCATGTTCAATATGGTAAATCTCTTCAGAAGATAAAATATGTTTACAAAAAGGAAATACCTTATGATATAATTTTAAGCATACTAAGAACTATTTAAATTATATGAAAGGAGGTGAAATAAATGAAAAAGAGTAAGGGTTTTTCCTTATTAGAGCTTTTAGTGGTGGTTGCTATCTTAGGAATTCTTGTGGCTGTTGCTCTTCCCAGATATTTTGATGCAGTAGATGATGCAAAGAGAAATGCACAGAGGACAAATATTGCAATCATAAAGACCAGCTTAGAACTTTACAGAAATAAAAATAACACATATCCTACCACTGTGACTGACTTCAACAGTTTTTTAGCAAGCCAAACTTACTTTTCTGAAATTCCAGTTTGTCCATATAACACTTTGACATATATTGCGGTAGCTACTCAACCAAGTACTTGGACTGCTGGGAATGCTCATGAGCTTTATTATGTGGGTGAAGCAAAAGCCTATACTTTAACCTATACAGCTCCATAAGTGTCTTAATCTATAGCCCCAGAGATTATCCTCTGGGGCTTTTTATTTACCTCATAATCTTTATTAGAATTTTATTAAGGGGTTTATAAATATGATAAAAAATCCGAAGAAAACTTTTAGCCAATAAAAACTTTTTAACAAAACCTAAATGTTTACAAATATTAAAAATTCCCTCTCAAAAATAGAAAGACCATTAATGTATACTTTACTTATAAGTATACTTCTCATTCTTTCGTACATGATTTTTAACCTTTTATTCTGGATGAATACTCAAGCCTTTATTATCTCCAATGAGATTATCATTAATGCTAAATATGCCATGGAGCTTTCTGTAATTAAGAATGAAAGAATAGTATATAATTTTTCTTATTCTCCAAAGACAAAATCCATTCAATTTTATTGGGTATATGGGGAGAATTCCAAAAAAACTTATCTTCTTCCACAGCTCATCCCATCAGGAATAAGATGTACAAGTCCTACAAATACATATACTTTTTATTTTGAAAATGGCAAGATCTATCCTGAAGGGGAGATTCTTCTTTCTACACATTTTTCCAAAAGAATAGTGAAATTCCTGAAAAATGGAGAAGTTTCTTTTTAAGATTATTGTGTAAAATTTAGATTTTCTTTAAAATATAAATTATGAAGAAGGGATTTAGCTTCTTAGAAATCTTAATAGTGATAGGACTCATAGGAGTATTCACATATATTGCTATGATTTCTTTTGCCAGTAAGCCTGATGTAAAAATACAGCTTCAAAATTTTACAACACAGCTTATAGATGATTTAAGATTTGTAAGGCAGAACTCCATAATCTTAAAAAGTGCTAGAAGTCTTACTTTTGTTTCAATTGAGCAATCTGATACTTATACATCTTATAATTTTTCAAATGAGAAAGGGGCTGTGGTAGAAAGAGTATTTCCAGAAGGTCTTACATTAACTCCTTCTACAACAGTTCTCACATTTGATAGAGATGGAAACTTAATAGGGACCGAGGCAACATTAACTTTAACAATGGCTCCATATTCGGCTACTATAAAAATAAATTCCTTAGGATTTATTGAGGTACAAGATCCATGAGGAAAGGATTCAGTCTTATAGAAGTTTTAGTATCAATTTTAATTTTAGGAGTCTTCATGGCTTCTTTTGGGGTAGGGCTTTCTCATATTCTAATAGCAGATGAAATAGAAAAAGCTGAAAGCAGAGCTATAAATTTTGCAGAAAAAAAATTAGAAGAATACAGAACAGCAGTACTTTCAAATTGGTATACATCCTTTCCATTATCAGGTAATTTTTCCTCAGAAGGGTGGACCTCTTACATTTATAGTCTCTCTGTTAATTCTCTTAACTTGGGAGATTTAAGACAAGTTAAGGTTATGGTATGGAATGATGAAAATAATAATAATACTTGTGATAATTTTGAAAGCAAAAGTATACTTATCACTATTATTTCAAGAAGGAAATAGAAATGAGAAGAGGGCAGATTCTTATTGCAGTAATTTTTATATTTGCTATACTAAGCTTAATTATGGGTGGACTTATAGCCTTTTGGGAGGATAGTTTAAGAAGTGTAGAGGCACAAAAAACAGAAAAACAAGCTCTCTATCTTGCAGAAGGTTCGGCAGAAATTGCTGTTTATAGTGTAATTTGGCTTTCCTCTCCCGCTTCTTTTACAAGATCTGGTTCTATATCAGATACAAATTTTTTAGGGAAATATACAGTGTCTCTTATTTGGTATTCACCAACATTTGAAATAATATCTACAGGTGAAGTAGAAGTAGTATATACAGGTGAAGTTTATACTTATAGAAGGTCTTTAAGATTACAGGGCTCAAGGTTTGGAGATACTTCTCCTTATACTATAAATATTACGTTATGGAGAGAGGAATAAATATGATTGGATTATATTGGAAGAGTGGGAAATTAAAAGTAAGTGAAATATCCTCAAAAGGAGGAAAATTAAGTCTTAAGAATGAAATAGAAATAGATATTCCAGAAGGAGATTTCTGGAATAGGGGTAGGGGAGAAGCAGAAAATATATCTCAGATTCTTGGGTCTGTATTAAAAGAAAATAGCATAAAAGATAAAGAAGTTTATATTACTTTTGAGAGTAAAGATTTTTCTGTAAGAAGTGCCGAATATCCTAAAATGCCATTAAAAGAACTTGAGATGTCAATTTTAGATGATTTAGAAGAATATCAAGCTTTTAGTTTAGAAAATGGTGCTTTTACTTTTTCAACTTTAGAAGAAGTAAAAGAAAGGTTAAGATTACTTATCTTAACCTTGCCTAAGATTATTATCTCTACGTGGGAAAATATCATAGAGAAATTGGGTCTCTCATTAATAGGATTAGAACCCGCATCTTTTTCTGGATTAAGATATATTTTATTTTCAAAAAATCTTTACGATTCAGTAATCTTTATAGGTAATGAGACTACTGATATCTTCTTTTTTAGTGATGATGGAAGATTAAATTCTGTAATAAATTTAAGTGTAGGTGTAAATGACCTATCTTATAATGGGAATTTAAATCTGGAATCTGCAATAGCAAGTTGGAGAGAAGAGATAATTACATATTTAAATAGTGCTTTTTATAATTCTGAAACATTAAATATTGCAATCTTTGGAGAAGATGAAAGATTTAAAACCTTTGCAGAGATACTTTCAGAGAATCTTTCAAGTTATTCTGTGGAAATAATAGATAATCTTGATATTCCTCTTATGGGGTTAGGACTTGTTAAAGAAAAGATTATTCCTGATGTAAACTTTGTAAAAAAGAAAGGTATAAAGATTGATAAAGAGTTAATTACTACATCACTGCTGCTATTTATATTGGCGATATCTCTTTTATTTCCTGTAAATTTTTATTTAAATCTAAAAATAAAAGATCTGAACTCCAAGATTGCAAATTTAGAAACTGAAATTTCTAAATATAACGATGAGGTTTCAAAACTTAGAAAAGACGTAGATGACAGCAATTTATTGTTACAATCGTTAGAATCTTGGCTCCAAAAGAAAGAAACTATAGCTTTTCCTTCTATATTCTTGAGTGATCTTAAAAGCTTCGTGCCTAAAAAAGTATGGCTTTCTTCTGTAGATATCTCTCCGGACAAAAAAATCGTAATAGAAGGATATAGTCTTGATACAGAAGGAGTTGCTGATTTTCTCCTTTCTCTCTCCCAGTATCCTTTGGTAAACAGTGTAAAACTGGAAAGTTCTGTATTTGAACTTATAGGAGACTCTCCCGTTCAAAAATTTAGAATAGTGAGTAATTTGAAATGAGTAAGAAGCAAATATCAATAATAATATTTATTTGTACTCTATTATTAGGTATCTTCTTATTTATTTTTCCAAAAATTTCTGAAGTACAAGCTAAAGAAAGAGTTTATAAAAGCAAAAGATTAGAGCTGGAAAATACTATGGAAAGTCTTCTTATCCTTAGAGATAGTTTAAATAAATTATCTGAGAGAAAGAAATTATTATTTCAGGAGAGAAATCTTTTATTCTTAGAAGAAAAAGAGCTTCCTTTCTTTTATAAAGACTTAAGTACTGTTGTTGAAAATTTAAAGATTACAACCTTTGAATTAAAACCTGGAGAATTTCAAGAGATACCTGATCTTCCTCCAGGTTTTCCATTAAAACTTCAGAGAGTTCCTATAGAACTGAAGCTTGCTGCAAGTTATCAACAATTTATAGATTTCTTTAGAGATATGTATGCCCAAAGTTACCCTATAAGTTTTGATCAAATCATATTAGCGGAAGATAAAAATGGAGATGTATTGGTATTAAATATCTTATTTGATATATATGTATTGAAAGGAGGAGAGTGATGAAATGAAAAAGTATGAACATTTCCTAAGTTCCATGGTAGTCCTATCCATAGGATTAAATACATATTTAGTAGCAAATATGGATAAATTTCTACAAGATAAAGAGGATTTTAAGTATATTCCTGCTGAAACTGTGGTCTTAAAAGAAGTTATAAAAGAAGAAAGAAAAGAGGAAGAACAGAAGATAACAACTCCTAAGATAGATAAAAAGTATAGTTTAGTCCTTGGGAGAGAAGACCCTTTTAAACCACTGGTTAAAGAAAAGAGTACAGCTAATTCTAAACCTGAATTATCACAAATTCCAAAAACTGGAGTAGTAAGTAAAGTAGAACATGATGATTCTCCTACTTTTGAGGTGAAAGGAATACTTCAGGGATATGGGAAGGAACTTATAATTGTAGAAAAAGGGGATAAAGGTTCAGTTTTAGAGAAAAATAGTACCTTTGACGGATATAAACTTGTAAAAGTAGATATGGAAAAAGAAATAATAACTTTCCAAAAAAATGGAAAGAATTACGCAATAAAGATTGTAGGAGGAAGGTAACTTTTTATTAGAATGTAGGAGCTAATGTAATAGTCGCAGTTCTCTCTCTTTGGAAGTTGCCCCATCTTCTTAATGCCCTGAGATATACCTCTACTGATTGGACTCTTACACTGGGAGTGTAGTTTAAAGTAGTTAATTCTACAAAATTTCCCCCAGAGACATAAAAATATTTTACTTTAAATCCATCGCTTGCTAAATAATCAGATAGAACCTTAGGAGGTTCTCCACTTGTAAAGGTGAAACTGGTAACTAAATTTTGAATGTTTCCTTGAGAATAAGTAGGATTCCAAGAAAGATCTTTAGAATAATATAAAAGGATTTTTGCGTCGGGGTTTGTAGATTCATATAAAGAACCTGTCCTCTGTTTTGTTAGATAAATACCAAATCTATATGTATTATTCCCTTTAGGAACTACAACTACCAAGCTTTGGGAGTTTGTAACAAAGTTGTAATTTCCTACCCCGTATACACTTCCCGAATTATCTCTTATAGTTATACTTACCCCTGGCGTATATATGACGGTTGCTTTGAGAATATCAGATCTTAAATTGGATGTTGCTAAGGATATGCCTCTTTCCAATTCGCTATCTATCTTATGAATAAGGGTATCTCTTTGAATAGAAAACCATACAGAACAAATAACAACTAATATTATGGAAAGAACTGTCATAGATATCAAAAGTTCTGTAAGTGACATACCTTTTTCTTTCATATCAGTCCGCCCCTACACTTGGATTTTGGATAATATCGGAGAGCTCTGCCAATGGATTTTCAAATCTCTTTATGCCAGAGCCTGATGGTTCCTTATGCTTTGTGGTATCTATATAGTTACCTTGGGAATTAGCATAGTATATTCTTATGGTAACATTTTTAGCGGCAATTTTAATATTTCCTTTAGAATCTGATAGGGGGAAATTTTTTACTAAGAACTGTTCTGCATACTTAGGCTTTCCATTTACTAATACATTTCCTGCAAAATTAGTATACACCCTTTGAGATGCTGATTCTGCAGGAATAGCGGATATGACATTAGGAATTGCAGGTCGGGCAGGAATAGCAGCCCACTTATCATTTTCTACCAAGCTGTCAAAATTTCCTTTAACCGATGCCCAAGTTTTTAAATTCTCCAATTGATCTCTTATTATTCTATGGGCTTCTGCATTATCGTTTATTCTTTTTTTAAGCATATATCCTGTCAATACAGCATTCGTTGCCCCGACAATAACCACCAGAAGAAGGCTCATTAACACAATCAAACTAATTAAAGACTGACCTTTTTCCTTTCCCATTTTATTTCTCCCCCCTTATTCAGTGATAACCTCACCTGGAGGAAGCGTTTCATACATCTTCCTTACTCTCTCTTCATA
>DAOSUP010000019.1:0-26975 GCA_035378845.1 Dictyoglomaceae bacterium
CCTCCTAAAGCTAAAATATTAGCATCATTATGTTCTCTACTAAGTTTTGCCTCATAAGGATCCCTACATACAGCTGCTCTAATACCTTTTACTTTATTTGCTACAATACTCATACCAATACCAGTACCACAAATAACAATTCCCTTTTCAAAACCTCCACGAGCTACAGCTCTTGCCACTAAAATACCGTAATCTGGATAATCTACACTTTCTGATGAATAAGTCCCAAAATCATGATAACTTATATTCCATTCTTCAAGCCAACTTTTTAATTGCTCTTTTAAGGTATAACCTGCATGATCAGCACCTATTGCAATTTTCATGAGTCCCCCTCAAAAGAAATTTCTCTATAAATTTTTTAATTTCTTTCTCTATCTTATCACAAACTTGTTTATATTTCTCAATATTTTCTCCATATGGATCAGGAATATCTTCTTCTCCTAATAGGAAAATTTTATTACTAAACTCTGGATATAAACTCTTCAAAAGTTTTTCGTGTTCGGTGGTCATAACAAAAATAAAAGAAGCACTATCTAACAACTCTCTATCCAGCTCACGAGAAAGATGCGTAGATATATCAATACCGATATCTTCCATCACCCTTTGAGCATAGTGAGGAGGCATCATGCCAGGTGTCGCAAAAATTCCCGCAGAATAAACTTCTACATTAGAAATCTTATACTCTTTTAATAAAGCTCTGCATAAATACTCTGCCATAGGACTTCTACATGTATTTCCTGAACATACAAATAATAAAATCATACTCTTATTTTTCTCCTGCTGCTCTTCTAAGTCTGTCCATAATGGCAAAACCTAAACCTTTCTCTTCATAACTCTCAGAGAGAATAATATCTACTTCTTTTTCAAGCTTCCTCATACCAGAGAATAAATTTAAAGAAATCCTTGCTAAATCTTTTCTACTACCTACCACAAAAACTTTTATTCTTTCTGGATATCTATCTTTAAATTCCTCGGAAGCTAAAACCCCTATTTTTTTTCCTTCTTTTATCCAATTATCTATCCTATTTTGCCATAGTTCATTAAACTCTTCAATAATAAATAAAGGAACAGAAGGAGCATAGTGTCTATGTTTAAGTCCTGGAGAAGGAGCATCTCCTCCTTTTTCTTTACTCCAGTTCTCAACTTCTTTTTTCAACACTCCCTCTATATCCTCTTTTGTACATGCTCCAGGTCTTAATATCATAGGGGGATCAGTGGTAACATCAATAACTGTAGACTCAATACCCCAATTTACATCTCCCCCATCAATAATCAGATCTACTTTATCTCTCAAATCTTCTAATACATGCTCTGCTTTTGTAGGACTTGGTCTACCTGATAAATTAGCAGAAGGCGCCGCTATAGGTTTTCCAAATATTTCTAAGAGTCTTAATGCTACAGTATTTTGAGGTTGCCTTATAGCAACTTTGGCACTCTTGGCAGTAACTACATCATTTACTATGGGAGATTTATAAAAGATCATAGTTAGTGGTCCTGGCCAGAAATTTTCCATTAAAATCTCTGCTATCTCAGGAACATCTTCAGCTAAAGAATACACCTGTTCTTTATCACCCACGTGCACAATTATAGGGTTATCTTGAGGTCTTCCTTTTACAATAAAAATTTTTCTAACGGCATCCTCATTTAAAGCATCAGCTCCAAGACCATAAACAGTCTCTGTTGGAAAAGCTACAAGCCCTCCAGAATCTAAAATAGAAGCAGCTATTTTTAAGACTTCTAAATCAGGATCCTTATCATCAACTTTTAAATATATCCCCATATTAACCTTACCACTCTTTCGTTTCCCAATAGATCCTTATAAAGATCTATTCTATACCCCATAAAATTTTCTTCAATTAAGAATTTTATTTTTTCTATAATAAATGGAGATAGCTCAAAAATAAAGATTCCCTTTTTAAAGTTTTTTAATATTGTAAATATCTCTCTATAAAACTCACATCCATCCCAACCACCATATAATGCTTCCCAAGGTTCTCTCTTTACTTCTTCTTGTAAAAAAGGCATTTCCCTTGACGCTATATAAGGAGGATTGCTCACTATAAGATCAAAATCGTAATTTCTTAAGTAAACAGGATATAAGAGGGGACCTAAAAGAAACTTTATCTTTTCATATACACCATTTCTCTTAGCGTTTATCTTTGCTAAATTTAATGATAAAGGAGAAATATCGCAAGCATAAGCTTCTAAATAAGGAAGAGCTTTTACTATAGAAATTGCTATATTACCACTACCTGTCCCAATATCTAAAACTTTCTTTATAGAAAAATCTTTTATAGTATCAATAGATACATCTACGATCAGTTCTGTCTCATCCCTTGGAACTAATACTCCTTTTTTAACAAGAAATTCAGCATCATAGAAATACTTTTTTTGTAATATATAACTTAGAGGATATCTTTGCTTTCTGAGTTTAACGAGTTTCTTAAGCTGTAAAATCTGTTTGTGAGATAAGTAATCTACTGTATATATATCTGCACGATCTTTGTTTAATACAAAAGAGACTAAAAGTTCTGATTCTAACCATGCAGAATCTTTATCTATATCTTCAAGTTCTTTTCTCACCCATAATAAAACTTCTCTAAGAGGCTGCACTTACTTCTTCAAAGACTCTCTTAATCTGCTCTTCTTTTTCAGCTAATATAAGTCTATCTATAAATTCGTCAAGCTCTCCTGCTAATACCTCTTCTAATTGAAAAGAGGAATAATTTATACGATGATCAGTAACTCTCCTCTGAGGAAAGTTATAGGTTCTAATTTTTTCACTTCTTTCTCCAGTCCCAACTTGAGCTCTTCTCTGAGAGACAATTTCATCTTCTCTCTCTTTTTGATAGTAATCATAAAGCCTTGCTCTAAGAACTCGCATGGCTTTTTCTCTATTTTGATGTTGTGACCTCTCGTCTTGACACTGAACTACTATTCCTGATGGAATATGAGTAATCCTAACTCCAGACTCTGTTTTATTAACATGCTGCCCACCAGCACCGCTGGATCTAAAAGTATCTATCCTCAAATCTTTAGGATCTATATCTATCTCTACCTCTCCCATCTCAGGAAGAACAGCAACTGTCACAGTTGATGTATGTATTCTTCCACTGGATTCTGTCACAGGTACTCTTTGAACTCTGTGTACTCCACTTTCAAATTTTAATCTACTATATGCTCCCTTTCCTTCAACTAAAAATATAATTTCCTTAAATCCTCCGAGACCTGTAGCATTTGAACTTACTATTTCTACTTTCCATCCTTTTTTTTGAGCATAACCCACATACATCTTGAATATATCAGCAGCAAATAATGCAGCTTCTTCTCCTCCTGTCCCTGCTCTTATCTCCATGATAATATTTCTTTCATCATTAGGATCCTGAGGAAGAAGAGCAGCTTTAAGATCAAATTCTTTTTTCTCAATCTCTTCTTTTAATTTTTCTAATTCTCCTTCAGCAAGACTTCTTAACTCTTCGTCTTGTTCCTCTGAAAGTAAAGATTCAACATCTTCTTTCTCCTTTATCAATTTTTTATATTCTCTGTATTTATTTACTATCTCCTCTATCTTTCCTCTTTCTTTAAGCAAAGATTGATATTTAGAGAAGTCAGATGCAATTTCCTGTTTTGCTAAAAGCCCCTCTATCTCATTAAATCTTTTCTCTATCTCTTCAAGTTTGTCAATTACTATTTTCTGAAGCATCTTCCTCCATTGTCACCTCCTTTAGGGCTACAATTGCAGTTTCCAATTGAGAATCATCAGGCTCTTTTGTAGTAAAATACTGCAACCAAAGCCCAGGGAAAAGTATAATCTTCCAAAACCAAGAATCAGAATATTTTGCCCCAATTCTTATTATTTCATAAGAAATGCTAAAAACTACTGGGATAAGTAAAATACGTGTAACAATCCTTAGTAAGAATGTCTGTTCTCCTAAAAAGGCAAATATAACGATACTTACAATCATAACTACCAAAAGGAAAGAAGTCCCACACCTTGGATGAAAACGAGGATATTTTCTGCAATTCTCTACAGTAAGCTCTTCACCTGCTTCATAGCAGAAAACTGTTTTATGTTCTGCTCCATGATATTGAAAAACTCTGTATATATCCTTCATTTTGCTTATAAGATAAAGATAGACCACAAAAATGACAAGTCTTACAATACCTTCTAATAGTTTTAACACTGCCGCTGAAGAAATATAATTCTCTACAGGTTTTACTATTAAAAGAGGAAGAACTATGAATAAGGCTACAAATAAAGCAAAACCTAACACTAAAGCAACAGCAATCTCCCAACCACTATCAGATTCTTCCTCTTCTTCAAAAGCTACAGTGGTAGAGTAATTAAGAGCTTTTATACCCCAAAATAAAGAGTCTAAAAGTGTCATTATTCCTCTCAAAAATGGAATTTTTGTCCATTTTTTAAAGAAAGGTTGCAGTCTTTGCTTCTGGACAACAATATGACCATCAGGGTCTCTTACTGCCACAGCTACATCTACACCCCTCCTCATCATCACTCCTTCATATACAGCTTGTCCACCAACACCTTCATCTTTTCTACTCATTTTCATCCCTCTTTAAAACTATATGGCAATGTCTACATCTTGCCTCATAATTTTCAAAAGCTCCTACTAAAATAATGGGATCATCATAGTAAGCTGGATTCCCATTTATTATTCTCTGGGTTCTACTAGCAATATTTCCACATTTCATACAAATAGCATGGAGTTTATCCACATACTCTGCTACTGCCATTAAGTATGGCATAGGTCCAAAAGGTTCTCCCCTAAAATCTTGGTCTAAACCTGCGACAATAACTCTTTTTCCATTATCAGCTAAATTTTGACATACTTTTATAAGCCCCATATCAAAGAATTGCCCTTCTTCTATTGCTACAACCTTTGTATCTTCCTCAACTAATTTCTCTATTTCAGCACTATTACTTACCGCTTTAGCCTCAATTTTTAATCCTGTATGAGAGATAATATAATCTTTATCGTATCGCATATCTAAACTATGTTTAAAAACTTGAACCTTTTGTTTCGCAATTTGCACCCTTCTTATTCTTCTAATAAGTTCTTCGCTCTTTCCACTGTACATACCACCACAAATTACTTCTATCCATCCAGCCGGTGAATTTATAAACTCCATAGTTTTCACCTTCTCTCAGGAATACAGGTCTTACCCTCAGGACATGGACCTCTAAAACATGAGGGACCTGCATCAGAAAAGATTGTAGGCGCTACATCCTTTACTAAATCAAGCATACTCCATGCAAGCCCTCTAATTTCCCACTGAGCAGAATTACAGGTTCTCAAAGTAAAAAAATGAAGCAGCTCTCTTGCATTCATAGTAACAATAATCTTAGACTCTACTGCTTGAGGAAGAAGATATCTTGCATCTTCTTTAGGAACTCCTAATCTAACCAAATCCTCATAAGCTGAGAAAACTTTCTCTAAAGACTCTCTATAGATTTTTTCTCTATCTTTATCTTTTAAAATAGTTTTTGGAATTACAAATTCCTCTCCTACTTTTACATATCTCTGACTTTGCTGAGAATAAGAAGCTATTCTATGCCTTACTAACTGATGAGTAGTAACCCTTGATACTCCCTCTATATAAAAAGTGAAGCTTACGTGTTCAAAAATTGAAAAATGTTGAAGTACTTTTGCTCTATTTAAAAGACGAGATATCTCCTCTAAAGTTAGAGCTATTTCTAACTCTTCAATACCATATTGAGAATGGCATAAACGCATAGCCAAAGCACATACCTTTTCAGGCTCTGGCGTATAAGCAATTAACTTTACCTTCAATATTATTTAACTTCCCAGTTATATTTTTTAGTAAATCTTTCTACTTTTCCTTCGGTATCTACAAACTTTCTCTGACCTGTAAAGAAAGGATGGCACTTGGAGCATATCTCTACCTTCATATACTCTTTTGTAGACAGAGTCTCATAAACTGCTCCACATGCACATACAATTTTTGCTTTTTTCATTTCTGGGTGAATTCCTTTCCTCATTTTTCCCGACTCCTTTCTACATCAAATTTTTACTCTTGTGAATTATACCATAAAAATTGGAGGCAGAGGGAAAAATTTCCCAACTGCCTCCACCACTTAATTTCAAACAAAAGAGAACTTTAGCGAGGCTCTACAATAAATCGGATAGCTGTTCTTTCTTCTCCATCAATTTGTACATCTGTGAATGCTGGAATACAAACCAAGTCAATGCCACTCGGAGCTACGTATCCTCTTGTGATAGCTATTGCTTTCACAGCTTGGTTAACTGCTCCAGCTCCAATTACTTGAATCTCTGCACGACCTTTTTCACGAATTACACCCGCTAATGCACCTGCTACTGCATTAGGATTAGATTTAGCTGAAACCTTTAAAACCTCTACCATAAACCTACCTCCTTATTATATGTTCTTCCTATGGCAGACTTTAAATTTGTTAAATCTCTCCCCTCCTTTGTAATCTTTTTATATTTTTTGTTCTCCCAGTTTCCTCGTCCACCTCTATGATCACCCCTTCCATTTTAAAGAGTCCTTTCTCTGGTATATCAAATTTTTGAGGTATTTGGAGAAGAAATTTTCTAAGGATAGTCTCCTTATTGACACCAAGAACAGAATCATAAGACCCGCACATTCCTAAATCTGTAATATAAGCAGTCCCATTGGAAAGTATCCTCTCATCTGCAGTTTGCACATGAGTATGTGTACCTACTACTGCTGTTACTTTCCCATCTAAAAAATACCCCATAGCAATTTTTTCAGAAGTAGCCTCTGCATGTATATCTACTATTATTATCTTAGTCTCCTTTTCTATCTCTTCTACAATATTTTCCACAACTGCAAATGGACTTTCAATAGGTTCCATAAATACCCGCCCCTGTATATTAATTATACCTATCTTTTTACCAAAATGCGAGAGGATAATATAACCTCTTCCAGGTACACCTTTAGGGTAATTAGCAGGTCTTGTTATTCTTTCGTAAGAATCAAGAACAAGCAAGCCTTCTTTTTTATCCCATATATGGTTTCCACTGGTAAAAGCATCAATACCGTATCCTATCAATTCATTAAATACATTCTCTGTAATTCCAAATCCGCTTGCTGCATTCTCAATATTTGCTATAACAAAATCTATATTATATTCCTCTTTAATCTTGGAGAGGAGCTCACCTACTCCTCTCCTTCCTATTCTTCCTACAATATCTCCCAGTATAAGTATATTCATGTTTATTTTGCGTACTCCACTGCTCTTGTTTCTCTAATTACTGTAACTTTTATTTGACCAGGATATTCCATCTCTTTCTCAATCTTTTTAGCAATCTGATAAGCAAGTCTCGCTGCAGTAAGATCATCAACCTCCTCTGGACTTACTAATACTCTTACCTCTCTACCTGCTTGAATAGCATATGCCTTCTCAACCCCAGAAAAAGACATAGCAAACTCTTCCAATTTTTCTAACCTCTTTATATAGATTTCTATACTTTCTCTTCTTGCACCAGGTCTTACGGCAGATACACTATCTGCTACTTGAATTATAACATCTAAAGTCTTAGTAAGAGGGATTTCCTCATGATGAGCTGCTACAGCATGCACTATATCAGGATGTTCACCATATTTCTTTAATAAATCTGCCCCTAAACTTGCGTGAGATCCTTCTACCTCATAATCTATAGCCTTTCCTATATCGTGTAGCAGCCCTGCACGTTTAGCAAGATTTACATCGGTATGAAGTTCAATAGCAATAGCAGCAGCAATCTTAGCCACTTCTATAGAATGCTGAAGCACATTCTGCCCATAACTAGTTCTATAGTACAACCTTCCCAAAGTTTTTATAAGATCAGGATGAAGATTTTGAACTCCAGCTTCTACTAAAGCTCTCTCTCCCTCTTCTTTAATTCTATTTTCTATTTCTTTTTGAGCTTTGTTAACCATCTCCTCAATTCTTGCAGGATGAATCCTCCCATCTTTTACAAGTCTTTCTAAAGCGACCCTCGCAATCTCCCTCCTTATCGGATCAAAAGAAGAAAGAACTACCGCTTCTGGTGTATCATCAATTATAAGATCTACACCTGTAAGAGTTTCAAAGGTCCTTATATTCCTACCCTCTCTTCCTATAATTCTTCCTTTCATTTCCTCACTTGGAAGATTTACCACTAAAACTGTAGATTCTATAGTATGATCTACAGCACACCTTTGTATAGCTTCACTAAGTATTTCTCTTGCTTTCTCATCAGCCATCTCCTTATATTTTGCTTCGGCTTCTTTTATTTTTAAAGCAATCTCTCTCTGTAACTCATCTTCAACCTTTTTTAGAAGAACTTCTCTCGCTTCATCTCTTGACATCTGAGCTATATTTTGAAGTTCCCCTATAGCTTTTTCCTCTAACTCATTTAAATTTTCAAGTTTCTTTTCAATTTCTTTCTCTTTATTACTAAGAATTTCCTCTTTTCTTTCTAAATTTTCTTCTCTTTGAAGAATTCTTCTTTCTAAGTTAGATAGTTCATGTCTTCTATCTTTAATCTCCTTTTCTGCTTCACTTCTCATTTTGAAAATCTCTTCTTTTGCTTCTAACAAAACAGTACGTTTTTTCTCTTCTGCCTCTTCCTCAGCATTTTTTAAGATCTCTTGAGCTCTTCTCTCAGCTGTTTGAGAGAATTTTGATTCTACATATTTTCTTACAAAATAGCCTATTCCTAATCCTAAAACAAATGTTAATGCTAAAAATAGTAAGATAATTTTAGTTCACCTCCTTCCAATGTTTTAACTCTTCTTCCAGCTCTGAGAGTACATATTCCCAGCCTGTTTCTTTTATAATCTTACCATACTTAAAGACTATCACTTTATCTTTGGTACCAGCGATACCAATATCAGCTTCTCTCGCCTCACCAGGTCCGTTAACTTCACATCCCATAACTGCTATTGTCAAATTCAGAGGAATATTACCAAACTTTCTCTCAATAATTCTTGCCACTTTCTCTACAGGAAAATGAGATCTGGCACACATAGGACAAGCAATAACTCTTATACCTTTCTCTCTCAAACCTAAACTTTTTAAGATCTCATAAGCAACTTCTACTTCTTTTTCAGGGGAAGAGGAAAGAGAAACTCTTATTGTATCACCAATACCTTCATAGAGAAGGATACCTATTCCCACAGCAGATCTTACACTTCCAGGAAGTAAAGTTCCAGACTCAGTAATTCCTACATGGAGAGGGTAATCTACCTTTTGAGAAAGAATTCTATAAGCCTCCACGGTCAATGGGACTGAAGAGGCTTTTACCGAGATTATAATATCTGTGAAATCTTCTCCTTCAAGAATTTTTACCTCTTGAAGAGCACTTTCCACAAGAGCTTCAGAAGTAACTCCTCCAAATTTTTCAAGGATCTCTTTACTTATAGAACCAGCATTACTACCTACTCTAATAGGTACACCTCTTGCCTTAGCTTCTCTTGCAATGAGAGATATATATTTACGATTTCTTAAATTTCCAGGATTCAGTCTTAATTTATCAATTCCCTGCTCCAAAGCGATAAGAGCAAGTCTATAATCAAAATGTATATCAGCTACAATAGGAATAGGACTTCCTTTTTTAATCTTCCCTAAAGCTAAAGCAGAATCTTCATCTGGAATTCCCAATCTTACTATCTCACATCCTTTTTTAGCAAGTCCTTTTATCTGTCTCAAAGTAGCTTTTACATCTACAGTAGGGGTTTTAGTCATAGACTGAACCCTTATAGGATAATCTCCCCCTAAATATAGATTTCCTACTTTAACAACCTTTGTATTCCTTTTCATGGTTTATTTTTATCTTAAGATATCAAAAATTGTTATTATTAGCATAAAAAACAGAAGGACCAAAAGACCAATCCAATGAACTGTCTCTTCTTTCCTTGTCTCTATACGTTTCCCCCTAATCTTTTCTATAATGATGAAAAGAATTCTTCCCCCATCTAATGCAGGTATAGGAAGAAGATTAAAAATTCCTAATTGTGCACTAAATAAAGCTGCAAAGTTAAGAAAATATACCATTCCTAAGGATGCGACTTCACCAGTCATCTTTGCAATTCCCACAGGTCCAGATACTACTACACCTTGAGCTCCTGAAAAAAGCGCTTTTATAAGTAAAAAAATAAGTAATAACGTATTAAAAAACTCAGAGATACCATTTCTTATAGAATCAATCAGCGAGTATTTCTTAGGAATAGTTTTGAAAGATACTCCAATAACGCCTCCTTTTCTATCTTCACTCCACTCAGGAGTAACTTGTAGAGCAACCTCCTCTTCTCCTCTTTGTACTATTACTGTAATAGTTTTTTTATCCTGAGGCGATTTTATGGAATTTGTTATAATTTCCACAGCATCAGAAGTTTTTTCAATTTTCACACCATTAATGTATAAAATTTTATCTCCAGGCAAGAAACCTGCCACACTTGCTGGTTTATCAGATAAGACTTTATCAACTATTGGTACAGGTTCTGGGATACCAATAAGGAAAATAGAGACGAAAAGAAGAATTGCAATGACAAAATTCATAAGAGATCCAGCAAAAAGAATAAAAAACCTCTGCCAAGCAGGTTTATTATAAAACTTTCTATCTTCCGGTATTTTTTCTTCTGGCTCTATGTTTAAATCCTCTGTATTTAAATCATCTACACCTGCCATTTTTACAAATCCACCTATAGGGATAAGACGGAGAGCAAAAGAAGTTTCTTTTCCTTTATATCCAAAGATCTTAGGTCCAAATCCAATAGCATACTCATAAACTTTCACACCAAACATCTTTGCAAAAATAAAATGTCCAAATTCATGAGGAATGGTGAGTAGAGCAAATAATATTAAAAATAGCAAAAAGGTCATATTATGTTAACTAATCCTCCTTATTTTTTATCTTTACAAGTTTATACACTAAATAGTTTTATTTTTCAACGTAATTTACCTATGAAAGAATTTACCTCTTCTATAAAAGGAGGCTCTGCTCCTCTCTTAGTACAAGTAAGAGCAGAAACTATATTTGCAAAATCCATGGCTTCTCTCAGTTCTTGCAAGGATAATTTAGATAATTTATCCTGTTTTAGGATACCATTCTTATCCAAGAAGTATAAAAATCCCCCCATGAACGCATCTCCAGCTCCCACTGTATCCACCACATTTACTTTTATTCCCGATGATTCTACTTTACCAGATTTTGTAAAAGCAATAGAACCATCTTTACCTAAGGTAACTATAAAGACCGAAGCTCCTTTTGAAAAAAATAACGATACAATTTCTTCTAAGTCTTTTTCAGGGTATAGCCATTTTACATCTACTAAACTCGCTTTTAATATATCTGCTTTCTCAACCCATTTTTCAAATCTACTAAGATAACTATTCTTATCTTTTATAAGAAAAGGACGCACATTAGGATCTAAAGAGATTAAAATCTTTCCAGAATTTTCCTCAAGCATTTTTTCAAAAACAAAACACCCTGGTTCTCTTATAAGAGAGATAGAACCGAAATGAGTTAAAAATATCTCCTCAGGATCAATCTTAGGTATATCTTTCTCCTCAAGGGTAGTATCTGCAGTTCTATCACCATAAAATATAAACTGAGGCTCATTATTTTCTATGGTCACAAATGCTAACGTAGTGAGTTCTTCCCCTCTTACAATGAAAGAAGTGTCTACAGAATTCTTTTCAAGATTTGAATATAATAAATTCCCAAAAGGATCAAGGGAGAGCTTCCCAAAAAAGGAACTTTTTGCTCCTAATCTTCCTAAGGTAATAGATACGTTATAGGGAGAGCCTCCTGCCCGAGGAAGAAAGCCCTTCTCTTCATCAATATCCACAGGTGTAAAATCTATCAAGGCTTCTCCACAAACAAGAATCATAAATCTACACCTCCTTGATAATTCCTACTCTTTTAAGTATACTCTATGTTAAAAGTGGAATAACACGAGTTAATATGAGAGGGGAAAATACTATGGATTTTGACGACAGAATATTTGGAGACTTGGAGAGAAAGGAGTTCCTAATAGAAAGAGAAGCTCAAGAGCTTTCTCATATAATTTTAGAAGAGATAATCCCTGAAGATCCTACACCTATGGATGAAATAACATTATCCTTCTTACTTCCTCCTTTATCTGAAGACTATATTTATCTATACTACAACACAGATAATACAGAGCCTGATCTGTCAAGTCAAAAGATAACATTAGTCAAAGATAAAATATATTGGAAAGACAGCATATTTAATTTTGCAGTAAAAGTTGAAGCTAAAATTCCTCTTCAAAAAGAAGAGAAAATTATAAAAATAAAATTAGGAGGTGAAGACAAAATATCTAATGAACTATATTCCTTCTCAATAGATTATTTTTCTCCTCCAAAATGGGTGGATACTTCTGTCATCTATCACATTTTTGTGGATAGGTTTGCAAAAGATGCGTATGAAGTACCATGGTCTGATAACTTAAAAATGAAATTAGGAGGAAATCTAAAGGGGATAACCAAACATTTAGATTATATTGAATCTTTAGAAACAGATGTTATATGGCTTTCTCCCATTTTCAAAGCTGCATCTTATCATGGATATGACATTGAAGATTATTATGATATAGATTCTGCTTGGGGGTCAAAAGAAGATTTAAAAGAACTTGTTAACAAAGCCTTCAATAGAGGAATAAGAATCATCTTAGATTTTGTGCCTAATCATCTATCTTCTAATCATCCCATATTTCAGAATGCTATACAAAACCAAAATAGCCTATATAGAAATTGGTTTATCTTTGATGAAAATGGTAAATATGAGACTTTTTGTGGTGTAAAAACCATGCCCAAAATAAATCTAAAAAACAAAGAAGCCATGGACCATATAATTAATGCAGCATTATACTGGATTAGAGAATTTGGAATTTCAGGTTATAGATTAGATCATGCTACAGGACCTGATTTTAACTTCTGGACTGAATATTATTTTAGACTTAAAAATAAATTTCCAGATACCTTTCATTTTGGTGAGATCGTAGATACACCATTGCAAGTTAAAAAATATGCGGGAAAACTTGACGGGACTTTAGATTTCTTCTTATTTAAAATAATGCGTGAATTCTTCATAGGTAAAAAATGGCTACCAGCAGAATTCCAAAAAATTATAGAGCTTAAACAAAGATTCTATAACAAAAATTTTAAAACAGTCTCTTTTTTAGAAAATCACGACTCCAATAGATTTTTATGGGTAGCTAAGGATAAAAAACTACTAAAAATTGCTGCAATATTTCAATTTACTCATAATGATATTCCCGTAATCTATAATGGGGAAGAAATGGGAGCAAATCAATATAGGGATATATTAGAAGGGACCCATACTTTACACGAATTTACAAGACTCCCTATCCCATGGAAAGAAGAAAATCAAGACTTAGAGCTTATAAATTTCTTTAAAAAATTAGTTTCTATAAGAAAAGCTCAGCCTTCTTTATATGGAGGTGATCACATACCCATCTTTTCTGAGATTTTATCTTATTATAAAGTATTTGGAAATGAAAAAATCCTTGTACTAATAAACACTACCGATAAGAATAAAAACTATAAATTAGACGGTATATTTAAAGATCTTATTACTGAGAAGATTTATAAGTATGAGATTCTTCTTCCTCCAATGGAAGGTTATATTCTTCTACAAGTAGATCACTAAGTTTCACAAATTCTATATCTGAAAAAACCTTCTCCTTTTCTAACTCTTCTAAAACTTTTATAGTTTTAGGTCTAAGATGGCATATAAATACGCCCTTTCCTTTCTTTTTAGTAATATTTATTGCTTGAATAAACCTTTTTTTAATCTTTTCGTTATCATTCTCGTGATCAATAAAAAGCATATTTTCCAGAAAAGAAACTTTATACTCATTAGCTACTTTTTTACCTACAGAACTTGATATAGTCCTGCTATCTAAGAAAAAGAGATTATGTTTTCTTAATACTTTAAATAGATTTTCCATAGTATTAACATCTTTTGTAACTTTGGATCCCATGTGATTATTTAAACCTAATATTTTAACTTTTCCAAATCTTTTAATATAAACATCTAATAATTTTTCTATTTCTTCTTCACTCATTCCTACCATAATCGGCTCTGAAACTAAGTATTTTGCATCTTTAGGATATGAAATAGACTCCATAGGAACATGTGCTATAACCTCCCATCCCTCTTTAGCAAATTCTTCTGCAAGCTTCTCTGAGTGAGAAGTAGGTATTATGGCTACATTTAGAGTGTATGGAAAGGATAATAATAGATCAGTCCAATAGTTTTTCTCTACAAGATCATCAACAACTAAAGCAATTTGTGGTTTATTAACCTTTTTCTTAGCAACTTTTTTAGGAAAATAAAAAGAGAAAATCTGAATCTCATTAATGGATTCATCAGGTAATAATACCTTTGCATAAACATTAATTTCATAGAATTTTAGATCTTCGCTATTAGTCTTCAGAATATATTTATCTTCCGGGAATTCTTCCTTTAAAAAATCAAACTTAGAAATTGGAGATCTCCAATAGACGGTATATAGATTCCATTTTATTATAAAATTCTCTGTCTCTTTTCTTTTTCCTTCAAATAAATATTCTGCTATATCTTCCTTAAAATTCCCTAAGATCTTTTGGGTAATATCAAATTTTAAAGAAATTTCTTGTTTTTCAATTTCTTTTTCTAAAGTACTTTCTTTGTCATTTATAGTATTTTTTCCTTCATCTTTACATCCAGAAAAAAATACTATGAAAAAGAGCAGAAAAACTGTAATTACTTTTTGTATCTTTCTCCCCATAACTTCTCTAATCTTTCTTTTATTATTTTTTCTCTCCCTTGCTCTGTAGGATTATAGAATATCTCCATTATACCTTCAGGTAAATATTTTTGGGATATAAAATGCTCAGGGAAATTATGAGGATAACGATAATTTGGAGAATCACCTCTTAAATATTCTGGAATAGGTGAAACCCCATAGTCTTGAATGTACTTCATAACCTTCTCAATACTTAATACAACACTGTTACTCTTTGGAGCTGTTGCAAGATAAATAGTAGCTTCTGCTAACGGGATCCTTGCTTCAGGCATCCCTACTACTTCTACAGCATAATAAGCTGCTTGAGCAATTATTAGTGCAAAGGGATCTGCCATACCTATATCTTCTGCTGCATGAATCATCAATCTCCTCGCAATAAACCTTGGATCTTCCCCAGCAAGAATCATCTTAGCAAGATAATATAAGGCTGCATCTGGATCTGAACCTCTTATACTCTTTATAAATGCTGAAATAGTATGATAATGCTCGTCTCCTTTTTGATCGTATCTAAATATCCTTTTACCTACAACTTCTTTTACTGTAGAAAGGTCTATTGTAATTTTCCCTTTGTTGTCAGGAGTTGCTACAAAAGATGCAAGTTCTAAAGTATTCAAGGCTATTCTTGCATCACCATTAGCAAATCTTACGATTTCATCTTCTGCTTCTTGAGTAATATCTATATACAATTTACCAAAACCTCTCTCTTTATCTATAAGAGCTTTCTTAATAAGCTTTCTTATATCATCAGAAGAAAGAGGTTTTAACTCTACAATTCTACATCGGGAAAGTAACGTAGTATTAATAGTAAATAATGGATTCTCGGTAGTAGCTCCAATAAGTATAACAATTGCTTTTTCTACAAAGGGGAGTAAAACATCTTGTTGCAACTTATTAAAGTGATGAATTTCATCTAAAAATAAAACTGTTCTTTTTTTGTAGAGTTCTATATTTCTTTGAGCTCTTTGAAGTGCTTCTTTAAGTTCTGAAGTCCCCACTATAGCAGCATTTAATTCAATAAAATCTGCATTTATAGCCTTTGCAAGTAATATAGATAAAGTAGTCTTTCCAGAACCAGGAGGACCATAGATAATAAGAGATGGAAGATATCCTTTTTGAATTGCCTTTCTCAAAAAAGAATCTTCTCCTATAATCTCCTCTCCTCCTACAAATTCATCAAAATTTTGAGGTCTCATTCTATAGGAGAGGGGATAAAAATCATCATCTTTAAATAATTTTTCTTGTTTATCCATAATATTTAATTACCATTATCCAAAAAATTACGGAAGATAATCTGGAAATTTCTTACTAAATCTCCTTTACTTTGCATTATAAAGAGAGTGTTATTTAAAGAATATATGCCTTCTTTCAGTTTCTCAACTTTTAGCTCTTCCTCAAAAGAAAATCTCTTTGAAAAAAGAGAAGAAATATTATCTATAATATTTCTTTCAACTTTAAGAGTAGTATCAATAAAAAATATGGTAATCTTAGGCTTCAAAACTTCTCTTCTCCTAAGAAACTCCCAAAGATCCCTTAATCTTACATTGTTAGGAGGACTCGTCTTACATTCAATATACATAAAATTTCCTTCTAAAAGTCCAAGAATATCAAAATCTCCTCCACCTTTTACCTCTTTAAGTTTTATTCCCCACATAACTGGTATTAAAAACTCTCTTTTTAGAAGCTCTGCTATAAACCACTCTAATGTTTCACCAAAATTATCTATAAAAGGGTAATTAAAAAAATAAATTCCATCTTTACAGCTAATAATGTCACACTTTAATAAAAAATCCCAAAATTCTTCTATCTCTTTCCATTTCCATTTGGTAAGAAGAAGATTAAGATCTATTTTCTCTTCATTTTTTACTTGTAAAATATCGCTTAAAAGGCGCCTAAACCTATAATGAAAGAGTTTCTGATAATAATCTTCAAAAAAAATATCTTCTTTTGGAAATATCACTCTTTCTATAGGAGAAGACTCCATAACTAAATACCCTCTTCTCCAAAGAGAAATTTTTACTTCATCTTCAATATTTGACATATTCTACTTACTGGTCTTCTCCTAACATCTTCAAAATTTTGTCTAATAACTTATCTTTGTCTTTCTCCTCCTTTGAGTAAACCTTTACAATTTCATCAGGAGATATTAGCTCTCTTCTCTCTTCTTCAAATTCCACTATAACCTTACCCAAAGGAACATGGTGATCTACCACTACACCTTTTCCCTGCTTTGTTTCCACTATACTACCCTTAGGAGGCAATTCAGCTTTTATGCTCTGGTATGTTTCATATTCATAGGAAAGACAACACATAAGTCTTCCACATATACCTGAAATTTTTAATGGATTTAAAACCAAAGACTGTTCCTTAGCCATTTTAACAGATATGGACTCAAACTCTTGTAAAAAAAGGTGGCAACAAGCTTCTCTGCCACATATACCAAGTCCTCCTAAGTACTTTACTTCGTCTCTAATTCCTATCTGATGCAATTCAATTCTTGTCTTATATTGAGCAGCAAGCTCCTTAACTAACTCCCTGAAGTCAACTCTATTTTCAGAGGAAAAATGAATAGTTATCTTGCTATAATCAAAATTTATCTCACAAACAAGCATCTTCATATTTAACCCTAAAGCATCTGCCTTCTGTTGAGCAAATGACAAAATTTCTTTCTCTTTTTCCCTATATTCTTTTATTTTTTCTAAATCTTCTTCGGTAGCCTTTCTCAAAATAGGTTTTAGAGGTGAAAGAGGCTTAAAATCCTCAGAGGGTAAAAAGGAGGAAATAGCAACTTTACCAGCCTCTGTTCCCTGAACAGTCTTTACAATAACCCAGTCTCCTACATTTAAATTTGGATCTTCTGTGGAAAAGAGATATATTTTAAGACTTCTAAGCCTTATACCTACTACATATCCTTTATTAGATTCTTCCATCATGATCCCACCCCTACTCTTAAAAAAAGTGTTTCTAAAGTCAGTAACAGATTAGCATTATTTCTAATACCCTTTATAGTATCTTGAGTTAATCTAAAAAATTCTCTTAAATCTTTTAGCGAATACTCCTGAGACTTTCTAATAATCTCAGGAAGAAAATCTTTTTGAGTTATGAGTCTATCATCTTTTGTAAGTTTCCAAAAGAACAGATCTCTCCACCAAAAAAGTACAAGCTCTAAATAAGAAGTAATTTTCTCTTCGTCTTTTTCTTCAGCTAAGAAATCGGCTATATCAAAAGGAGAATAAGCTCTTTCTTTTTTTAACAATGTAAGATATTTGAAAAGCTCCAATCTTCTCCTCCAATTATCTTCTTCGTTCCAAAAAATAGCTTTTCCTACACTTCCTTGTGCCAAGGTTACTAATATTTCAAATCTCTCCTCTAAGACTTTATCCTTAATAATACTCTCAATTTCTATTTCATTCAAATAACTGAAACTTACAATTTGGCTTCTTGAGATTATAGTGGGAAGTAGTAACTCGGGATGACAAGCAATAAGGATAAAGATGGTAAACTGAGGAGGCTCTTCAAGGATTTTTAATAAAGCATTAGCACTTTCAGTTCTCAACTGATGAGCATCATCTAAAATAAACACCTTCCATTTACTAATATAGGGTTTAAGATAGGCTTCTCTTGTTATTTCTCTTATCTGCTGGATTTTATACCATGTACCTTCAGGTTTTAGATAAAAGACATCTGGATGATTTAACTCTTTTATATTTCTGCAAACCTCACAAACTCCACATCCTTCTAAGGGTTCCACCTTGCAGTTTAGAGCTTGCACCAAGGATATAGCCGTAAGTTTTTTCCCCACTCCTTCAGGACCTACAAAAAGGTAGGTCTGGGCAACTTTTTCTTCTCTTAAAGCCTTCCTAAGTATCTCTGTTGCCTGCTTCTGTCCTAATACTTCTTTAAAAGCCATAAATTATATTTTCTCAAAATAACTTACATCTACAGCAAAAACTACTGCTCCACCTACTTTAATTTTTATAGGCATAGGTACCGTTCTCAAAAGTTCTACTGATGGAAGAGGAGGAATAATTAATTTTTCTCTTTCTCTACAGTTTTCTCTAAAAATGGAAATTACATCTTCAAATCTTTCATCTTCTACTACTGTCAAGACAGTTACACTTCCCTCCTCCAAAAAGCCACCTTTTGTTTTGAAATAGGTAAGAGGAAAATTTCTCTCTATAAAAATCTCCCGTACCTTCTTCCAGTCCTCCTCTTGGATCACCGCAAAAATCAGCTTCATACTTCTCTTTTCACCTCTTTAATTTTCTTCTCCACAAAAAAGGCAACTTTCTCAAAGATCTCTTTCTTTGGGGCATCTCCAGAGATAATTATAAATCTTTCTTTATTTTCTTCTGCAAGGGTTAAGTAACCCTTCCTGACTTTATAATAGAATTCTAAGCTCTCTCTTTCTATTCTATCAAATTCTTTTTTTCTTCTCAAAGATACCTCAGGAGCAACATCTATTAAAAAAGTTATATCGGGGACTAATCCTAAGGTAGCTATCTTATTAAAATTTTCAAGCATATCAATGGGAAGCTCTCTACCATAGCCCTGGTATGCTATAGTAGAATCAGCATATCTTTCACAGATAACAAAAATTCCATTTTGAATTTTTTCTTTTATATTTTGAGAGTTCTCTACTCGTGAAACAAGATACAGAAAAACCTCTGACCAGGGGTTAAGCGTATAATTTGGATCTAAAAGAATCTCCCTTACTCTTTCTCCTACCTCTGTGCCGCCAGGCTCCCTGGTCAAATATATGGTGTAATCCTTATTTTTAAGAAACTCTTTAAGTAAATGAGCTTGAGTAGTTTTTCCACAGCCATCTAACCCTTCAAAAGTGATAAATAATCCTTTCATTAAAAAACCCTTAGGTGGGAAAAATTTTTACCTTTCTTGAAGGCTCTACACCTACACTCTCGGAATGCAGACCATATTGCTGTATAAGTTGATGTTGAAGTCTTCTGATATAAGCAGGTTGAGGAGAAAGTTCATAGGGCTCTTCATGAGTTAAAACATATTCTATACCCTCTTGTGCTTCTCGTAAGGCTTCTTCTTCACCATCATTATTTCTTTCATTTATAAGCTTCAGATTAAATTGCTCTGCTAAGAACCTTTCAATTTGGGTTACAGTATTACTTCTCAATATAGCAACGGTAATACCTCTTTTTTCAGCTTCTTTTAAAAGATCTTTTGCCCTTTTTTGATGAGCTTTTAAAATTAAAAGACAATTTGATTCAGAGATATTTTTAACCACAAAAGCAGGAACACCTAAATTTTTTATTGCCTTTTCTAATCTATTTCTACTTATTCCATAGGGAAATACCCTAAGTATATCTGCCTTTTTTTCTGATTTTACAAAAGCGTTCTTTTCTTCATCAGAGGTGAGCTCCACCGAAGAAAGTTCAACTTTTTTAACTTCTCCTTCTGGCGTTCTCACTCTGATTTCAGGTTTTACTATATATCCACGAAGAAGTGCATCTACAGTTTTTGCTACATCATGGTGTATAGCAAGTCTATCTCTCCCTTGGATTTCAATAACCACTTGAAAAGTAGGTGGAGCTTTCCTTTCAAGCACTGTTTTTTGGGTTCCTCTCCTCTTTGCCTCTTCATCACTTAACGTTACCACTTGAATTCCTCCTACCAGATCCGAAAGGGTAGGATTTAAAAGTAAATTTTCAAGAGTGATTCCATGGGCAGTACCTATAAGCTGTACTCCTCTTTCGGCTATAGTTCTTGCTGCCTTTGCTTCAAGTTCGGTGCCTATCTCATCAATCACTATAACCTCAGGCATATGGTTTTCTACTGCTTCAATCATAACATCATGTTGCTTTAAAGGATCAGAAACCTGCATTCTACGAGCTCTACCTATCGCAGGATGTGGGATATCTCCATCTCCTCCTATTTCATTTGAAGTATCTATAATAATAGCTCTTTTACCTAAATCATCTGCAAAAACTCTTGCAGTTTCTCTTAAAAGGGTAGTCTTACCTACACCAGGTTTTCCTAAAAGAAGAATATTTTTACCTGTTTCAATTACATCCCGAATTATATCTACAGTCCCTAAAACAGCTCTTCCCACTCTACAAGTGAGTCCTATAATCCTACCATGTCTGTTTTCAATAGCTGAAATTCTATGAAGGGTTCTTTCTATACCTGCTCTCTTATCCCCACTAAACTCTCCTACTTGAGAGATTACATAATTTAAATCTTCTTCTGTGGTAATTCTATTTTCAAATATAATTGTTTTTTTGTAAAATCTGGCTTCTACTTCCCTTCCAAGATCAAGTACTACTTCTATAAGATCTTTAATATCAGGATCCTTCTCCAATCTTTCTTTTATATCTGGAGGAAAGATAGCTAAAAATTTATCTAAATCATCAACTATCTGCTGAACCAAGCCTTTTTATACCTCTCCCTCTTCAAAAGCTATTACACCCCAAGATCCAGGTCCTAAATGAGAAAGAATTGTACAGCTAAAAGGACCCATATAGAAGTCAGTAACTTTAAATTCTCTTTTTATCTCTTCTGCAACATCTTTTACCTCGTAAAAATTATCCGAATAAGCAATTGCAATCTTTACAGGACGATCATCAACTTCCTCCTTTGCCAGTTCTAAAATTCTTGCTTTAGCCTTTTGCTTTGTCCTAACCCTCTCTACAGGTTCAATAACACCATCTCTTAGTTCAAGAATAGGTTTTATCTGTAAAACGCTTCCCATCCAAGCCTGAGCAGCTCCAATTCTGCCTCCTCTATAAAGGTATTCCAATGTTTCAACAGTAAACCTTATTACAGAGTTTGAAACAAGCCTATCTATCAACTTATAAATCTCTTCTATATTAGCTCCTTTCTCAATAGCTTTCGCCATCTCAATAACCAATACTCCAAGAGCAAGTTCTACAATCTTTGAATCAATAATATATATCTTATCTTTAAAAGGAAGAAGATCCCTGGCAGCATTTGCAGAAACTATAGTTCCACTTAACTTTGAAGAGATATGAATTGAAATAATGCCATCAATATCAGGATATTTATCAAAGATATTTGAATAAGTCTGATAAAACTCTTCAACCGAGGGTTGAGATGTCTTTGGAAAAATATCACCTTCTCTCACTTTTTTGAAAAATAGTTCTGGCGTAATGTCTATACCATCTCTAAACACTTCATCTCCAAAAGCAATTTTTAATGGTATTACAGAGATATCATACTTCTCAACATACTCTTTTGAAAGAGCGGCAGTACTATCTGTAACAATTTTAAACATACAAAAACCCCCTCCCTAAAAATAATTTTATATTGCTTGAGACTCTCTGTCCTCAGTGGTTGTAACCTCTGGAGCTTCAGTAATTTCCACTTCTTCTGTATATCTTTGAGGAGTCACAATAGAAACTACCACCTCATCAAGAGGAGTTAAAACTTTTATATTATCTGGAAAATTTAATTCACCTACATTTATAGAATTACCAATTTCAAGATTAGAAATATCCACCTCAATGTGAGGTGGTACATCCAAAGGCAAAGCTCTAATTAAAATCTCTTGCGTGCCATGCTGAAGAATTCCTCCTTGCTTTATTCCTTTTGCCTCTCCCTTAAGAACTATAGGAATATACACATCTACAACTTCGTCCAGTTTTACCGAGTGAAAGTCTATATGAATAGGTTCATCAGTAATTGGATCAAATTGTATATCTTGAATAAGAGCATTCTCAGTAATGGTTTCATTTCCATTTTCAATAATAAGTTTTAATACATGTTGTTCCTCAGAATGTCCTTTTCGGATAAGATTCCAAAATCTCTTTTTTTCTACTACTACGTGAATATTCTCATTTAAATGGATCCCATAAATAACCCCAGGTATTAATTCTTGTCTTCTATATTTCTTTGCAGATTCTTTCCCAAATTTTTCTCTTTTTTTCACCTTTATCTCAACAATATCCATCTTTCTCTACCTCCTTATTGTTTTTTTAAACTTAGTCAAATAATGAACTTAGAGAATCTTTATTTGAGATTCTCTTTATAGCTTCTCCTAAAAGGTTACCTATAGATATTATAGTAAGCTTTGGAACTCTTTTCTCTAAAGAAATAGGAATTGTATTTGTTACCACAAGCTCTTTTATCTCTGACTCTTCTAATCTTTTGTAAGAATCATTAGTAAGAATACCATGGGTTATTGCAGCATATATATCCCTTGCCCCTTTCACTCTTAAAACTCTTGCTGCTGAAAAAAGAGTATTCCCAGTAGTAATAATATCATCACATACTATCACATCTTTTCCTTCCACTTCTCCAATAATTTCTTCCACTTCTGCCACTTCGGGAGCTGGTCTCCTCTTATATATTATAGCAAGAGGAGCATGTAGTCTCTCAGCTAAAGCCCTCGCTCTTGTCACACCCCCAATATCAGGTGAGACAACCACGGGATTTTTTAAATTTTTATCTTGAAAGTATCTTGCAAACAGGGGAAGTGCCGTAAGATTATCTACAGGGATATCAAAAAAGCCTTGAATCTGTCCCGCATGAAGATCCATAGTAACTATTCGTGAAGCTCCTGCAACTATTAATATATTAGCTACTAATTTTGCAGTAATAGGTTCCCGAGATTTGGTTTTCCTATCCTGCCTTGCATAAGCATAATAAGGTATTACAGCGGTTACTTCATCAGCTGAAGCCCTTTTTAAGGCATCTATTATTACAAGAAGCTCCATAAAATACTCATTTACTTTACTCCCCAGAGACTGAATAACATAAACTTCAGCGCCTCTTACACTTTTTGCTATTCTTGCATATATTTCTCCATCTGAAAATCGTCTTATTTCTATTTCTCCTAATTCTACATCCAAATATTTGGCGACCTCCTCAGCAAGTTCCCTATTAGAAGTACCAGTATAAAGAGCTAAACGTCTCTGTCCCATTCTTCCTACTCCTTTATTGTTTTTCTTTTTTTAAGGATATATAAGAAAATGGACCTATAAAGGCTTTTTCTCTTATAGCAAAATCTTTTATATATGTGTGATCCCCAATAATAACTTTATCTTGGATTGTTGTCTTCCCAAATAAACATACATGAGGATGTAAAACTACATCCTTTCCAATTTCTACATTTCTTCCTATGAAAGTAGTATCAGTATCCAAAAAGATAACTCCATTTCCTAACCAATATTCATTGATATGTTCTTTAATTATACTCCTCAAAAAAGCTAATTCTTTTTGAGTATTTGCCCCTAAAACTTCTTGAGAATCAACCCAAAAGCTCCCAACTTTTTCCCCTCTTTCCACCAATATTTTTATTACGTCGGTAAGATAAAATTCTTTTTGAGCATTTTCATCTTTTAAAAGAGGCAAAACTTCTCTCAATTTTGGCCAGGAGAATGCATATATAGAAGTACACACTTCTTTAATTTTTCTTTCTTCTGGCGAAGCATCTTTCTCTTCCACAACCCTTAGAATTTCTCCTCTATCGTTTTTTATTACTCTTCCATAACCTAAAGGATTCTCCAAAGAAGTTACTACCATAGTACATGCATAATTCTCTTTTTCATGAATCTCACATAAAGATCTCAAACTCTCCTCTCTCACAAGAGGAGTATCTCCAGGAAGAATTAAAACATCTCCTTTAAAATCACCAAAAATAGGAATAACTCTTTTTACTGCATCTCCCGTTCCCAAAGGAATCTCTTGTAGAACGGTATTTTCTATTTCCTCTTCTAAATACTCTTTAACCTTCGGACTTATAACAACAACGAACCTGTCCCCTACTACTTCTTTAATGGTATCAATAAGGAATTCTAACATTGAGGTATCTAAAAGAGGATGAAGAACTTTGGGAATTTCGCTCTTCATCCTTTTACCTTGTCCCGCTGCTAAAATTATTGCTTTCCAGTCTACCATAACTTTCTCATAGAAGAAAATTTGGCTGGGGAGGCTGGATTCGAACCAGCGATGGCGGATCCAAAGTCCGCTGCCTTACCAGCTTGGCTACTCCCCAGTACCTTGACGATTAATTATATATTATAGTGAAAAAGCGGTCAATAAATGATAAAATATTTAGGCGATGATTAAAAAAAGTCTATCTAAAAAGACAAATAAAAATATTGATCTCCAAAAGATTCTTACCAGTAGCATCAAGAGGGTCTTTTATAAGAATCCCTTAAGATTTATTCTTATTTTATTTGCAATTATAAATCTTTTTATACTTAGCTTAGATTTTATCATTAATCCCCCATTAAAAATAGGAGATATTGCTCCCAAAAACATTGAGGCCCCTAGGACCATCGTATATACAGATACTGAAGAGACAGAAAGAATTAGAAACCTGATTTTGTCTCAATTTAAACCAATATATTCTATAGATCAAAATATAACCTTCCAAAGTTTGAGTAAACTTTATGAAATATTCTCTCCCTCAGAAGGTACTTTCAGCGAACCTATTTATAACTTTTTTTCCTCCTTACCTACTTCAAGAGCAAACTTTTTAAGAAAAAAAATAGAAACATGGCTAACAGAAACCTATACTAAGGGGATAAAAGAGGAAGATCTTAACTCCAAAAAGCAAGAATTCATAAGTTTTCTTGTTAAAGAAGTCTCTTTACCCGAAAATATCGCTAAAGAAATAGCAAATCTTCTTATAAAACCTAATATGTTTATTAATCAAAAGGAAACTGAAGATAAAAAACAAGAACTAATAAGATCTATAAGACCTATAGAGAGACTTATCCAGAAAGGGGAAGTAATTATACGAAGAGGAGAAAAGGTAACAGAAGAAAAATTTGCAATTTTAGATGCTTTAGGATATACAACATCTACTAAAAATATATTAAGATTCATTGGTTATTTAGGAATAGTGATCGCTCTTCAGATTTTAATAAATATTTTTTATATGGACCTAATACCCGATGCGAAGGATTTTAACATTATCTTTTTAATAAATTCATTCTTCTCTTTAGCACTACTACTTATTAAGTTTTTCTCTTATTACTCGCCCTATTTAGCTCCTATTACAAGTATATTCTTTATTAGTGCAGGTCTTATAAACTTACCTACCTACTTTCTGCTTAATTTTTCCATTATTCTTATTTCAGGTCTTTTTTCTTATTCTTTCTTTATCTTTATTATTCTTTTCTTAGATTCTCTCATAGTATTCTATAGGTCTAAAGACTTGGAAGACAGATTTAGTTATATAAAAATAAGTCTAACATTAATATTGATAAGAATACCATTAATATTATTCGGAAACCTCTCATTAAGAGATCCAAATTTTGATTATACAGGAGTTCTTTTCAACTTAGTAAATCCCATACTTTCTGCCATATTAGCTCTTGGAAGTTTACCATTTATAGAGTCCATATTTAGATTAGCTACACCTTTGAAACTATTAGAGCTTACAAATCCTAATTATCCTCTTTTAAGAAAATTATTATTAGAGGCTCCAGGAACTTATTACCATAGTATTTTAGTTGGAAATTTAGCAGAGAGAGCTGCAAAAGAAGCAAAAGCAAACGAATATGTAGTAAGGACCGCATCTTTTTATCATGATATAGGTAAGATTAAACGTCCTCAATACTTTATTGAAAATTTAATACCTGGACAGATAAATCCTCATGAACATTTATCTCCATATATTAGTGCTATAATCATTAAATCACATCCAAAAGATGGAACTGAATTATTACGTAAATATAAGTTCCCTAAAAATATTGTAGACATAGTAGAGCAGCATCATGGGACAAGTTTAATAACTTACTTCTACAATAAGCAAAAAGAAATATCCGGTGAAAATGTACTTGAAGAAGATTTCAGATACTCTGGTTGTAAACCAGAATCTAAGGAAGCAGCAATTGTAATGCTTGCTGATAGTATAGAAGCAGCCACTAGAAGTTTACCTAATATCACTCCTGAAAATATAGAAAAAACAGTACGAGATATTATAAGTGATAAATTAATAGATGGACAATTAGAACACAGTAAGCTTACTTTAGAAGAATTAGAGAAAATTTCACAAAGTTTTATTAAGACCTTAATAGAATTAAGACATCCAAGAATCCCATATCCTCACGAATTTAAGAATATAGAAATACCTTTTTTAAAATCCCCAAAATAAAAGAAGAGGGAGCTCGCTGGCAATGACCTACTCTCCCACCCCGTTACCAGAGCAG
>DAOSUP010000020.1:0-21076 GCA_035378845.1 Dictyoglomaceae bacterium
ACAAATCCCTCAAGGTCATCTACTCTCCCTGTAAGATCTCCTAACGTCTCTTCCACTTTTTCCTGTACTGTAGCCTCAAACTTTTCTCCTATTACTGCTGCAATCTGCTCTGGAGTTACCTCAACTTTCTCAAAAGATGCGATCTGCTCAGAAAGTTCATCTACTTTATCTTCTAAAGTGCTTACTCTAACATCAAGATCTTCAAATGATGTAGCAATCATTGCCTCTACATCTTCTACACTAACTTTCTCCTCAATTGCTACCTCTAAGTTACTTACTCTACTGTCAAGATCTTCTAAAACCAGATTTAAGTCCTCAATATTTACTCCCATCATTTCAAGCTCTCCTGAAAGCTCCATTACAAGTTCTTTCAATTCTGCAATATCTTCTGCGGAAAGAGCAATTTCCTCTAAATTGAATGTTTGAATTACTTTATATAACAATACTGCTGCTTGATATCTTGTAAGGTATAAATCTCCACCATAAGTATCTGGTCTGATCCCTGCAATTATCCCTAAATCTGAAAGAGCTTTTACTGCTTCTGCTGCCCAATGATTGCTGGGAATATCCTTGAACTTTGTTTGAACTTGAGCATAAGAAACACTAAATAGTAAAATCACCCCTAATAACACAGCCAAAAATTTTCTACTCATACTACCCTCCCGTTCAATAAATTAATTTTTAGAAAGAGCTTCCTTTACCTCAAATGAGGTAAAGAGCTTCCCCTCTAATTCTCTCAAAGGTGAATTATTCCATAAAGAGTCAAAAGTTTTTTCTCTAATCACCTCCCTTTGAGAAATCTCAATTTAAATTATATTGCTAAAATAAATTCATGTCAATATAAATAAGATTTTATGAATAATCAATCGTTAAAATCTCTTTATTTATTACAAGATTATTTCTATGAATAACTTCCTCATAGGAATCTTCTCCTATGATACCCTTAATCTCTTCTGAAATTTTACCAATTATTTTTAAAAGATCAATACTATCATAATTTGAAATTCCTCTCCCTATTTCATTCCCATCTTCATCACAGATTAAAATAGTATCACCTTTGTAAAACTCTCCTTCTACTTTTTTAATGCCTACAGGAAGAAGACTTTTTCCTTTTAGTAATATGGCTTCCTTTGCTCCTTTATCTATGGTTATCTTACCTTCTGGTTTTGACATAAACAAAATCCAGTGTTTTTTTCTATTTTGAGGCTTCTGAACAGAATAAAATAGGGTTCCAATTTTTTCTCCTTTTAAAACTATTCTCTCAAGCACATTATCGGTATCAGCTTTTGCAAGTATCATAGGGATTCCCGCCTCGGTAACAATATGCGCAGCAGAAATTTTTGTATGCATTCCTCCAGTTCCTTTACCAGATCCTGCTAATCTCTCAATATCTTCAGTAATTTTATAAACTTCTTCTATTAACTTAGCCTCAGGGGATTTATAAGGATCAGAAGAATATAATCCTTCTACATCGGAAAGAATAATCAAAAGATCAGCATTTACTGCACAAGCCACCTTAGCAGATAGAGTATCATTATCTCCTATCTTTATCTCTTCTACTGCTACCGTATCGTTTTCATTTATAATAGGAATAACCTTTTCATCTAAAAGGGTTTCAAAGGTTTGAGAAATATTAAGATATCTTCTTCTATCATACAAATCTTCAGCGGTAAGAAGAATTTGAGCAATGGGTTGTTTAAAAATTGAAAAAACTTGTGAATAATACTGCATTAATCTTACCTGTCCTACAGCAGAAAGAGCTTGCTTTGCAGGAAGATCTTTTCTTTTTGCCAATTTTAATAGTATTTCTTTTCCAGATGCTATTGCTCCTGATGAAACTAATATGAGCTCTTTCCCTGACCTTATAACTTTTACACATTCCTCTGCCAAATGAAGCAGTTTTTCAGAGGAAGGAGCTCCTTTTTCATCAGTGATACTTGAAGTACCAACTTTTACTACTATCCTTTTGTACTTCTCTTTACTCATCAGGAAGTACCACCTTACCTACTTTTTTAGCCTTTCTCCTCACCTCAAGTCTGGGTAGCATTAATATATGTCCACACTTCTCACATTTCATTTTAATATCTACACCTGAAAAAAGTACTATCCATCTATTACCACCACAAGGGTGCTTTTTAGGAAGTTCAAGAATATCTCCCACCTCAATTTTTTCAATCATTCTTCCTCTTCTTCTATCTTAGGTTTAGCTTTGGCAATAATTTCTTCCTGAATCTTTGCAGGCATCTCTTCATAATGAGAAAACTTCATAGAATAAGAGCCTCTTCCTTGGGTTATAGATTTTAAAGTAGAAGAATATCTAAGCATTTCTGCAAGAGGTACCAAAGCTTTCACAACCTGTAATTTTCCAAGGGATTCTATTTGAGTAACTTTTCCTCTTCTTCCATTAAGATCACTTATTATGTCACCAGTATAAGCGTCAGGAGCAGTTATCTCTACTTCCATTATGGGCTCAAGTAAAACAGGCCTTGCATCTAAAAATCCCTTTTTAAAGGCTTTTGATGCAGCAATCTTAAATGCCATATCAGAAGAGTCTACCTCATGATAAGATCCATCAAATAAGGTGACTCTTACATCTACAATGGGAAAACCTGCTAAAACACCTTTCTCCATAGCTTCTCTTACACCTTTTTCTACAGCAGGGATATAGTTTTTTGGTACGACTCCTCCCACAATCTTATCAACAAATTCAAATCCTGCTCCACGAGGAAGAGGTTCCAATTCAAGCCATACATGTCCGTATTGTCCTCTACCACCAGTCTGCTTTTTAACTTTTCCCTCTGCCTTTGTACTTGCTCTAATAGTCTCTCTATATGCCACTTGAGGAGTACCTAAAGTAACATTAACCCCAAATTTTCTTTGCATTCTTTCAACTACAACCTCAAGGTGAGAATCCCCAAGTCCATAGATAAGTGTTTCATTAGTTTCCAAACTCCTCTGTACTCTTAAAGTGGGGTCTTCTTCTAAACTTTTTGCAATAGCAGAACTCATTCTATCCTCATCAGCACGGGACTTTGGTATCACTGCTACAGCAAAAACAGGCTCTGGAAATTCTACAGGGACAATTTTTATGGAGTTTTCTTTATCAGATAACGTATCATTAGTAGAAGTCTCCTTTAATTTTGTAACCACACCAATATCTCCTGCAACTATTTCTGTAGCATTTTCTTGATTTTTCCCTCTTTGATAGTAAACTCCTGCAATCTTCTCTTGAACACCCTTTGTAGTATTAAAAAGCACAGAATCAGACTTCAATACTCCTGAAAAGACACGGACAAAACTAATTTTCCCTACAAATGGATCTGCTGAAGTTTTAAAGACAAAAGCAATCAAATTATTATTTTCTCCGATAGAAAGAGATTTTGTCTCATTAGTTTTTACATCTACAATTGGAATCGGAGCTCTCTCCTTAGGATTAGGGAAGAAAGATATGATTGAGTCAAGAAGTTTAGAAACCCCTATATTCTTAAAAGAGGAAACTGGAAAGATGGGATATATTCCTCTATTTTTAAAAGCATCTTTTAAAGTTTTAATAATAACTTCTTTCTCAATACTTTCTCCTTCTAAATATCTTTGAAGAAGTTCATCATCAAATTCAATAATAGCTTCAATTAGTTTCTGTCTATACTTTTCATAATCGGATAAAAGTTCCGATGGTATCTCAGATTCCACAGGTTCACCCTTTTCATTATTATAGATATAAGCCTTACCTTCAAGAAGATCCACTATACCTTTAAAGTTATCCTCTTTCCCAATAGGAATAAAAATAGGTAAAGCTTTATTTCCAAACCTTTCTTGTACAATATTTACATTTTCAAAAAAGTCAGAATTTTCTCTATCAAGTTTATTAATTACAAATGCTACTGGTAATTTTTCTTCCTCTGCCATGCTCCATGCTCTCTCTGTTTGCACCTGAATTCCCGAAATAGCATCTATTACAATTAGCATACTATCAATAGCTCTTATGGCACTTCTCATTTCACTTATAAAATCTGCATAACCAGGTGTATCTACTAAATTAATTTTTTTATTCTTCCATTCTAAAGGTAAGATTGAAAGACTCAAGGATATACCTCTTTTTATTTCTTCAGGTTCAAAATCTGAAACTGTATTGCCGTTTTCTACTCTACCCATACGATCAATGACTTTCGCAGTGTAAAGAACAGCCTCTGCTAAAGTGGTTTTTCCAGCACTCCCATGCCCAAAAAATCCTACATTTCTTAAATCTTCAGTTACATATTTCATTTTTTCCTTTTTACCCCCTTACTTTGTAATTATTTAAAGCTTTTAATAAGAATTATATCAGAAAAACTTGTCTTAAAGTCCTGTACTTCCCAATCCATTTTCTCCCCTTTCAGTTTCAGGAAGTTCTTCTACCTCTTCCCAATCAATCTTAGAATAGGAAAGAATAAGAAATTGAGCTATTCTCATTCCTTTCTTTCCATAAAACACTTCTTTTGAAAAGTTAATAAGATTTACCAAAATCTCACCTCGGTAATCACTATCAATCAGCCCAGGAGTATTTAGGATTGTAATTCCATTCTTTGCAGAAAGACCGCTTCTTGGAAGAACAAAACCTAAATATCCTTCAGGAATTGCAACTCTTATACCTGTAGGAACAATTATACCTCCTTCTATTTCACAAAAAGGATATAAAATAAAATCAATTCTGGAAGAGAGATCTACTGCCACAGATCCAGAAGTAGCATATACAGGAAGCGAAATTTCTTTATCAATTCTCTCAATTAGTATCTTCATTTAATAAGCTTTTGCAAACAGAACTTTTATTTTTGTTTTCTTCCCACAAAGAATACATTTACCATCTTCTTCTTCCCAGTCTATAGGAATATTCCTTATGGTGGCTCCAGTCAACTCCTTTATTTTTAACTCACAGTCTCCATCTCCACACCAACTTGCCTTTACAAAACCCCTTTTAGTATCCATTATATCCTTAAAAGTATTAAAATCTTCTACCTCATAAGTTCTCTCTTCACGGAATTTCATAGCTTTATCAAAAAGTGATTTTTGAATATCTTTTAAAAGGTTAGATATTTCTTCCACCATAATTTCTCTTTTGATTGATGTCTTAGTTCTCAAATCTCTTCTTGCCACAAAGATTTCATCCTTCTCAGCTTCTTTTGGACCTATTTCAAGTCTTATGGGTACTCCTCTCAATTCCCATTCGTTAAACTTCCATCCAGGGGTGTGTTCCTCATCATTATCCACTTTTACTCTAAATTGTCTGCCAAGTACTTCATATATCTCATCTACATATCTATATACTTTTTCCTTATCAGACTCATTTTTCCATATAGGAATTATCACTATCTGGTAAGGGGCTACCTTAGGAGGAAGAACAAGTCCATAATCATCTCCATGTGTCATAATCAATGCTCCAATAATTCTTGTGGAAAGTCCCCAACTGGTCTGCCAAACATATTTTCTCTCCCCATCTAAATCTTGAAACATTATATCAAAAGCTTTTGCAAAATGTTGCCCTAAGTTATGAGATGTTCCCGCTTGAAGAGCCCTTCCATCTTTAAGAAGCACTTCTATTGAATAAGTATGTAATGCCCCTGCAAATTTCTCGTTTTCTGTTTTTTTCCCTGCAATTACAGGGATAGAAAGATCCTCTTCTACAAAATCTTTATAGACAGATAACATTTTTAAAGTCTCTTCTTCAGCCTCTTCCTTAGTCCTATGGGCAGTATGTCCTTCCTGCCATAAAAATTCAGTGGTTCTTAAAAATGGTCGCGTTTCTTTTTCCCATCTTACCACATTAGCCCATTGATTGATTAAAACAGGTAAATCCCGCCAAGATTGTATCCATTGAGCATACATACTACAGATTATAGATTCTGATGTAGGTCTTACAGCAAAAGGCTCTAAAAGATCTTCTCCTCCTCCCTTGGTTACCCAAGCAACCTCCGGAGAAAAACCCTCTACATGTTCTGCTTCTTTTTCAAGAAAACTCTTGGGAATAAATAAAGGGAAATAAGCATTTTCATGTCCTGTATTCTTTATTCTTTCATCTAAAAGTCTCTGAATATTCTCCCAAATAGCATATCCATAAGGTCTAATAACCATACAACCTTTTATAGGAGAATAATCAGCAAGCTTTGCCTTTAGAATTACATCAGTATACCACTTTGAAAAGTCTTCCTTTTGAGAGGTAATACTTTCTACAAATTTCTTTTCCATTCTTCTAAATCCCTCCTAAAACTCAAGCCTTATCTTTAAAGGTCCACTGTTGTATGTGTCTTCCACTACTATTACTTTTAAAATTACTTTTTTATTCTCCTCTTTTATTCTATAAACTATATTGTAAAAATCTTCAAGAGAAATTTCCCCTACGGTATTAGATATGGGATCAGGTAATACCCCTTTCTCTTGAGCTATCTTATTTACATCTGCTAAGATGGTCAAAAGTTTCTCCTCAATTTTCTCTATACTTTCGCTACCATCTACAACTCTCAAAAGTATCACATCCCCTGCGTTAAATATAAGTTTATATGGAACTATTTGTAAGTTGATAAGCACAGGCTCATCTTCAAAAATATTTGCTAAGGAAAAAACTCTAATAAGTTTTTCTCCAGGAGAACTAATAGCATCCAGAAGTTTTGACCATTCTGTTTCTGGAATCCATATGTACCCTTTATCGGAACTACCTGCTCCTCTATTTATAGCAATCCCTTCTACTAATGAAAGAAGGGACTTTGCTTCTTTTTGAGCTTCTTCATCTTTTAAACCACCTCTTGTAACAAAATTAAGTATAAGCTCTCCTCTCCTAAAGATCATTCCTTCCGTTCTTAAATTACTTATAGTGATATTTAAAAACTGTATTTCATCCATTAGACCAAGCTTTTCTTCTTCAAGAGTTTCTTTCTCTTTTTCTAAAATAGAAAGTTTCTTAGAAAGCTCATAAATAGATCTTTGATATTTTTCCCTATCTTTTAAAAGGGCTTCTTTTTCTTTTTGCAAAATAGAAAGTTCTTGAGATAATTTTTTTCTATCTTCTTCCAGTTCTTTTAATTTAGCTTGATAAATTGCCAATTCTTTTATGGCTTTCTCTCTATCAATTTTTACATCTTCATATTTTTTAAGAATTTCAGAAAGTTCTTTCTCTTTAGACTCTATAGATGATTGTAAATCAGACATTTCCCCTTTTAACTTTTCCATACCAAAAAGAGCAATTCTCACGTTCTCAGAAAAAATAGAGAGAATTATAAGAGTAAAAACCATAATTAAAATACCAGTAATAACACTTATTATCCGAGAGGTATACTTGGGTCTTAGATTGAATAGAGATAGTTTCTTTTTTCCCGCTTTTCTTCCTACATAGTCTCCTGCATAAGCAACTAAACCGCTTAAGAGCAAAAGTACCAAAACTAATAGGTATCCTGACATTACAAATTAAACCTCTCTCCTAAGAAGATTTTTTTAGCAACTTCATTATTTATGATTTCTTCTGGTGTACCTGAAATAAGTACTTCTCCCGAAGAAATAATATACGCATAATCAGTGATTTCTAAAGTGTCTCTTACATTATGATCTGTTACAAGTATACCAAGACCTTTACTACTAAGATATGATATAGTTTCCTGCAAATTCTGTACAGTAAGCGGATCCACACCTGCAAAAGGTTCATCAAGGAGTATATACTTAGGAGAAAGAGCCAGAACTCTTGCTATTTCTACTCTTCTCCTTTCACCTCCTGAAAGGGTATATCCTAAATTTTTTCTTAATTCTTGTAATTTAAATTCATCTATTAATTCTTCTAATCTTCTCTTTTGTTCTAAAGGAGATAAATCAGTCAACTCAAGGACTAACTTGATATTTTCTTCTACTGTCAGTTTACGAAAAATCGTTGGATCTTGAGCAAGATATCCAATTCCCTTTCTCGCTCTTTTAGGCATTGAAAGGTAAGTTATATCCTCCCCATCAAGAAGGACTTTCCCCTGTTCAGCAAAAACCTCTCCCATTATCGTATAAAAAGTAGTAGTTTTTCCTGCTCCATTAGGACCTAATAATCCTATTACTTTACCAGGAGTAACAGTAAGATAGACGTTTTTTACTACGCATCTCTTACCATAATATTTATAAATTCCAATAGTCTCTAACGCCATAGCACTATGTTATGGAAAAATTAATTTACTGTCAAATTTATTTAATATCATCTTGTAATCCTCTTAAAATCTTCCAAAGAGTTTTATAATCCTTTTTTTGAAGAATATTCATAGTAATAAAATATTCTTTCAAAGCTGAAAAATACCTCCCCTTTTTTAGATTTAAAGTACAAAAAAGTGCATGTAAAGCTTCATTATTGTTATTTATCTTTAATCCTTTATTTACTAACTGCTCCACATCTCCCATATTTTCATCAAGATAATATAAATATGCAAGATAAGCTATGATCCAATCATCATTAGGGTAAAGATCATACAATTTCTCAAAATAGTAAATAGCAAGATTATTTTTCCCTGTAAAGCAATAAAAAAAAGCAGATTTATACATACTAAAAGGATCATTGAGATTCTCTTCAACTTTTAGATTTTTTATATAATTAGGGTTTTTTTCCTCCAAACTTTTATAGATCTCAAATGCTTTCTCAAGATTCCCTTCTGCACCATATACCACAAGTAAATTAAAAAGAATTTCAGGATCATTTGGATTTTTCTTAATTTCCTTTTCATATTCTTTTTTTAGCGAGGGAAAATTAAGGGCATAAGTCATGGAGAAAGATAAAAAAGAGCACAAAATTAATAAAGATATTATCTTTTTAAGAGATAGCTTTTTATTTCTCACTTTAAATTGACAAATTTCATCTCCTTAAGAATCTCTGTGGCAAGAGCAATGGCTAACTTTCCGTCTTCTAAGGTGACTGAAGGATTTGTACCATTAATAATACACTTTATAAAGTGTTCCAATTCAAGTTTTAATGGCTCTTCTTTTTCTAAGACAGGTACCTCTGTTGAAGATTCAATAAGCCTACTATTCCTATGAATAATAGCAATGCTCTGATCAATATAATCTACTATTATCCAATCTCCATTTTTTTCATGAACATCTGATCTCCTTAACTTTTTAGGACTTGCTTTACTCGCTATAAGATTTGCAAGGATTCCTCCCTCAAATATTATCTCCACGTTAGCAAAATCCTCATAAGGAGTATACATAGAGTAACCTATTGCTTTTATATCCAATACTTTTTTATCTCTTCCAAGAAGATAAAAAAGTATATCTAAATCATGGATCATAAGATCCATAACTACCCCAACATCTGTAGATCTACCATCAAAAGGTCCCATTCTACGAGACTCTATATAAAAAGGCTGCTTAATATACCTTTTTAATTCCTGTACAGCAGGATTAAATCTCTCAATATGTCCTACCTGAAAAACGAGCTCTTTTCCGCTTGCAATATCAAGTAAGCTTTCAGCTTCTTCTAAAGTCTGGGTTACAGGTTTCTCTAAAAATATATGAATTCCTCTCTCTAAAAATTCCTTAGAAATAGGAAAATGAACCTTTGTTGGGGTCACAATACTTACTGCTTCAATTTTGTCAAACAAATCCTTATAATCTTGAGTAACAAAAGGAACATTATATAGAGAAGCTATCTCTTTAGCTCTCTTATAATCTATATCTGCAATTCCTACTAATTCCACTGTAGGAAGCTCACTAAAAATTCTTACATGATGTTGTCCTAAATAACCTACTCCTACTACACCAACCTTAACTTTTCTCATATATACCTCCATCCTCCTCAATCTGCCACTTTATTATTCTTGCATACACTCCATCTTTTTTCAAAAGCTCTTCATGGGTACCTTCTTCCGTAATCTCTCCATTCTCTAACACTATTATTCTGTCTGCTCTTCTAATAGTTGATAGTCTATGAGCAACAATAAAAGCAGTCTTACCTTTCATAAGTTCCTCTAAAGCTTCCTGAACATAAGCTTCTGATTCAGAATCCAAAGCAGATGTGGCTTCATCAAGTATAATCAGTCTGGGTTTCAAAATAAAAGCCCTTGCTATAGCAATCCTTTGAGCCTGTCCTCCAGAAAGTCCAACTCCCCCTTCCCCAATTACTGTGTCATAACCTTCGGAAAGGCTCATAATAAAATCATGAGCCTTTGCTCCTTGGGCAGCCTCTATAATTTCTTCAAAAGAGGCATCGGGTTTTCCATAAGCAATATTATCTTTCACGCTTCCATGAAATATTATAGTTTCCTGAGGAACAAAGCCTATCTGGGATCTTAAGGATTTTAAACTTACTTCTTTTAAATCATACCCATCAATTTTTACTTTCCCTTGGGTAGGATCAATAAAACGAGGTAGGAGATTTACTAAAGAAGTTTTACCAGCCCCGCTACTTCCTACAATTGCAATTTTTTCTCCAGGGTTTACTTTTAAATTTATATGCTGTAATACCCACTGAACTCCGTCATACGTAAAATAGACATCTTCAAACTCTACATATCCTTTTATAGGAGGTAAAGTAATAGGATGTTTAGCTTCAACTACACTTCTTCCTTTTTCCAAGATCTCAAATATCCTCTCAAAAGCTGCATTTGCCTGTCTCAAACCTGCAAGAACTCTTAGTATTGTCTGAGTAGGATCTATAGACATCCCTACATAAGTAAGAAAAGCTATAAAAGAGCCCAAGGAAAGAGCCCCACTTACTATTTTTTTTGTACCTATCCATAGGATAAACACAATAGCTAATGCACTTAAAAAACTTGCAAGGGGAATCTGAATAGCAGTAAGTCTTGCAATCTTAAGATTCCTAAGGAAATTTTTCTCATTTTCATCTTTAAACCTTTCTATCTCCTTATCTTCTTGTGAAAAAACTCTTACAACTCTTGCTCCTTTGATACTTTCTTGTATAAGACTGGTAAGATCTGCAATCTTTCTCTGCACAGCTAAAGACCAATTTTGAATCTCTTTACCAATTCCTGATATGGAGAAGATAAAAAGAGGAATGACTACTATGGTAGCTAAAGCCAGTTGCCAATCAGTAATAAAAATAATTGTTAAAATACCTGTAAGGAGAACTATTGCATAAAGAAGATCTGCTATTCCCGAAAGAAAAGAAGTCTGTATTAGCTGAGTATCCTGAATAGTACGAGTAATAAGATCACCACTACTCCACTTATTGAGAGAATCTAATGAGAGATATTGAATTTTTAAAAAGAGTTTTTCTCTAAGATCCGCAACTAATCTATGACCTATAAAGGCGAATACATAAAGTTGTCCATAGAAAAAGAGACTCCTTATAAAAAGAAGGAAAATTATGATAAAGGAAATCTTATTTAAGGAATTAACATCTTTTAAGTTGGCAAGTTGATCAAGAAGCTCCCCTAAGAATTTAGGAGCATAGAGTTGAGCTCCATTGCTAACAATTATGCACAAAAAACCTATTACAAAATATATCCAATAAGGTTTTAAAAGCTCAAATAACTTCCTTAAGTATTTCATTAATATCTTCCCATATCAATTGTGATGATAAATAATCCTTATTAAAGGATAACAATAAATTTTTATGAATATTCTCAATCTCATCTCTATTTTCCAAAAGACTCCTAAAATATTTTAACACATCTTCAAATTTAAATTTTCCAACAATCTCTGGAACTATTCCAGGCTTAATCTTATTAGGCAGAGCCAGATATGGATTTTTTGCTAAATACAGATTTATAATATAGTCCCTAAACCTGCCTTTAACAAGATTTCCTAAACCTTCTAAAGGAAGGAATTCAGGACGGTGAAGAGGGAGGATTACAAGAATAGGGATCTTCATATAAGAAAGTTGAAGGGTATTGGTACCTGGAAGAGTTATAGCAAAAAGGTAATCTTTTATTTCACCCATGTCATTTAATTCTTTCATTTCTATAGGTAAATTTCTCCATATAGGTTCCAATTTTGAAAGTATATTATTTTTCTCATTAGGGTCTAAAAATGGAGAAAAGAAAACAGTAAATGAAAGATCGGGAAAGCTCTTTGTTATTTCTCTAACTAAAGCAACATAAAAAGGAAGATAAAATCTAAGCCCATAAGCTCTGCTTCCTGGGAAAAGAGCTATCTTTTTACTATCAATAGAAAAAGAATTTTCAGGTAAAAAATCAAACCTTAAATCTCCAACACATAATGAGTTGGAAGGTTTAAGAGGTTTATTAGAATAAACCCTCCTATAAAATCTCTCTGCCCAAAATTCTTTCTCCACATAAGCTAAAGATATTCCATTCCACCTTTTTGCCAAAAGAAGATTGAAAAAAAGATCCCCTCCTATATGAAAAACTATAGTTTCTTCATTAGGTTTGCTCTTAAATTTCTCCCAATAATCATCCGGAGGAACAATTTCTTTGAAAAAATTCCAACTTTTTACTACTTTTTCTTCTTGTCCAGAAGCAAACTGACATTTGTTCAATATCAAACAAAATTCCATATCCTCTGCCCAGGGAGGATTAAAAATTTTTATCCATTGAACTAAAGGATAAAGCCATCCTGAGATCTCTCCTGGACCATTAGCAATAAAATAGAATTTAGTCATAAAATACTTAGAATAAAATTAGATATCCTATCTAAAACCCCATGATCCCCAAGAGTAGATACTATTTCTTTTAAATCCTTTATCATTTCATCCCTCTTATGGACGTCTGATAAGAAGTTTTTTATATCTTTAATTACATTATCCATATCTATGTATTGAACATATTCAGGGAAAATCATTTTACCTCCTAATATATTAGGGATTGCCACATATGGATAATGTACTAACCTCTTAGCCATAAAAAAACTTAGTGGAGATATTTTATAAAAGACAAAAACTGGAGTCTCAAGAATAGCTGCTTCTAATGTAACAGTACCTGATGCTGCAAGAGCTAAATTGGACATCTTCAGAACTTTTTGACTTTCTTTTCCAGAAACAACTTCAATTTTATCTCTTTTATCTTTTACCAAATCAAGAAGAATATTTGAGAACTTATTACTTGCTAAAGGGAGTGTAAAGTGAAAACCATCAGAGTAAAGCCTATCTACAATCTCCATAAATATAGGTGTAAGATTTTTAATTTCCTGAATTCTACTCCCGGGGAAAATACCAATTAAATTATCTTCTTTATCAACTTCATCAAGATAAGAAAGATAATCAATAAGTGGATGCCCAAAAAAAACCACATTATCCGAAAAGTTTTTATAAAACTCATACTCTTGAGGAAATGTTGCTATTATCCAAGTTAGATTTTCTACCATCTCTTTTGCCTTTTCTTTTTTTCCAAAAAGCCAATATTGTGGACTGAAATAATAGATAGTAGGAATATCTAATTTTTTAACATATTTAGCTAAAGGAATATTAAATCCTTGAGCATCTATAAAAATTATAAGATCGGGTTTTGTGTCTTTTATAATTCTTCTAACCTTTTTTTGCAAATCCAATAACTTAGGAATATATGGCAAAGGTTCTATATAACCTACAGTACTATACTGAGTTACATCAGAAATTAGCTCCATTCCTTCTTCTTCCATTCTCTCTCCACCAATTCCATAGATATATAAATCTTTTCTCTTTTCTTTTAGAGCTTGAATTAGTTTTGCACCATGAATATCTGCAGAAACTTCAAGAACTGAGAACATTATTTTCATTTTGTTCTCCTCCAAGATGCTTCTGTAATACCTCTATTAGAATTTCTTAAAAACTCTAATAGAATTTTTGCTTCATCTTCATCATATTTTTCAATCTCTTTCAGCCTATACTCCCAAGAAGCATCCTTGTAAAGGATATGAATAAGGTCTTTAAGCATCTTTATCTTTTCAAAAGAAAACTCTGCTCTCTTAAGACCTATCAGATTTAATCCATAAACTCTTGCGGGATTCCCATCACATAATGTGTAAGGTGGTACATCTTTTATAAGCTTCGTACATCCACCTATCATAGCATATCTACCTATTCTTACAAATTGGTGCACCGCTACAAGACCACTTAAAAATGCTTTTTCTTCTACCTCCACATATCCTGCTAATTGGGCTCCATTAGCAATAATCACATTCTTTCCAACTCTTACATTATGAGCTATATGCGTATATGTCATAAGATAAGCCCCATCTTCAACAATTGTGGCTTTATCTTCCCCAGAAGCACGGTGAAATACGCAGTTTTCCCTGATTACTACATTATCTCCTATTATTAAAAAACTCTCTCCTCCTTTAAAATTCAAATCTTGTGGAATATCTCCTAATACACAACCTGAATGAATATGACAGTTCTTACCAATAATAGTCCCTTTCTTTATATGTACATTATTCTCAATTTTTGTAAAATCTCCTATCTTTACACCTTCCTCAATAACAGTAAACGCGCCAATCTCAACATTTTCTCCTATTTCAGCTTTTTCGTCTACCTCAGCAAATTTATGAATTTTGTTGTCCCAAGGCAATTGTTATCTCTCCTTCCGCTACAAGATTTTCTTCTACCTTTCCTAACCCATGAAATTTAAAAATATTTTGTAATGATTTCTCAAGTTTCACCTCAAGAATTAACTGATCTCCAGGAAATACGGGTTTTCTAAACTTCATATTATCAACTCCTGTAAGATAGGCTGCATAATTTTCTTTTTTTTCTGCATAGGAGAGATAAAGAAAAAGTCCTGCAGTCTGTGCCATAGCTTCTATGATAAGAACACCCGGCATTATAGGTTTCTCTGGAAAATGTCCCATAAAGAAATAATCGTTGTAAGAGACATTTTTAACTGCTCTTATCATTTCACCTTCTTTAAAATCTAAAACCTTATCCACTAATAAAAAAGGAAACCTATGAGGAAGCACTTTAAGAATATCAACATCCACTATTCTACACCCCCCTTATAGTAATACTCCATAAGAAATTCCAATGCTTTTAAATGTAAAGTATGTCCTGAACTTAGAGAGATGATTTCCATTTTTAGCTCCTTTCCAAGAAGGGAAAAATCTCCAATTATATCAAGAATTTTATGTCTCACAGGCTCATCATTGAATCTTGGGGGGTTTACAAATCCATCTTCGTTTATAAGAAGTGCATTATCAAGATCTCCCCCTTTAATAAGCCCTTTTCTCATCAAATCTTCCACTTCAGAGTAGAAACCAAAGGTTCTTGCAGGAGCAATCTCCCTTTCATAGTCTTGAAGATTTTGGAAGTCAAATTTCTGCCATTTAATAATAGTATTAGGAAATGATATTAAACTTATTATCCGAAATACTTCATACGGAAATATTAATATTTCTCCTTTCCCTTCTCTAAAAGAGAAAACCTTATCAATCTCTAACACATCTTTTGGAACTTCCTGTTCTTTTATTCCTGCCTGTTTTAACAAATTCACCCAAGGGAGAGAACTTCCATCAAGTATAGGAATCTCTTCTCCTTCTACTTCTATAAGAAGATTAGAGATGCTTACAGCATAAATAGCCGAAAGCAAATGTTCAACAGTGGCAATGTTCTTCCCATCTCTACCCAAAACTACTCTTCTATTAGTTTCAACTACAAAGTCAACTTTTGCAGGAATTTCCAAACCATCTTTTATAAGTTTAATACCTGTATTAACTGGAGCAGGAAGGAGATTAATTTTTGCATATTCTCCAGTATGAAGTCCTCTTCCCTCTAAACTTACCAACTTTTTTATTGTTTTTTGCTTACTCAAGCTTTTTTCTTAGCCTTTTTATTTCTTCCCAGATTTCAGGAAGTTTTCTAATAAGTGCCTGAATTTTCATCTCCTCAGTATGTGGCATTGCAGGAAATCCAGAAACTGCCATATTGTCAGGGATATCTTTCGTAACCATACCTCTTGCAAGAATTACTACATTGCTTCCTACCTTTACATGATCTGATACTCCACTTTGACCAGCCATAATCACATTGTTTCCCAATTTAGAACTTCCTGCAATTCCACTCTGCCCCACAACTATACAATTTTCACCTATTGTTACGTTATGACCTATATCAACTAAAGAACCAATTTTTGTCCCTTTTCCTATACGTGTTTCTCCTAAGGTTCCTCTCTCTACGACTGCATTTCCCATTATCTCTACATTATCTTCTATAACTACTTTCCCAATCTGAGGCATCTTTACATGCTCTTTTCCATCCCAAATATATCCCAAACCCTCAACTCCAATACTCGTTCCTGAGTGGATAAGGACATTATCACCAATAAAACAGAGATCATATATGGTAACTCTTGGATAGATTACACAATTCTCTCCTATTTCTACGTTATTTCCTATAATTACTCCGGGAAAGATTTTTGTACCATTCCCTATAGTAACGTTATTCCCTATACTTACATAAGCTCCAATTGCAACATCTTTTCCTAATTTTACATTTTCTCCTAAAATAACAGTAGGGTGGATTCCTTGAGGATATGTCCTCCAATCAAAGATCTTTAAAAGTTTAGCCATTGCTAATCTTGGATTATCCACTTTTACATGAGGACGAGTAGAATACCCATCTTTAGGAATCACAAAAGCTTTTGCCTTTACAGTTTTTTCTACTGTCTCTATATCCTTACTATTAAATATAAAAACTAAGTCATTTTCTCTTGCATTCTCCCAGTCAGAAACTCTTTCAATAGATACATCTTCTCCTACTAACTCTCCATCTACAATCTTTGCAACCTCGCTTAAAAACATTTCTCTCTCCTTACTTATTCAAATTATTCAAAACCTCAGACGTAATATCTATTCCACCCCATAAGAGAAAACTCTTATTTAAAACCACTGAAATTTTTTTGCTTTTTGCAACCTTCTCCACTTCTTTCAATATCTTTGCGTTTATATTTTGTCTTACCCCCTCTACATACACCGCTAATTTTTTCTCCTCATTTAATCTCATCTCATTTATTTTTTCGTCTGTTGTTCCTTTCTTTTTTGCATTGTCAAGAAGTTTCTGAATATTTTCCTGACGTTTTTGTATTTCTGACTGAACTTTCTTAGTATCTTTAAATTCAGAGAATACCTTAGGGTAATCTATATAAGCAACACCTCTATTTTGATCTGAAAAAGCAAAAGAGAAAGAGAAGAAAGAAACAACTATAAATATAATTAGAAAATGCTTCCACCCCTTCATATTTTTACTGTTTTCCTGCTAAAATATTTATCACTTTATCAGTAATATCCACACCACCCCAGATTACTACATCTTGTCCCTGAATATTTTTTGTTAGCACGGCTATATATCCTTCTTTTTTAGAGAGATCAGCAAAAATTTTATCAAGAGTCTTTTTTAGACTTTGTAGAACACTATCTACAGCTTTCTTATAAGGTTCTAATTCTGTATCGTATTGGGTAGAGAGTTTCTTTAATTCATCTTGAGACTTTCCAGCTTTTTGAGCTTCACTTAATTTATTAAGTCTATTTTGATATTCTTGTTGATATTTTGTATAAGCATTCATAAATGGAGGATAGCTTCTTAATAACTGATCTTCATCAATATAAGCTATCTTTCCGGAAGAAGTCTGGGCTCCTACAATCTTTACTCCTAAAAAAGCAAAAGAAGCTAAAAAGAAAATCACTAATACAAAGATTCCGTATCTTTTCATCTTTTATACCTCCTTAAAAATTGATTTCAGAACTTAAATAGAATTTTACAATATCTGAAAAATTAGTATCCAATCCAAAATTGTATCTCCAAGGATCGTAAAATAAGGAAATCATAGCTCCACCGTAACCTTTAAACGAAATATCACTTATTGCTTTTACTTCTTCTGGTCTAAAGATACTTTCACCTCCTAATTCTAAACTTAGATAATTCTTATCTCCTATAGGAAAGGAATATGCAGCTTTGAGAAGAAGTTTACCTCCTTCTATAGATATACCTATAGGATAAACAAACTCTCCCATTAAGCCTATAATTCTTTCATTGATGTCTTCTCCATAACTATTAAAATATTTCCCTGATAAAGTTATAAGAGAATAGTTATATGGAGATCCTCCACCATGAAAATCAAGATTTATTCCCAATAAACTTCCATTTTTATATATTCCATTCTCTTCTACTAAAGTATCTCTTTTTATATTAAAAAAGAGAGCATTATCCCAACTCTGTGGCTCCCACTTGATACCAACCTCTCCTGTAAAATCACGAGAAAGATCTTTATCATAACTGAGACTTAATAGCTTGTCCCCTACTTCTACCCTTAAATTCTCATTCCTCCAAGAAAGTGCATAATCTACCACTCCACCAGTATATTTTATATTGACTCCAAAATTCCCCCATGGGCTTGAGAAATAATTAAAAGAAGAAGATAAGTATTCGTTACTTTTATATTCCAAGGATATCTCCCGAGGAGGTAGATACTTCAAAGACAAGTATAAAACTAAAGAGTTATCTTCCAATTCCCAATTAGGTATAATCTGTAGTTTCAAATCCTTTTTTTCAAGCTTTTTATTAGCATTCTCAATCTTCGTAAGATTTAGATAATCTCCTACCGAAAGATCCAGATATTCTTCTATTACCTTCTTCTCCCAATCATTATTAGCCTTAATTTCTATCCTGCTAATAGGAGGGGTCTCTAACCAATAAAAAGTAAGCATATTGTTTTCAAAAGAGAAAGTAGGATCTTGAATCAGCACAAATCCTTTTTTTCTATAAATTTCTTTTATATTTTCACAATCTTTTTTTATTTTATCTTCTATAAAAAATTTACCTTCAGTACTATAAATCTTCTCTTTTATCTCTTGAAGAGGAACCAGCTTTGCATCAGGAAATTTTATCTGAGAAATTACAGGGTATTCTTCTACTAAAACTATAAGATTATATCCCCCATCAACTTTTTGTAAGGTATATCCTACACTCATGAAAAGTCTACTCTCTTTCAATCTTGATATCTCTCTATTAATCTCATCTTCGGAAACCGAAGTAAACACCTTAATTCCAAAATTAGATTGGACTGTATTATAAGGAACATTTTTTATTCCCTTAAAAACTATACCCTGAATAAAATAATTCTCTCCCGCATATAAGAAGGATACGAGAAAGACAAAAATCATTAGGAATATGATTGATTTTTTCATTCAATTCCCTCCATTTTTCTAAAATATGTCACCAAAGCTAAAGTGAATACGCCATTTAGTATTAGGATCTAATGGGTCATTCCCAAAATTATAACCAAGATCAAGTCTTATAGGAATGATTATTGTTTCATATCTTATACCCAATCCTATACCTGTATATAGCTTTATATCTGAAATGGAAGAGAGCTGATTAACATACCATGTGCTTCCAGAGTCTACAAATAAAACTCCATAAACCCCACTTCCCATGGGAATTCTATACTGAAGATTGAATAATAAATAAGAATCCCCTTTAAATATATTATCAGAAAAGCCTCTTATGGAGTTCACACCTCCTAAGGTAAATAACTCTGAAGAAGGTAAATTACCTTGAGAGAGTCCAGATGCAATTCTCAAGGACAGCACCTGTCTTTCCTTTTGCTCAGATATGGATAAATAAGACTCTCTTTTTGTTACAGGAATATGCCATTGAGTTTCTCCCTGATATTTTATAAAATTAGCCTCACTTCCTCCACCAGCAAATTCCAAATTCAAAACTTGTCTTGATCCTTGAGTAGGATTAAACAAAAAGTCCCGATTATCTCTCCATACTCCTAATTTAAAACTGGCAATATTAGTTTGAGAGATAGAGTTAGAATAAGTCTGATAAATATCTTCGTATTTAAAGCCTAAAGAAAGATTCCATATTTTCGTCAAAGGATAAGAGAAAGAAAAAGTTCCACCAGCTCTCTCTTCCTCAATTATAATTGTACTTCCATCTTCTATGCTTGTAGTTGTAGTATTTTTATCATAAAGCTCAAATTGGGAGGAATTTCTACCACCCAAAAACCAAGGATCATAAAAGCTTAGCTGATAATTTACTTTACCTTGTGCTGTAAGAGAAACTTTCAGACTCAGTTGCTGAGCTTTACCCATAAAATTCCCTTCTTTATATTCAACATATCCGTAAAGTCCTGTATCAGTAGCATATCCTCCACCAAAATTTATAGCTCCTGAAAGCTTCTCTTTTGCCACATATACAACTTTAACTTTATCCTCAGAACTTCCCTGCTCAAATCTTATAGAGACATCCTCAAAAATACCTGCATTATATATTCTCTGTAAATCATCTTTTACCTTTTCCCAATTGAAATTCTCTCCTACCTTAAGGGTTATCTCTCTTCTTACCACATTTTCATCGGTGGGTTTCCTTAAAAAAGACATAAAGCTCAGTGAAGATGTTTCAGTAGTGGGAAGAATTTCTACCTCTATATCTTCCACTTTATATTCTTTGAATACAAAAATTATTTCTCCATCTTTTGTAAAATTAAATTCTTGAAGAGTAGTAAAAACAAGTCCCCTGTTTTGCACAAATTTTTGAAGATTAATCAAATCCTGTTTTAAAAGATTAGGATTAAAAGGAGTACCTTCTTTACTAAGAAGCACCCTTTTCAAATCTTCAAAGGATATACCAGATATACCAGTAAAAGTTATCTTATTAATTATTGGGTTCTCCTGAAAGATAAAAATTAATGATATCTCATCATCTTCTACTTTTTTATCTACGTTTACTTCAGAAAAATATCCTGCACTTTCAAACTTAGAAATTTGTTCTGAGATCTTATCTTCTGACACAAAATCTCCAACTTTCAAAATCAAGTATTTTTCTAACTCTTTCATTGAAACATGAGAAGATCCTACAAAATCTAAAGATTTTAAAATAGGATTTTCTACAACATCAAAGGTTAAATATGCAAAATTCCCTTTTGAAATTCTATATTTAACATCTACATTGGAAAAAAGACCCGAATCTATAAGAATCTTTGTTTTTTCTTGTATATATTTCTCACTTAAAAAAGCATTTTTTTCGGGAGATAAAATCTTAAAGAATCTCTCCTGAGAAACATTCTTTAAGCCATCAACTTTAATATTTGCTATCCATGGGTTTTCTTCTAATTTAATCTCAATCTTTACTTTATTATCTTTATCCAAATCTTCATTCAAAACAAAGCTTTTAAAATAGCCCGAATTCTCTAATTTT
>DAOSUP010000020.1:21176-22261 GCA_035378845.1 Dictyoglomaceae bacterium
CATAAACTTTCTTCTTTGCTCCCAAACTATTTGATCTGTTGTCCATCCTAATGAAGGAATCATCAGTATTCTTTGAATATCCTTCGGCGTAATTTTTTGAAGTCCTTGAAGCTTGATACCAGTGACAAATATCAGGAATGGAGACTCTACTAAATTTATTTCCAAAACAATGCCTTCCTTTTTAGAAATTTTGTTTATGTTTATTGAAATAAAGTATGTGGTATCCTCTAATTTTGTTTTTATCTGTTCTATTTTCTCATCAGACACACTTGCACCAACTTTTAGATCTATAATTTTTAAAATTTCGTCATTACTTATTTTTTGATTCCCCTTTATAACTATGTCAGAAATAGTATAGTTACTCTGAGCTAAAGTTTGATCTAAGAAGGAAATAAGCAAAAATAAAGTGAAAATTAAAATAAATCTTTTCAATCTCTTAACACCTTCCTTTCATCAAAATTGGGAGCTGTATTCTAAGAAAAATGAAAATCCTTTATTCTCTGTGGTAAACAGTTTAAGAGAAAAATCTTTCCTAAATTCATAATCTAACTCACCACTCCATGTTCTTTCATCCAAAGAATAATTTAACTTTGCAGATAATAAATCTGAAAGCTTTTTTTCAAGTATAATACTTCTCCAATGAGGAATCAAACCTTCTATAGTATATTCTACTGTTAAAGAATCTAAATTAAATATTTTAGCAAATTCAGAGAGTACAGGATTCAAGAAGAATGTATTAAAAGCAGAGCTTATCATGCCCTGTACCCCTACAGGAATGCTCTCCACTAAGGTGGAAAATGTCCAAGATTCAACTTGAGCTATGGGAAGATTCTTTTGTCCCACAAGTAAGAATAATATCTCCCTTAATGACAAACTTGGTTCTGAGGTAAATAAGACGGAAGTATTCCCCATAAAACTATATGCTTTAAGATTTATAAGAAAACCTTGAATTAGTTTACTTGCTGAAATTTCCCATATATTCTCTTCAAAACTAAGTCCAGGAAATTTAATATAGCCATAATCTAAAATAAATTCGTTACCAAGTACATTAATAGTGCCATCTTTAAAGTCTATTTCTCCACTTA
>DAOSUP010000021.1:0-21934 GCA_035378845.1 Dictyoglomaceae bacterium
TTCTAATAAGATTATAACTTGGAAGATGGTTTAAAAAAAGTGATATATGTCACATAGTTTAACAAATTAAAAAGGAAAGAAAATTTTTAATTGTGAAAAAACAGATTATCTCACAAAAAATATATATAAAAAAAGTTATATAAGGTAATGGAATAATATATATTCTTTTTACCATCTTTCTTCAAAAAATAAAAGGTAGGTTAACCCTTTTTTCTCTGCTTTTTTATCTTTTTTACAATAGTTTCTACATCTTCTTCTTGAAGAATAGCCTCTCTTTCCTTAGTGTAATCCCCATATCCAAGTTCATACTGCTGAAAGAAACGGATCATACCAATATCCACTTTATAGGAGAGTTTACTTTTATATTCAATTTTACCTCATAATAATTCCCCTTGACAAAAATTTTAATCTCAATTTATAATTACACTGTAAATAAAAATTTATTAATGAATAATTATTCATGGAGAGTAAAATGAGTGAGAAAGTAGGAATTTCCGAAAGTAAAGATTTTTTCCTTAGGAAGGGTAAGAAATTTTTTTATCTTGCAGATACCTGTTGGAGTGCCTTTACAAATATAGCCTTTGAAGAATGGGAATATTACTTGAATTACAGAAAGATGCAAGGATTTAATGCTTTGCAAATTGACATTTTACCTCAATGGGATAGGAGTGAATCAGATTGTTATATTGACCCCTTTGAGGTATTTCCCAATGGTAAATGGAATTATAGCAAGATAAATAAAGAGTACTTTGATAGAGCAGAGAAGATGATAGAAAAAGCTACTGAAAAAGATTTTATTCCTGCGTTAGTAATATTATGGTGTAATTATGTACCAGGGAACTGGCTATCTAAACAAGATTCTTCTCGGATAATTCCAAAAGAGAATTTAGAAGGATATATAAGTTATGTGGTAGAGAAATATTCAAAATACAACCCAATTTATGTGATAAGTGGAGATACAGATTTTCAGAATCAAGAAGCTATTGAATATTACAATATTGCATTTAACATTGTAAAGAAATTATCACCTGATTCTCTCACTACAATGCATCTATGTGGTGGCTTCTCCGATGTTCCAGAAGTATTCATCAATTCTCCAAATTATGACTTTTATATGTATCAATCATGTCATTTTAAGGATAGACAAAACCTTTCTTATGAAACTGCACTTAAATTTTATAACATGCCTGTGAAGAGACCCATCATTAATGGAGAACCATGTTATGAGGGTATTGGTTCTATTTCTTCATCTGATAAATATGGAAGATTTAATAATTATGATGTAAGAAAAGCAGTTTGGCAGAGCTTACTTTCAGGAGCAAAAGCAGGAGTAACCTATGGAACTCATGGAATATGGCCTTGGCATAGAAGAAGCAAGATCTATAAATTCTCTGAAGTATATGGTACTCCTTATGATTGGAGAACTGCCTTAAAATTCCCAGGAGGTTTTGATGTTGCCTTTGCTAAATGGATTTTTGAAAGATATGATTTATTTGATATAGAGCCTGCTAATGAGTTACTCATTAATGACACCTCTGAAGTAAGAATCTCAAAGGGAAAGGATAAAATAGTCATTTATACTCCATTTAATTGGGAAATAAAACTAAAGCTTGATGGAGCCTCTTATGAATGGGAAGGAATTGATCTTGAAACAAGACGCATTTTTAAACCTGATATAGAGATTTCCCCTGATTTTACTGAGATTAAAATGGCAGAATTTAATAACGATATCTTAATTTTAGGGACTAACATTTCTTAAGAAAAAAGGAGGTGATTTAGAGAATTAAAAAACTTTCAACATTCCTTTGATTTTTAATTTGAAAAAAGGAGGGTTTTGATTGTGAAAAAGGTTACTTTATTTTCTCTTTTAGTGCTTCTTTCTCTGCTTAGCTTTTCTCAGATAGGCTTTTCTCAACTGACTCCTGACATGCCAAGATCTGAGACATTAATTTGTGATGTGGTTACTGGAAGAGCTGTTACACCAGATAACTTTAATGTTTGGGCAGCTACATGGAGAACTCCAGATAGAGGGATTCAACAGCTCATGTTAGAACCTCTTTGGATGGTAGACCCAGCTACAGGAAAGATTATAAATTCTTTAGCTAAGGAGAAGCCTGCATACAATAGTGATTTTACAAAAATGGTAGTAAAGTTAAGAGAGGGTTGTTACTGGAGTGATGGACAAGAGATAACAGCAGATGATTTAATATTCACTGTTCAACTAATCATGAAGTATCCTACTTTAAATTATAATGCACAGTTTACAACCTACATTGATAAAATTGTTAAAAATAATAAATATACAGTAACTTTCCAACTTAAAAAATCTAACTCAAGATTTCATACTTATTTCCTTGATAGATGGGGTGCTTGCTGGCCATTACCAAAGCATGTATTTGAAAAAGTATCAGATCCTGCCAGTTTTGCCTTTAATCCCCCAGTTAGTTCAGGTCCATACACTCTAAAAAGTTTTGACCCAGGTGGATATTGGACTCTTTGGGAGAGAAGAGCAGATTGGGATAAAACTCCTACAGGAAAACTATATGGAATGCCAAAACCTAAATATGTCCTTTACATGTACTACGGACCTGACGAAAAGAAAGTTGTTGCTCAGGCAAGGCATGAATTAGATATTGCTAATGCTCTAAGCTTAGAAGCACAAAAATCAGCTTTTGCAAGAAATGAATATGCAAGAGCTTATAGAAAAGATTTTCCATGGACCTGTGACGTAGATCCTTGTATCACAGGAATTCTATTTAATAATTTAAAATCACCCTACAACAATAAAGATGTCAGATGGGCATTGACATTAACCATTGATATGACAAATTTTGTATATGCTGCTTTTGATGGTTCAGCAACAATGGGAGCACTACATGTACCATCAACACCAGCATTGAGGAATTGGTATTATAAACCATTAGACAGTTGGCTGAAAAACTTTACTTTAACTGTGGACAATAAAAAAGTAAAAGTATACGATCCAGATATCCCAATAAAATTAGCAGATATGCTAAGAAAAAGAGGTTATAAAATCACCACAGATCAGAACGCTGTAAAAGAAATATTTGGATACGGTTGGTGGAAGTATGCTCCAGATGTAGCAGAAAAACTTCTATTGAGGAATGGGTTTAAGAGAGATAAGAATGGTAAATGGCTACTGCCTGATGGTAAACCTTGGAAGATAACCATCGTTTCTGCTCCAAATCCTGAGGATTATATTTTCACTGCAAATTTAGTAGCACAATACTGGAAAGACTTTGGCATAGATACAGAAGTATATAATACAGAACAAGCAACAACTTTAATAGATTATGGACAATATGATGTAGCCGCTGGAAGACCTACAGTTGATCCTTTGGGTGGACATTTTGATTTGTATGGTCTTTTAAGTGCATGGCATTCAAGATATGTAAGACCAATCAATGAGTCTAACCCAGGACATGATAGCAGATGGTCAAATGAAAAATTAGATAAAATAATTGACCAAATGGATGTTACAAATTGGGATTCTGTAAAGACATTGAATTTGGGAAGAGAAGCTATAAAATTAGCAGCCGAAGAAATGCCAACAATTCCTATGATAGCTGGTAGAGGCGGAGATTCCTTTGATGAATATTACTGGACAAATTATGCTACAGCAGAAAATCTCTATTGTATGCCCTTCTGTCATTGGCCTAACTTCAAATATATGCTTCCATCTCTAAAACCTACTGGAAGGAAGTAGAGCTCTAATAAAAAAGCCTCCCCTCAAAAAGAGGGGAGGCTAAATTAAAGGAGGGAAAATGGATTTTGTTAAAAGATATCTAATACCAAGACTTATAAGCTATTTCTTCGTAATATTTATGGGTATTACCATAGTATTTTTTGTTCCCCGTTTAAGTCTTGTGGATCCTGTTCAACAGATGATAAATACTGTAACTGCAATGGGAACATATATGGATCCTGCTACTGTAGAAAAGCTTACAGATACATTAAAAGAGCTTTATGGACTAAAAGGCACTTTATGGGAACAATACTTAGCTTTTTGGGGAAGGCTTTTTAAAGGAGATTTTGGTCCATCACTCTTTAGATTTCCTGTCCCTGTTATGAAGTTGATTATGGATTCTTTACCATGGACGGTAGGACTTCTTACAGTAAGTACAATCTTATCTTGGCTTATTGGAAATATTTTAGGAGGAATAGTAGGCTACTACTATGAAAAGAGATGGGCAAGAGTTTTAGAAGATATAGCAATGGCTATAAGACCTATCCCCTATTACATTTTTGCCTTCGTATTACTTCTTATGTTTGGATACTTTTTAAGAATATTTCCCATAGCAGGAGGATTTTCCATTGGTTCAACCCCATCCTTTAGTCTAAAATTTATTTCGGATCTTATAAAATATGCATTTCTACCTCTTCTATCTATGATGATCCTTGGAATTGCATCTACTCTTCAAACTATGAGATTGATGGTGCAAAACATATTAAGAGAAGATTTCATTTTATATGCAAAGGCAGGTGGAGTAAGAAATAGAACTCTTCTTTTCAAATATGTAATGAGGAGTGCAATGCTTCCACAAGTAACAGGACTTGCTCTTTCCATGGGACAAATATTTGGGGGGGCTTTAATAACAGAGATGGTATTTTCATATCCGGGGATGGGAACCCTTCTTTACAATGCTATTACTACCGGAGATTACAATTTAATCATGGGAATAACAGCTATATCAATTATTGGAATTGCAACTTTTATTCTTATTATAGACCTGTTATATCCCCTATTAGATCCCAGAGTGAGATACACATAAGGAGGAAAAAGAAGTGAATGTATTAAAAGATCTATTAAAAGATGGGAAATTTAGATTTGGGTTCATAATTGTTTGTATACTTTTGTTTTTAGCCCTCTTATCATTTTTTTGTCCCTATGACCCAACCCGATGGCATATCTTTCCAAGGGATCTTCCTCCATCCCTTCAACACATATTAGGGACAAATTCAAAAGGGCAAGATGTATTCTGGGATGCTACCTTTGCCATAAGAAATTCTCTTATCGTATCAATAGTAGCAGCATTATTTTCTCGGGTTATTGCGATAATTGTAGGTTTAGTATCAGGATATGTAGGAGGGAGAACAGATAAGGTTCTTATGGCTATAAGTGATAGCTTCTTAGTTTTACCATTACTTCCCATACTAATACTTATATCCTCTTTAATAAAGGGAAATTTAGATCTTTTTTCCTTGGGACTGCTCTTAGGTGTATTTGGATGGCCATGGGATGCAAGATTAATAAGGGCACAAGTTCTAAGCTTAAGGGAGAGGGAGTTTACTTATACTTCAATACTTTCAGGTTCCTCAACCTTATCCTTGGTAATTAAAGAATACTTTCCCTATGTAATGCCTCTTGTCTTCTCCACAATCATAAACAATATGGGATGGAGCATAGGATTGGAAGTTACCTTATCTATTTTAGGTCTTTCAAATCTTTCAATTCCTACTTTAGGGACGACTCTCCATTGGGCAATAAATTCTCAAGCGATGCTGCTTGGTATATGGTGGTGGATTTTAACCCCTATTGTAATCTCAGTATTATTATTTATTTCTCTATATCTTCTTTCAGTAAGTATAAGTGAATATTCAGATCCCAGGACAAGAACACAAAGAATAGGAACAGCAAAGGAGTGAAAAGATGCAAATACTTAGAGGTGAGAATTTAAAAGCCTTTTATATATTAGATATACAGGGAAATAAACAAGTAGTACAAGCTGTAAATAATGTAGATTTAGAGATAGAAGAGAGTGAGATCTACGGGATAGCAGGGGAGTCAGGATGTGGAAAAAGTACCTTAGTAAAAACACTTTATGGAATGATAGATCCGCCATTAACTTTAATTAATGGAGATATTTACTATAAAGTAGATGAAGAAGTTGTCAGTGTTTTTAAGCTATCCGAGAAAGAGCTAAAAAACTTAAGATGGAAATATATCTCTTACATACCACAAGGATCTATGAACGTATTAAATCCAGTTATAAAAATAATAGATTCCTTTTGGGATTTTATAGCCTCTCATGAAAATGTGAAAGGTAAAAGCGAATGGGAGAAAGGAATAAAAGAATATTTAAACTTGTTGGGATTACCTGATAAAGTGCTTAATGCATACCCTCATCAACTTTCTGGAGGTATGAGACAGAGAGTAATTGTTGCCTTAGCCACAGTTTTAAATCCCAAGATAATAATAGCAGATGAGCCAACAACAGCCTTAGATGTGGTAGCACAAAGAGGGGTTTTACAACTGTTAAAATCTATTCAAAGTATGTTAAATAATACAATAATTCTTGTCACCCATGACATGGGTGTACATGCGATGATCTCTGATAGGATAGGAATAATGTATGCAGGAAACATAATAGAGGAGGCAAAGACAGAAGAAATATATGAAAATCCTCTTCATCCCTACACTCAATATCTCATAAAGTCCTTGCCCAAAATAGGGGATAAATCTTACAAAGTAAGTGCTCCTGGGGCTCCTCCTTCTTTAGCAAATCCTCCATCAGGGTGTAAGTTCCATCCCAGATGTAATTTGGCAATGGCTGAGTGTAGAGAGAAGGTCCCCAAATTTGTAGAGATAGAGGATAGGCATAAAGTAGCATGTTTCCTATATTCAAAGGAGGTAGATTTATGATAGGGAATGACAATATTTTAGAAGTTCAAGACTTGACTAAAATTTTTACATTAGGAAATATATTCTCAAAGATAAAAATAACTGCAGTGAATAAAGTATCCTTTGGAATAAAATCTGGGGAAGTATTTACATTGGCAGGAGAAAGTGGGAGTGGGAAGACAACAGTAGCAAGGATTATTCTTGGTTTTCATGAACCCACCTCAGGAAAGATTATATATAAAGATAAAGAAATAACCAATTTAAAGGGAAAAGAGAGAGACTTTTTTAGGAAAGAAACTCAAGCAATATTTCAAAATCCCTTTGAAAGTTTTAATCCATTAAGAAAAGTTTCCAATTATTTATATGAAACGTTAGAAAACTTTAATATATCCAATGGGGACAGGGATAAAATAGTAGATGATGCATTAAGATCTGTGGGATTATCCTTAGGAGAAGTGAAAGATAAATATCCTGGAGAATTTTCAGGGGGACAACTTCAAAGAGTTTCAGTAGCAAGAGCATTGATAACAAGTCCTAATTTATTAATTGCAGATGAGCCTGTTTCTATGATAGATGCTTCTCTCAGAATGTCTATTATAAACCTTTTTAAAGAATTAAGAGAAAAGAGAGGGGTAAGTATTATTTATATAACTCATGATTTAGCTACGGCATATTATGTAAGTGACAGAATTGGGATAATGTTTAGAGGAGAGATTGTGGAATTAGGTCCTGTAGATGAAGTTTTGATGAACTCTAAACATCCATATACTATGCTTCTTAGAGAGTCAATTCCACAGCCAGATCCAAAGTTAAAGTGGAAGACAAATATTACCCTTTTAGACATTGAACATGAGGAATATTTAAGAACAGGATGTAAGTTTTTGGGTAGATGTCCTCAAGTTATGGAAAGTTGTAAGGGAAATGAAGTTCCATACTTTAAAGTAGGGGAAAGTATAGTTAAATGTCTACTATATAAAAGTATTTAAAATAATTTTATAAGATAGGAGGTCATATTTTTGCAGGATTTAAAATTATTAAGTAAAAAAAGTGTAGAGATAAGGAAACAGGTAGTAAAAATGATTTATAAGGCAAGAAGTGGCCATATTGGTGGTTCCTTATCTTGTACAGATATTCTTGTGACATTGTTTTATAAGGTAATGAGTCCAGAAGATAAATTTATATTGAGTAAGGGACATAGTGTGGAAGCATATTATGCAGTTTTAAGTGACTTAGGATATTTTCCAAAAAAGGAATTGGATACCTATTGTGGATTTAATTCAAGGTTTATAGGGCATCCCTCAACTTTAGTTCCAGGGATAGAGGTTGCTACAGGTTCCTTAGGTCATGGTTTATCTATTGGATGTGGAATGGCTTTATCCTTTAAAAAAGATGGAAAGAAAAACAAAGTATATGTATTAATGGGAGATGGAGAGCTCCAGGAAGGTTCTATTTGGGAAGCTGCAATGTTTGCAAATACTTATGAGTTAGATAATCTTATAGGAATTATAGATAGAAATAGACTTCAAATTGCTGGAGACACAGAAAAGGTTATAAAGCTTGAACCCTTAGGAGATAGGTGGAAGTCCTTTGGTTGGGAAGTGGAGGAAGTAAATGGACATAATATTGAAGAGATGGTAGAGACTTTAAATTCCCTATCTTATAACAAGAAGCCTCATTTAATTATTGCTCATACCATAAAAGGAAAGGGAATAAGCTTCATGGAAAATAATTTTAAGTGGCATCATGGAATATTGAATGAAGAACAATTTGAAAAAGCAATGAAGGAACTTACAGAACAAGAGGAGGAGATTTTATGAATAAAATGCAATTATGTAAAGAGATATTTTCTGAGACTTTATTAGAAATTGCAAAGAAGGATAAATCAATAATGGTTTTAACTATGGATGCAAGATTTTCAGCATCTATAAATAACTTCGCAGAAAATCTACCGGAACAATTTGTTGAAGTTGGAATTGCAGAACAAAATGCTATTGGTGTTGCTGCGGGACTATCAAAAACAGGTAAAAAGCCTTTTGTCTTTGCTCCTGCCACTTTTCTGTCATCAAGATGTATTGACCAAATAAAAATAGATGTAATTTATTCTAATTCAAATGTAAAACTTATTGGTGTCAGTGGAGGGGTAAGTTATGGACCCTTAGGATATTCCCACTATTCAATAAATGATATTGCCATAATGAGAACATTTCCCAATATGACTGTTATTTTACCATCGGATATAAATCAGGCAAAGTCAATTGCGAAAAAGCTTGTAGAATATAATGGACCTGCCTATGTGAGGATGGGAAGGAATCCAATCCCTGAAGTATATGAAAAAAATATAGATTTTGAAATTGGAGTAGGATATACATTAAAAGATGGGGAAGATGTGACTATTATAGGTACTGGTGAGACTACCCATAAAATTCTTCAGGCAGATGAAATTTTAAATTCCTTTGGAGTAAGAGCAAGAATTATAGACATGCCTACCATTAAGCCTCTTGATAAAAATTTAATTTTAAAGGCTGCAAAAGAAATTGGTAAAATAGTTGTTGTGGAAGAACATACCATCTATGGCGGACTAAGTAGTTGCATCGCAGAATTTTTATCTCAAAATTATCCCATACCTATACTCCCTATATCTTTTCCTGACGAATTTCCTATATCTGGTAATTCGGAAGAGATATTTGATTATTATGGATTGTCCCCAGAGAAAATAGTAAAAAGAGTTTTAGATTTTCTAAATACTTTTACGAAAGATGAGTTATAAATATGTCAGAAAATAGATATATTATCTCTATTGATCAAAGTACATCTGCCACAAAGGGTATCCTTTTTGATCTATCTGGAAAAGAAATTTTAAAAACTTCTCTTCCTCATAAACAATATTACCCAAAACCTTCTTGGGTAGAGCAAGATCCTGAGGAAATTTTTAATAATATAATTAACATAGTACATTTTCTTATAACCGAATCACATATTAATCCTGAAGATCTATCAGGATTAACCCTAACAAATCAAAGGGAAACTGTAGTAATTTGGGATAAAAGAAATGGTAGACCCTTATACAATGCTATAGTATGGCAATGTATGAGAGGAACAGAAATATGTGAGACCCTAAAAGAGAAAGGATTTGAGAGAAATATAAGAGAAAAGACTGGGCTACTTTTAGACCCATACTTTTCTGCAAGTAAGATAAAATGGGCTTTTGATAATATAGATCTTCCTGTTAATAATACTCTTGTTGGAACTATGGATAGCTTTATAATATGGAAATTAACAGGAGGAGAAGTTCATGCCAGTGACTATTCTAATGCATCAAGGACATTACTATTTAATATAAAAGAATTGAAATGGGACGAGGAAATATTAGATATTTTTGGCATTCCTATAAACAGTCTTCCTAAGGTTTTACCCTCAAATATAGTTTGGGGATATACTGATTGCGGTGGATTATTAAAGAAAAAAATACCCATAAGTGGTATCTTAGGAGATTCTCAAGCAGCTTTGTTTGGACTTGGATGTTTTGAAAAAGGAATGACAAAAGTAACCTATGGAACAGGTTCATCTATTGCTATGAATATTGGAGATAAATTTTTGGCACCTCCAAAAGGTATTGTTACGTCCATAGGCTGGGGAACTAACAAGGAAACTATCTATATTTTTGAAGGGAATGTACATTCTACAGGGGCAACTGTAAAATGGCTTATTGATAATTTAGGAATTATTAAAGATGCTGATGAAGCAGAAAAATTATGTTCTTTAATTGATGATAACGAAGGTGTTTATTTTGTCCCTGCTTTTAGTGGTTTAGGAGCACCATATTGGGACAACAAGGCTAAAGGAACTATTTTGGGACTTACTTTTAAATCAAGAAAGGAACATATAGTTAGAGCAGGTATAGAGTCTATAGCATATCAAATTAGAGATGTATTAGATGTCTTTATGGAGCATTCCAAAACAGAGATTAAAGAGATTAGAGCTGATGGTGGTGCTACAAAAAATAAATTTCTTATGCAATTTCAATCGGATATTACGGGTATAAATATCTTATGCTCATCCTTTGAAGATATGTCAGCTTTTGGCTCTTTTCTTATGGGAGGATTAGGTTTTGGAGTATGGAAAGATTATGATGAGATCTCATTATTAGTTAATGAAAAGCTTTCATTAACTTATGCTCCCAAAATGTCTCTTGATGAAAGGGAAAGAAAATATAAAGAATGGAAAGAGGCTGTAAAGAGAATTATTAATGATTAGGAGGGTATAAAAATGAGCTTAACTTTTGGATTGATAGTTGGAAGTAGAGGATTTTTCCCTTATGAATTGTCAAAAATTGGTAAAGAAAGAATGATTAAAGCTCTAAGAGAAGAAGGATTTAATGTTATATATCCCTCAGAAGAGGAATTAGGAATTGTGGAAACCTGGGAAGATGCTAAAAGGTATGCAAGTTTTCTTAAAGAGAATATGGATAAAATAGATGGAATAATAATCTCTTTACCAAATTTTGGCGATGAGAAGGCAATAGCAAATACTATTAGATTAAGCGAGCTAAAAGTTCCTGTTTTGGTTCAAGCCTTCAGAGATGATTTAAAATCTTTAGATTTATCTCATAGAGGAGATTCTTTTTGTGGGAAAATATCTGTTTGTAACAATTTAGTCCAATACGGAATACCCTTTTCATTAACATCGCTTCATACTGTTGACCCTGAGGAAAAAAGCTTTAAGGAAGATCTAAAATGGTTTGCAGGAGTTTGTAGGGTACTTAAGGGAATTAAAAATCTAAAATTAGGTGCCATTGGTGCAAGACCTTCAGCTTTTAATACTGTAAGATATTCCGAAAAAATTCTGGAATCTTATGGCATCTCTGTAGAAACCATAGATTTATCTGAGATAATAGGAAAAATTAATAAAATTTCTAATTCTGATAAAGTAGTTAAAGAAAAGGTTGAAGAGATAAAAAATTATGCTAATGTAAGTAAAATACCAGAAGATAGATTAGAAGTTTTGGCAAAATTCTATATCTCAATAGATGAATGGATGAATGAATATGATATAAAAGCTGTAGCTATACAATGCTGGAATTCACTGGAATATAATCTTGGAATTATGCCTTGTATTATAATGAGTATGATGAGTGATAAACTTATCCCTTCTGCTTGTGAGCTGGACATCACAGGAGCTCTCTCCATGTATGTATTACAATTAGCATCTGAAACTCCTTCTGCCATTGTAGATTGGAATAATAATTATGATTATGAGGAAGATAAATGTATATTATTTCACTGTGGAAATCTTCCTAAATCCATATTAGATATTAAAGAAGTGAAAAGTGGAGATATTATAGGACAAAGTGTAGGCTTTGAAAATGCTTATGGAGCATGCGAAGGAATAATGAAAGAAGGACCTTTAACCTTTGCAAGACTTACTACTGATGATAGAAATGGAGATATGAAGGCATATATTGGAGAGGGAAAGATAACATCTGATTTGGCAGAAACCTTTGGAGCGCGAGGTATTGCAGAAGTTAAAAATCTTCAAAAACTTATGGCATATATTTGCAAAAGAGGTTTTGAACATCATGTAGCTATAAATAGGTCCCATGTTGCTAAAATTCTCTATGAGGCTTTAAATAATTATCTGGGACTTGATGTATATTGGCATGAATAGACTCTTTTAAAAATTAATAAGGGGGGAAGTTAAAGATTTGGAGAAGAATGTTGATAACTACTTACAAATAGTAAAAGTAGCAATTTTATATTATGAAAAAGGTCTTTCCCAGAAGGAGATAGCAGATCAGTTGGGAATATCTCAATCTACTGTCTCAAGGTTTATAAAAACAGCCAAAGATTTAGGTATTGTTAAAGTAATAGTGAAAAAGCCTATGGGAAATTACAATTTTTTAGAAGAGGAACTAAAAGAATTTTATGGTTTACAAGATGTAGTTATAGCAAGAGGTGTAAATGAAGATGAGGAACAAACTCTCAATAATATAGCCTTATCGGCTGCTCTTTATCTTGAAACAAATATTAAGAGAAATGACATTATAGGAGTTGCATGTTGGAGTGAAGTTTTATTAAAAACAGTAAATTCTCTAACATCTTTTAGCTATCTTTCTGGATGTCATGTAATACAGATTCTTGGAGGAATAGGTGATCCTTTAGCTGAAGCTCATGCCTTTCAATTAACTCGGAAATTAGCACAAATACTTAATGCAGAGATAACTCTACTTCCAGCTCCAGCATTGGTAGGTAGTGTGGAAGGGAAAAAAGTGCTTTTGCAGGATCAATTTATAAAGGATGCTATCTCTAAATTTGACGATTTAACTTGTGTTATAACGGGAATAGGTTCTTTACAACCATCGCAACTTCTTGCAAAAAGTGGAAATATTTTTACAAAAGAAGAGATACAGTTTTTAGAAGAAAAAGGAGCAGTTGGAGAGATATGTCTACATTTCTATGATAAGAATGGAAATCCTATTAAATCAGAATTAGATGAAAGAGTTATTGGTATTAGCTTGGAACAACTTAAAAAAGTGAATAGAGTTATTGGAATTGCAGGTACAAAGAGGAAACACAAGGCTATTCTTGGTGCGCTGAGAGGAAAATTAGTCAATATCTTAATTACAGATCATATTACTGCAGAATTCTTAATAGATAAAAAATAGATCCTCTTAGTTTACTTCTTCCAAATACTTTTGACTTCATCTATAAAGTTAGGGAATTTATCACTCTTAAATCTTTCCCAGGTAAAAAAGAGAAGGGCAAGTAAAAAGATCGCAATTAGTATTCCATAGAAGGGAGCATACTTAAAAGCATCATATATGGTAAAGGCGTAGGGAATGGCAAGAAAAGAATTTAGATTTTTTTCTGCAAAAGCTCTTCTTTCCAAGTATGCTGCAAGAAGATATACAAAGATCAGAATAAAGGATACAAATCCACTTATTACTAAATACAAGAGCAGTCCAAAGGAAAATACAAAGTCTGAATAGAAGTCATGCTCTCCTATAAAGGTTTTGTATTTTACCTTTGATGCCCTTGCAAATGCTCCATCTAATACATCCGATAGCCATCCCAAGATAAGAAGAGTTATTGCAGAAGGTAGAGTACTTTCCCCTTTTAATCCCAAAAATGGGAAATATACACCAATAAGAAATCTTATAGAGGTAAGAAAGTCAGCAAAAGTTTTTAATGCTCGTCTTTCTTGTATCTTCCTCAGCCTCCTTTCAAATTATTGTATGGTCCACCTCTTTATCTACACCATGATCATAAGCATATTCCAAAGCTTCAATCTGCTTATTCTTTAACATATCTTTGTAATATCCACCACGATTTTGCAATGTTTCAACCCTCTCTATTACATCCATGGCAATGCTAAATCTATCTATCTGGTTTAATATGGCAAGTTGCAGGGGTGTAGTGATTCCTCCTCTTCCTTTTAAGAATGGTGCTAAATATCCTGCCTCAATCCCTATCTTTCTATTTTCTCTATACCCTCTTACATGAATATTAGCATGGTTTGCTCTTCTGTAAGTAAGTCTATGGATAAGCCATGGATATCCATGGAAGTTAAAGATTATTGGTTTATCTTTTGTAAAGTAGGAATCAAATTCTTTATCAGTAAGTCCATCAGGATGTTCTGTATTTGGTGTTAAGGTAAAGAGGTTCAGTACATTTACAAATCTAATTTTTAAATCTGGGAATAATTTTTGTAGGATTTTTACTGCATAGATAGCCTCTTTGGTGGGGATATCTCCACAGCTTGCAATGATCACATCAGGATTTTCTTCAGGATGATTGCTTGCAAAATCCCATATACCAATACCTTTCATAGCATGTTTAAAGGCTTCATCAATATTTAGATATTGTGGATGTTTCTGTTTATCACCCACAATAATATTTATTCTGTCTGTGGTCTGTAGGCAGTACCATGCTGTGCAGAGGAGTGTATTTGCATCAGGTGGGAAGTATACTCTTACTACATTTGGCCATTTATCTACAATAGATGTGATAAATCCTGGATCTTGATGGGTAAATCCATTGTGATCTTGTCTCCATACTACCGATGTAAGGAGAAGATTAAGGGATGAGAGAGGAGCTCTCCAAGGCACATCAGAGGAGATATCAAGCCACTTTCCAAACTGATTTACCATAGATGAGATGATAGGAGCAAATCCTTCATACGTATTTAATATCCCATGCCTTCCTGTAAGAAGATATCCTTCTAACCATCCTTCAAGGGTATGTTCTGATAGCATCTCCATAGTTCTCCCAAAAGGAGATAAAAATCCCTCATCTTCATCTTCAGGTAGTATTTTTGCCATCCATGCCTTTCCAAATTCAAATACGGCATCAAGTCTATTGGATTTTGTTTCATCAGGTCCAAAAACTCTAAAGTTATTGGGATTTAATCTTATAGTTTCTTTTAAAAATGTTCCTAAGGGGCGAGTATTTTCTGCCTCATCTTCTATGGGCTTCTTAAGTTCCACAGAAAAATCATTGGGTTTTGGAAGTTTTAATTCTTTTCTTAGGAGTCCTCCATTGGCATAGGGATTAGCACTCATTCTCTTGTCCCCTTTTGGAGCAAGCTCTCTTAAATCTTCTATCAATCTTCCATTTTTATCAAAAAGTTTTTCAGGTTTATAGCTTCTAAGCCATTCTTCTAATACTTTAAGGCTTTCAGGATCCTCTTTAACATCTAAGAGGGGTACTTGATGGGCTCTCCAATATCCTTCAACATAGTGATTTTCCACCTTTCTTGGACAAGTCCATCCCTTAGGAGTTCTTAATACAATCATAGGCCAAGAAGGTCTGAATGGGGCATTAGTAGCTCTTGCAGTATCCCAGATATTTATAATTTTTTCTATAGAGTAGTCCATAGCTTCTGCCATCTTCTCATGTACTTCTAAAGGATCTTCTCCTTCTACAATCTTAGGATCATAGCCATATCCTTTGAATAGAGAGATGATCTCTTCATTTTCAATTCTTGAAAGAATGGTAGGATTATTGATCTTATATCCATTTAAAAGAAGTACAGGAAGTACTGCACCATCTCTTGCAGGATTTAGGAATTTATTAGAATGCCAAGCAGTAGCTAAAGGTCCTGTCTCTGACTCTCCATCTCCCACCACAGTTATGGCAATAAGATCTTCATGGTCAAAGACGGCACCAAAACCATGAGAAAGGCTATAGCCAAGCTCTCCACCCTCTTGAATAGATCCTGGAAGTTCAGGAGTGCAGTGGCTACCAAGTCCTCCTGGGAAGGAGAAGGCTTTAAAGAGATTTTTAAGCCCCTCCTCATCTTCACTAAATTGAGAATATAGCTCACTTATAGTGCCTTCTAAGTATGCTGGAGCAATAATCCCTGGTGCACCATGACCAGGACCTGCAATAAAGATACAGTTTAAATCATACTTATTAATTACTCTATTTCCATGCACATATGTAAAGGAAAGTCCAGGGCTTGCTCCCCAATGTCCCAGAAGTCTCTCTTTAATATGCTCTGGTTTAAGAGGTTCTTTAAGAAGAGGATTATCTTTTAGATAAATCATTCCTGCGGAGATAAAGCAGCAAGCTTTCCAGTATTCATTTAGCCTTTCAAACACATTAATCACTCCTTTCTTTCTCTATACGTATATATTTTAACATAATTAATTCTCTGCAAGTTTTTTATTAGGAATAAGATAATTATAAAAGGGGTCCTTGTTTAAGAAATTTATAACTGTTATAATTTCTATAAAAACGAAAAAGGAGGTAGGGAGTTATGAAGAAGATGACAGAAAAATTTCTTCATGAAGCTTTTGCAGGAGAAAGTATGGCTCATATGAAATATACTATTTTTGCCGAGGAGGCAGAGAAGAATGGTCTTCCTAAGCTGGCAAATCTTTTTAAAGCTATAGCCTACGCAGAGTTTGTCCATGCAAGAAACCACTATAGGGAGCTTGGTCTTATTCAAGATATGTCTCACAATGTGCAGCAAGGTATAGATGGAGAAACCTTTGAGATTGAGGAGATGTATCCTGTATATAATAATACTGCTATCTATCAGAATGAAAAGGGAGCAGAGAGAAGTACAAAATTTGCATGGGAAGCAGAGAAAATCCATGCAGGTATGTATAAGAAGGCTAAGGAACTTGTGGATAAAAATGAGGACTACTCTGAAGGGACAGTTTATATATGTCCTATATGTGGATATACTGTAGAGGGAGAGGCACCTGATAAGTGTCCTATATGTGGTGCTCCTAAAAGTTCCTTTAAGAAATTCTCTGTGTAGATTTCATATAAAAATTTTAAGAATCTTATAGGGGCAAGATCCATCTTGCCCCTTTTCATTTGTAAGTGATAGTTTATAATTCCCAAGGAAGATGATATATTAAGGTATAAAATACTTTACCGATTCAATCATATTTATCCTTTTTAAAATAATATTATTATGGATCTTGAAGAAGAAAAAGAGAGAATTTTAAACTTTTTAAGGGAAAAGCTCCAAGAAGAGAATAAAGATGGATATATAGTTGGAGTAAGTGGTGGTATTGATTCTGCTGTGGTTTCTTACCTTTTGAGAGATGCTGTAGGAGAAGATAAGATCTTTGCTCTTATTATGCCTGAGATGGATTCTGACCCCTCATCAGAAAAAGATGCACTACTCGTAGTACAAAACCTTAGAATTCCATATAAAAAATTATCTTTAACAAAAGCATTGTGGACCTTAGGAGTTTATAGAAGTATCCCTTTATGGCTTATCCCATTTAGATCCTTGAAGAAAAAAGCAGTAAAATATTTATATGGTGAGTATACAAAAAATTTAGATAAGCCTGTATTCTTTGCACAAAGGGAAAAGGTTGAGCTGAAATGGTTCTATGATGGAATTGCATACTATAGGATAAAACATAGATTAAGAATGATACTTTTATACTACTTTGCTGAAAAGAAGAATTATTTGGTGGTAGGATGTGAGAATCTAACAGAAAGTCTCATTGGATATTATGTAAGATATGGGGATGATTCTTGTGATGTGGCTCCCATATCTCATCTTTATAAAACAAATGTGAGAAAGTTAGGAGAATTTTTAGGTGTACCTAAGAAGATTTTAGAGAAAGCTCCCTCGCCTGATCTTCTGCCAGGGATAACCGATGAGTTCTCTCTGGGCATAGATTATGAAAGCTTAGATCAGATCTTAAGGGCATTTGAACAGGGGAAAGATCCATCACAGATTGAGGGATTTGATCAGAATATATTAAAACTCATCTATGATCAGTATCTATGGGCAAAGAAAGAATGTAAAAAGCCATTTAAACTGGAGAGATTATGAGTATCAATTTTCTTTTGAAATATGGAAAAGATTTAAAATCTTTGATGATGTTATTGATACATGAAGATTGAGACTTCTAAATGGAATAAATTTTTAGTCTTTATAGATCCCATTTTATTTAATAATGGGATGATGTTTCTTTCTCTAACTACTACTATCCCTTATTTTCTTTTGAAATTTAATGCCTCTAATATCCATATAAGTATTGCTAACCTGCTTCCAAATTTAGGATCATTAATTCCTGTTTTATTCTTTGCTAATTATGCCCAAAGATTAAGTCGTAAAGGGAAAGCTTTTACAAATATGCTCCTCATACAAAGGGTAAGCTTTTTAATCTATGTACTCCTCATTCCTTACCTTACAAATTTTGGTGATAGGACTAATATCTATTTATTTCTTACCTTCTGGGGAATTTTTAGCTTCTTTGTGGGAAGTTATGGACCTTTTTACTTCAGTATTCTTGACGCTGTTATTCCCTATGAAGAGAGAGGAAATATTTTAGGATTTGCATATAGTGTAAGCAATCTCCTATCTCTTATTTCCTCTTGGGTGCTGGGCATATACTTAGCACATTTTTCCTTTCCCCATAACTTCACATATATTTTCCTAACGGGAATCTTAATTTTAATTATAGATGCATTCCTATTTAGATTAATAAGGGAGCCTGAAAATCCTAATACTCCTTCTAATAGTGTCCTCTCTTTTACAGAGCTTATAACTTATGCAAAGGATCTTTTGATAAATAATGAGAACTTTAGAAATCTTATGATAAGCTTTGTCCTTTTGTTTTTTGCCACCACAACTCTTCCTTATCATTTAGTATTCATTACAAAAACATTTGAAACTACTTCTTCCATTGTTTCTCAGATGGCTTTAATCTCTGCAAGTATAAATATTTTGGGTAGCCTTTTATTTGGTAGGATCTCAAAGAGATTTGGAAATAGGATAGTGCTTATGTTAGGAAATATCATGGCTATAATTGGGATAGGATTAAATTTTATCTGGGGAAGTCTAAGTGCTGCAATTATATGTTATGCATTGGTGACCTCTCTTTTTAATGCCTATATGCTCACTGGTGGACTTTTAGTTACTAATATTGCAAAGAGGGAGTCCTTACCCTTTTATATCTCTGTTAATACCATTGTTACCACTATATTTTCCTCTTTGTTATATCTTGTTAATGCAAAGATTATGGATTTTTGGGGATTTAAAATTCTAATTCTATTAGGTTTTTTGGGGAGTTTAGGGTCCTTTCTCATTCTTTGGAGGAAGATGAAGGGTGTAAAATAATTATAAGTTGGTATCAGGGGAGGTAATAAAATGAAAAAATTATTAATTATTCTTTCCTTTATTCTTCTTTTGGTAAGTACTTCCTTTTCTCAAGATGAATTCTCCATGGCTACAGATTTTTTAGGACTTCTTTTAGAAGGTAAATATGTAGAGGCAACGGAATTCTTTGATGACTCTATAAAACCTCTTGTTCCTCCTGAAAAGCTTAAGGAGATATGGGAGGGACTTTTACAACAAGTAGGTGAATTTGAAGGTATAGTAAGTGTGAGAGATGAGAGATCTGGTATTTACAGAATTGTATATGTAACTTCCGAGTTTGCACTTTCTCCTATAGATATAGATATAGAGTTAGTCTTTACTAATATGAAGATTGTGGGACTATTCTTCCAGCCAGCTCCACCAAGAAAAAGCTATAATCCTCCATCCTATGTAGATCCCACCTCTTTTGAAGAGAAGGATGTGAAGATAGGAAAGGGAGATTTCATACTTCCAGGAAAGTTAGTTATTCCTAAGGGAGAAGGTCCTTTCCCTATAGTTATCTTAGTGCATGGCTCTGGTCCTAATGATATGGATGAAAGTATTGGTCCAAACAAGCCATTCCGAGATCTATCTTGGGGGCTTGCAAGTTTAGGAATAGCAAGTCTTAGATATGACAAAAGAACAAAGGTTTATCCTGAAAAGTTCTCTCAGTATAAAGATGGCTTTACTGTAATGGAAGAAGTAATAGAAGACGTTTTAAATGCAGTGGAATTTGTAAAGAATGAAGAGAAGATTGATAAAAGTAGAATATTTGTATTAGGACATAGTTTAGGAGGAATGCTTGCACCAAGAATTGCAAGTCTTTCAAAAGATGTAAAAGGAATTATTATTATGGCAGGTCCCACAAGATCTCTTGAGGATTTAATGTGGGAACAGAGTAATTACCTTGCTAATCTTGATGGAAAGATAACAGAAGATGAGGAAAAAGAGCTCTCTTCTTTAAAAAGTGAGATAGAGAAAATTAAAGATCCAGACCTTAGTAAAAAATATGCTCTTGGGGAAAATATACTGGGTGCACCTGTAAAATACTGGCTTGATCTCAAATCTTATAACCCTGTAGAGACAGCAAAAAGTTTAGAAATCCCCATATTAATCTTGCAAGGAGAAAGGGATTATCAAGTAACTCTGAAGGATCTTGAAGGATGGGAAGATGGACTTTCCGATAAGGAGAATGTGGAGTTTAAACGTTATCCTAAGCTAAATCACCTATTTATAGAAGGGGAAGGGAAAAGTGACCCTGCAGAATACTATAAAGAAGGGCATATACCTGAATATGTGATAAAAGATATTGGAGAATGGATTATTAGCTTTTAAATGATATGAAACAGATTCTTAAATGGGGGGAATATTTCCTTTGAAATATTCCCCCCTAAAATTTCATCCCTTATTTAAGGTTTCCATTAGCATCAAGCTTTAATATATAAATATCCTCTCCGACATTACTAGCCACTATATATCCTCCGTCTTTTGTTTCCTGTACAGCATATGCTATTTCGTCTGAGTAGGTGCTATATATTTTTTGCCATATCAGATCACCATTAGCATCCAGTTTTAATATATATATATCATCAGATTCTGTCTCAGGGTCAGTGCTCTTACCTGCTACAATATATCCGCCATCTTTTGTTTCCTGTACAGCATATCCCCAGTTCACTTTCTTTCTACCATACGCTTTTTCCCATATCAGATCACCATTAGTATCCAGTTTTAATACATAAACATTATTCCATCCAGGACCAAAAGAGCCTGTCCCACCAGCCACTATGTATCCACCATCTTTTGTCTGTTGTACAGCATATGCTTCACCTGAATCTCTACCATATTTTTTATCCCATACTAAGTTGCCATCTTTATCAATCTTTAAGATATATGCATTAAAACCAGCACTAATAGAACCTGTACTGCCAGCAATAATATATCCTCCATCTTTGGTTTCTTGTATAGAACGTGCCCAGTCGTTATCACTTCCGCCGTATGTTTTTTGCCATATTAAATTACCATCTTTATCAAGCTTTAATACATATACGTTGTTTAATGGATATGCACTATTACCAGTATCACCAAAAGAGGCTGTTCTTCCAGCGACAATATATCCACCATCTTTTGTTTCCTGTACAGCATATGCTTCCTCTGGTGCACTCCCCCCATATGCTTTTTCCCATATTAAATTACCATCTTTATCAAGCTTTAACACATATACGTCATAACTTCCAGCCCCTAAAGAAGCTGTTATACCAGCGACGATATACCCACCATCAGTGGTTTGCTGTATAGAATATGCCAAGTCGCTACCACTTCCCCCATATGTTTTTTGCCATATTAAATTACCATTTTCATCAAGCTTAAATACATATACATTAGTACTACCAACACCGAAGGAGCTTGTACCACCAGCAACAATGTATCCTCCATCTGCAACTTGTTGTATAGAGTTTGCCTTATCCCATTTATTTCCACCAAAGGTTTTCTCCCATGTTATCACTGTTTCTTCTGATGCATAACTAATAGAAAGAATAAGAAGAAGGGAAACTGTTAAAAGCTTAAGAAGGGAAGATTTCTTTATCATATTAATACCCTCCATCATGATTTTTTTAAAGGGAGAAAAAAGATTTTTTCTCACCTCCTTATTAATGAGTATTCCACTAAAGAAATTATACA
>DAOSUP010000022.1:0-21308 GCA_035378845.1 Dictyoglomaceae bacterium
TTAAAAGTAAAAATCTCAAATGTGGAATAACCTATAGCTTGTAATGAAAAGTTATAGATTTATTTTCTGTTCCGTTGTACTATGGACAATAGTAAACAACCTTTTAAAATATAAAGATTAAGGTGTTTTTAATGAAGAAACTGCTTTTTGGAGTAGCATATTATGATGAATATATGCCTTATGACCGTTTAAACGAAGACATAAAAATGATGCTTGATGCAAAAATAAATACTGTGAGGATTGCTGAATCTACCTGGAGTACCATGGAACCCCAAGACGGTATTTTTGATTTTTCACATATAGATCGTGTTCTTGATGCCATGGAAAAAAATGGAATAAACGTTATAATAGGGACACCTACATATGCAATTCCTGCCTGGATGGCAAAATCATACCCTGAGATAATTGCCGAGACAAAAAATGGACGTAGACTTTACGGTGCAAGGCAGATTATGGACATAACTCATCCAGCATATCTTTTTTATGCTGAAAGAGTCATAAGAAAACTTATGGAGAGAGTTGCCAAACGAAAATGTGTAATAGGATATCAAATTGATAACGAAACAAAATATTACGATACCTCTTCACAGAACGTACAGCAAAAATTTATAAAATACCTGAGGAAAAAGTTTAACGACGATTTAAAGGCTTTAAACCTTGAATTTGGACTTGATTATTGGAGCAACCGTATAAACAGTTGGGAGGAATTCCCTGATGTAAGGGGAACAATAAATGGAAGCCTCGGAGCTGAATTTGATAAATTCCGAAGAATGCTTGTGGACGAATTCCTATCTTGGCAAGCAGGAATTGTAAATGAATATAAAACTGAATCCCAATTTATTACACACAACTTTGATTTTGACTGGAGAGGCTATTCTTATGGACTCCAGCCCATGGTCAATCATTTTAATGCTTCAAAACCTCTGACAATAGCTGGATGCGACATTTACCATCCGTCACAGGACAAACTCACAGGCGAAGAAATTGCCTTTGGAGGCGACATTACACGCAGTTTAAAGCAAGATAACTATCTTGTGATTGAAACACAGGCTCAGGGACATTTATCTTGGCTTCCATACAAAGGACAATTACGACTGCAAGCCTACAGTCATCTTGCATCTGGAGCAAATTCCGTGATGTACTGGCACTGGCATTCAATACACAATTCTGCAGAAACTTATTGGAAAGGTCTTTTAAGCCATGACTTTGCCGAAAATGATACCTACCTTGAAGCAAAAGAGATAGGAAAAGAATTTGAAATTTTGGGAGAAAAACTCATCAATCTTAAAAAATCAAATAAAATCGCAATAATGGTGAGTAATGAGTCCCTTACTGCCCTTAATTGGTTTAAAATTGAAACAGGAATGATGTTTGGGGAAAGTATAGAGTACAATGACGTGCTCCGATGGATTTACAATGGGTTTTACAAAATGAACGCTGAATGTGATTTTATAACAGTTGAAAACGAAAATCTAAGTAAATATACACTTTTAATCCTACCAGCTCTTTATGCTGTACCCGAAAGCACTTTAAAGCGTATAAATGACTTTGTAAAAAATGGAGGACATTTAATCTCCACATTTAAAACCGCTGTTGCAAATGAAAATGTTAAGGTTTACAGTCAAACTATGCCGCACATAATAAATGAATGTCTCGGAGTTTCTTACAACCAATTCACAAAGCCAGAAGGAGTACTTCTTTCCCAAGAAAAATTTTCACTTCCAGAAGAAGACCGCAAGGTATTAGCTTTCATGGAGCTTTTAAAGCCAAGCACTGCAGAAGTGATGGCTTCATATGAACACTATGCATGGAATTCTTATGCTGCCATAACGCAGAATAAATTCGGCAGTGGTCTTGCAACCTATATAGGCTGCTTTACATCAGAAAGCTATTTAATGGCAATCCTTGAGGACTGCCTTAAAAAAGCAGGGCTCTGGGGAGATGAACAAAAATATTCCTTCCCAGTAATAATCAGGAAAGGCACAAATGATTTCGGAAAAGAAATAATTTATTTCTTTAACTATTCAAAAGAAGAACAGAAAATTACATACAAAGGCAGCGAAGGCATAAACCTTTTTGAAGATAAAAAAATTAAAGATGGAGATACTATCACCATAAAGCCTTGGAATCTTGTAATTATTGAAAATTGAAACAAAAATCTATATATTGCCTTTTCCGAAATTTATTGCAAGCTTTGCATAAAAATCTTCAAGAGTAAAGCGTGAGTCAATAGTATGGTAAACACGTATAGCCCTATTATTCTGCTTATAAATATAATACATTTCCTTTGAAAAAAGTGGGGCGGGAATCCAATCGTAGTTTCCACGGTTATTTTCCTCTAAAAGCACAGTGACCGTGGCTTGGTCACCGAGCCCCCAGCTTTCTCCATGAGGCCAAGGAACATAAAAATCCATCTTATTATTGAATTCAACCATCTGTTCAAAAAGGTACTTCCCTATTTCACCACAGGGCGCTACTCTGTATTGAAGTTCAGCCAGAGAAACTTCCGTTTGTTTATACACATCTTCTGGAATCTGCCAAAGGGGCATTTGAGAAGAAAACACAATATTTGCAGCGGCAATATCCTGCAGTAAATTAAATTCAAACCCTCCCGAAGGATAAGGTCCTCCTCCTATCCAAACAGCAGTCATTCTTGAACATATTTCTGGCTTTTTAAGTATGGCAGAGGCAAGGTCAGTAAGGCATCCCTGAAAAACAGCATAAAGAGGAAGTGGGTCATCTTTCATAGCTTCTTCAATTATAAAGTCTGCTCCTTCTGAATCCAAAGCTGTTTTTTCATCTGGAAGAGGAATTTCACTTCCCTTCAGCACGTTATACTTGCCCTTTAATCCCATTAAATCCAAAACTTTTAATATCTCGTCATAACTGGCCTGCATAGTCTGTCTCTCACCATAAAAGCTATGGTTAGCTTCAAAATGTCCAGCAATTATACCTTTTATGCAAAATTGCGGTGTCATCAGGTGATGTACTAAGGCAAATTGATCATCTGCTTCGTTTTTACAGTCCGTGTGGATTATAAGCCTTATTTTTTTATTTTCTGGGACTTTGTACTTATATTTATCAAACATAAAAGGTCCTCCTTTGTTCTAAGTAGGTTTGATTATAACAGAATCCACTTCGCTCTTCAATGAATATATATGCTACAATTTACAAAAAAGGAGGTATTAATCTTATGGATAGAGATACTCTTTCAAAGATCATAGAAGAAAAGATAAACAGTGTAAAGATTATAGATGTACATACCCATTTATATCCTCCTTTCTTTGAGAAACTTCTCTTAAGAGGACTTGATGAGCTTCTTACCTATCACTATTTAATTGCAGAAACATTAAGGTATATTCCCATAGATCCTGATAAATTTTTTGCTCTACCAAAGAAAGAGCAGTCTGAGATTATATGGAAAACTTTATTTATTGAAAGATCTCCTATTAGTGAAGCAGCAAAAGGTGTGATCACCACATTAAATGAGTTTGGATTAGATTTAGAAAAAAGAGATTTGGAAGAATATAGAAGATTTTTCTCTTCCTTATCCTTAGAGGAACATATAGACCTTGTATTTGAAAAGGCAAATGTGGATTATGTGGTTATGACCAATGATCCACTGGATATGGAAGAGATGAACTACTGGCAAAATAATCTTTCTTTAGACCCTCGTTTTAAACCTGCTATGAGACTTGATAAACTTTTGGATTTCAGAAACTTCTTGAAGACTCTGAGAGATAAAGGATATGATATAGATACGGAGCTGAATGAAAAAACTATCAAAGAACTTAAAAGATTTTTAGAAGATTCCTATCATCTGATGAATCCCCTATATGCTGCTATATCCTTACCTCCAGACTTTAAATTCCCTGAAAATTCGGAGAGAGAAAGGATATTAAGAGAGGTTATCTTACCCTTCTCTGAAGAATTTAATATCCCTCTTGCCCTTATGATTGGAGCAAAGAGAAGGGTAAACCCTTTTTTAAGAGAAGCAGGAGATGGTATAGGAAAAGGCGATATTACAGCTATTGAAAATCTATGCAGAGAATATCCCAACAATAAATTTTTAGTGACCATGCTTTCTCGGGAAAATCAGCATGAACTCTGTGTTACTGCAAGGAAGTTTTCAAATTTAATGATCTTTGGATGCTGGTGGTTTTTAAACAATCCAAGTTTGATAAAAGAGATTACAAAGATGCGTATAGAACTTTTAGGATTCTCTTTTATCCCTCAGCATTCTGATGCAAGGGTATTAGATCAACTTGTATATAAATGGAAGCATGCTAAGAGGGTAATTAGTGATGTATTAATAGAAAAATATGATGAACTCCTTAAAACAGGATGGGTCTTAAAACCAGAAGAGATTGAAAGGGATATTTATAATCTATTCCGAGGGAATTTTATCGCATTTTTAGAAAAATAAAGGGGGGAATATTTATATCCCCCCTTACCCACTTAAAACTTAAGATCTAAAGAATTCTCCCAAAGACCATGGATATTGCAATAAGATGCAGCATATAGCTTTCCTTCTTTTGAAGTTTTAAATGAAACCTCTCCTACAGGCTCTGTATATACTCCGCTCGTATCTGGTCCTTGGATTGATGCCCCATGAGATGAGAAGTCAAATTTTGCAATCTGATAGGGATATTTCTCTCCATCAGGTAAGAAATATAATTCAATCCAAGCAATATGGTGAGCAGAAGTATTAGGATGAGGAATCTCTTTTCCTACAGACACCCTAACTTTTACTCCCTTTTCCTTATCTTTCTCAAGTATCTCAATCACAGGAACATGTTTTTCTTTTGTCCAGTCAGCTTCTTGAAATAATTCTTTAAACTTTTCCATTATTTCACCTCCTAATAATTAAAATCATTCTTATTTTATAACCATATTGGTAGTAATTCAAGTCGTGCTATAATGTTAAAAAAAGAAAGGGGTACATCCTATGTTAGAAGGTAAAAAATTCGCTGTTTTTAATGTGGCAAACAAAAAAAGTATCGCTTGGGCTATTGCTCAGTCCATTACAAAATTGGGAGGAGAGGTAATTATTGGATATCAAAACGAAAGGCTCAGAGAAAATGTAGAAGAGTTAATTACAGAGCTTCCTAAAAAACCATTTATTGTTGAATGTGATGCATCTGAAGATGAAAATATAGAGAAAGTTGCTGAAGAAATAGAGAAGAATGTAGGCAAGATTGATGGATTTGTGCATTCTATAGCCTATGCACCTTCAGATGCCCTAAAAAATCCCTTTATTCAAACCACAAAAGATGCATTTCTTACTACTATGGATATAAGTGTATACTCCTTTGTGGCTATGACAAGAATTTTTAAGAGGATTTTAAATACGCCTGCAAGTATTGTAACTTTAACCTATTATGGCTCTGAAAAAGTTATCCCCAATTATAATGTGATGGGGGTTGCAAAAGCAGCATTAGAAGCTTCTATAAGATATTCAGCCTATGAACTTGGAGGAGAAAATATAAGAGTAAATGCTATATCTGCAGGTCCTCTAAGCACCCTTGCAGCCAGAGGAATATCCCGCTTCACTGATATGCTTTCATATCATAAAGAAAGAGCACCACTACAAAGAAATATTGAGTATAGAGAAGTTGGAGATACTGCAGCCTTTCTTCTTAGTGAACTTTCCTCTGGGATCACAGGAGAAATCATCTATGTAGATGCGGGATACAATATAATGGGGATGTAGCTTGTTAATAAATAGAGCCTAAAATTATAAGGAATTTTCCTTTATTACTTTATTTCTTAATGTTCCAACATTTTCTACTATGCATTCTACTGTATTTTCTGGATATATAGGTGCAATCCCTGATGGTGTGCCTGTAGCTATAATATCCCCTGCTTCTAAGGTTAAGTGCTTAGAGATATAGGATATTATCTGAGGGATTTTAAATAACATATTTTTAGTATTATTCTTTTGCCTTACTTCTCCATCTACTCTTAATTCAATATTTAAATTATGGGGATCTTTAATATCTTCTTTTAAAACTAAATATGGACCTACAGGACAAAAGGTATCAAAACTTTTTGATCTAAACCATGGATTTGTCTTCTTGAAATCTTCAGTCTGCATATCCCTTGCAGTTACATCATTAACCACTGTATATCCTAATATATAATGATAGGCATCTTCTTCCTTTATATATTTACCTCTCTTTTTAATTATTACACCAAGCTCTACCTCTGGATCTACCCTTGTAAGAAATGAAGGATAAACAATAAAATCTTCATGCCCAATTAAAGCTGAGGAGGATTTACAGAAAAATATAGGTTCCTTAGGAGCTTCATCTCCTAACTCCTTAGCATGTTCCACATAATTTTTCCCAAGAGCTAAGATCTTTTGTGGCCTTAAAATTGGGGGTAAAAATGTAAAACTTTCCTCTGTAAGGAAATATGAAAACTCATGTTCTAAAATAAAATTAAGAATTTTCTCAATATAAGAGTATAAATTATCCATATATAAGAGCTCATCAATATTATGAAAATTTTTAATAGAATTCTCATAAAGGGCAGAATACATAATTAAAGCCTTAGAAAAGTTAAGCATCTTTCCTTCATATTCAAGACCTATAAATGTTCTTTCTCCAGATTTACAATTCGCAATTCTCATCTTATATCCTCCCAAAAAAGAAAAATTAAACACTATATTATTTAACTTCTGCTTAATTTTCAAGGGGCATAAAAAGTACTCTTAGTAACCATCTTTAGTAAATATTAATTGATATTTTTTAAAACCTTATATTTACATTTTTTTTTAAATATGCTATTTTATTCTAAAGGTTACTTTAGTTATGGAATGGTGCTATTTGAGAGAAAATGAAGATTTGTAAAAAAGAGCTTAAGACATCTGTATAGGTGTATCTTAAGCCTTTTTTATTCCTCAGGCAGGAAAGTGAGGTGAAGGTTACCGAGGGTATTAAAGATCCAGAGTTTTTAAAGGGTTCCGGAATGCTCCCGTAAAAAGCTTCCCCAAAAATCTTAAAACTTTTCCTTGAGGTGAAAAAATGAGTAAGACTTTGTACGTAGGTAATTTACCTTGGTCTACAACAGAAGATGAGTTAAAGGCTGTATTTGCAAGTTATGGCACTGTATATTCTGTAAGAATTATCTCTGACAGAAATACAGGAAGATCCAAGGGATTTGGATTTGTAGAAGTAGATGATGCAGCAGCCCAGAAAATGATCACTGACCTTAACAATAGTGAGTTAAAGGGAAGGAAAATCATTGTTAATGAAGCAAAAGCGAGAGAAGAAAGACCAAGAGATGATAGACCAAGAGAAAGAAGAAACCGAATCTAATTTATGAAATATAGAGCTTAAGATACTTAATAATATGAAGAAGCTCCTCAAAACTGAGGAGCTTCTTTTATTGTATAATAAAAAAGAATGTTCTTAAATGTAAAGACTAAAACTAAAGTAAGAGGAGAGGAGATATGAAAAGGTGGAAATTAATAATATTAGGAGTCCTAATATTATTTATAGTAATCGTGGCAGTTGGCGTAGGTGGATATATTTACATTCAGGATAGCTATAACTTTACTTCCAGTAAAGATTATCCATCCTTAGAAAAGATAGAGCTTCTGGATGTAGCCTTTGATAAGGTCCAGAAGATAAATATAGCACTTCTTGGAGTAGATGAAAGAAAAGATGATCCAGGAAGGTCTGATGCTATTATAATTGTCTCCTTAGATTTAGTAAATAAAAAAGTGAACATTCTGTCTATTCCAAGAGATACCCGCGTTTTAATACCTGGCAAAGGTTATAACAAGATAAATCATGCCTATGCATATGGAGGAGTAAATCTATCTCTCAAGACTATTGAAGATTTCTTAGGTATACCTATACACTATTATGCAAAGGTAAATTTTCAGGATTTTGAGAAGCTAATAGATGGTTTAGGTGGTGTAGATATTGAGGTGGAAAAGAGAATGTACTATAGAGATAAAACTGATAAATTCTTAGTTGATTTAAGTCCTGGAGTACATCATCTTAATGGGAAAGAAGCTCTTGGATATGTGCGATTTAGACATGATATTATGGGAGATCTTTCAAGAATAGAAAGACAACAAAAATTTTTAAAAGCTTTATTTAAACAGGTAAAAGAAAAAGTAACTCTCTTAAATCTTCCTCAATATGTATCTTTGGCAGGCTCTACTTTAGAAACCAATGTTTCTCTATTAGAGGGTGTCTTTATTGGCTCAAAATTTTTGAATATCACAGAAGATGACATAAATACCATGGTTTTACCAGGTACCCCAGAGACTATAGATGGAATAAGTTATGTCATCCCTGACGAAATTAAAATAAGAGCATTAGTAAATGAGAATTTTAAACTTTCTGAGCGAAAGGAGGAGTGATGAAGTTATTGGAAAGTAAAGAGAAAGCCTTACTGATTGCTAAGATGGCTTCTGATAAAAAGGCAGAAAATGTAGTGATCATTGATGTAACAAAGATTTCAGGGATTACAGATTTCATCATTATATGTACAGGTATGACTCCTGTTCAAAGAAAAGCAATTCAAAGAAATATTGAAGAAGAGATGGAAAAGTTAGGCTATATACCCCGGGGAATAGAAGGAAGAGAAGGTACAGGTTGGACTATACTTGACTACAACGATGTAATAATACATGTATTTTCCCCAAGAGCAAGGGAGTTTTATGGACTTGAAGAGCTTTTTAATAATGTGCCCAAAATTACAGAATTCTAATGTTAGATATCTCTGTCCCTTGGGAAAAAACGGCTGAAAGTATTTTATCCCAAAAAGGAACTGTTATAGTTTTAGGACTGCCCGATGCAGGAAAAAGCACCTTTGTAAAATATCTTGCTAAAGAAGGAATAAAAGATGGATTAAAAGTAGCAATCATTAATGCAGACTTAGGACAGGCAGATATTGGTGTACCAGGTACCATCTCTTTAAGCTTTCCTCAAAAAGAAACCTTTTCAGATGATCTTTCCATAGAAGATTGGTATTTTGTAGGTGAGATTAACCCTGTAGGAAAATTTTTACAAATAATCGTAGGAGTAAGAAAACTTCTTGATAAGGCTACAGCATTTTCAGATCTTATCATCATTAATACCTGTGGTCTTATAAGGGGACGATTAGGAAGAATCTTAAAATACCACAAGATTTCTATCGTAGCTCCCGACCATATTGTAGGAATATACATAGGAGATGAGCTGGACTCTCTTCTACGGATTGTAGGAAGATTTTCAAAAAATGTATATAAGATTCCCAGAAGTCCTTTAGCAAGAGACAGAAGCCCAGAAGAGAGAAAAGAATTTAGAGAAAGAAGATTTCAAAACTACTTTAAAAATGGAAAAGTTTTAGACATTCCCCTATTCACTTTATATTCTATTGATAAATATATAGACTTTCAGAAAAATTCCTATGAGGGAAATCTTGTGGGACTTTTGGATGATAAAGAACATCTTCTTGGTTTAGGGATCATTCAAAATGTGGATTTAGAGAAAAGAAGACTCTTTGTATTTACCCCATATTTAGAAAAGGAAAGGATTAAAAGGATTGAGATGGGAGGACTAAAACCAGAGATAAAGGTGGGAAAATAAAAACTCTCCCCACCTTTACCTTTTTACTATATGCACTACACTGCCCAGGGGTACTTTTACAGCTTCTGCTGTAGTTTCTGGTAAAGTAGGATGTGTATGAATGGTATCTGAGATATCATTAAGGGTAAGATTTTTCTTGATAGCAAGGGAAAGCTCGGAAATCATAATTGATGCCTCAGGACCTACAATCTGCGCTCCTACAATTACATTATCTTCCTTCCTTGCTACAACCTTTACAAGTCCGTCAGTGGCATTCATAGATACTGCCTTCCCGTTTGCTGTAAAGGGAACTTCTCCTGTAACTACATCTATCCCTTGCTCCTTTGCTTCTTCTTCGGTAAGTCCCACAACAGCAATTTCAGGAGAAGAAAATATTGCCCAGGGTAATACTCTGTAATCCATCTTTTTCTCATCTCCTGCTATGGTCTCTGCTACTACTTCTCCTTCTTTCATAGCTTTATGAGCAAGAAGAAGCCCTCCTATTACATCTCCAATAGCATATATATTTCTCACATTTGTTCTTAAATATTCATCTACAACTATTCTTCCCTTGTCAGTTTCTACCCCTATATTTTCAAGACCTATATTATCTGAATTTAATTTTCTTCCAATGGAAACAAGCACCTTTTCACTCTCTAAGATCTCACCTGTGGATAAAGTAGAGTAAACTTTGCCATCTTTGACATCAATACTTTCTATTTTTGCTCCAACCTTCACATCTATACCTTCCTTTGAAAGAATTTTCTGGATAAGACTTGCAATCTTTTTATCCCTCAGTGTAGGCACAACTTGAGGCATCATCTCTACAATAGTAACCTTTGAACCAAAAGCACTATAGAAAGTAGCAAACTCAATACCTATAGCACCTGCTCCAACAATTAATATATCCTTTGGTATCTCTCTAAGATTCAATGCATCATCAGAGGTAAGCACATTAATACCATCTATTTTAAAAGCTGGAATCCTTGCAGGCTCTGAACCAGTAGCAATAACAATATTTTCGCCTTTTACTATCTCTTTCCCCTGAGGTGTCTCTACCTCTAAAGTTTCATTATCAATAATCTTTCCTCTTCCTTTAATAATTACAACTCTTCTTGACTTCAAAAGAAACTCTATACCAGAAACCAGTCTCTTAATCACATTCTCTTTCCAGTTAAAGATACCAGCAGGATCATAGCTAAAAGAATCCACATTTATACCAAAAACTTTTGCCTCTTTAATAGTATTATAAACATCTGCACTCTTTAAAAGGGCTTTTGTAGGAATACAACCCCTATTAAGACATGTGCCTCCTAAATCTCTTTCTTCAATAATACAAACCTTCTTACCAAGATCTGCAGATCTTATAGCTCCCACATATCCTCCAGATCCTGCTCCCAAAAAGATGACATCAAATTTCTCCATCTCTGACCTCCTTAAGAGACTATCTGCTCATTCTCCTCTATTAATTTTACCCAGCCATCATAATTTATACAAGGAAACAAACTCATATCATCACTATAGCCTCTTGCATTCGGTCTTCCTTAACTATATATGTTTCTAAAGGTCATAGATAGAGAAAGACCTTTAAAACTAAATATAGATTTTTATTTATTGTTTCACTGAACCAAGAATACCTTGCACAAAATATCTTTGCAAGCTGAAGAATACTATAAGCATAGGCAAGGTAGCTATAACTACACTAACCATTATGACCCCGAAATCAGGAGTATAACCAGATGCAAGAGTAGATACAAGCAAAGTCATAGTCTTCTTATTCTCACTTTGTAAAACGACTAATGGCCACATATAGGAATTCCAACTGGTCATGAAAGCATATATAGCAGCTGCTGCATAAGTAGATATCATAGAGGGGAAAACTATAGAGAAGAATATCTTGAACTCACTTGCACCGTCCACCCTTGCAGCCATAATAATTTCCTTAGGATATGACTTGAAATTCTGTCTAAAGAAGAAGATTAAAAAAACCGATGGAATCATAGGTAAGATAACGCCCCAATGGGAATCTAATAGTTGAAAAGAGTTCATTAATCTAAAGAGTGGTACCATTAAAGCAGCAAATGGAATCATCATAGTACCTAAGAAGAAAGAATATATCCTTTCTCTGGATCTTGCAGGATAAAATTCAAAACCATATGCTGCCAAAGAAGAAATTAAAACGGATCCAACGACTGTAATTAGAGATATCTTAAATGAATTAATTAATATATTACCCACGGAGTAATTAGCAAATAAATTCTTTAAATTTTCTATAAGCGCAGTCCCAAAAAATAATTTCCCCTTAAGTATATCAACAGATTTATTAGTAGCACCTACAATCATCCAGAAAAAAGGAAATATAGAGATGAAAGAAATAAGGATCAAAAATAAATAAATAAAAAAGTGTGTAAAACTTCTCTTATTTTTCATTGTCTTTCACCTGCCACTCTAAATTGGATAATAGAAAGGATAGCCACAATTAACACTATTACGTAAGATATAGCTGAGGCATAACCAAAGTTAGGAACATATTTAAAGCAGATATTATAGATATAAACAGAAGGCGTTAGCAAAGAATTTCCAGGTCCAATACTGGAACCTGTTACTACACCTGCAGCTAAGTTTATGGGTTCATCAAATAGCTGCAAAGTGCCTATAGTGGACATGATAGAAGTAAAGATAATTATTGGTTTTAATAAGGGAATTGTTATCTTGAAAAATTGTGTAGTCCTACTTGCTCCATCAATTTCAGCAGCCTCATAGATTTCTGAAGGAATATTTTGTAAACCAGATAAGTAGAAGATCATATTGTATCCTGTCCATCTCCAAGTTAATGCAAAGATAAGAGTTACCTTTGCCCAGAAAGGATCTAAGAGCCATCTAACAGGTTCTTTTATTAAGTTCAGAGACATTAAAATTTGATTTATCAGTCCATCAGTAGTAAACATCATTTTAAAAAGCACCGTATATGCTACTAAGGAAGTCACTGCAGGAAGGAAAATAGCGGTTCTAAAAAAACCTTTGAATTTTATTCTTCTATCATTCAAAATAACAGCTAATATTAAAGCTAATGAAAGCATTATTGGGACTTGAATTATTAGAATTATTAATATGTTCTTTAAGGCTAAAACGAATAGATTATCCTTTAAAAGCCTTACGTAATTACCTAATCCTACAAATTCTTGAATTATTCCTTTTGTAGTAAAGGTAGAAAGATAAAGAGAATAAATTATTGGGTAAAAAAGGAATAGAACAATTCCTATTAGGGCAAATACTATAAAGAACCATCCCCATAAATCCAGATATCTTTTATAAGACAGACTTTTCATCCTTATTACCCCCTATTATTTAAGATGGGGGAAGGAAGTCCTTCCCCCATCTTTTTATTTATTGTCCTATCTGATTCTTTAACTGATCCTCTGCTCTCTTTAATGCCGCATCTATGGATAACTTATTGTTATATACATCTGGCATTACTGCCATTAATGCACTATCTGCTTCATAGGTGTATAATCCATAATTTATAGGTGGAATCCTTTGCATCCACTTTGAAAAGTCTACAAATATCTTTTGTCCACCAAAGAATGGATCACTGGCTGTATACGCTGAACCTTTTTGGGCTGGAAGCCATGTACCTACAGCTCCTCTCTCTATTAGTATCTTCTGATAGAAATCTACATCCTTTGCATATATCTGCTTCAAAAAGTCTATGGCTACGTCTCTATTCTGAGAGTTCTGAAGTACATACCAGCTGGAACCACCAAGGTTAGATGCATTTACTGCCCCTTTCATGTTTAATCTTGGGATTGGAAGAACTCCCCATTTACCACTTTGACTGGGTTCTGCTTTTATTGATCCTATAATCCATACCCCTGTTATTACTGATGCTATATCTCCTCTATTAAATGCCGCTACCCATTCATTCCATCCACTTGTCTCTTTACTAATCCCTGAATCTTTTAACTCTTTGTATAATTTCATCGCTTCTCTTAATGTCTCATTATTCGCTATATTTATTTTTCCATTCTTATCAAAATACCAGCTACCTGTGGAGTTTAATACTATCCTCATTAATCCTCCATCATATGGATCACCAGCTGTCATGTATTTCCCAGTCTTCTGCTTTATGGTTTTCCCTATCTCTATATATTTATCCCATGTTATACTGAGTAGTTGCGTAGGTCTTATCCCTGCTTTCTCAAAATAATCCCTTCTATAAAACCATCCTGTTACTCCCGAATCAAATGGCACTCCATATACTTTCCCGTTTACAGTCATTAGTTTCACTTTATAGCTGGCAAATTCTTTATAGTTAAATTGCTTCGTTAGATCTGCAAATGCCCCTGGATATGATGTTAAGTATTTTTGAGCATTGTAGTCCTCTATTAAAACTATCTCGGGAAGTCCTGTCTTAACTCCTGACGCAAGAACTGTATTGAGCTTTTGCTCCACATCTGCTTTTGCCATACTGACTATCTCAAACTCCACATTGGGATTAATCTTCTTATATCTATTAGCTGCCTCTTGCATTATAGGAATATTAAAGTTAGGATCCCATGCCCATATTGTAATCTTTCCTTTTTCACCTGCTGCATATATTCCTCCAATTGTCATTAAAGAAAGCACAAATAACGATAATAATAAAATCTTAAACAGTCTTTTCATTTAAGTTCCCCCTTTCTAATTTTGAAAGAATAATCGGTACCACAGGATACACTCTTTTTCATTTTCTCTTTAATCACCCCCCCATTTCCTAAAATCTTTTTAGAAGTTTTAATCCAAGAGCAGTCCTTGGTGCAAAGCCAGGCCAATAAGTATGCTCTGGTTTAGGATTTCCATCGGAATCCAAAGCATATACACCTTGCGAAGCCTCTTCAACCTTTACATTTATGTATTTTTCAAGATTTTTATCTTTTTTAAGATAAAGTCCCAAAAAGGCAGTTGCAAAATGCTGATTAATATTATTTATCATTCTTTCATTCCAGATAGGTTCTCCCCATCTTAGATAATCATCTGCGGTTTTTGCTTCCTCAAAAGGTGGATTAGGTGCAATATTATGGCGAGCATTTTCGTAAATAAGAAAATATCTTGGTGAATTTACTGTTGATTCAAAAAGTTTTACTATACTATCAAAACCAGCAACATCGTCATGAGTACCTGCTACCCAAAAAGTTGGAATTGTAATTTTAGCTAAAGCAGTTTTCGTCCAAAATCCAAATTCTCCTCCCCATGGAGCAAAAAGTACACATGCCTTTACTCTGGGATCACCTCGCAAGGTTTTCTCTTCAAGTACAAAATCACCAACGCCATTAGTAAATCTTAATAAAATAGAGGAATATCCTGCTCCTATGGTTCTTAAAGCACCATAACCTCCCATAGAATAACCAATCAATCCAACATTATTAGGATCATATAAATCTTTCCAGAAGGAGTCTTCTTTCACCAGTTTTTCTAAAGAATCTATTACAAATATTTGATCTAAAGATCTATTTATCAAAGTGCTTGAAAATGGACCCACATCATTATAAGTAGATTCGGTATGGTCAATACTTATTACAACATACCCTTTAGAAGCCAAGTTTTCAGCTAAATAACTCATAATATATCTTGATCCTGTATATCCATGAGAGATAATAACTAAAGGATAAGGCGTCTTTTCTTTTAGTGGTGAGGCATCCCGAACTGCTCTACCTAAGATTTCTAAAGGATATGCTTTAGAATTAGCATCTTTCTTAAAATATATAACATATTTAGTAATCTCTTTTTCTCCCTCATGCAGTTTAGCAGGATACCAAACTTCCACAGTTAATTCCCTATCATATAAAGGATTAGGATTATCAGCGCTTATACGCACTACATCTAATTGGTTTTTATTAACAAAAGTCAGAGTCTTTACTCCTACAGAATATGCTCCTCTTTTTGCAAGTTCAGGAGCTTGTGGTACTAAATCTCCTACTATAAATTTATTTGAGAGATCTCCAGTATCTGCCATTCCAAGACACATGCTTAACACCATTCCTACCACAAGAAGAAATAGAAATTTTTTCATCCTTATTACCCCCAATTATTAAGATAGGAGAAGGATACCTTATTGTTATATACATCTGGCATTACTAACATTAATGCATTAATTGTTTCATAGGTATATAGTTCGTAGCTAATAGGTGGAATCCTTTTCATCTTCTCTTTGATCACCTCCCCATTAAATAGTACTTTTTTAAATAGTACTTTTTCGTACAATTAACTCCTCAGGAATAACAATCTTTAAAATAGGCCCATAGGGCATCTGAATTTTCTGATAAAGGTGATCTACAGCAACCCTTCCTAAGGTTTCTCTAAAAACTTTCATTGTAGTAAGAGGGGGATCTAAAAGACTTGCCATGTCAATATCATCGTTGCCAACAACAGAAATATCTTCAGGAATTTTTAGCCCCTTCTCTTTTATTGCTCTCATAGCTCCTATAGCCGAGTTATCATTGGTGCAATAAACAGCAGTGAACTTTTTACCCCTTTTGAGAAGCTCCATCATAGCCCTATAACCACCTTCAGGAAGAAGGTCACTATACGCCACAAGGTCAGGATTTAGTGGCTTTCCTAATTTGTATAAAGCATAATAAAATCCAGCTGCTCTTTGTATCACATCATACTGATTTTGAGGACCATCTATAAAGGCAATCTTATCATGTTTCTGAGAAAGGAATTTCGCTACCTTAACTGCCCCCTCAAAACCATCTGTACTTATGGAATCCACTTCTAAATCTGGGAAATAATCTTCCATTATTACCGATGGGATAGAAAATTTCAAAATCTCTTCAACTAATTTTTGATTGGAAAGGTTTACTAGTAATAAAGCGTCTACTCCAAGATTCTTAATCTTAAAAACAACTTCAGGAATCTCATCATCAGTGTTAGGAACAACAGTATAGACTAATTTTCCTCCTAATTCTTCAACTCTTTTTTGGGCACCTCTTAAAATCTTTGAAAAATAAACATTTTGGGTAGGATCATTCTCAAGCTCCCGGATTACAAATCCAACGGTCCCTAAAACACCTTTTTTCTTGAGTTCAAATTCATATCCTAAACTAATTGCGGTTTTTAATACTTTTTCTTTTAATTCCTCATTAACATTATCTGCCTTATTCATCACCCTTGAAACAGTCCCTATAGAAACCCCCGCCTTTTCCGCTATGTTCTTTATAGTTACCTTTTTCTTTTTTCTCGGCATAATTCTACCCCTCTATAAATCTTTGCAAAAATTATATATAATATTTATGAAATTGTCAATGAAAAAAATTGAAAAATTAAAAGTAAATTTCATAAAACTTTTTGTCAGAATAGCATGCTAAAATAATGTGATAAGATTTAAAGAATAGACCAAAAATTAAAAAGGGAGGTTGAAAAATGATAAACCCAAGGCTTCCTTACATTTGGTATGGTGGAGATTACAATCCTGAACAGTGGGAAAAAGAGGTATGGAAGGAAGATGCAAGACTTTTTAAGCTTGCCAATATCAACGTGGCTACAGTAAATGTATTTTCATGGTCTTTAATTCAGCCTGCAGAAGATATCTATAATTTTTCAATGCTTGATGAGATCATTGAGAATCTCTGGAAAAATGGAATTTATGTATGCCTTGCTACATCTACAGCCTCTCAGCCTCATTGGATGTCTGTAAAATATCCAGAAGTCCTTCCTGTGGATATAAATGGACTCAAAAAAGGTCATGGTGGAAGAGTAAATTTCTGCCCTAATAGTAAAGTATATAGGAATTTTGCTGTAAAACTTGTGGAGAAACTTGCAGAAAGATATGCCCACCATCCTGCAGTATTAATCTGGCACATTGCAAATGAGTATGGTAATTATTGTTATTGTGATAATTGTGCCAAAGCATTTAGAGAATGGCTTAAAAAGAAATATAAGACATTAGAAGAGCTAAATAAAAGATGGTATACTGCTTTTTGGGGACAAACCTATGATGATTGGGATGAGATTTCAACTCCAACCTTAAGAAATGTCATGTTCTATCATTGGATGACAGGAAGACTTCAAACAGCAGCTCAAGGCATGGTCCTTGATTACTATAGATTTATGTCTGAAAGTATCCTTGATTGCTACAAAGCAGAATATGAAGCTATAAAGAAGTATAATCCTAATATCCCAGTAACTACAAATCTTATGGGCGCTTTTAAACCTCTAAATTATTTTGAGTGGGCTAAATATATGGATGTGGTTTCCTGGGATAGTTACCCAACCTATGATGAAGACTACATATCTGTTGCTTTTAAGCATGATCTCATGAGAGGGATTAAACAAGGTAAACCATTCATGCTTATGGAGCAAACACCAACCCAAACCAATTGGCACCCCTATTCTTATATAAAGAGACCAAAAGTTATGAGACTTCAAAGCTACCAAGCAGTAGCCCATGGAGCAGATACTGTAATGTTTTTCCAGCTTAGACAGTCCAAAGGTGGACCAGAAAAATTCCATGGTGCAGTAATCTCCCATGCAGGACATGAAAACACAAGATCCTTCAAGGAAATAAAAGAACTTGGAGAAGAATTGAAAAAGTTAGGAGATAGTGTCCTTGACGGAACCCTAAAATCTCAAGTAGCAGTACTTTTTGACTGGGAAAACTGGTGGGCTCTTGAAAATGCTCAAGGTCCAAGCATAGCAATAAACTATGTAAAAGGAGTAGAAAATTATTACAGAACTCTATTTGAAAATCAATTAGGGGTAGATGTCATTGGAGTAGAAGATGATTTTAAAAAATATAAGTTGATTGTAGCACCTCTTTTATATATGACTAAAGAAGAAGTAGCAAATAAAATAAAGGATTATGTAAAAGATGGCGGAGTTTTTGTCACTACCACATTAAGTGGCATTGTAGATGAAAATGATCTGGTAATCTTAGGAGGATATCCAGGACTTCTAAAAGATCTCTTAGGCATATGGGTAGAGGAGTTTGATGCCCTTCCACCAGAAATTAAGAATGAAATTGTTATAAATGAAGAATTTAAAAAAGAATTTCCTAAGGGAAGTTATGAAAGTAATATTACATTTGATGTAATTCATCTTGAAAAAGATTCGGCAAAAGCTATAGGATTCTACAAAAAAGACTACTATAAGGGAACTCCTTGTGTTACAGTAAATAAATATGGCAATGGCTATGCTTACTATGTGGGAACTTTTGCATCTCAAGAATTTCTAAAAGATTTTGTACAATATATCTCTAAAGTCCATAATATAAAACCTTTATTTAAAGATGTCCCCTATGGCGTTGAAATCACCCAAAGAGTAAAGAGTGGAAAAGTTTTTACCTTTGTCCTTAATCACTCAGAAGAAATTAAGACTGTAGATATAGGGACAAAGAAAAAAGATCTTCTTACAGGGAAAGAGTATGAAGGAAATATTGAAATCCATCCAAGAGAGGTGTTAATTTTAGAAGGGTAAGAGGAAAAGCTCAAGTATATATATTGTAAGAAAATATCAGAGAAATCCCTACTCATTTTGTTATTAATGGGTAGGGATTTTGTTATGTATTTTGCCTAAATTTATCTTAGGCAGTAAAATATATAATAAACTCATAAGGAAAGACTTTTATAATCCTGAAAATCTTACAAAACTTGGACTTAATGAAATGCAGATCAAAGCAGTGATGTATGTAAAGGAAAAAGGAAGGATAACCCTTGCCGATTTTAAAGAGCTTTCACCTAATGTTTCTGAAAAAACACTTTACCGAGATTTGCAGGAATTAGTCAATAAGTCTATACTTCGTCAAATTGGAGATAAAAAGGGTAGAAAATATGAATTGTCAAAATAGACATTTATTGGACATTTCGGACATATTTCGGACATTTATCAGACATAAAGAATTGATCATGTATTTGCTAAGAGAAATGAGATAGCACAAAAGTTGATGGAGCTTGCTTATCACATTTATGGAAAGGGAGCTTGAAGCTGGGGTTCTTGTTCTCCAAAAAATAATTTAAGTTTTTCATGGCGTCTTATTATGGCTCCTTTACGTGTGATAGATTTTGTTGTGGTTCATGAGCTTGTTCATTTGGAAGAGAAAAACCATTCAAAATCTTTCTGGAATAAGGTTAAATTGCTTATGCCAGATTATGAAAAGCAAAAAGACTGGCTAAAAGAGAACTCTTACTTATTAAGATTATAAGTTCTCTTCCATCTACCTGTACTTTAGAGATATATTACTTCTCAAAAAAATGATAAGCTATATGACAAATAGCTAAAGTATGTCCTACGGATTTTCCCTCTCTCCTATCATCATCTCTTTTAATTCATTAAGTTTCTCATATAATCTTTTTATATCCTTTTCAAAGAGGAAGACAAGGACAAAGAGCAAAATTCCACAAGGATACCAAAAGAGAGAGGAGACAGCAAGGGAGTAATCAAGTCTTGAGTATTTTATTATATCAATTGCCTGTTCTGGAGGTACCACAAGATTTACATTGGCAAGAATCCCACCAATATACCTTCCAATACCTGTCCCTATGGAATCAGTAAGATTAAATATGGAGAATATAGAGGATCTATTTTCAGGTACGTTTACATTCATAAGCATCATTTTTACATTAGGTCCTGTTAAAGAAGCAAAGAAACTTGCAAGGGTACCTATGGAAGCAAAAAGGGTAAAAGATTTTGTAGGAATCCATGCAAAAAGAGCATATGCAAGAGCAGCTCCAATTATTGTAGTTATAGCACAGAAAAGAGGAGTATATCTGGGCTTCCTTTTATACAAAGCTCCACCTAAAAAGCCTCCCGCAAGGACTCCAAGAAGATTCCCTATTCCAAAGAGGGCATAAATGATTGTTGCCTCACCCTGAGAAAGTCCTCTCTTCCCCACAAGAAAAGCAATAAGGAAGTAAGGGATTGCTCCCCATGGTATAGTTCCTGCAATTCCTTGTAAGAAGAGAAAAAGATTTGTTTTTATCTTCACAAGATTGACATAATCTTTTATATTTATTGTTCTTGGATATACATAACCTGCTTTTATAAGTTCATCAATTCCCTTTTCAGCAGATCCTCTTTTTATATCGGGAATAAAAAAGAGATATGCTAAGGCAAGAAACCAATCAGGGGCTGATACTACTATAAAAGGTAATCTAAAATTCATTGTGGATTGATAAACAGTACTTGCCACAATAACTCCAGCAAGTACTCCTAAGGATAAAGAGGAGGCTACAATAGATGCCGCTTTTCCTCTTTCCTCTTCTGGAAAAAGATCACTAACAATAGAAAAAGCAAGAGGGAATACTACTCCAATTCCAATTCCTGTAAGGACTCTGAGGATAAAAAACTGAGTCCAGGTTCTTGCAAAAGCTGTAAGAAAACAGGGGATCTCTCCAACAAGAACTCCAAGGACAAAAAGAGTTTTCCTATTTACCTTATCTCCAAAATATCCCCAAAAGAGAGAGATGCAAGCTCCAAATATGGTAAAAACAAGTCCAAGCATTCCCAGATCGTTAAAATTTACATTGTACTCTTTCATAATTTGGTCCATAAAAGGTGACATAACCAATTGATCTGCATTAAGAAAAACCATAATTAAAACGATGAGAACTAATGCAAGGTTTCTTAGTCCTCTACTCATAAAAAGTCCCCCCTTATTATATTTTTCTTACTTCTTAATTATAAACAAAAAGGGAGGGAAAATACTATAGATGTAATATGATAGCTTATTTTATTTGTTGCCATTTACTTTCCTTTATGTGTATA
>DAOSUP010000023.1:0-20489 GCA_035378845.1 Dictyoglomaceae bacterium
GAAGAAGAGGGATCCAAAAGAGATCTTTGAAAAAGTTGTAAAAGAGTTTATGTAATTTATGTTATAGTGATCCTTCTCCAACTTGTTCAATGATTTGTATCAATCTCTGTCTTAATTGGATTCCGCTCTCCAAGGTGGATGCCCATTTTTTATCTTTTTCAGAACGAAGAGCCGCACTGTCTATATCTATACGTTTTTGAATATAGTATGCCATTCCCGGTGGAAAAACAAATTTTATATTGGATGTATCAAATAACTTCTCTTTCTCAGCAGATGGGAATTTAGTAACAGTATAACCTGCTTTTTCCAAGTATTGTAAAAATCCTTTTACATGCGACCATCCTGTCAGAATAAGTACTACCCGATGCCCTGGTACTGCTGCAAGAATATTTTTTGCCATTTTTTCTTCACGTTCTTCAGAATCGTTACCTTCTTTAGTCCACCAGTCCATACCTTGAACTTCAATTCCTAAGGACTGTGCAGTAAGAGATGCAAAAGGCATTTCTGTAGGTCCATCTCCCCAGTTCCCTCTTGCTAACTCTTCGGGTTTACTTTCTACCAACAAGAGGTCTGGATTTAGATTTTTGATAAGGGCTTGAATATGCTTAAGAGAATACCATTGAAAATTTAGGTGGGTTTTATGTAGAGTTCCAAGAAGATAAATAGTTTGACCTTGATTATTAATCAGGCGGTGGAAAGCCAATTCTTTAACATGGGGTAATAAAAGGTTAGTTCCAAGGAACACTACTAAGATTATAACTATTACTATCAGTGTAATTTTAGAGGTTCTCTTTCTTATCTTAATAATCTTAACCATCTGAATTATTTCCTATCATATTTTATAAATCTTTCCAAAGTCTCCAACTTTTGACTTTTACCTTTAAGTTCTACTAATAATCCTTCAATATATTTTGGTTGAGGGCTAAGAGGATCTTCATCAACTAATCCCTTAATGTTTTCCTTTGATTTTAATTTCTTGCAAATTCCTGATTTTCCATTTTCATGAATGATTTCTTCCCTTTTTATTCCCAAGAAATTTACTAAAGCTTCGTCAGGATTACATTCTACTAAGATCATTTTATATTTATATATCTATCAAGGTTTAAAAATAGGCTTGAGTCTAATTTTAAGTGTTTTATTGATTTAAAATTCTCAATTTCTAAACTTTTTATCATTCCCTTTCTCCTTATTAAACTAATAAATTTATATCATGTTTCTTAATATTTTCCCAAAAAAGCGGCATAAAAAGATAAAGTGAGGGGAGCCTCCCTTTTAGGGAGGCTCCTTTATTTTACTTATTTCTTCTTTGCTAAAACGTAATATTTACATCCTCTTCCTGGGATAATTTCCTCTACATACTTCATATTTATGATTTCAAAGTCTTTCATAAATTCAAGAACCTCTTCTTTATCCACAAAATAGTGAGGAATCCCTGTTTCAATACCTTCTTCTTTTATTACAGTACCATCTTCAAGAACTATATTATTAGGATTTTTATAGCTTGGGGCAGATTTTGAATTAAAGGTTACAAAAATCTCTCCATCTTTTGCTAAAACTCTTCTAATTTCTGATATTACCTTTTGTAGTCCCTCTTTATTTGTGTGATAGATTACGTGATAGCCTAAAATAGCGTCAAAGGATTCTTCTTTGTAAGGGAGAGAGTGCATATCTCCTATAGATGTTTCAATGTCTAAATTCTCTTCTTTTGCCCTTTCCCTTAGTATAAGTATTCCGCTTTCAGATATATCAAAGGCATTTACCTTAAAACCTTCTTTTGCAAAGAATATGGAGTTTCTTCCCTTGCCACATCCCAAATCTAAAAATCTTAGCTTATTAAGGCTCTTCCATCTATGAGCTAAGTAATACACCTCTTCAGCAGGTGTATTCCATTTATCTTCTTTTATCTCTTCCCAATTCCAGCCTTTTCTAAAGGTTTCCATCTTTGTCAAACTTTAATATATAAACATCCATTCCATTACCATACCTCATTGTACCTGCAACAATATATCCTCCATCAGTAGTCTGCTGTACGGAATATGCAGCATCAAAGTCAGGCCAATCAGATTTCCTTTCCCACAATTTATTTTAATAAAAATGTAGCTCTTACAGTTACCATTACCTCTTTATCTATGGTTACAGTATTATAACTCCCATAATCAGTCACTTCTGTTGAATTTGGAGCAAGAACCTGAACTACACCCATACTGGCAGACTTTAGACTACCAACCTTCTGCCCTGAACTTTGGGCTATTTTTTCTGCCCTTGCCTTGGCATCATTCATAGCCTCTGTAAGTAAATCGACTCTCAAGTCTGGTAGTTTAGAGTAATAATATTCTAAAGATTGGGTGGAGAAATTAACTCCTTTATCGAGTAATTCTTGGAAATTTTTGGCTAAGGTAGTGATCTTTTCAAGATCATGTGACTGAATCTCTACAGTCTGCCTTAAGATACACTCTTTGGGAACTTGCCGATCACTATAGAACCATGGCTGTTCTACAGAAACAGGAGAGATTATAAGATCTTTCGTGTCAATGCCATTCTTTTTATAGAATTCTAAAACTAAATTCAAGTCATTACTCATCTTTCTATATCCATTTTTAAGATCCTCTTCAGGGACAGTTCTACTAAATGTCCCAATCCATCTTACAATATCAGAATTTACTTTTATCCTCGCTGATCCTGTTACACTGAGGGTATTATCCAAAGCTTTTATGCTATAAAAGGTGTTAGAAACAATAAAGGCACTGATGATGAGACATAAACCTATGATTATTGCCCAAAGATTATTTTTCACAATATTAGCCTCCTAATTTATGTCCTTCTTCTAATATTCTACAGTAAGAGTATGTATTTAACAATTATATAGCTTAAAGATCTTTTTAATCTTAAGTAAGGTTACGATTTACAGGCTATTTAGGTTTTTTCAGATGGAATTTCTCTAATTTCATGATAAAATAATATACTGTATGTTAATTAGTATATATTTCTATTAAAATATTTGGGGGAGGCGAGTCTTTTGGATTTTTTAAAGGGTATATTAATTCTGTTTCTTCTTATTTTTGTCTCAGGGTGTGCGAAGGTTGAAAATGAAGGTGAAATTATACCTTCAGGAAGTTTTAATGTGAGTATCAATATAGATACAAATTCTGGAAGAACCTCAATAAGTCCATATATTTATGGGGTAAATCAGGATATAGATGGAGTAAAATCTACTGCAAGAAGAACTGGAGGGAATAGATTAACAGGATATAATTGGGAAACAAATTACTCTAATGCAGGATCTGATTGGAAGCATTCTAGTGATTACTTTCTCCCTTGGTATATGGGTATTCCCCAAGATCAGTATTCTATTCCTGCTATTGTGCTTACAAAATTTCATGATCAATCTCTTCAAATGGGAGCTTATAGTGCTATAACCCTTCAGATGGCAGGATATGTGGCAAAAGATGCTAATGGAGAAGTGAGTGAAAGTGAGACTGCTCCATCTCCTCGTTGGGCTGAGGTAAAATTTAAAAAAGGACAACCTTTTTCTACGAGTCCTGATATCAATGATAACTATGTTTATATGGACGAACTTTTAAATTATCTTATAAACAAATATGGACTCTCTACTTCTGATACTGGGATAAAAGGATATCTTTTGGATAATGAGCCAGAGCTTTGGCCAAACACTCATCCAAGGATTCATCCTAAGAAGCTTACCTGTGAAGAACTTCTAAATAAATCTGTAGAACTTGCTAAGGTAATAAAAGAGATGGATCCTAATGCAGAAGTTTTTGGAGATGAATCCTATGGTTTTAAAGGATTTTTAGATCTTCAAGAAGCACCTGACTGGTCAACTAAAAAGGGGAGTCACAAATGGTTTATTAGCTGGTATCTTGAAAAGATGAAGGAAGCATCTGATCAGGAGGGTAAAAGACTTCTTGATGTGCTTTCTGTCCACTGGTATCCTGAAGCATCCTCTTCTTCAGGAGTAAGAATATGCTCCAATGAAGGAGATATTACCGGTAAGGATATAAGTATTGCAAGGATGCAAGCCCCAAGGACTCTTTGGGATCCTACTTATAAAACTTCTGCACAAGGGAAGATTACAGCAGGAGAGAATAGTTGGATAAATCAATGGTTCCCTAACTTTTTGCCTATTCTTCCTACTATAAAAAATGATATTGATATATATTATCCTGGCACAAAGCTTGCTATCACAGAGTTTGATTATGGAGCAAAGGATCATATCTCAGGAGGAATTGCTCTTGTAGATGTATTAGGAATATTTGGAAAATATGGAGTATATCTTGCTACTCGTTGGGGAGATTCTGGAAGTTATGCAGCTTCTGCTTATAATATTTACTTAGATTATGATGGAAATGGCTCTAAGTATGGAGATACTGCTGTAAGTGCAGAAACCTCTAACGTAGAAAATATGCCTGTTTATGCCTCTATTCAGGGAAGTGATGATTCTAAATTGCATCTTATCATTATAAATAGATCTTGGGATAAAGAAGGTATTGCTCAAATAAATATTCAAAGTGATAGTACTTATAGCTCAGGGACAATTTATGCATTTGATTACAAATCGCCTACTATAAGAGAGAAGGGAAAAATAGATATTCAAAATAATACTTTTGAATTGAAAGTACCTCCTCTTTCAGTTTATCATTTAGTAATTGTTAAGTAATTTTGTAAGTGAGAAAAGGCTTTTTATTTTAATATGGTTTGACATACTTTCTTTATAAGTAGTAAAATATAATATCAAATATATCAGATAAAAGATTGTAGGAGAAAAATGAGAACAATTGTTAAAGAGAGTATTGGAGAACAAATATATAAACTTCTAAAAGAGGAAATACTCCTTGCTCAAATAAAACCAGGAGAGCAGATAAATCTACGTAAGCTTGCTGAGGAGTTAGGTGCAAGTATTATGCCTGTAAGAGACGCCTTAAAGCAGCTTGTAGATGAAGGGCTGGTTGTTAGAAAGCCAAGGGTAGGGTTTTTTGTCCGTAATTTTACAAAAGAAGAAGTAGATGAGATTATGGAAATGAGAAAAATTTATGAGTTATACTGCTTGGATAAATATTTTGATAAGATTGATAGAAATAGATTAAAGATTCTTTTGGAGAGATCTATTAAGGAAGAAAATCTTACTCAAAAAACTAAAGAGTTTGATGAGATTGATGAGAATATTCATGATCTTATAGTAAAATCTTCAGGAAATGCCTATCTTATGGATAGTTATAACAATATTAAAAATCAGATTGTAATCTTAAGACACTTGGCAAAAGATGAGGTAAAACTGGCGAGAGATGAACATATAGATCTTATTAATGCTATATTGAATAATGAAAAAGAAGAGGCAAAAAGGATTTTGGAGCACCATATAAATAGAGTAACTGAAGCTATAATGAAATTGTATTAATATTATATTTTTTTTGAAAATGCTGTTATATCAGATATCAGAAATTTAAACTTTTTTAAAAAGGGGAGGTGAGAAAAGAAATTTTTAGGATCTCCAAAAAACTAATTTAAAGGGGGTATCTTTTTTATGAAGAAGTTGCTTTCCGTGATTTTTCTTCTTTTGATAGCTTTGAGTGTCTCTATTAATGCTCAAGAGGTTTGGCCTACAAGAGAAGTTACTATAATTGTCTCCTGGTCTGCTGGTGGAGCTACCGATCTTCTCTTTAGAGCCGTTGGTAAATATTTCCCCAAATATGCTAATGGTCAGCAGTTAATAATTAAGAATGTCCCTGGTGGTGGAGCAGCTATAGGATATGGAGAAGCAGCAAAAGCAAAACCCGATGGATATACTTTAGTTGCTGCTGCAAATCCTATGGTAACAAGGGCTCTTATGGGGGCTGCTCCTTATGATCCTATTAAAAGCTTTGAACCTGTTTGCCTTCTTGTAAATAATCCTTGTTATATTATTGTGAATTCAAAGACTAAGAGATGGAAGAATCTAAATGAGTTTATGCAAGATGCAAAACAAAATCCAGGGATTATAACAGTAGGAAATGGTGGAGCTGGTGGTGGTACACACCTTGTGGCATTGAAGTTTGAAAATAAATTCAAAGTAAAGTTTAACCATGTACCATTCTCTGGCGGTGCTCCAGCTGTAACAGCACTCTTGGGAGGGCATATTGATTCTTATGTGGGCTCTGCTCCAGAAGGGCTTCCTAATGTGGATTCTGGAGAACTGGAGATTTTGGCAGTATTTTCAGAGAAGAGACTGAAGAATTATCCTAAGGCTCCAACAGCAAAGGAGCAAGGATATGATTTTGTAGATGCCATGTGGAGAGGAGTATCGGTACCTAAGGGAACACCTATTAGAATAATAAATAGGATAAATGAAATAATGAAAGCGATCCTTGCGGATCCTGAATTTCAAAAGGATGCTGATAAGCTAAGTCAAGATTTAACTTACTTGGGTCCTACTGAATTTAGAAAACTTATTATATCTGAGTATTCAGCTTACAAAGGTATAGTTGAAAAGTATAACTTAGGGGATTTCTATAAATAATTTTAAAAGCCCCCTCACTAAAGAGGGGGCTTAAAAGGAGGGAGCTTCTTGAAAAAGGCGGATATAGTAATTGGAATAATTTTGATTTTATTATCCTTGTTTTTTCTAAAAGAAGCATTAAACTTTCCTGAAAGCCATACTGGTTTAAATCCTGGGACTTTTCCTATCATTGCTTTTTGTGGGATTATTTTTCTTAGTATAGTTTTGATAGTAAGAGCTCTCTTAAAAGAAAAACCTAAAGTATTAAAGTTTACAAAAAAAGAGTTTAAGGTGCTCATTCTATCAGTAGTTTCTTTAATACTTTTTGTGGTTTCCATAAATTATATAGGTTTTCTTTATGCTTCTACAATTCTTTTATTCCTAATTTCTCTTATTGCAGGGGTTAAGCCATGGTTTAAAGCTATAATTTTTTCTTTTATAGTAAGTTTTTTAATGTATTATCTCTTTGGGAAGGTTTTTTTAGTTATATTTCCTAAACCTATTTGGCCTTTACCTTATCCTTTTTAAAAAGGGAGGAATTTATTTATGGAGATAAGTTTATTAGAAGGATTTAAATTGATATTTCAACCCAATATGCTATTTTATCTTATAGCAGGAACGATGGTGGGTATCATTGTAGGAGCAATTCCTGGTCTTTCAGCATCTACAGGAATAATATTATTCCTTCCCATTGCTTATAAAATGCCTGCCGCAGAAGCATTTATTGTAATGCTTGGAATATATGGAGGATCAATGTTTGGAGGTTCTATTCCGGCCATCCTTATAAGGACTCCTGGAACTCCGTCAGCAGGTGCAACGGTTCTTGATGGTTATCCATTAGTTCAAAAGGGAAAGGCAGGACTTGCCTTAGGGACATCTGCTATTGCCTCATCTATTGGAAGTCTTTTAAGTACCATTGCTTTAGTGATTATTGCTCCTCAACTGGCAAAAATGGCACTAAAATTTGGACCTCCTGAGTTTTTTGCCTTAGTAGTTTTTGGGCTTACGGCTATAGCTACAGTAACCGGAGAAGATATCCTTAAGGGCTTCATTTCAGCTTTTATAGGGCTCTTTTTAGCGACCATAGGGCTTGATCCTATTATGGGATATACAAGATTTTCTTTTGGCTCTTTATATTTAGAGAGTGGTATACCTCTTCTTCCTGTTATGATTGGGGTTTTTGCTATTGCTCAGGTTTTTAGAGATCTACTTGGAGAGGAAAAGGGACAAATAATTGAGCGAAATGTTGTAAGGGTTATTCCTCCTAAAGAAGAAATGAAAGGTATAATTCTTGCTGCTCTATTTGGAAGTCTTGTAGGGATAATTATAGGAATAATACCTGGGATTGGAGGTTCTGTAGCTACTTATGTTGCTTATGGTCAGTATAAGAGGATCTCCAAGAAGGGGAAACAGTTTGGAGAAGGTGTACTTGAGGGGATTGCAGTGCCAGAAGCTTCAAATAATGCTACCACAAGTGGAGCTTTAATTCCTCTTCTCACCCTTGGGGTTCCTGGAGATATAGTAACTGCTGTTCTTCTTGGTATATTAGTCCTTTTTGGGTTAAGACCTGGACCTCTGCTTTTTAGAGAACAACCTGAGTTTATAAATGAGATTTTTGCATCTATGTTTGTGATAGCCTTTTTAATCCTCATATTTGGTCTTATTTCAGCAAAATACAGCCCTAAACTTCTGACTATTCCTAAGAAATACTTAACTCCTATTGTTCTTATCTTCTGTATTATAGGTGCCTATTCTTTAAATTCCAGTTTATATGATGTAGAGATTGCTATTCTATTTGGAGTTTTGGGGTATTTTATGGAAAAATTTGGATTTTCAGTAACACCTCTTTTAATTAGTATGATTCTATGTCCTATTGCTGAAGGGGAATTAGGAAGGACTCTTCTTATCTCCAGAGGAGATTGGAGTGTTCTCTTTACAAGACCTATCTCCTTAATTTTCTTGGTACTTTCGGTGGTATTTGTCTGTTATGCCTTTAAGGGGAGGAAAGAACAAAAATAATAAGGAGGAAAGGGTGATGGATATTAAGGAAGAAATAAGAATTAAAAGAGATAGACTTATATCTTTAATGGAGGAGAATAATTTAAAGGCTTTAGTGCTTAAGAGGCATGCAAATTTTAGCTGGCTTACTGCAGGGGGAATAAATGTTCTTTGTACAGCTCAAGATACGGGAGTTACTACTTTACTTATTACGCCTAAAAAAGATTATGTTATCACAAGTAACATAGAATACCCTCGCATGGAAATAGATGAGGAGATGAAAAAGAAGGGTTTTGAAATTGTAGAGTATCTATGGCATGAAGGAAATGAGAATAATGTGATAAGAGAGATTGTTGGAGATTTGGAAAATATTGGGTGTGATATAACTATGCCTCCTTTTAAAGATGTTTCTTCTAAAATAAATAGATGTCGGTATCAATTATTAGAGCCTGAAATTGGAAGATATCTTAACTTAGGAGAAAGGGTATCCGATATTATAGAAGAAGTTGCTTGTTCTTCTCATCCTGGTCTTTATGAATCAGAGATTGCAGGGGAAATTGCAAGAAAATTATGGAAGGAGAGAATTGAGCCCATAGGTTTTCAGGTGGCAGCTGATGATAGAGTCTTTCTTTATAGACATCCAATTCCTAAGATGAATCCTGTAAGAAAGCACCTTCTTATCAGCATTATGGCAAGAAAATGGGGGCTTGTGACCACTATAACTCGTATGGTTTACTTTGGAACCCCATCTCCAGAATATCTAAAGCAGTATAGAGATACCATAAGAATTGAGTGTGAGATGATTGCAGCGACAAAACCTGGTGAGAAGGCAGTTACTCCTCTTAATAAGGCAGTAGAGATGTACGAAAAATTGGGATATAAAGATGAATGGAAGAGGCATCATCAAGGGGGAGCTATGGGATATTTCCCAAGAGATTATAGAGTTGATTTTAATTCTCAGGAAATAATCCTTGAAAATCAGGCTTTTTGCTACAATCCCTCTATAGCAGGGACTAAATCGGAAGATGGCTTTATTGCAACATCTTCTGGACCTCTATTTATAACATATCCTAAAAGATATCCTGTAATAGAACTTGAAGTTGGAGGGATAACATTTAAAAAGCCAGATCTTTTGATAATTTAGGAGGTAAAAAGATGCAAGATATTGGAATTGCTATCGTGGGCTATGGAGTTGCAGCAGCGTTACATGCTAAAGGATTAAAAGAAGTAAAAGGAGCAAAACTTAAGGCATTTGTAGGAAGAAATTTAGAAAAAGCCCAAGGGATTGCAAAAGAGTATAATGTTCATGCTCTTTCCTTAGAGGAAGCATTAAAAAGAGATGATATAGATGCTTTTATTATTGCAACTCCTACAGGTACCCATTTGGATTATGTGAAAAAGATTGTGCCTTACAAAAAGCATCTGCTTGTGGAAAAGCCATTGGAAAGTAATTTGGCAAGGACTGATGAGCTTATTGAGATATGTGAAAAGGAAGGGGTTATTTTAGGGTCTGTTTTTCAACATAGGTATGATGATGCAGCTCTTCAAATAAAAGAGTATCAAGATAAAAATCTTTTAGGGAAAATTATTTTGGGAAGTGTTTATGTTAAGTGGTATAGAAGTCAAGAGTATTATGATGGAAGACCTTGGAGAAAGAATGTTATGGATGCAGGTGGTGGAGTTTTAGCTCTTCAGGCTTCTCATACTATGGATCTTCTTCTTTGGTATCTGGGAAAACCAAAAGAGGTGTTTGGATTCTTAAATATTGCTACTCATAAAGGTATAGAAGTAGAAGATATAGCTATAGCATCTATTGAATTTGAAAATGGTGCTTTAGGTGGTATAGAGGCAAGTACATCTACTTATCCTGGATTTCCTGAAAGATTAGAACTTCATTTTGAAAAAGGGAGTGCCATAATTGAAGGGGGAAATTTAGTCTTTCTTAAAACCACAAATCCAGATCTTCCACAGATAGAAAGAGGAAGTGTAGGAGCCACAGGGGCTACTGACCCAAGTGCAGTGGACATAAAGCCTATTACGAGAATGATACAGGATTTTGTAGATGCCATTAGAGAGAATAGAAAACCTATGCTTGATGGTAAGGAAGGAAGAAGGGCAGTAGAGCTTATTGAGGCTATAAGGAGATCTTTTTTGGAAAAGAGGGTTATTTCTCTGTAAATTATATAAAATTTTTTTAAGTTATCTGATATTTGATATTTGATATAACACATGTTATAGTTAAGATATAAATTCTTTCTAAAAGGAGGTTTTAAAAAATGGGGGGACATATTAAAAAGTTATCAGTTTTGTTTCTTCTCATTCTCTTTGTGTCTGTTATTTCTCCTGCTCAATCTAATATCACAATAAGGGCATCTTCTCCTTTCCCAAAGGGACATATTATTACCGAAGCAATGGAGAATTTTAAGAGCATTGTTGAAGAGGAGACGAGAGGAAGAATTAAGGTAGAACTTCTGATTGCTCAAGATACCGAGGAAGAGGCAAATGAGAAATGTGCTAAAGGAATAGTGGATATGCAATTTACAGGGGGAAGGGCTTTAGAAGTTTTTGCACCTCAATACTTCTTTATGAATGCGCCCTTTGTACTAAAAGATTATGAACATTTTGTTAGATTAATGAAAGGACAGATAGGAGAAAAGGCGAAGAAGGAGATATTGGAAAAGGGGAATATGTATACTTTAGGATATCTTTACAGGGGATATAGGCAGACGACTTCAAACAAGCCTATACTGAGCTTAAAGGATCTTGAAGGATTAAAGTTAAGGCTTCCAGTAGTGCCCACATGGATAAAGGTATGGGAAGCTTTGGGGACAAAACCTGTTCCTGTTACTCTTGCAGAGCTTTATAAGGCATTAAAGGATGGCACAGCAGAAGCTTCCGAGGGAGATTTAACTCAGGTTTCTGGATATAAGCTTTATGAGGTACAATCCTATCTTATAATTACAAACCATCTTGTCTCCTTTGGATGGGTACATATGTACAGACCAACCTTTGATAAGTTGTCTATTGAGGATCAAAAATTAATTGCTTCAACAGTGGAAAAAGTATGTGATATGGCTACTAAGAAACTTCTTGCCAGTGAAAATGATGTTATAAAACTTCTTCTTGAGAATGGAATGAAAGTTATATATCTTGATGCAAAAACCATGGATCAGATTCGTGAAAAAGCAAGACCAGCAGTAGAAGAGCTATTTAGGACTACCTGGCCTGTAACTACTTGGGAAGAGGTATTAGCACAGTAGTAGTTTCCAATTTGGAGTCCCTCTCATTTAAAATGAGAGGGACTCCTTTATTTTTCATCTTTTTGGAGCATATAGGAATCTTTAAAGTTCTTGGGACAAGTTCCAACGTATTTTTTAAATTTTAAAGTGAAATAGTCCACATCTTCATATCCTACTTTTTCAGCTACCTCTTGTACTTTTAATCCCTTAAGGAGAAGTTCTTTTGCTTTATTTATGCGCACTTTATCAAGATAGGTATTGAAATTTTCTCCTAAGTTTCTTTTAAAGATCTTTCCCAAGTAACAGCTATTGTAACCAAACTCTTCTGCCAAATCTTTTAGTCTCAAGTTTCTGAAATAATTTTTTTCAATATATCCTGTTATCTTTGAGACAGTTAGACTATCTTGAGACTCTGGTAAAGAAGACATGAGATCAAAGAGAAGACCTCTTAAAAGATTTGTAAGGTCAAAAATATTTTCTTTTTTGTAAAACTCCATTAGTAGCTTTTCATTAACTTGGCTCTTACAGTGATTTTCTAATTGGGGATATGTATAAGAGATTTGATTTAGAATTTCAAGAAAGATCTTAAGGTATCTTATTTTTATGTCTTCTTCTGGAAGTTTTCTTCTTATACAGTCTTTCATTTTGATCTCTAAGATCTCTTCTACTTTACAAAAGTCTTGTTTTTCTAAAGCTTTTGCTAATTTTAAAATTATTTCAGAATCATCTATAAAAGAATCTTTTCCATTCTCTGCAAAGTCTTCTAAATAGAGTATTCCTTTTTCTCCTATTAAAAATTTATATGAAAGTAGTCCTAATGCACTCTGGAAGGAATTTTTGATCTCTGAGAAGTTATAGACCCTTTCTCCCACAGAGATAATAGAATATATCTTATATTTTGTGCTTATGAGGTTTCTTATCCTCTTTAAGTTCCTTTTTTCTCTTTCTCCAACCTCCTTTAGAAGAATACATATAAGATCTTCTATAGGAAATACATATCCTTGAAAGAAATTTTTAAGTTCTAAGATTAATTTTTCATCGTTTGGCTTTATAAGGGCTATTTGGTAGGAATCCCATGGAAAATCAAAATCATATGTTCCATTTATATCCTCAAGATTAAAAGTTTTGTTATCTCTAACTATACTTTCTAAAATTTTTTCTCTTGAAAGTTCTATACTTTTTGTTAGAGTTATTTTTTCTCTTCTTTCTTTCTCTAAGTCTTCATATATCTTTCTGATCTTTTCTAATAGAACTTCAGGATCAATAGGCTTTATAAGATAAGTTTTTACACCTAAATCTATAGCTTTTCTGGCATATTCAAATTCTGGATATCCTGTAATTATTATTACTTTAGTATCTATTTTCTCCTCTGTTATCCTCTTAATAAGCTCCAACCCATCTAAACCTGGCATTTTGATGTCAATGAGGCAAAGCTCAGGTTTTAGTCTTGTTATCTTTTTATAAGCATCTACCCCATCAGAGGCATCACAAATGATTTTAAAGCCTTCTTTTTGCCAGTCTATAACTTTTTTAATACCCTCTCTAATAATCTTCTCATCATCTGCTATTATCACTCTATACATTTTCGTCTCCTCTTGTAACCTTATCATAAGGCAAGATTATTTGCACTTTTGTGCCTTTTCCTTCTTCGCTCTCTACATTTATTCCATATTCTTCTCCATAGTGAAGTTTTATTCTCTCTTTTATATTCATTAATGCTGTATTCTTCTCAAAAATTAGATCTTTTGTACTCTTATCTATACCTATACCATTATCTATTACAGAAATAATTAAGTTACTATTCTCTCTATTTACTAAAATCTGAATAAAACCTCTTTCTATTTGCTTCTCTAAACCGTGGATTATAGAATTTTCTACAAGAGGCTGGATAAGAAATGGAATGATATAAATCTTAGATGGATCCTCGTGAAGTTCTATCTTATAGTCTATTCTATCAAATCTATATTTCTGTATCTCTAAGTAATCTCTAACAATACTTATTTCTTCCTCAAGTTTTATTACATGACCAGGAAACTCAATGGTTTTTCTTAATAAATCGCCGAGTTTCAGGGAGATATCTGCTATCTCTTTCTGGTTATTACAAACAGCAAGCATGTGGATGGTTTCCAGAGTATTAAATAAGAAGTGTGGATTGAGCTGATTTGTAAGAAGTTTTAATTTCGCTTCTTTTTCCCTTAAAAGGGTCTCATTTTTCTGTAAGTTTGCAACATAGACTTCTTGAATAAGCTTTTCTATATCACTTGCCATTTCCATTATATTTTCTGCTAAAGTTCCAATTTCATCCTTTCCTTTTATTGGAATATTAAAGTTAAGATTTCCTTTTGAGATCTCTTCAACTCCTTGAATTAGAATATCTACTCTTTTACTCATAGTTTTTGAAAAGAGAAATATAACTAAGGAAGAGACTAAGATACTTATTAATGTTATGCTTAGAGCTAAATATTGCATTCTCTTAGGAGCATCAAATATAAAGGATACGGGGATCATACTTACTAAGAAAAAATCTTTGGTTTCTCCTGGAAGTGGAAGATAACGTCCAAAAATTCTATACTCGTTCCCTTCAAAGTTAAATGTAGTTCCATTGTTTTTAAAAGAGTCTGTTAGGTTAACATTTATAGCCTTGTTAAGAAGATCTTCTCTCTGAGACACTACAACTCTTTTTTGAGAGTCCAGAATAAAGGTATCAAATTGAGGATGATACAGGATATTATTTAATTCATTTTTATTCAAATTTATGACAAGAACACCAAATCTTTCATTATATACATCTCTAAGAAGCCTAACTAAACTGAGATAATATTGAGGAGAAACATCTCTTTCTTCATTAATTAATTCCCATCGGATAAATCCATTAAGCTTATAGGCTAATTTATACCATTCTGTGTCTTTTACATAGGTGTCTTGGTAGAATATACCATTCTCAAGAATTGTACTGTTATCAGTGTATATTCTTATGTGGGCTATACTTTTTGAAAATAACGTCTTAAAGTTTTCAATCTCCTTATACTGAGAATACTCCATGTATGTTTCTAAAGGGCTTTTATACTTGTGGAGAAGTAAATCTTTCAATCTCTGATCTATCATTAATTTATTAGAGATGTTTACTGCCTCATTAATCCTCTCTAAAACTCTTACCTGTGATAACTCTAAATGGTTGTAAATTTCCTGAGAGACATTTTCAAGAGCAAAACTTCTAAAATTTAATATAGCTGTAGTTCCTAAAATAGTGATGGGAATAAAAGCAAGAATAAGATAAGTGATTAGAAGTTTCTCATGCATCTTTAGGTCATAAAACTTAAATTTCATTATTAACTACCCCTTAATCTGATCCCTTAACTAATAGTATATAAATAAATGTATTTATTTAAAAGTTAAAAATGTCTAATTTAGGGAGGAATTTTAGACTAATTTTTCAGGTTTAAATTATCAGATTTTTCTTTAAACTTTAATTAAAGAAGATTTATTTAGTGTATGGAGGCTTTTTGAGATGGGGAGAGCCTTAAAGGTCATCAGAAAACAGAAATATCTGCTTTTAATGATTATCCCATTTGTAGTATGGCTCATTATTTTTAGGTATGTACCTCTTTGGGGATGGATAACAGCTTTTCAAAATTATAAACCTGGAATACCTATGACTCAGCAGAAATGGGTCGGACTTAAATATTTTAGGGAGATGTTTAATGATTCTGAGTTTTATCGCGTGATGAGGAATACTTTGGCTATGAGTTTAATGAGTTTTGCCTTTGGATTTCCTCTCCCCATTATCTTAGCAATCCTTATAAATGAAATAAGAAGTGCTAAGTTTAAAAAGACAGTTCAGACTGTGTCTTATCTTCCCCATTTTGTTTCATGGGTTATAGTTGCAAGTATAGTTCATGCTATGCTTGCTCCTGATGGTCCAATTAATTATCTTCTGGTAAGTCTTGGATTAATTGAAAACCCCATTTTGTTTTTTGGGGAACCAAAATATTTTTGGTGGATTGTAGTTTTTTCTGATATATGGAAAGAGGTTGGTTGGAATACTATCATCTTCTTAGCTGCCATAACTGCTATAAACCCAGAGCTTTATGAGGCTGCAGAGGTAGATGGTGCTGGAAGATTTAAAAAGATCTGGCATATCACTATTCCTGGTATTATGCCTACAGTTATTGCAATTCTTATCCTTTCCGTTGGAAATCTTATCAATATTGGATATGAGAGACAATTTTTGTTAAGGACTTCTGCAGTTAGAGATGTATCCGATGTGCTTGATTTATATGCTTTGGATTATGGTATTAGGGCAGGTAGATTTTCTTTTGGAACTGCAGTAGGCATATTTAAATCAGTGATAAGCTTGATTCTTCTCTTCTCTGTGAATCGCTTAAGCAAAAAGGTCTTAGGATATAAAATTATTTAAAGGGGGATAAAAATGAGGAGGAGTATTGGAGATAAGGCTTTTGATATTATAAATTACGTTATAATGATTTTCCTCTCTGTAATTACTATTTATCCCTTTTTGTATGTTCTTGCAGTATCCCTAAATGATCCCTTTGACACCATAAGAGGTGGAATAACAATTTTCCCAAGAGTTTTTACCTTGGATAATTATAAAGAAGTATTTAGCTATCCTCTAATTGGACAAGCAACATTGATAACAGTATTAAGAACTGTTATTGGAACAGTAACAAGTGTTCTCTCTACAGCAATGGTGGCGTATGTATTAAGCAGAAAAGATTTTATTGGAAGAAAGGGAATAACTACGTTGTTTGTTATAACAATGTATATAGGAGGAGGATTAGTCCCTGATTACCTTCTTATTAGAAGTTTAGGACTTATGAATAATTTTTTAGTATATATCCTTCCTGGACTTATAAGCCCATTTAATATAATTCTTATCCGAGCATATATGGAGAATCTTCCTATAGAGCTTCAAGAATCTGCCATGCTTGATGGAGCAAATGATTTTTTAATATTCTTTAAGATAATATTTCCATTATGCTTACCTGTTTTAGCTACTATTGCGCTCTTTGTAGCTGTAGGACATTGGAATTCTTGGTTTGATACCTATTTATATTGTGGAGGAAATAAGAATTTAACTACACTACAGTATGAACTTCAAAAGATTCTTGCTAATACTGCTGCCTCTTCTACTATTGATTATTATAGTAATCTTGATCCCACAAGAACTATGAGGGTAACTCCTCAATCTCTAAGAATGGCTATGACTATCATTACAACTCTTCCTATTGTTTTTGTTTATCCTTTTGTCCAAAAATATTTTATTAAAGGTATGACCTTAGGAGCAATAAGGACATGAGGAGGGAGGTGTGAAAGAAAAATTTTCCCTTATGGATCCTAAACTTTTTAAAAGGGGTGAGAGAATGAAAGTATTTAAGAGAATTTTTAGTTGGGTTTTGGCATTGTCTCTATTAATGCTGATCTTAGGTATAAGTGTAGGAGTTGAGGTTACAAATGCACAAGCAAAGTTATATAAACCTCTAAATCCTACGCCTGAAGCAAAGACTCCTGTAACATTTAAAGTATATATTGGAGAAGTAAATCCTAATGATGATCAATATAGAAGTCCTGTAGCACAAAAAATAAAGGAACTTACAGGAGTAACACTGGATATAGAATATGCACCAAATCAGGCAGCAGTAAGAGAAAAGATACAAATAATGGCTGCAAGTGGAGATTATCCTGATCTTGTTTATGCTAAGGGAGATCTGGAGCTTCTAAAAGATGCAGGTGCATTAATTTCTATGGATGATTTAATTGATAAGTATGCGCCAAATATAAAGAAAGCATATGGAGATAATTTAAAGAGACTGAAGTGGAGTAAGGACGATCCTCATATATATTGCTTAGGTGCATATGGAACTGATAACGATAGGGTTTTGGATGTAGATGGTGGCTTTATGCTTCAGCATAGAGTAATAATGGAACTTGGATATCCTAAAATCAGAACTTTGCAAGATTTTGAAAATGCCATTAAAAAGTATTATAAGAAGCATCCAACCACTGATGGTCTTCCCACCATTCCCTTAACTCTTTGTGCAGATGATTGGAGAACGGTAATAAGTGTAACAAACCCAGCATTTCAGGCGACAGGAGCGCCAGATGATGGTGAAATTTATGTAGATCCAAAAACCTTAAAATGTGTATTTCATTACAAGAGACCCATAGAGAAAACATACTTTAGATGGTTAAACCATATGTGGAACGAGGGGCTTCTTGATAAAGAGACATTTATTCAAAAAGAAGATAGTTATAAAGCCAAAATTGCAAATGGTAGGGTACTTGCTCTTATTGATGCTGGATGGGCTGTAGGAGAACCTCTTACAGCTTTGAGAAGGGCAGGGAAATATGACTATATGTATGGATACTATCCTGTAACTGTAAGTGCATCAGTAAAACAAGCTCCTCCTGATGTAAGAACCGGATATACTGGTGGTTGGGGTATTGCTATTACAAAGAGCTGTAAGGATCCTGTAAGAGCTATAAAATTCCTTGACTGGCTATGCTCAGAAGATTCCAATATCTTAAGACAATGGGGAATAGAAGGAGTGCATCATACTTACGTAGATGGTAAAAGAGTATTCTTACCTGAGGTAGAGAAGGCAAGGACAACGGATCCTTATTTTGGGAGAAAGACAGGAATTGGAGTCTATATTTATCCTTGGCCAAGACTCCCTAATTACTATATTGATTCCACTGGAAATCCTGTAGTGCCAGATACAAGAAAGGAAGATATTAGAAAGAATTACACAGATGTTGAAAAGAAAGTTCTTGCAGCTTACGGAGTAGAGATTTGGAAGGATCTATTCCCGAAGGCTGAAGAATATCCAGTAAAAACATGGGGATACCTCTGGATGTATTCAACTCCTGATGAAGATATAAGAGCTATTGGTAATAAACTCTTTGATTATGTCATAAGAACTATACCTAAGGTAGTTATGGCACCAACAAAAGACTTTGATAAAGTATGGTCAGATTTCTTGAAGGGTATGGATGACTTAGGGGCAAAGAAATATGAGGATTATAAGACGAAACAAATAAAAGAAATGGTTAACTTCTGGAAGAAGTAAAATATTCCCTCCTACAATATTAAAGGGGCAGGGTAATAAACCCTGTCCCCTTTTTATTTTGTATTTGTAGCTTAAGAGTACATTTTTGTTACCACGTATTCTATTAGTCTATCTGGTGCTATGCGTCTTAAAAATGCAATTAACTTATATTCTGCACCTACTACTTCCCTTATAGGTGGATTCTTACTTTCAATTACTTTAGCTACAGCCTTAACAACTATCTCTGGTCCTGGTCCATTCATCTCTGATTTTTCCATAGACTCAATAGCTCGCTGGCATCGTTCTTTATAGGGTGTATCTCCCTTGGCTGCTTTTGTCCATATTCTGCTTGATGTAAATCCTGTTCTTATATCACCTGGTTCTATAAGTGTAACTTTTATGCCAAAGGGTTTGACCTCTATACGCATGGCTTGAGATAGAGCTTCTAAAGCATATTTACTGGCACTATACATAGATTGATATGGAATAGCTATAAAGCCAGCTACGGAGCTTATATTAATAATAAGCCCATTTCCTTTAGCTCGCATGTATGGAAGTACTGCTCTGCATACACGTAGTACACCAAAGAAGTTAGTATTGAATTCATCCATAGCCTCCTGTGGTGATGTATCCTCTACAGCACCAGCTAAGCCGTATCCTGCACAGTTTATAGCAATATCTACAGTTCCTTCTCTATCTGCAATATATTTCACAACTTCATTTACCATTTCATCATCCTGTACGTCCATACGTAACATATTTAAAAATCCGCCATTTTTATCATTTGTGATAATGCTACCATCGCCATGACGTGAAGTACCATATACATGATAACCTTGATCCTTCAGATATTCTGCACATGCTTTACCTATACCTGATGAAGCACCAGTTATGAGCACAGATTTACCGTATAACATATGAGCCCCCTATCCATTATCTATTAAGAATATTCTATGTCATTTCTGTTTTTGTTTCTACATTTAATAGCTTTTTATTGGACTATGAACATCATTATAGCCAGTGCTGCAAATACACCTCCAACAATCTTACTTAAAGCTTTTTCATTGACTTTATTAGCAAATTTTGCTGCAATGCGTCCACCAATTAAAGTTCCTATTGCTCCCAATATAGCGGCTTTTAAAGGGAGGTTGGAAGAGAGTGCATGTCCTATAGCTCCTGATGCTGCAGTAAATGCCATTATGAGTGTGGATGTACCTATACCTTCATGCATATTGTACTGCATAACAAATACCAATATAAGGAGTATCATAACTCCACCGCCTGCTCCCAGTAACCCACTTATGATACCCACTAAAAAGCCAAGAAGTAGTCCAGAAATTATTACGTTTGATCTTAAAAATTTCAATATTCCAGATTGTTGAGAGGGAGCTCCATTATAGTTAAAATCAGGCATATTAGTTCTAATTCCTCTAAACCAAAATATTACTGCTACAATTATTAGGAAAATGCTAAAAGCATTGCTTAAATTTGTAGCAGAAGTGTGTGATGAGAGTAAACTTCCTATTTGGGCACCCACTATGGAACCTATAGCTATCCAAATACCTTGTTTAAGCTTGAGGTTTTTATTTTGATAATATGTCCATGCTACAACCAATGATGCTATAGTATCTATGAAAAGACTTGCTCCTATGGCGTCATGGGGAGTGTAGCCAAGCATAACAAGACCTGGGACTA
>DAOSUP010000024.1:0-18408 GCA_035378845.1 Dictyoglomaceae bacterium
ATAACTTTTCATTACAAGCTATAGGTTATTCCACATTTGAGATTTTTACTTTTAAACATCTCTTTTTGTATTGACTTTTTCCAAATACTAATGATATACTTTTATCGTATAATACAATTATTTTGTATAATATGCAAAACAGGAGTTTAAAAATGTTCAAAAAGATCTCTATTCTTTTAATTTTTAGCTCCCTATTCTTAATTATGGGTTGTTCTCCTAAGGGGGGAAATCCTGATACTCCTCTTCCTGATGTTGATACTCCCGATGTCACCCTTCCTGATATTACTGAGGATATAATCTATGATTTACAAGGTTTTGCCACATTAGGAGAAGGTACTACGGGAGGAGAAGGTGGAGACGTAGTTTATGTAAGTACAGGAAGTGAATTACAAAATGAGATAAAAAAAGGTGGTCCGAGGATTATTTATGTAAATGGAAAGATAACTCCTGAGAACTCTATAGGACTTAATGAGATTTATATTAAAAATGTTTCAAAGATCTCTATTATAGGGGTAGGTACTGAAGGGGAGCTTGAAGGTATAGGAATTAAGATAAGTAATGCCAATAATATTATCATTAAAAATCTTAAGATACACCATGTGTTATTAGGTAATAAAGATTGTATAACGATAGAAGGTCCCGCAAAAAATATTTGGATTGACCATTGTGAGTTATTCAATGAATTTCGAGAGGATCTGGATAAAGATTATTATGATGGATTATTAGATATAAATGGAAGAGTAGATTATGTAACTATATCTTGGTGCTATTTTCGTGATAGTTGGAAAACAAGCTTGATAGGTTCTTCGGATAATGATAACTATAACAGGACTATCACTTATCATCATAATCTTTTTGAAAACTGTAATTCCAGAGTTCCAAGCTTTAGATTTGGTGAGGGACATATATTTAATAACTATTATAAAGACATTAAAGCCAGTGGAATAAATTCAAGAATGGGAGCAAAAATCAGAGTTGAGTATAACTATTTTGAAAATGTGAAAAGACCTATCTGTTCCTTAGATAGTCCTGAATTTGGATATTGGCATATGGTAGGAAACATCTTTAAGGATTGTTCTGGGGTGCCTGAATCTTCTACATGTATCTATAATCCTCCATATACCTATTCTGTGAATACTGCAGGGAAAGCAAAAGAATATGTGAGTAATTATGTAGGGGTTGGGAAGATTAGTCCATAAGGGGGAGCATTATGGAAATATCTAAGATTCATATGATAGTAGATAAGAATTTTAAGGGAACCGAAGGGGAAGAAATTAATAATATAAGATACTATAAAACAATTCAAAATGCAGTGAATAGTATTCCCCTGGATAATTCTAAAAGGGCTATTATCTTTCTAAAAAAAGGTAGTTACTATGAAAAATTAGTGATAAATTCTCCTAACATTAGTATGGTAGGAGAAGATTTAGAAGATACCGTTATATGGTATGATGTAGCCTCAGGTACTCCGAAACCAGAAGGAGGAACTTATGGCACATCGGGAAGTGCCAGTGTTACTGTAAATAATACTGCTACAAATTTCACCGCTGAAAATATTACTTTTGCTAATATGTTTGATGAGACTCAACCTATTACTAATAAACAAGCAGTAGCAATGAGATGTATAGCTGATAAAAGCATGTTTAGAAATTGTAAGTTTATTGGAAATCAAGATACTTTATATGTAGATGATGGGATTCAATATTTTGCTAACTGCTATATAGAAGGCGATGTAGATTTTATATTTGGGGCAGGACAGGTAGTTTTTGAAAATTGTACCATATTTTCTGTAGAGAGGGCTGGAATTACTCCCAAGGGATATATAACTGCTGCAAGTACATTCAAAGGTAAATTAGGATTTCTTTTTATAGGTTGCAAACTTTTATCAAATATCAGAGAGCCAAATTCTGTATATTTAGGTCGTCCTTGGCATCCCAGCTTTGATCCTTATAGTAGGCAGTCTAATGTGGTTTTTAGAGATTGTTATATGGATGCACATATAAAGAAAGAGGGATGGACTGCCATGAGCTCAAAAGATCCTACTACTGGAGAGACCATATGGTTCTATCCTGAAACCGAGAAGTTTTATGAGTACCAAAGTTATGGTCCAGGAGCATCGGTAAATGAAAAGAGACTTCAGCTTTCCGGAGAGCTTTTAGATTACTATTCTAAAGAAAATTTTATTAGGGGGTGGGACCTTCAAGAGTTTGTAGAAAATCTAATATGATTCTCTTTTGTGATCCATTAGGATTATGCAATTTAAAAAAGAAAGGGGGTAGTATATGAAAAAGTTCCTTTGGTTGTTAGTTCTTTTGCTTCTAATAGTTCCCAGTTTTGCAGAAACAGCTCTTTCTACAAAGGCAGAGTTTTCTTTGAAGTTCTATCCTGACTCTAAAAAATTGAACTTTAATCCTAACTATTATCTTTACTTTAACTACAAAACTGATAATGTCTCTGCTTATTTAGATATCAGGGATAGTGGTTGGAAAGGTGGATACTTGACGCTAAATGATTTAGCAGGTGTTATGGACTTGACTCTTGCTAAATACTATTTGACGGTTAATGGTACAAAAGCTCTTTTTGATACTCTCTGGTACAATCGTAATAATATTAATGGAATTCAGATCACATTAAACACTCCTGTAAAAGTTACTACTTCCTATCTCTTCCGAAATATTGAGGCAGATGTGGCTTATGATACAGGAAGATTAATAACAAAGGCAGAGGCAAATATATCTAAATTTTCAGTATGGGGACTTTATGACATGGATCTTCTTAGTAAAGTTAACACCTATGTAGTTGGAGCTGAGGTAAAACCATTCTCTTTATTAAGTGTGTTTTTTGAATATGGAAATAATTCCAGAAGTTGGGCTGTAGGAGGTTCTCTTAATCCTATTAAAAATCTAAATCTGACGGGATATTACCGGGGAGATGGTGGATACAATCTGGAGGTGACATTAAATAATCTGATTCCAGGTACTAATTTATATGGTGCTTATTTCTATGGTCCTGATGCTGCTACTTATATGTATGGAAAAGTAACGCTTCCTCCTTTATCCTTTGGTAATATAGATGCTCTCTATGGGTATTACACCACTCATACTACTTATGATGTTTGGTATGTGAGATTGAGCTCTAAATTTGGTTTAGCATCAAATACATTGAGGATATATAAAGGTTGGAGTTTTGGAAGCTCCTGGTTTGATCCTACGGTGTTTCTAACTTGTGAAGATACTGTCTCTGTTAGCTTTTAAATTTTTTTAGAGATAATATGCAAAAATTTTGCGTATTATACAAAAATAAAAATTAGGAGGGATTAAAGATGTCAAGATTAAAGAGTTTTTTAAGTCTTCTTATGGTTCTCTCTTTAGCTTTTTATATGACAGGATGCGCTCCAAAACCTACGACGCCACCGGAACCAACAGAAAAGACTATAAAAATAGAAAATGATGTACCTTTGATAGGTTTTGGAGTGGGTACTGTTGGAGGAAGTGGAGGAGAAATAGTAGTAGTAAGTACCTACACACAATTTTATGAGGCAGTGAAGAGAAATGATGACTCGCCTCGTATTGTTCTTGTAGATGGCACTATACAATGGGATCCAAGTTATGTGGATATTGATCCTACTTACTCAAACATAATAAATATAGGATCTAACAAGACAATTTTGGGACTTGGAGAGGGAGCAACTATTGATGGTCTTACATTGAGGATTGGAAGTAGTAGTGGTTCTAAAGAACAAATTATTATGAGAAACTTAATTTTTGATAATGCCCCTGATGATAACGTCACTATTCAATATACTTCCACCTTAGTTTGGATAGACCACTGCACCTTTAAAGCAGCTGCCGATAGTAACGTGGATATTATTAGACAATCTAATAATATAACCCTTTCTTGGAATAAGTTTGAAAATGTGGGAGCAAAAGGAGTAAGTATAGTAGGGAGTTCTGACACCATGACTGCTGATGCTGATTACTTAAGAGTTACTTACCATCATAACTGGTTTAACCAAACTGCAGGAAGAAATCCAAGGGTAAGATTTGGGATAATCCATATCTTTAATAACTTATATACTGGAATTAGTACAGGAATAGTCTCCACCAATGCTGCAAGAACTTTGGTAGAGAAGAACTACTTTGATACTGTCAGTACACCTACTTCTATTACATCAGGAACTTCTTCTGAAGGATATATAGTCCTCTCTAAGGAAGATCCTGAGAATGGAGATTCTAATGTATATGTAGAATCTGGATCACCTGTTAAAAATTTGCCGCCTACTATTTCTGATATTCAGACTTGGATACCATATTCATATTCTCCAGATGATCCCAATAATATTCCTTCAATAGTACAGAATGGTGCTGGAGCAGGAAAAATTATAGTGAAGTATGAATAATTAGTTACTCTCCCTAAGGGGGCTCCTGATTTTTTCAGGGGCTCCCTTGGGCATAAAGGAGGAGAGAAGGAATGAAGAGATATTTTTGGATTAAGTTCTTGTTAATATTTCTGTTACTATTTATAGCTGGATGCAGTCCTCAATATGCTAATACCTGGAGAAAGATTTATGGCTATTCAGGTTCAGAGATGGTAACTCATATGGAAAAGACCCATGATGGGAAATATATCTTGGCAGGTATGACAAATTCAAAAGGTGCAGGACAAGATGATTTTTATATTTTAAAAATGGATTCCTGGGGAAATATCCTTTGGGAAATTACTTATGGTGGTGAGAATGATGATACGGCAAATTGTATAAAAGAGACAAAAGATGGTGGCTATATTGTAGTAGGGGAGAGCTACTCTTTTGGCACTGGGATTTCCAAGGATATGTATGTATTGAAGTTAAATTCTAAAGCTGAAGTGGTCTGGGGTAAAAACTTTGGAGGAAAAGATGTAGATGGTGGAAGATGGGTAGAGGAAACTTCTGACGGTAATTTTGTTGTAGTAGGATGGACAAGATCTTTTGGATCTGGAGTATCAGACTTTTATGTCCTTAAGCTTGATAAAGATGGGGAAATTTTGTGGAGTAAGACTTGGGGTGGGTCTAATTTTGAAGAGGCAAGTTCTGTAGTAGAGACAGAAGATGGTGGATATTTGGTGGCAGGATTTACTATGTCCCACGGAGCAGGTTCTAAGGATGTGGCATTAGTAAAATTTGATTCAGATGGAAATGTCCTTTGGTATAAGACTTATGGTGGAACAAAGGACGATACAGCAAGTAATATCATTAAAACAAAGGATGGAAATTATGTAATTTTAGGCTATACTGCCTCTTTTGGAACTGGTGGGGATGTATATCTTTTGAAAGTGGATCCATCAGGGAATATCCTTTGGGAGAAATATTATGGTGGTGAAGGCTCAGACTCAGGAAAAGAAATAAGGCAAACTTCTGATGAAGGTTTTATTGCAGTTGGTACTACAAAATCCTTTGGAGTGATGGAAAATGCTGTTTACCTTTTAAAAATAGATCCTTTAGGAAATCTTCAGTGGGAAAGAGTTTTTGAAGGAGAAGATATAGATGAGGGGAATACAGTTCTTGAGATTCCTGATGGTTATTTAGTAGGAGGATGGACGAGGTCTTTTGGGTCTGTATTAGCAGATATACTTATTTTGAAATTAGATGCTGAGGGAAATTTATAAAAATTGACAATGGATAGGACTAAATTGTATAATATACAAAGATATTTCTTAATATGCAAAAGGAGGTGAAAGAGAAACAAATTTATATTCTCCACTATCTCAATGTGATTTTTTAATTATTCAATAAAGAATTTGGGGGGATCTAAAGATGAAAAAGTTTGTAAAAGTCTCAATTTTGAGTGTCATTTTAATTGCTATGATTTTATCAGTTTCTCCAGGTCAGCAGCAGGTTACATTAAGGATGATATGGTGGGGTTCTCAGGATAGGCATAATAGAACTTTAAAAGTCATTGATCTTTTCCAGAAGAAATATCCCAATATAAAAATTGTTCCTGAATATACAGGATGGGGTGAATATTGGACAAAACTCACTACTATGGTAGCAGGAGGAAATCCTCCAGATATTATTCAGCATGACCATGCATATTTAAGAGGATGGGTAGACAAAGGTCTTCTTTTGCCTCTGGATGATTTGGTAGCAAGTGGTGCTATTAATTTGAAGGATGTGAGTAAGTCTGTCATTGATTCTGGAAAATTATATGGAAAACTATATGCCATTAACTTAGGTAACAACTCTCAGGCTTTTGCTATTGATGTGGACGCATTTAAAAAGGCAAAGGTTCCTTTACCTCCTACTTTTTGGACATGGGATGATTTTAAGAGAATCACAACAACTCTTCACAAGAGACTTGGGATATATGGAGCTGCGGAGAACTTGACTGACCACAACGTATTTAGAGTATGGACCATAGAAAATGGTGGATACCTCTTTAGTGATGATGGGAAGTCCTTAGGATATGAAGATGATAAAGTGTATTCAAATTTCTTTAAGATGTGGCTTGAACTTCAAGACGCAGGTGTAATTCCATCAAGAGAAATAGAAGTAGCAAGAGGTAGCGTAAGCCCAGAACAAAGATTTATTTGTCTTGGAAAATCTGCTATGCAGTTTACATGGAGTAACCAGTTGGAAGCTATGTCTACAGCTCTTCCAAATAAGACATTAAAACTTTATATGCTTCCTACTCTTAATAAAAAGGTTGGAAACTTCTTAAAGCCATCCATGTTCCTTACTATAAGTGCAAAAACAAAATATCCTAAAGAGGCAGCTGCATTTGTAGACTTCTTTATTAATGATATAGAGGCAGGTAAAATCCTTATGGCAGAGAGAGGTGTACCAATATCTAAGAAGGTACAAAGGGCATTAGCTCCTCTTCTTACTCCTGTGGAAAAAGAAGTTTTTAACTTTGTAAGTTTAGTAGAAAAATATGGAGCACCAACTCCTGCCCCAGATCCAGAAAGATGGCAAGAGCTTTATAACAATGTTTATACTCCTCTTTCCGATCAAATCATGTATAAGAAGATCTCTCCTGAAGAGGGGGCTAAGAAGTTTAGAGAACAAGCAATTCCAATTTTGAGGAAGTAAAATTTTAAGGGAGGGGATATCTCTCCTCCCTTAAATTTAGCTTAGGGGAGGTAGAAAATCTTTTATGAAAAGGTTAAATAAGAGAAAAAAGCATGATCTTTTAATGGGATATCTTTTTGTAAGTCCATGGATTGTGGGTTTTTTTGCTTTTATTGTTTTTCCTCTTTTACTTTCCCTTTATCTTTCTTTTACAAGTTATGACCTTCTTTCCCCACCCAGATGGATTGGATTTGAAAATTGGGTAAGAATGTTTACCAAAGATCCAAGATTCTGGAATGCTACTAAAGCCACATTTAAATATGTAATTTTTGAAGTGCCTTTGAGACTTTTATTTGCTTTTATTGTAGCACTCATTTTTAGCGCGAGGGAGAGTAAAGTTTTAAATATATATCGTACCATTTATTATATTCCTTCTCTTATTGGAGGAAGTGTGGCTATTGCAGTAGTTTGGAGACAAATCTGGGGATATGATGGGATTGTTAATGCGTTTCTTTCCCTGTTTGGTATACAAGGCATGAATTGGCTGGGTGATACTCGTACAGCTATTTGGACTCTTATTATTCTTGCTATATGGCAGTTTGGCTCTCCTATGCTTATATTCTTAGCTGCATTAAAACAGGTTCCTACTGAACTTTATGAAGCAGCACTGATTGATGGTGCAAGCTTCTGGAAGAGGCTTTTTAGTATTACTATTCCCATGACTACTCCTGTGATACTTTTTAATCTTATAAATCAAATGATTCAAAGTTTTATGGCGTTTACCCAGTCATATATTATTACTCAAGGAGGCCCTTTAGATTCTACCCTATTTTATGCGGTATACATGTATAGAAAGGGATTTAATGATTTTGAAATGGGATATGCCTCTGCTCTTGCTTGGTTTATGTTAGCTCTTGTAGGAGTTCTTACTATTATCATCTTTAGGACCTCTAATAAGTGGGTCTATTATGAGGCAGAGGAGGGAGTATAGTGAGTAAGAAGAAGACAATAAATTCAATTTTATATTATTCCTTTGTTACTTTGATCGCTATTTTTATGGTCTATCCTGCTATCTGGATGCTATGTAGTTCTTTTAAACAGCCTTGGGAGATTTTTAGAGATATACTTAGTTTAATACCTAAGGAGTTTACCTTAAATAATTACAAAGAGGGATGGCAAGGATTTGGAGGAATAACCTTTGCAACTTTCTTTAAAAATTCCTTTATTGTAGCAGGTTTAAATACTATAGGTACAGTAATTTCATCTGCTATTGTGGCTTATGGACTGGCAAGGATTCCATTCCCTGGCAAAAAGTTATGGTTTACTACTGTTATCTTGACTTTAATGCTTCCTTCACAAGTACAGATAGTACCAAGATATATACTTTTCTCAAAATTTGGATGGATAAATACATTTAAACCTCTTATTGTACCTGCTTTTTTGGGCGGTCCTTTCTTTGTATTTATGATAATGCAATTTATTCGTGGAATACCTAAGGAGCTTGATGAGTCAGCCTTTATAGATGGTGCTGGAAGATTTAGTATTTTTTACTATATTATTTTGCCCAATCTAAAACCTGTATTAACCACCGCTGCCATATTTGCTTTCTATTGGGCTTGGAACGACTTTATGGGACCTTTAGTATATCTAAACAGTCCTGAAAAGTATACAGTCTCTCTTGCTTTACGTGCCTTTTCTGATCCTTCTGCAGTAACCAATTGGGGAGCTGTACTGGCTATGTCTACTCTTTCTTTAGTTCCTGTTCTAATTATATTCGCATTCTTCCAGAAATATATTGTTCAGGGAGTTACAACCACAGGGCTTAGATGATAGAAGGGAGGAAGTTAAAAAATGAAAAATGTAAAGATTGCTTATATTGGTGGCGGATCAAGAGGTTGGGCTTGGAAGTTTATGGCGGATCTTGCATTGGAAGAGAGTTTTTCAGGAGAAGTAAGGCTGTATGATATAAACTTTGAATCGGCAAAAAAGAATGAAATTATAGGGAATAAGATAAAAGAAAGCCCAGGTGTAAAAAGTAAATGGCATTATAGAGCTGTAAAAGAGATAGGAGAAGCCTTGGAAGGTACAGATATTATAATAATATCTGTACTACCTGGAACCTTAGAAGAGATGGAAGTAGATGTACATCTTCCTGAAAAATATGGGATTTATCAAGCAGTAGGAGACACACCTGGACCTGGAGGAGCTATTAGAAGTTTGAGAACTATACCTATATATATAGAATTTGCAGAAGCCATAAAGAAATATGCTCCTGATGCTTGGGTTATTAACTATACAAATCCTATGGCTCTCTGCGTAAGAACTCTTTATGTAGCGTTTCCAAAGGTAAAAGCTATAGGATGTTGCCATGAGGTATTTAAAATTCCTAAAATTCTCTCTCTTATGTTAAAAGAAAAAGAAGGTATAGAGGTTAGCCCATCTGAGATTAAATATAGCGTGCTTGGTATAAATCATTTTACTTGGATAGATAAAATATCTTATAAAAATATGGATCTTCTCCCAGTTTACGGAGAGTTTGCAGAGAAATATTACTATGAAGGGTATGAAGAAGAAAAAGATCGCTGGAAGGTAGATTATTTTTCATCTGCTAATAGGGTAAAATTTGATCTCTATAAAAGATTTGGAATAATTGCTGCTGCTGGAGATAGACACCTCGCTGAATTTTTCCCTTGGTATATTACTACTCCTGATAAGGTTCGTGAATGGAAGTTCTCTCTTACACCTGTATCTTTTAGGAAAGAGCAATCTAAAGAGCTCAATGAAATGAGTGAGAAATTGATAAATGGTGAGATGGAATTCCCTCTTAAACCGTCAGGAGAGGTTGGAGTGCAAATAATAAAAGCTCTTCTGGGACTTTCTGATTTTGTGACTAATGTAAATTATCCTAATGTGGGGCAGATGGAAAATGTACCAAAAGATGTGGTGGTGGAGACCAATGTTTATATTATGAAAGATAGTATTCTTCCCATATATGCAGGGAGGCTTCCTAATGATGTAAATTCTTGGGTCTTAAGACATATCATGAACCAAGAGATGCTTCTTCAAGCAGTTTTGGAGAAGGATCTTTCTCTTGCCTTCCGTGCCTTTTACAATGATCCTTTAGTGGAGACAAGATTAGATAGAGAAACAGCAAGAAAAATGTTTAATGAGATGATTGAGGGTACAAAGAAATTTCTCCCTGCATATTTTGGAGGAGAAAAATAAGGGGGGCTTTTTATGAAGAGGAGATTATTATTAATATTATCTTTGATTCTTTTACTCCTTAGCTTTGGCTATTCTCAAGAGCAAGTATTAACCTTACAGGATAAGCCTATAGGATTTGGAGAAAAAACCACAGGTGGGATGGGAGGAAAAGTTGTTACTGTTACAAATATAGAAGATTTAAAGAAATATGCTCAAGCTCAAGATCCATATATTATTTTGGTAGAGGGGGTTATTGATACAAGTAAAGAAAGTTCTCAGGTAAATGTGTCATCTAACAAAACTATTATAGGAGTAACTCCTGATGCAAGTATAGTGGGATGGGGTATCAATCTTAAAAAAGTAGACAATGTGGTTATAAGAAATTTAACCATAAAAAATACCTTTGAAAGTTCAAAAAATGATGCTATTACCATTGAGACCTCTTCTAATATATGGATAGATCATTGCACTTTGTCCAGTGATATGGTGATAGTTCCTGAAAGAGAAAATGAGAAGGATAAAGTAGATGCTTTGTGCGACATTATAAAGGCTTCTTCTGGTATTACCATATCTTGGAATATATTTGAGAATAGCTGGAAATGTACTCAGGTAGGAAGTAGTGATAGTTCTACAGTAGATGTAGATGCTCGGGTAACTTATCATCATAATATATTTAGGAATACAAACTCCAGAAATCCCAGTATTAGGTTCGGAGTAGTACATATATTTAATAATTACTACAAAAATATCCTTCTTTATAGTATTGCTTCAAGGATGGGAGCAAAAGTCATTATTGAAAATAACTACTTTGAGAATGTTCCTCTCCCTATAACTACCCAGTTTGAAAGTCCACAAGATGGGTATGTCCTTGAAAGAGGTAATTTATATGTAGATTGTGGAGAGAACAATATAACTCAGACTTTAAAAAGTTATTCCTTCTCTTATAGTTATACCTTAGATCCTGCAGATAATTTACCAGAGATTCTTTTAAAAGGAGCAGGAGCGGGTAAAAAGGTAATCTTACCTTAAAAAGAAGGTGAAAGAATGAGAAAGATATCAATATTTTTTCTTATTCTTATATTTATCCTCTCTCCCCTCTATGGAAGGGAGGAGGTTATTTTTGAAAAAGCTTATGGAGGACCTAAGAGTGAAAAAGGTTATGGCATAGTAAAGGCAGTTAATGGTTATATATTAGTAGGAGAGACCACCTCCTATGGAAGTGGAGGAAAAGATGTCTATGTGGTAAAGATAGACAGAAAAGGGAATCCTATTTGGGAGAAAAGCTTTGGTGGTCCCAAAGATGACTTCTCTTATTCTGTCATCAAAGCAAATATTGGTTATCTTATTGTGGGAGGTACAAAATCTTTTGGAAAGGGAAATACAGACCTATATCTATTAAAGATAGATGAAGAAGGTAATCTTATCTGGCAGAAAACTTATGGAGGAAAAGGGGTAGATGAGGGTTGGAGAATTTCAAAAACTTCCGATGGAAATTATGTAATTGTAGGAAGGACTACATCCTTTGGAAAAGGGAATTATGATTTTTATATCTTAAAAGTAGATGATGATGGTGAGATTATCTGGGAGAAAGCCTTTGGAGAAGAAGGAAGTGATTATGGATACGATATTGTGGAGGCTCCCGATGGTAGTGTACTTGCAGTGGGAACTTCTAACTCTTTCTCTGAAGATCAAGATGTTTATATAGTAAAAGTTGATAAAGAGGGAAATCTTTTATGGGAAAAGGTTTTTGGGGGTAAAAATTTTGATTTTGCTTATTCTGTTATCTTTACAGGTGATGGATATTTAGTAGTAGGTAATTCTAACTCCTTTTCTGAAACTCCAGATTTATATTTACTAAAAATAAATACAAAAGGTGATAAAATATGGGAAAAAGTCTATGGTGGTAATGGATACGATACTGCTTTCCATGTGACCTATGTGGGAGGGGGTGAATCTTTAGTTGTAGGTGCAACCAATTCCAAAGGAGCAGGAAACTCTGATGTCTATGTGGTAAAAATTGATAGAGATGGGAATCTTTTATGGGAAAAGGTTTTTGGAGGAGCAGATCTTGATGAAGGCTGGTATGTAGTAAAAGACCTTTCTAACTTTGTAATTATCGGTAGGACAGAATCTTTTGGAACTGCAAATAGTGAGATGTATGTAGTTAAGTTTAAGCTTTAGTATAGATTTAAAAGAAGGGTTGTAAAATCATAATAAAATAGTGCAATTATTTTGTGTAATATACAAAGGAGGAGTTAATTGTGGATGTAATTTCTTATGGAGAAGTTATGTTGAGGGTAACTCCTGAAAGATTCCGAACCTTTGCCTCAAGCAATAGATGGTATGTAGAAGTTGGAGGCACAGAAGCTAATGTCCTTGTGGGTCTTTCCATCCTTGGGTTTAAAACCGAATTTATTTCTTCTTTCCCAAATAATTTTTTAGGGCATAAAGCCTTATATGAGATAAGGAAATATGGAGTTGGAGTAGAGAGAGTAAAGCTCATAGATGGGGGAAGAATGGGCATGTATTTTATAGAATTTCATCATAGGACAAGGGGTATTCAAATACTTTATGACAGAAAGAATTCCTCTTTTTCTTTGACTCCTCTTACTGATAGTGATATTGATTTTGTTAAAAAAGCAAGACTGATTCATCTTACTGGGATAACACCAAGTTTAAGTGATATATGTAGAGATAATGTTTTGAAGATATGTAATTCTAAAGGTAGGGAACAAAAAATATCCTTTGATTTTAATTATCGCCAGAAATTATGGAGTGTTAATGAATGTAAAAGCTTCTTTGAGAGGATTATACCTTTTGTGGATATTTTATTTATCAAAAAAGAAGATTTTAATATAATCTTTAAAGATGAAGAGGATGAAGAAAAAATCTTATTTTGTCTTCAAAACTTGTATGGAAAAGATAAAATATACGTCTTAACTAAAGGAGAAGAAGGGTGCTCGGTGCTTTATAAAGATGAGCTTTTTTCTCAAAGTGCTTTTCCTACAGATATTGTAGACCGAATTGGAGCAGGAGATGCTTTTGTAGCAGGATTTTTATGTGGATATCTCACAGGTAAGACTCTGCAAGAATCTGCTAAACTGGGGAATGCTATGGCTTCTCTGAAGATGAGTATATTTGGCGATCTACCTGCTTTTGATCCGAGTACTCTTCAGGACTTTTTAAACTCATTAGAGAATGATAGGAGTGTAGAGAGATGAAAATGAAATCAGGTATAAATTCTGCAGGACAAACGTTAGAGATCTTGGAGTATGTAGTACTCTCAGGAAGAGAGGTCTCTTTAAAAGAGATCTCTGAAGAGATTGGGCTCCATATTTCCACAGTGCATCGTTATCTTTCCACCCTTATTAATAAGGGGTATTTAAGAAAAACTCATTCCGGTTCCTATAAGCCTGGTTTTAGGATCCTTGAGCTTTCTTCGTATATACTTCAGAGTTTTGACCTTAGAGATATTGCTCGTCCCTATCTTATAGAACTTATGGAGAATACAAAACAGACTGTACACTTAACTATAAAAGATGGATATGAGGGAGTATATATTGATAAAGTAGAAGGTCCTGGTACTCTTCCTATGATGTCAAGAGTTGGTATGAGAATGCCGCTTTACTCCACAAGTTTTGGGAAGGTGCTTCTTGCCTATAGCCCTAAGGAATATGTAGAAGATTATTTAAAGAAAGTGCCTCTTATTCCAAGGACAGAGAATACTATAACAGACCCTGAAAAGTTAAAAATAGAGTTAGAAAAGATAAGAAAACAGGGATATGCCTTTGATGATGAAGAAAATGAGAGAGGTATAAAATGTATCGGTGCTCCTGTATTTGATTATACAGGTAATATAGGAGCAGCAGTATCCATCTCAGGATATTATCTCTCCTTTGAAGGAGAAAATAAAGAAAAACTTATTTCCGAGCTTTCAAAAACATGTGAAAAGATAAGTAGTGCTTTAAGAAGCAAAAGTTAAAGGAGGACTTTAGTATATGGACCTATCATGCAATTATGTAGGTTTAAGCCTTAAAAATCCTATTATTGTTTCGTCTTCTGGACTTACAGAAAATTTAAAGAATATGAAAAAATGTGAGGAGAATGGTGCGGGAGCTTTAGTTGTAAAGTCTCTCTTTGAAGAAGAGGTTTGTAGGATATCACCTACTCCTCGTTTTGAGATTATAAATAGATCTATGGGACTCCTTAGATCCCAATCTTTTTACTCCTTTGAACAAGCCAGTAAATTTTCTCCTAAGGAATATTTTGAAGAGATAAATAAAGCTCTTAATGTGCTTTCTATACCTGTAATCCCCAGTATTAATTGTGTTACTGATGAAGGCTGGCTTAAATACTCAAAGATGGCGGAAGAGATAAAAGCTCCAGCATTAGAACTTAATGTCTCTTGTCCCCATGCATCCATCTCTTTTCGTGGACAAGATGTAGATGAAACTATATTAAGAGTGGCAAAGATCGTAAGGGAGAATGTAAACATACCTATTGTGGTGAAGATGCCTATGCAACTTTCTTCCCCTTTGGCAGTAGCAAAAAGACTGGAGGAAATTGGTGTAGATGGAGTTGTGATGTTTAATAGACTTACAGGACTTGATATTAACCTTGAGACAGAAAAACCAATCTTACATGGTGGATATGCAGGACATGGTGGACCTTGGACTTTAAACTATGTGATAAGATGGATCTCTACCTCTCGCCCCTATTTAAAAATCTCCATTGCAGGATCAGGTGGTGTAGGTAGCGGAGAAGATGTAGTGAAGTATATATTATCTGGTGCTGATGTGGTACAGATATGCAGCCTTATCTATCTTATGGGATACGAGATTATCCCAAGGGTTATAGATGGAATAAAAAGATTTATGGATAAAAAGGGATATAAAAGCATCTCAGATTTTAAAGGTAAGGTTTCTGGAAAGGCAATATTAGGAAATGATGAGGTAGATAGAAGACAATACCTTAAGGCTTATATTGATCCTTCTCTTTGTAATAGTTGTGGAATATGTAAAAGGGTATGTATATATGATGCTCCTTCGGAAAAAGAAGGAAAATACTTTATTACCGATCTATGTGATGGATGTGGACTCTGTGTAAAACTTTGCTCTGTGAAAGCTATAGATATGGTTCTCAAGGAAGAAACAAAAAATGAGGTTAATTAAAGGTGATGTAATAGTTATAGGTGGAGGGGCGGCTGGTTTAAGAGCTGCCTTAGCTTCTTATGAAAAAAATCCCCATTTAAAAATCCTTCTTATAGCAAAAAAGCCTTTAGGAAGTGGCGGAGTTACATCTCAAGCCTTTTCTGATAGGATGGCTTTTCATGCTACACTCTCATATACCTTACCTTCTCAGAAAAATTATCTTTATCACGCTATGGATATATACAAAATTGGAGGAGAAGTCTCCGATTATGATCTTGCTGAGATACTGGCAAGAGAAAGTGAGAGTGCCATAAATTATCTTGTGGATATTGGAGTCCCTTTTGTAAAAACTGATGATGGAAGACTGGATCAATTTTTGACTGATGGGTCTGAATATCCCAGAGCTTGTTATGTAGGTCCTAATACTGCTATTGAGATATCCAAGGCATTAATAAGAAAAGTTAGAGAGACAAAGATAGAAATCTTAGAGAATTTTATGGTTTATGAACTTATTAAGAGAGGAAATAGAATCATAGGTGCAAAAGTTATAAATACCATAACTCAGGAAGAATTTATTATTCAAGGAAAGGCTTTTATACTTGCCACAGGTGGTGCAGGAGAGCTTTATCATCAAAATGTATTTACAAGAGAGATGACTGGAGATGGATATGCTGTAGGCTTAAGAGCTGGAGCAGAACTTGTGAATATGGAGTTTATGCAGATTGGTATATGTCATCCAGATATCTTATTTGCAGAATCGGGAAGTATGTTTAGAGCACTTCCCCAAATTATAGATGATAAGGGAAGAGAGTTTCTTTTAGATTATTTGGATGAGAAGGATAAAAAAGATCTATGTGTTTTAGAGTTTAAGAAGGGTGCTCACTGGCCAATCTCCTATGAATCTCCTACAAAGATTATTGATCTTATAGTTTACGCCCACACTCAAAAGGGATATAAAGCTTATATGGATTTTACTCAGAATCCTTCTTATCTTTCCTATGAAAATATTCCTGAGGAGATTCTTAAGTGGAGTGAAAAACAAGGAAAAGAGATATTTAAAAATACCACTCCTTACGAACGTCTTAAGATTATAAATCCTAATATCTTAGCATGGTTAGAGAATTACAGAATTGATCTGTCAAAAGAGCCTCTTCCTATCCAAAATTCTCTACAACATTTTCAGGGTGGATTAAAGATAAGGGATAAAGGAAATACAAACTTAGAAGGGCTTTATGCTGCAGGAGAGTGTGCTGGTGGACAGCATGGTGCAAATCGTCCTGGAGGAAACTCCCTTCTGGATACACAAGTTTTTGGGAAGATCTCTGGAGAAAGTGCTGCTTATTACGCAGAGAGGAATGATTTTGTGGATATTTTAGAAGAGAATATAAAAGAACAAAGATCAGGGAAAATTCCTGCAAAGACTGCAAGAAAAAAGATAAAAGATATCCTTTCCCAAAATGGTTTTCTTGTAAGAATGGAAGAGAATATTAAAAGGGGCATTCAAGAGTTAGAAGATATAAGAAAAGAAGGCATATCAGTAGATGAAGAAGGTATGGCTTATTATTATGAAACCCAAAATATGTTGGATGTGGCAGAAGTTATTCTAAATGCTATTTATATAAGAGATGAAAGTAGAGGACCCCATTTAAGATTTAAAACCTTTGATCCTCCTAAGATGGAGATTCTTCCTAAAAGATCCCATTGGAATAGATATAGTGTTTTCTATAAAAAAGATGGAAGACTTTATTATGAAATAAGAGAGCCTGTAAGGCAAAAGGAGAAATTATGAAGACAAGAGCAATGGTATTAGAGGAATTTAATAAGACTCTCAAGCTTATGGATTTTGATATTCCTGAGATCCCAAAAGGTGGACTTCTGGTTAAGATTGTGGCTTCTGGAATATGTGGCTCTGATGTTCATATGTGGGAAGGTAAAGATCCTCGTGTACCTCTTCCTATTATATTAGGGCATGAAGGAGTTGGAATTGTAGAAGAGATTAATGGAGTAAAAGAGGATCTAAATGGAGAGGAGTTAAAAAAGGGAGATTTAATTATCTGGGATAGAGGCGTAGTTTGTGGAAAGTGCTATTTCTGTAAGGTTGCGAAGGAGTTTTATTTGTGCCCCAATAGAAAAATCTATGGGATAAATAGATCTTGTAAAGAATATCCCCATCTTCTCGGAGCTTACTCGGAATATATGATTTTGGAAGAAAAAACAGAGATTTTGAAGTTTGATAAAGGGGTAGATCCTTCGGTAATGGTTTTAGCAGGATGTTCAGGGAGTACTGCCACCCATGCCTTTGATATCCTTAAAGAGCCTCTTTTGGGGAAGGTAGTAGTGGTACAGGGTGGAGGACCTCTTGGAATTTTTGCTCTTTCCTTAGCAAGACTTCAAGGTGCTGCAAATGTAATACTTATTACAGGAAGTTCTCAAAGGATACAGGTAGCTAAAAATATTGGAGTAGATCTTATCCTTGATAGAAAAACTCTTTTAGAAGAGGAAAGGAAGAGAAAGATTCTTGATATTACCCATGGAAGAGGAGCAGATATAGTAATAGAGGCTACAGGGTCAAGTAGTGCAGTATTAGAAGGTATAAATCTATTGAGAAAGGGTGGAATTTATCTTATAGTAGGCGTCTCTACTCCTCAGGAATCTATCCCTTTAGATATCTATGAAATTACATCAAGAAATATCACTCTGCAAGGTGTATGGGTAAGTGATGCAAGACATTTAAAACAGGCAGTAAGCTTTATATCTAAAAATCAAAACATATTCCTACCTCTTATAACCCATAGATTACCATTAGAAAAAGCAAATGAAGGATTAATGCTTATGAAAGAGAGAAAAGCAGTAAAAGTAGTATTGGAGGAGAAAAATTAGCTAAAGAAATCTTTAGTTAGGGATAACTGCCATCACTGAATTTGTTAAAAGAGAGACGATAATAGAGGCTCCAAATACCCCCAAGAAGATAGACAAAAAAGCCTCTATACCACTAAATTTAAAGAATTT
>DAOSUP010000025.1:0-9268 GCA_035378845.1 Dictyoglomaceae bacterium
TGTATTACTAAGAAGTTAGGTCTCCAAAGAAGATAAATTATAAGGGATAAAGCAGAAAGAAAGTACATCCTTCCCACTAAAAATGCAAAAAATAGAAAGGAGAATATTTTATCTCCCTTTTGAGTTATCTCTACTCCTTCTACCTCAGAAAGGAGAAGATACGTATATCTTTCTTCAAAAAAGACCTTTCTCTTTTCTACTATTACATCTTCTTTAACTTCTAATATACTTTCTCCTATTAAAAGATCTGAAGGGAGTCCAAGCCATAAAGTAGCAGGTCTTCCTTTTACTTCCATAAATAAAACCTCCTTCTAAAAATAAAGGGAGGAGACTTTTCATCTCCTCCCAAATTATAGCATATTAAAACTTATCCATTTATTGAAGGGTATACTAATCTTTATTTAGCTCATTCAGAAGATTTTGCACCATCTCTTCAGTAAACTTTCCACCACCAAAGCCAATAAGATTCCTAAGAGGCATATATTTCATCATCTCAGCAAAGTTCATAAGATTCTCTTCAGAAAAGCTTGGGAACATACTTGCAAATTGCTGCATTACTACCTTAAACTTCTCCCTAGCTACAGGATCTTCCATGATATCTCCCACGGTAGAGTTTATATGGTAATGCTTCTTAATCTTTGTGGTAGATTTAACAAATACTTTATCTCTTAGTACAATATCCCTTGAAGATTTTCCTATGAGAATCTCAAACTCACCAGTCTCCACATACCAATCCTTAATATCCACATTGTAATAGGCAAAGGCTCTCTTACTTAGTTCAAAAACTACTTCCTTTTCTTCTCCAGGTTCAAGTTCTACCTTAGCAAAACCTTTAAGTTCTTTTTCTGGTCTTATAACATCACTCTTAATATCTCTCACATAAAGCTGGATTATCTCTTTACCCTTAACATTTCCTGTATTCTTTACCTTCACTTTTACTTTTAAGACTTCTTGATCAGTAATCTCTTTCTTATCTAAGGAGAGTCCCAAATACTCAAAAGTAGTATAGGAGAGTCCATATCCAAATGGGAAAAGGGGATCTATTTCCTTTTTATCATAGTATCTATAACCTACAAAAATTCCTTCTCTATATTCTACTCTATCATCCTCTCCAGGGAAGAATAAATAAGAAGGATTATCACTCAACTTCTTCGGAAAACTCTCTGCAAGCTTTCCAGAAGGATTTACCACTCCAAAAAGTACATCAGCTACTGCACCACCCCATGCCTGACCACCTAAGTAAGTTTCAAGAATTCCCTTTACTTTATCTACCCATGGCATCTCAATAGGTGAGCCGTTAGATAAAACTACTGCTACCTTGGGATTAACTTTTGCCACATTTTCAATTAACCTATTATGGCTTTCAGGCATTCTCATATGAACTCTATCATAGCCCTCAGATTCGTATCTTTCAGGAAGTCCAGCAAATACTACAACTACATCTGCCTTCTTTGCCACATCTTTTGCTTCTTCAATTAATTTTTCATCTATATCATCCTTATCTAAACTGTATCCATCTGCATATAGAATATTTGCTTTCCCATTTACAAGCTTTACAATCTCATCATAAGCACTATCCACCTTAGTAGGATTTACATGAGAACTTCCTCCACCTTGAAATCTTGGTTTTTTTGCGAAGGCACCAATAAGTGCTATAGTTCCTTCCTTCTTAAGAGGTAGTATCTTATCATCATTCTTCAAAAGTACAAAACACTCCCTTGCTATTTCTCGTGCTAATTGATGATGGGCTTCTTTATCGTATGTGGCATTTTCCTTCTTATTCTCTATAGCTTTAAAAACTATCCTTAGTATTCTTTCCACTGCCTTATTTAAAGCCTCTTCAGACAGCTTCCCACTCTTTACTGCTTCAATAATCTTCTTATCTCCATTTCCTCCATCATATGGCATTTGAAGATCAAGTCCTGCCTCAAGTCCTTTTGGTCTATCATTAACAGCTCCCCAATCTGAAACTACAAAACCCTCAAAGCCCCACTCATTCTTTAAAATATCCGTAAGAGTATATTTATTTTCAGAACAGTATTCTCCATTTAATTTATTATATGAGCACATTACAGTCCATGGTTTTGCTTCTTTAACTGCCTTTTCAAAGCTTGCAAGATATATCTCTCTTAGTGTTCTCTCATCTACAATTGCATTTACCGTAAGTCTTCTATGCTCCTGATTGTTTGCACAGAAATGTTTTATAGATGTACCTACTCCTTGACTTTGAACTCCTTTTATAAAGTGAGCAGCAAGTTCTGAGGAAAGAAGAGGATCTTCAGAATAATATTCAAAATTCCTACCACAAAGAGGTGACCTCTTAATATTTACTCCAGGTCCAAGTATAATCTGTACATCTTCCGCTTGACATTCCTCTCCTATGGCTCTACCAACTTTCTCCAAAAGGTCTATATCCCAAGAAGAAGCCAGAGTCACCGCTGTAGGAAAACATGTGGCAGGAACACTTTTATCAAACATTTCACCTGCTTTTCTTAAGCCATGGGGACCATCGGACATTCTTATAGATGGAATACCAAGTCTTTCAATAGGTTTTGTACACCAAGCATCCTTTCCAGAACACAAAGAAGCTTTTTCCTCAAGAGTCATTTGCGAGATGAGTTTTTTTAAGTCCCTTTCCATTTAATATACCTCCCTAACTAAAAGGTTTTTATAGTATACCATGTAAAGTTTCAGTATGGTACTAAATATTTTTGATTCAAGAAGGTTTAAGAAAAAATATAAAGATTTAAAAAACTTTAAAAAGTTTTTAGAGGATCCAATTATTGATTTTATTTTTAGAGAAAGAGGGAGAGAATATTTCTTCTCCCCCTCTTCACTCTTATGATACCCTTATATTATCAGGCTCTTCTAAATCTTCCCACTTCTTGTATAAAGTAGGGATACTTCCAATGAGATTCTTTGTATATTCATGCTTAGGATTAGAGATAATCTCATCAGGAGTCCCTTCTTCTACCATTTCTCCTAAGTACATGATAAAGATCTTATCGGAAATATAATAAGCAAGACCAAGATCATGAGTAATGAATATTACTGAAGTATTTGTATCATCTCTCAATTTCTCAAAAAGTTTAATAATACCACCACGAGTAGAGGCATCAATCATAGATACAGGTTCATCAGCAATAATTAAGGCAGGTCTCAAGAGCCAGCACCTGGCAATCATTATCCTTTGCTGCTCTCCACCAGAAAGCTGATGAGGATATTTTCCAAGAATGTTTTTAGGTTCAAGCCCCACATTCACTAAAGCTTCTTCTAAAAGTTCTTTTGCTTTTGGATTGTCTGTATTTAGCCCCAATAGTTCCAAAGCTTGGTATAAAATTCTGTCTATAGGATAGAACTGATTATAACTGGCAAAAGGATCCTGAAATACAGCATGAACCTTCTTATAATAGTTTCTTTTATCCTCTACTGTTTTAATATCTTTCCAAACATTTATACCGTCCACAATAATATCTCCTGATGTGGGAGCCAAAAGCCTAAGTATCATTTTAGCAGTAGTAGTCTTCCCAGATCCACTTTCTCCTACTAAAGATACGATTTGCCCTTGGTCCACCGTAAAATTTACATTTTTTACCGCATGGATGGTCCTTCTTACAAATAAACCCATCTCATACACTTTGTTTAAATCTTTAACTTCTAATAAAGCCATCTCTCTCACCTCATTTATTGAATAAGAAGCATGCTACTTCTCTATCGCCATTTATCTTTTTAAGAACAGGCTCTTCTTCTTCACATATAGGCATCCTGGATGAACACCTGGGATAAAACCTGCATCCTTGAGGAGGATTTGCAAGATCAGGAGGAGTACCTGGTATATTAGATAATCCACGTTTCTTAACTTCTGGCTCTGGTGTAACTACTGAAAGAAGAAGCCCTTTGGTATATGGATGAAGAGGTTCTTTTATTATATCTTCTATAGGACTATTTTCCACAATTTTCCCAGCATACATTACAACCATCCTCGTAGCAATTTGTCTTACAGTAGCGATATCATGAGTAATAAATACAACAGACTCCACTATTTCCATCTTTCTTAGCTGTTCAAAAGTTTTAAGCACCATCTTTTGGGTTGCCACATCCAAAGCAGAGGTGGGCTCGTCAGCTATTAAAAGCCTTGGATTTAATAAAGTTGCAACCGCTATAACTGCTCTTTGTCTCATGCCTCCTGAAAGTTCAAAAGGATATCTATAAATATAATCAGGACTTACACCTATATCTCTAAATCTTTGTTTTGCTCTTTCAATAATTTCATTCTCATCAAGAGCTCTCTCAAAATGATCTTTCACAAGATCTGAGATAAGATCTCTAATCTTTTTTGTAGGCATTAGAGCATTCATAGCTGATTGAGGTATTATTGATGTTTCTCTTCCCCATACAATTTTTTGAAGCTCTTGCCTTTCCATTTTATTTAATTCTAAAAAGTTTGCTCCCACATTTAGGGTGATATTACCATCTACAAAAGTTAAAGGTCTTCTAATATTCATTATCATTACATTGGAGAGGGTAGATTTACCACAACCACTCTCTCCCACTATGCCCACTACTTCCCCTTTATATATATCTAAAGATACTCCATCTACTGCCTTTACATATTGATCCCCTTTTGCATAATAGGCTTTTACATTGTTAATTCCTAAGATTAAAGTATCTTCCATTACTATCACCTCTCCCTTAACTTAGGATTGAATACTTCGTCCATTGCTGTAGTAATAATGAGCAAGGAGGAAGTAAGGGCTACTATTACAACTCCTGGTGGGATAAACCACCACCAAAGTCCTCTTCTTACTGCTTCCATTAGCGTAGCCCATTGCAAAATTGTCCCTAAGGTAACTCCTTTTGTAGGACCAAGACCAATGAGGCTAAGACTTGCTTCTCCTAAGATACCACCATTAATAAAAAGTATAAAAGACATAAAGGTATAGGTAGCAATGGCAGGTATAAGATCCTCTATAGCAAGTCTAAAATCTCCATAGCCTGCCAACCTTGAAAGATAGACATATTCACGATTGCTTAAACTCATAAGTTGGGCTCTAATGGCTCTTGCAAACCATGGCCAAGATAGAACTCCCAAGATTAGAGCTATAACCTCCAAACTTCTTACATTAAGATAACTGGCAATAAGTATAGCAAGAAGAATACTTGGGATGGTAAGAACTACATTTGTAATAGCCATAAGTATTTCATCTACTACTCCACCTTTAATAGCAGAAAATATCCCTACAAGAAGACCAATGGTCATAGAAATCAAGGCTACAATTACTCCAATATAAAGAGAAGATCTTGTTCCATTTAGAAGCTTTGCCAAGAGATCTCCCCCATAAGTATCTGTTCCCAAAGGATACTCTTTACATGGGGGTCGTTCTGGTATTCCAGCAAAAGCATTAGGATCCTTAGGATATAAAATAGGACCTACAAGTCCCATAAGAACTATTATGATAAAAATTGTAATACCTACAATAAACTTAGGATTTTTAAATAAGGGTCTAAACATTGCTGACCACATTTTAGCTACCCTCTCCTTGTCCTAATCTTATTCTTGGATCTACAATTGCATAAATAAAATCTACTATAAAGTTAGCAAGATAGATCGCAAGTATTAAAATCACAAATATCGCCTGAATTAACTGATAGTCCAAGGTACTTAATGATCTAAAGAGGATATATCCTGTTCCAGGATAATTAAATATAAGCTCAGTAATTAATGCACCTCCAAGAGCAGAACCTAAATTTAGAGCAAGACCTGTTATCTGTGGTAAAAGAATATTCCTGAATACATATTTAAAAACTGTAGAATCTCTCATACCTAAATTAACAGCAAAAATCGTATAATCAGCGTCAAGCTCATTAATGACAAGAAGCCTTGTACCAATTGCCCATCCCCCAATAGCCGCAATGACTATAGAAAGGAATGGAAGTATATAATGATAAAGTACATCAAGAATAAATGATAAAGAAAAACTTGGGATTATCCCTTGAGAATAAGCTCCCTGATTAGGAAAGATCCCAAGATTTACAGCAAAAACATATATAAGGAGCATCCCAAGCCAGTAATAAGGAATTTGAGAGACCACTAAGGATGAATTTAAAACCACATTATCAACCCATGTACCTCTTTTATTTCCAGCAACTGCACCTAAGGTATTACCTATAATCCAAGCAATAAGAGTAGCAGGAATAAGCAAAAATAAAGTCCACGGGATATAAGGAGCAATTACATCTAAAGCCTTTTTAGGATAATAATGAATAGAAGTCCCAAAATCACCCTTAAAAAGCCTCGTTATAAAGTCTACATATTGAGCATAAAGAGGCTTTGAAAGACCAAATTCCTCCATTAGAGTCTTTTGCACATTAGATAACATTTCAGGATTGGCACTTCCTACCGTTGCAATACGGGAGAGAATCTGAGCAAGGGGATTCCCCGGGATAGCCCGGGGAAGTATGAATATAATTGTTATCGCTATAAAGTAGGTTAAAACTAAGAAGAATAACCTTCTTCCTAAATACTTAAGAAAGGGCTTAAGTGCATGGTCCCGCATCAGTTTAAACCTCCTTATATTTCATTGATTTATTTTGCTTTTGAAAGAGCACTAAGTATATCGTCAGTTGGTACCAAGAGTCCACCCTTGCTAACTGGATTGACCCAAGCTGGAACTTTTGGTGTTTGCCCCTTAGGAGCAATACCAAATAAAGTAGGAAGAGCCATAGCGTGCCATGGAGAGGAAGGGAACCACCATGGATCTTTAGCAGTTGGGAAGCCAACCCAGTAAGTCTCATTAACTTCATACCAATGAGCTCCATAGAAGAGTGGAATTGCAGGTAGATCTCTATAAACTATTCTTTGAAGCTGATAGTATAAAGTCTTTCTTACTTTTGGATCAAGAGTTGCTGCAAGCTTATCAATAATCTTTCCTACTTCTGGATTGTTATATCTTTCAAAGTTTCCATATTGATCCTGACCAAAAGGCTTATAGAGAGCTGGATCAAGTACTACTCTATATACGTTCCATGGATGATCATATCCAGGACCTGCAGACCAGCCAAGGATGAAGTCAAAAGTTCCCTGAGTCCATCTGGTCCACCATACAGAGTAATCTGGGAATTCGGTCTTTACATCAAGCCCAATAGCCTTCATATTTGCTGCCATCATTTCACACATCATCATCCAGTCAGTCCAACCACTTGGTACCTGAATGGTGAATGTACCCATTCTCTTTCCATCTGGGCTGACTCTAATTCCATCTCTTCCTTTCTTATATCCTGCTTTATCAAGAATGTCATTTGCTTTCTTAAGATCAGTCTTTACTTTCCCGTCAGGAGAACCCCAGAAGTATTTTGCATATGCACTATCAATATACTGATGATATGCTTCAAAGTCATCTATAACCATGGATGGATGTGCTTGGTTACCATAGCCAAAGTATGCTTTATCAAGCATTTCTTGGTAAGGTATTGAGTATGCTATAGCTTTTCTTACTGCAGGGTCTCTAAGAAGTGGATTATAGTAGCTGATGTAAAGAAGATCTAATCCATCAGGCATGAAGTAAGGCTTATTGTCAAACCATGTTTTAACTGGTAGCTTTTTGTCTTTCCAGAGAGCAGCTATATCAGGTATAAATACTCCACCCCAATCAGCATTTCCTTTCTCAAAATCAAGGTTTGCTACAGAGTTATCCTTATAAATTATGTTCCCAATATACTTTGGTACAGGAAGTCCAAATATGGATTTACCCCACCAATTATCAATTCTTCCATATGCTACGATATTAGGATCAGCGTAGTAAAGCTTATATGGACCAGAAACCACTTGCTTCGCTGGATCATCATTTAGGAAATCTTTTACTGCTTGTACACCTTTTTTCTCAAAAGGTTCATATACATGTTTTGGAACAATTCTTGTATTTAGAGCATATCCTAAGAAGGAAGCATAATTAACTGCATCTGGTCTCATTATAAATTCTACTGTCTTACTATCTACAGCTCTTACACTTTGAATGTAGTCCCACCAACCATTTCCAGGACCAATTCCTACTTCCTTTGTTAGTGCAAAAGTAAATGCTACATCATCTGCGGTAAGTGGAGTTCCATCACTCCATGCAGCCTCTTTTCTAATCTTTACTCTAAGAGTTCTCTTATTTACTGCTTGGAAGGATTCCCCAATTATAGGGAGCCATCCATCTTTCATATTGCTGTAGAGGAAAAGTGGCATATACATGAACTGTTCAGTTCCATAAGTACTAGATGGGTTATATAAGCTCCACGTAGTCGCAGACCAAAGAGCTCCCAAAGTATATACAGTCTCATTTCTTGGAAGGGAAGTTTGAGCAATTGAAGAAGGAACAATTAAAAATGTAACTAAAAGTACCCCTAAAAGGACCCCTAAAATCTTACCCCTCATACATACACCTCCTATTTATTATTTGGGGTATCTGATGGGACCATACACCCAGCCCCTTCATGTGAAAAATAATATCATATAGAAACAATTTTGTAAAGTGAAAATTTCAAAATAAAATTATTAAAAATTTTTAATAATTTAGTGCAATAATTTTTTAAATTGAAAATTTTAAGGTAATGTTAGAGAAGATTTTTAAACCTGTGGTACATCTTCTGTAAATAGTACTTCTTTTCTATCTATATAATCTTTCAAAATTTCAAAAGGATCCTTTGAAATTAATTCATTTTTCCCTTTCCAAAATATAAAGATATTAGTTCCATGATTAGGCACATAAAAAAGGGCAAAATAAGGCTTTCTACCTTTATTTTCCCACATCTCAACTGCCTTATTCATGGCATACTTACTCATTTCATGCATAAGATCTACCCCACACCCTACTGGAGGATAATCTTTTATATCTACAGGGATCTCAAAAAATCCCTCAGATTCTTTTTCAATCTTATAACCTCTATGGAGATGTACCACTGCCCTGATAGGTGGTACTGAAAAGCCATTATCATCTAAAATATATCCATTATCTAATTCCCTTATTTTTAGATTTTTAGTACTTTCCATCTCATATAGAGGGAATATAAATTCTTCCGCCTCTACAGAAGGACCTAATATCTCTTCACCCTCCTTTTTTAATACTCCAACTTTTCCATCCTTTAAAGGAATTACAGGAGCTAAATCGCTATACTTAAGATCAAACTTTACTGTTCCATATCTTCCAGAACACGTTGTTACAAATATACCTTTCCATGGTAAATTTAAATCTTCTATACCTAAGGAGGGATCAAAAGCCATAAAAGC
>DAOSUP010000025.1:9368-17560 GCA_035378845.1 Dictyoglomaceae bacterium
TGTCCACCCTCTAAGGTACCAAGAAGAACCTTATTATTACTTATCTCCCCATCTTTATATGGAACAATGATATTTTTAAAAGCCCCAAGCTTTGCCATAAAGAATCTTACTAATAGAATTTTGATCTTTGAAGGTAAAGAATGGAAATCTATAGTATCTTTTATAAAGACCATATTTATAAAATTAGGGTGAAGTTTTGGAGAAATCTTAAGTTTTTCACAAACCTTTTGACCTATACTTATAGCAAAAGGGTCTTCCACTTCAGGAAGATATTCTCTAAGGACCTCAGTAGCTTTTTCGTATTCTTTTTTCTCAAGTACTTTTTCTATCTCCTCAGGAAGCTCTCCTAAAAATACAGGATTTATAATCACAGCATATGGAGAATATACAGGGTCTTCTGGAACATTATCCCTCCAATGAATAACTCTACATCCTGCAGATTTAAATCTCTCCCCTAAGATCTTATAAATTTTCTTTTTAAGCTCGGATATAGCTGAGTGAGTATTACCCTTTAAAGAGATAACCTTTTCTATAAGAACAAGAGTAGGATTTTTAAACCACCAGCTTTTTTCAGTTTCCACCATTTTGTCCTCCTTTTTTCTCTTTCTTAAGATTATACTACACTTTTAAGCTTGCTATTTTAATAAGTATAAGCTATTATCTTTAAAAAATAGATCTCTATAAGGAGGGAAATAAAGTGATAAAAGTTAAAAATCCCATCGTAGAATTTGATGGCGATGAGATGGCAAGAGTTATGTGGAAATGGATAAAGGAAGAACTCATATCTCCTTATATTGATATACCTATTTCCTATTTTGATTTAGGTATAAAAAATAGAGATGACACCGATGATATGGTAACTTTAGAAGCAGCAAAGGCAATAAAAGAATACAAGGTAGGAGTAAAGTGTGCCACAATTACACCTGATCAGGAAAGAGTAAAAGAATATAACTTAAAAAAATTATGGAAAAGTCCTAATGCTACCATAAGAGCTTACCTTGATGGTACTGTATTTAGAAAACCTATAATCGTTAAAAATATTCCTCCTTTTGTAAGAAGCTGGAAAAAACCTATTGTTATTGGAAGACATGCATATGGAGATATATATAATGCTTTTGAATATAAAATAGATAGCCCTTCTCACTTAGAAGTAGTCTTGAAGAACTCTGAGAATAAAACTTTTCCAGTCCACTCTTTTGAAGGTAAAGGTATTTTTATGGTTATGCATAATACAGAGAAGTCTATAAGAAGCCTTGCTAAAGCATGTATAAACTATGCCCTAAGTGAGAAAATAGAACTATGGTTCTCTGCAAAGGATACCATATCCAAAATTTATCATGGGTTCTTTAAAGAAATATTTCAAGAAGAGGTGGAAAAGAGAAAGGAAGAATTTGTAGATGCTGGAGTAAATTACAGATATCTTTTAATTGATGATGCAGTAGCCCAAATAATTAAAAGTGAAGGTGGCATGCTCTGGGCATGTATGAATTATGAGGGGGATGTTATGTCTGATATGATAGCAGCAGGATTTGGAAGTCTTGGACTTATGACCTCAGTATTAGTATCTCCTGAAGGGGAATATGAATTTGAAGCAGCTCATGGTACTGTGAGAAGGCATTATTATGAGTTTCTAAAGGGAAATAAGACATCTACAAACCCCACAGCCTCCATCTTTGCCTGGACAGGAGCCATTAGAAAAAGAGGGGAGTTAGATAATACTCCAGATGTTATTGACTTTGCTAATAAATTGGAAGAGGCAACTCTAAAAACCATTGAAATGGGAATAATGACCAAGGATCTTCAACCTTTAGCAGAACCACCAGTAAAAGAGTATGTAAATACTGAGGAATTTATAAGGAAGATAAAAGAAAATTTAGAGACGATTTTAAAATAATAGATCTTTCCAGAAAGCTAAAAGTTCAAAAAGATCATTAAAAAGAAAGTTAGGGGATAATTCTTCAAGCTTATTTTTAGAAGTAAAAAATGAGCATACTCCAAAAGTTATTACTCTTAATCTTTTGCCCATAATGATATCTTGAGGAGCATCTCCTATATATATCACATTATAAGGAGAAACCTTAAGTTTCTCTAACATTTTTAAAAGAGGAAGAGGATCTGGTTTTGGCTTTTCTGAATCCTCCCATACAATCCATTCATCTACGTATCTTTCAGGATGAAGCGAAGGAACCTCCATCTCAATATCCTTTTTAGTACTTGCAGTAACAACTCCAATCTTGATACCTAAATTTTTTAAGAAAGAAAGATTTTCCTCTGCTCCATCACGCCAATTAACAAGTGAATATTCAAAAAAATCTTTCCACATAGCATCAACTTTATCCCAGTATTCCTTAGGAAGACCATTCCTCTCATAAATTTCATACCAGTTAGGAGAAAAATTCTCTCTGTATCTCTCTTCGTTCAGTTCAATCCCAAAATAAGAAAAAATCTCTTTTGTAGCTTTTATACAGGCAGGAAAGGAGTCTACTAAGGTTCCATCCCAATCCCAAATTACGCCTTTAAGCTCCATAAGTAAAACTTTACCACCTATATAACATTAATAAATGCTTCCACTAAATTAGGATCAAATTGAGTACCAGCACACCTTTTTAGTTCCTGTATTGCTTCTTCTTTAGTTTTAGCTTTTTCATATGGTCTTCCTGAGGTCATAACCTCATAAGCATCCACTATAGAAAATATCCTTGAAACCAATGGAATTTCTTTCTCTTTAAGTCCCCGAGGATATCCTGATCCATCCCACCATTCATGATGAGATAATATGAATTCAGCTATATAAGCAAGCTTATGGGAGGCTTCTGCTATTCTATATCCAATCTCTGCATGAGTTTTTATTTTATCCAATTCTTTAGAGGCAAGTTTACCTTCCTTTTTTAAAATCTCTGAAGAAATAGTAATCTCTCCTATATCATGGAAACTGGAAAGAAGAATAAGAGATTCTCTCTCCACATCAGAAAGATAAAGAAAATCTGACATTCTCACTACTAATTCTTTTATACGATCCTCATGAGTTTTGCTTTCATAAGAATTTTCCCATAGCATATCTTTCAAGGATTGTAATACTGAATCCCTAAGACTTCTTCTTTCCACGAGTTTATTCTTATACATCCTATCCTCTGCAACTCTAAAGATATTCTCAATATTTTCCTCTTCATGTTCCTTGGTAGCATGTCCAAGAGCTATACTAAGAGGTATAGGAAAGGATTCATTAACCTCATTAAATTCTGCACAATTGTTTTTAATTCTATTACATATCTCTTCTGCAATTTCCTTAGAAGTCTTTGGTAACATAATTACAAATTCATCTCCTCCCCAGCGAGCCACAATATCTTCCTCTCTACAAGATTTTGAAAGCACCTCAGCTATAGCTTTCAGAAGCTCATCCCCTTTTTCATGCCCAAAAGCATCATTCATAAGTTTTAATCCATTTAAATCCCCCATGACTATAGTTATAGGAAGCTGTCTTTTGGTATTAAGCCTCTCTAACTCCTCTTCTAAAAAAGCTCTATTGTAAAGACCTGTAAGCTTATCATGAAAGGCAAGATATTTTATCTCTTCCTCCACCTTCTCTTTTTCGGTAATTTCCTGAGTAATTTCTACAGCTCCTATAATTTCTAAATTTTTACTCTTTACAGGATAACCTTTCATATGCCAAGATTTTCCATCAGAAGTAGTAATCTCTCCTTCTTCAAATTTTCCAGTTCCCATTGCTCTTTTTACAGGACAATCCTCACATATATACCTTTCTCTATGCCATAGATCATAACACTTTTTCCCGATAAGTTCTTCCTTTTTAAGATTTAAAGATGCAGCTGCAGATTTATTAGCATAAAGAATAGTCATATCCTTATCATATAAGATTACAAATTCTTTTAAAGCATCAAGTACAGTATCTTCTTGGGGTCCATCTCTTAGGGTTTTTTCTATATTTCTTCCCATATAATAGCTCCTAAAAAATTATTTATAATGCCCTTAATTATACTTTTAATTAAGAAAGTAGACAAGGATCTTTAACAAAATTTAACGTTTTTTTATATCTATGGGAGTTATAGTGACTTAATCTTAAAAGAGAGTTAAGTACTTTTTATATCATTATATAAACATGGTATTGTAAGTAAAACAACCTTTTACAATGTAAAAAATGTTATTCTAAAAATTTTCTTACAATTCTTTCCAATTCTTCAATACTTTTATACTCTATAGTTAATTTTCCTTTATTAGGATTTTTAGGCTGAATTTTGACCCTTGTCCCCAGATATTTTTCTAACTGTTCTTCTAAGGCATCAATTTCTGGATCTTTAAACCTTTTTATTACTTTTTTCGTTTTTACAAGATCTTCTGTCTCTCTTACGGATAGTTTCTTACTAATAACCTTTTGAGCAATAATCCTTTGTAATGCTGGATCTTCAATTCCAAGAAGTGTTCTTGCATGTCCATAGGTAAGATTTCCCCTTCTTACCTCTTCTTGAATATCAGGAGGAAGCTGAAGAAGTCTCAAAAAATTAGTAACCTCTGATCTACTTATAGAAAGTCTCTGGGCAAGTTCTTCTTGGGTAACTTTAAAGGTTTCAATATAAGATTGAAAAGCTTTTGCCTTTTCAATAGGATTTAGATCTTCTCTTTGAAGATTTTCAGTAAGCGTTATATCTAATGCAGTCTGATCATCTAATTCTTTGATAATCACTGGTATTTTTTGTAGTCCTGCTGCTTTTGCACCACGATATCTTCTTTCTCCTGCTATAATTTCATAGACTTCTCCTTTTGGTCTCACTAAGATAGGCTGAAGTATTCCCACATTCTTTATGGAATCCACTAACTCCTGAAGGGTATCTGGATTCAACGTATTTCGGGGCTGATTAGGATTTGGGACGATCTTCTCTATGGGAATCTCCTCTACCAATTCTTTCTCTTCATCCACCTCAATGAGTGCCTCAAGACCTCTTCCTAATCCTTTCTTTTTAGAAGACACGTTCTATCACCTCTTTAGCAAATTCTCTATAAGATTCTGCTCCCGCAGAATCAGGAGCATACTCAAAGATAGATAACGAATAACTTGGGGCTTCACTTAATCTCACATTCCTCGGTATTACAGTATTAAATACCTTCTCCTTGAAATACTCTTTAGCTTCTTCTAAAACTTGTTGAGCTAACGTAGTTCTACTATACATAGTGAGAAGAATACCAAGTATTTCTAAGTTTTGATTAAGATTTTTCTTTATTAAATTTATGGTTTTTATAAGCTGAGAGATACCCTCTAAAGCATAATACTCACACTGAAGAGGGATTAAAACATAATGCGCTGCTACTAAGGCATTTACAGTAAGAAGACCCAAAGAGGGGGGAGAATCTATAATAATAAAATCAAAATTCTCTACAACCTTAGCTAAAACTTCTTTCAGTTTCAACTCTCTAAAAAGTGCAGAAACTAATTCCACCTCTGCTCCTGCAAGATCTATATCTGAAGGGATTATAAATAGATTACTCCGAGCTGAATTCTTCCCATCCCCAAGGGGATATATCACATTCTCTACAACGACCTCCTGTATTAAAGCAGAATAAAGGTTAGGTTTTTTACTTTTAAGAGAAGAAATTCCACTGGTAGCATTCCCTTGGGGATCCGCATCTACAATAAGCACTTTTTTCCCCATTTCTGCAAGGATATATCCAAGATTTATAACGGTAGTAGTTTTCCCAACTCCACCTTTTTGATTAGCAACTACAATAACTTTCCCCATCTATCTCCCCAAATGTTTCACGTGAAACATTTACTTTAACCTTTAAGCTCCTTCATCATCTCTTTTACTTCTTTCTCTCCCTGCTGATAGAATTTTTCTTCATCTTTATCAAGTTCCTTCAAAAGTTTTAAAAATTCGCCAGCATGAACTTTCTCTTCATCAGCAATATCATAGAGAACCTTCTTAGCAAGAGGATCATCGGTAGATTCTGCAATCTCTGTATAAAGTTGAATTGCCTCATACTCCGCAGCAATAAAAAATCTAATGGATCTAATTAACTCCTCTTTATTAACCTTTCTATGCGCACTTAGTACAGAATAAGGAGTACCAAATTCAGGCATTTTACTAATTCCTCCCTCTTGAAATTTATTTAGGTTATTATAACATAAAAAATATGAGAGAGATAGGGTACTTTAACTTCTTTAATAAGAAATAAATCTTCATAATAAAACTTTAATTAGATTCTAAATTAAATTTAATTCTACCTTCATCTTCCTTTAATATTTACTTTTTATTATCATACTTGAAAACTCTATAAAAGGGAGGTGATGTAAAAATTTAAATAATCCTTCTTGAGTATATATCTCCCAAAATATTTAAAGGAGGGAATTTTATGAAAAAAATCTTAGTAATTCTATCCTTAATTCTTCTCTCATCATTAGCATGGGGACAAGTATTAATCAATGGCGCTGGTGCCAGTTTTCCATATCCTCTATACTCTAGGTGGTTTTACGAGTTTGAAAAGGAAACAGGGATAAAAATAAATTATCAAGCAGTAGGGAGTGGCGCAGGAATTCAACAGATACAAGCAGGCACAATAGATTTCGGAGCATCCGATTCTCCTCTTACAGGAAAAGAGCAGCAAGACTCAGGACTCATTATGATCCCAGAAGTGGCAGGAGCAGTAGCTATGGTATATAATCTCCCAGGTATTGATAAAGGACTAAAACTTACAAGACAGATTATTGCAGATATCTACCTTGGAAAAATCAGAAAATGGAATGATCCTAAGATTAAAGCTATAAACCCTGACTTAAAACTCCCTGACGTACCTATCACCGTAGTAAGAAGATCCGATGGAAGTGGGACCACAGATATTTTTACTCATTTTCTATCAGCAGTAAGCCCTGAATGGAAAGAAAAGGTTGGAGCAGGAACATCGGTAAATTGGATAGTAGGATTGGGAGGAAAAGGAAATGCAGGAATAGCAGGGCTTGTCCAAAATACCATTGGAGCCATAGGATATGTAGAACTTGCATATGCAGTGCAGAATAATATTCCATATGCTCAGATTAGAAATAAGTCTGGAAACTATGTATATCCTTCTATAGAAACAACAAAAAATGCTGCACTATCTTATAAAGTACCACAAGATTTTTATGTGTATATCGTAGATGCCTCGGGTAAGAATAGTTACCCCATATCAGGATATACCTTCCTTATTTTAAGGAAAGAGCAAAAGGATTTAGAAAAGGCAAAAGCTATAGTAAAATTCATAAGTTGGGCTTATGAAAAAGGAGATTCCTTTGCAGAAGAACTACTTTATGTCCCACTCCCCGAGGATGTAAAGAAACAAGCCCTAAAAAGATTGGATCTTCTAACCTACCAAAATAAAAAAGTAACAGACCTTCTTAAGTAGCCTTAAAGATATTAGAGGGGGGAAAGGATTTCTCTCCCCCCTTTTATGTTATACTATAACGATATGAAATTTAGAGCATTAGAAGAAGCAGAAGTTATAAAAAGAGAAAAGAGGTTCAGATTATATATAAAACACAATGGTGAAGAAAAGCTATCCTATCTTCCTAACCCTGGAAGGCTTCAGGAAATCATCTATCCTTCTGCAAAAATCTACGTTATGCCCACAGAAAATCCTAAAAGGAAAACAAGATTTGAAGCAGTATTAGGCATGCAAGACTCTCATTTTGTTTCCTTAAATGCAAGTCTTGCTAACAAAATCTTTGAAGAAAGCTTGCCTTTTTTCCCTGTAAAAGTAAAAGAATTTCGTAGAGAAGTTTATTTTCAAGGTAAGAGATACGACTTCCTAATAAATAGTAGAATCTTAATAGAGGTAAAATCAGTTACTCTTGTTAAAGATAGAGTAGGATTATTTCCTGATGCCCCCACAAAAAGAGGTGCTCAGCACTTAGAATTTATGATCGACTGGATCTTTGAAAAATGGGTGGTATTTGTGGTTCAAAGAGACGATGTGGATATAGTTATGCCAAATAAAGAACTGGATCCCAGATTTTACAACTCTGCCAAAAAACTTTACGAGAACAAAGGTGCCTTTTTTGCCTTTAAATGTAATGTAAATCTTGAAGGTATATATTTCAAGGATTTTGTAAATGTCAAAATATAGCTCAGCCATAGAAAAAATTAGAGAAATTGAAGAGATTGCATCTCCTTTAGTAAAAGAAAGATTAAAAGAGTTTGAGGATTTAG
>DAOSUP010000026.1:0-15786 GCA_035378845.1 Dictyoglomaceae bacterium
ATACCCCCAAGAAGATAGACAAAAAAGCCTCTATACCACTAAATTTAAAGAATTTTGCTAAGAAAGCTCCCGTAAATGCTCCTGTTCCAGGAAGAGGTGTGGCAATAAAAATAGTTAATGACAAAAGAAGTCCAAAAGAATGTTCTGTAAATCTATTTAAAGCTCTTTTTAAATATTTTTCATGCCAACTTTTAAAAGGCTCCCTTTTTAGTAAATTACTCTCTAAAATACTTAGAAGATAAAAAAGAGAAATGCCCATAAGGGTATTTCCTGAAATACTAATGAGAAGTACTTCCCATAAAGGTAATCCCTGAGCAAGTCCCAATGGGATAGACGCTCTACACTCCACTATAGGAGTCATGGATACTAAAAATACTTCTATAAGTAGATTAAAATTTTTCATCGGTATCTTTCCTCTTTTAGATTTTCAAACGATGTTTATTATTATAAAATAAATTTAAGAATCTTTGTAGGGGGAATAATATGGGGGAAAGAAAACAAGAACTCCTTCTAAAAAGCTATTTACTTATTTTGAAATTTTTTAATTTTTAGAATATAATTAAATTGAGATTATGAAAAAATTATTAGTAATCTTATTAATTTTATCCTTACTTTTCTGTTTTACTCCTGCAGAAACGTCGTCTCAAAAGAAGCTGCGAATAGTTACTGATAGAGATTATCCACCATTTACCTTTATAGATGAGAAGGGGCACTTGGTAGGAGTCTCGGTAGATTTTTGGAATCTTTGGAGCAAGATAATGGGAGTTGAAGTGGAATTAATCCCATTATCTTGGGAAGTAGCTCAAGAAGAACTGAGAGAAGGAAAGGCTGATGCTATAGATACCATCTTCAAAACTAAGGAAAGAGAGAAATATTTAGATTTCTCATCTCCTATTTTCCATATGACCTCAAGTATTTACTACAATACTGATCTTAAAGGGATTTCTTCTCTTAGCGATATTACACCTTATGTGGTAGGAATAAAAGAAGGAGACGCTCTTGTAGAAGTTGCTCTTTCTCAAAATAAAGATCTTCACTTTAGATTTTATAAAGGTTATGGGGATATAGTAAAGTCTGCAGTGAGAAGGGAAATAGATGTTTTTATTATGGATGATATACCTGCCCATTACTACTTAGTAAAATACGATTTACTATATAAATTCTCAAAAACTGAGCCTTTTACTTATAACAATCTATATACAGCTGTTCTAAAAGGAAATTCAGAGACTTTGAATTTAATAAATGAAGGAATTTCTAAGATAAAGAGAGAAGAAATGAACGCTCTTACTAAAAGATATCTTCAGCAGCAAGAAGCCTATCCCCAATGGTTATTAAAATTAATAGTAGGGATAATATTAGGAGCCTTAATTATTACCGTTCTTCTTCTAATTTTTAATAGAATTCTTAATAGTAGGTTAAAAAAAGCAACTCAGGATACCCTTAGATATTGGAGGTATTTTGAAGGAATATTTGAGATCAGCACTTTAAGAATGAGGGAGGAGGATTTTTTTGAAAAAGTCTTAGAGTTATCTTTACAGATGATACCAAAAGCAAAGGCAGGAAGTGTTTTTAAATTAGAAGAGGGTAACATTAGGCTTGTAAAAACATTAGGGCATAGTAAAGAAATAGAAGGTACACTCTTTAATAGACAAGAGTTTTTGTCCTCAGAAGATGAAGCTATCATTATAAAAGAGCCTTTAAAACGGGAAAGGTACTTCCCAGGGCTTTTTGAAAAACTTCAGAAATACTGTATCCCTATAAAAGAATCTCTTGGTACTCCTATTAAGTGGCAAGATAGAGTGATAGGATATTTATCCTTAGATATTCTTATAGGAAGCAAAGATACCTTTGATACTTTAGATATGCAGATTATAGATCAATTTGGAAAAAGCATCTCTGTTTTTTATGCCGTTAATGAATATATAAGAGAAAGAGAGAGATCCTTAACAAATATCATCTCTGTTCTTGTAAAAACATTGGAATATTATGACATATCTACTCAGGGACATTCAGAAAGGGTTGCAAAGTATGCACTCAAAATTGCAGAAGAATTAGGTTTTGACTCTGAAAGGATGAGAAAGTTATACTGGGCTTGCTTATTACATGATATTGGAAAGATATATATTCCTCAAGATATATTAAATAAAAAGGGAAGATTTACAAAAGATGAGTATGAATTTGTAAAAATACATAGTACAAAAAGTGAAGAGATCTTATCCCAAGTAGATGGATTAAAAGATGTAGCAGAGATTGTTCGGTATCACCATGAAAGGTGGGATGGAATGGGTTATCCTGATGGACTGTCTGATGGAGAGATCCCTTTGGAATCAAGGATTATAGGTATTGCAGATGCCTTTGAAGCTATGACCAGTGAGAGACCTTATAAGAGAGTGCTCACCTTAGAAGAGGCTATAGAAGAGATCAAAAGATGCAAAGGGACTCAATTTGATCCTGACCTTGCGGATATTTTTGTGGATATTCTGGAAGAAGAGTTACAATCTAAGCATAATTAACTAATAGCATTTATTTAAATTAGAGTTTATACTTTAGAAAATTTTATGGGAAAGGTGGAAAGATATGAAGTATATTGATTTGAGAAGTGATACTGTAACTAAGCCTACTGAAGAGATGAGAAGAGCCATGTATGAAGCAGAGGTAGGGGATGATGGCTATGGAGAGGATCCTACAGTAAATCTTCTTGAGGAAAAGGCTGCAAAGATTTTAGGAAAAGAGGCTGCTCTATTTGTAGTCTCAGGGACTATGGGGAATCAATTGGCAGCTCTTTCTTGGACAAGACCGGGCGAAGAGGTAATTTTAGAGGCAGAATCTCATATGTTTTATTATGAAGCAGGAGGACTTGCTGCTAATTCTGGAGTTCAGCCCCATCTAATCTATGGAGAGGATGGAATGGCACCCTTAGAGAAGATAGAGAAGGCTATAAGACCTGAAGGTAGGGTATTCCCAAAGACATCACTAATTGTTTTGGAAAATACCCATAACAGAGCAGGAGGAAAGGTTCTCCCCTTAGATTATATGAGAGAGGTATATGAATTAAGTAGAAAATATCAAATTCCTATCCATCTTGATGGTGCCAGGATATTTAATGCTACCGTCTTTCTAAAAGTAGATCCAAAAGAGATTGCTAAGTATGCAGATTCTGTTATGTTCTGCCTTTCTAAAGGGCTTTCCTGTCCTATGGGATCTCTTCTTACAGGTCCAAAGGAATTTATTGAGAGGGCAAGAAAGAATAGACAAAGATTAGGAGGAGGACTTAGGCAGGCTGGAGTTGTAGCGTCCTGTGGACTTATTGCTCTTGACAAGATGGTAGATAGATTAGAAGAGGATCATGAAAATGCAAAGAAGCTTTATAAATTTTTAAAAGAGATAGCAATTTTTGATGTAAAGGAGCCTGATACAAATATTTTAAAAGTAAAAGTGAAGAAGGGAAAAGCCTCTCAATTTATTGATGAATTCAAAAAATATGGACTCCTTTCTACAAGCTTTGATGAAGAAAATTTAAGATTTATAACCCATAAAGATGTCTCTTCAGATGATATAGATAAAGCCTGTGAAATTATTGAAAGGGCTATAAAAAATATTTAAAAGGGAGAAAAAGAATGAAATCTTATAGGAAAGAACTCTGGTTTGAGCTTCCTACAAGAAGGGGCTTTGTAAATATTACCGATACACTTCAAAAGTGTGTTGAAGAAAGTGGTATAAAGGAAGGGCTTCTTCTATGTAATGCTATGCATATTACTGCGAGTGTCTTTATAAATGATGATGAACCTGGGCTTCATAAGGATTTTGAGATATGGCTGGAGAAGCTTGCTCCAGAAAAACCTTATGGTCAATATAATCATAATGTTGGAGAGAATAATGCCGATGCTCATCTAAAACGTACCATAATGGGAAGAGAAGTAGTAATTGCCATTACTAATGGAAAGCTTGATTTTGGTCCATGGGAGCAAGTTTTTTATGGAGAATTTGATGGAAAAAGAAGAAAAAGAGTCCTGGTAAAGATAATTGGAGAATAATATAATTTTTGAAAACTGCTTCCTCATGAAATTTTAGATCCATGAGGAAGCAGTAAATGTTAATTAAAAACTAAAATAAAAAATAATTTTTAAGGCAATTTTGCTGGAGAAGAGCCGTAATAATAGTAGTAAAGCTCATTATAAAGGAACTGTGCCCATGCATATCCACCAGTATTTTGAATAAATAAAAGTTCTTCATATTTTGAAAGACCAGAATTCCAATCTGCTACTATAGTGGTACGCACTCTGAGATATTCTTTTTATCTTTAAACCCTTCTAAAAGTTGAATAATTTTCCATATAAATTCAAAGGGTCAGAATCTGACCCTCATACTTTTTATAATCCTTTTTAGAAAAAATTTTAAATTAAGGAGGATTATTTTTATGGAAATAAGAGATTATGTTCAAAAGATAAGATTAGGAGAAGTCCAGAAGTATGAGAATGTTGCCATGATTCCTCTATTTATGGAGATAGAAAAAGTCCCCAATTTTATAACTTTAGAAGAAGCTCTAAAGACCCAAAAATTTTTTATAAAAGAAGTAAGTAAATCAGGTATGGTGCCAAATCTAAAGGTGGTAAATAAATTAGATGTACCAGTATTTATTATGGATGGAGAAGAATTAAAAGGAGGAAGGCAAAATAGAGTTCTTAACACTTCTATTTTAGTCCAGAAAAATTCGGAGGTAATAATCCCTGTAAGCTGTACTGAACAAGGAAGATGGCACTACTCATCAGAGACTTTTGAAGAACCAGATTATGTTATACCATCAGATATAAGGAAGCATAAGAATGAAGCTGTTTTTAATTCATTAATAAATGAGGGGAATTTTGAAAGTGACCAGGGAAAGATATGGGATGAGATCTATAAATATCATGAGAAACATGCAGTACACTCTAATACTGGAGCTTTAAGAGATGTATTAGATAAGCAAAAAGGAACATTAGAAGAGAAGATACAAAGCTTCCATTATATAAAAGAACAAAAAGGGATAATGGTATTTGTGAATGGGAAAGTAGATGGGCTTGATGTTATCTCTTTATCTTCTGCCTATGAACTCCTTCATAATAAATTAGTAGAGAGCTATATACTAAGAGCTCATTCTGAAAAAGGAAAATTTAAGGAAGACTATATAGATAAAGCCATATCATTCCTTAAAGAGATTGAAAATGCAGAAGTTTTAAAGTTTAAATCGGTAAGTCTTGGATGGGACTTTAGATTTAAAGGAGAAAATTTAGTAGGTTCTGTCTTAGCTTATAGGAATAAACCTATTCATATAAACTTTTTTAGGAGCTATAATTAAATAATGTCTTTAAAAGGGGGGATTAAAGATTTGCAAAAAGAAAAGTACTCTTTTAAGATTGTATAAAATCTTTACTCTTATCCAGTATGAAAATTATCCCAGTTTAGAAAGATTAGTAAGGGAAATTTCATATGAATTAGGAGAGGTTAGTGAGAGGACTATAAAAAGGGATATTCAAAGTTTGAGGTTTGATTTTGGACTACCCATTGAATATGATAGAAAAAGAAATGGGTATTATCTCACTGAAAATTGCAATTTTCCTTTTCCTCCATTAACCTCTGGTGAAGTTTTAGCACTCATTATCAGTGCTAATTTGATGCAACAGTTTAAAAATACACCATTAGAAGAAGACCTTCAAAAATTAGCAAAAAAATTAGAAGAACTCTTTGTAGATGAGGCTTTAGTAAATCCAGAGAGCTTAGAGATGGCTCTTTCTGTATCTCTTTCTCCTATAAAACTAAAAGTAGATATAAAAGAGACCTTTGAAAAGATATTCACTGCCATTAGGGATAAAAAAAGAATACTGATAAATTACTATACTATATCCTCAGGAGAAAGGAAGCAAAGAAAGGTAGATCCATATCACATATATAACTATCAGGGAGTATGGTATTTTTTTGGATATTGTCATTTTAGAAGAGAAATAAGAGATTTTGCGTTGGATAGAATTGAGAAGGTAGAGGTTTTAAAGGAAAACTTCACTATGCCAGATAATTTTAATATCAAAGAGTATTTGAATAGTGCCTTCAGAATGTTTAAGGGGAATGCAGAGAAGATAAAAATAAGATTTGATTCTTATGAGGCAAAATGGATAAAGGAAAGAATCTGGCATGAAACCCAAAAAATTATAGAGTTAGAAAATGGGGATATTATTCTGGAACTCACTGCAAATCCTGTAGAGATAAAAAGATGGGTTATGAGCCATGGTGCTCATGCAGAGGTATTGGAACCTGAATCTCTTAGAAAAGAGATAAAAGAAGAGATTGAAAGGCTTAAAGAGATCTATTAAAAGAAGGGGTGATGAGGTATGAGGTTAAAGGTGATCTATGAGGGGGATATCCTTCCTGTGGATTACAGAAACTATTTTATGAAACTAATAAAAGATGCTCTTAGTACTACAGAACTTGGAAAGGAATATCTGGAAAAATTATATCATTACGATGATAGAACAAATAAAGCTCCAAAGCCATTTTGCTTTGCAGTAAGATTTCAGCATGATAAAGAAGAATTTAAGAAGGACAAAGAGATACTTTATCTAAAAAGCCCTGTTGAATTTTTTGTCTCCAGTATTGATATGGGCTTTATAGTAGATCTATATAACGGACTGCTAAGTAAAAGATTATATCCATTCAAAGTTGGAGATGGGATGATCTCTAAGATGAAAAATGTAGTTCTTTTGAGAGAGAAAGAGATAAATGAAAATCAAGTATTTTTTAAGACCTCAGCTCCCATTTTGATGGAAGATAAAAATAAAGAACCTTTACTTCCCATAGATGAGGATGGGAATCTACTTTCTTCTTCTGATGAAAGATTTGTTTATTTCCTTAGAGAGTTTAACTATATCTCTGATTCCATTCTAAAGGGAGTTAGGGGAATGGGGATAAAAGAAATGATAAATTTTAAACCTATAAAAATAAGAAAAGAAGTAGTTAAGCATAGGGTGAGAGAGAAAAATACAGAGCCCAAGATTTATACATTTACCTGTTTCTCAGGAACTTTTGAACTTTCTGGTGATCCTGAAGATTTAAGGGATCTTTATATGCTTGGCATTGGTCTGAGAAGGGCTCAGGGGTTTGGTATGGTGGAGGTGGTGTGAATGGAAGAGGATGTAATCAGGTTATATCCAGGGAATTGGCTATATAATGCGGGGGTAATTGGGTTATTGGAGATATTAGATGAGTTAGGAGAAAATGTTGAGAGTTCTTTAAAAGATGAAGGTTATGTAGATATTAGGATCCCTCAAAATGTAAATGAGGTTTTTGATAAATGGGATATCTTGACAAAAGTACACTTAGAAATTTCCTACAAAGGTAAAGACCGTGGTACGAAAAATTTCTATTATGTAAACCAAACAGAAAAATCTATAAGGGAAAGAATTGATAGATTTAAATTCTATCAACCCCCAAATAGGGGGAAGGAAAGAACTTGTGTTTTTTGTTTTAAAAAGGAAATAGTTAGAAGTAAGGATATAAAACCATTGACTCAAGCATATGGTAATATTCTCTTGGGAAGCGAAAGAACGTTTAGCAATCTTTATTGGAATAATTCAGCAAAAGATTATGTTTGTAGTAAGTGTCAATTTATTATAATGTGTCATCACCTTGCCTTAACCAAACTTTCTGATGAATCTGAAATTTTTATAAATGCTCCATCTTTTAAAATAATGTGGCACTTAAATAGATATGCAAAAGAAATATATGGGAGAGAAAAAGCTAAAGCTACAAGAGAATTGCTTGGGATGACTCTTATTGAAATGGCTCTGAAGCTTAATATCCAGCTTGGTAAATGGACTATGATGAATATTGAAATTGTAAGTAAATCTAAAGATAAGATAGACTTCTTTTCTTTGCCATATGATGTTGTATCCATTCTTTCTAATCGTAATATTGCGGCATTGTTAAATGATATTGGAGAGATTAGTGTTTTAGACCTTGTTTTAGATGGGAACTTTAAAGATATCTTAAGTCTTGCTGAAAGAATCTTCAAAATTGCTTTGAAGTCCAAAGGAGATCGGGGAAAACAGGAGGATGAATTTATAAATAATGAAGTTAAGCTTAAAAGAAATAGAAGTAATTTAACTCATCTTTCTCAGGAACTCTTTGAGCTTTATGCACTGCTTGAAGAAAAAACTAAAAAGGGGGTTTTTGTATGAGTGAGAACTTTAACTTTGAAGAGATAAAAAAGAATTTAGAAGAACAGATAAAGCAAAATAAAATTGATTTTGGTACCCTTAAAAAGGCTATTGAGAGTTATAAAGAGCTTGGTTTTGAATTAGAAAAAATATTAGAGTATGCAGCAAAAAATGCAAAGGGATGGAATAAAGAAAAAATTTTGGAGCTATATGAAGATGTATACCTTCAAAACATTAGTGAGTTGTGTAGTAAGTTAAGGATTTATGGAGAAGAATTAAGAGGATCAGAGGTTTATGAGAGATTTTATGATAAGGACAAAAAAACTCCAAAAGGTATGACATTTAGGGTGCTTGAACTTACAAGACTTGGAAAAAGAGATGAAGTGTTTTACATAATTTTGAGAGCATTTTGTACTGCAAAAAAAGAAGTAAATCAGGATTTTATGAAAGCTTTTAATCCGAAATACTCAATAGAGAGTTTTAAAGTTCTTGTTTACTCCTTTTTGAGTGGATTGTTAGGTTAAATTAGAAATTTTAAATTAGGGGGTATGAAAATGAATAATACTAATAAAAATCAGTTGAAAAATGTAACTATTACTTTTATTTTTGAAGGCTCTGCATTAAATAGAGATGAAAAGATTGGTGGAAACATTCTTTCTATTAAAAAATTAAAAGAAGGGAATAAAACAGTTAGTTTTATTGGAAAACCTGCTATTAGACATTATCTTTTTGAAACCTTAGTGAAATCTTGTGGTTGGAAGCCAAGTTTGGTAACAGGGCAGGGACAAGTTGTGCAATTTGATATAACAAAAGATGATATTTTGACAAGTCCTGAGCTTGATGCCTTTGGCTATATGTATACGATAGGTGATCAGGCTTCAATCACAAGGAAAGCTCCTGTGGGGATTACAAAAGCTATTGGCTTAGATCCATATGAAGGGGATATGGCTTTTTATGCAAACCATGATCTTGTAAATAGGGGAATAAAGCAAGGGCTTACTGTAACTCCTAACCCATATAATAAAGAGGAACATCTTTCCTTTTATAAAGTAAGCTTTACTATTGATGTAGATATATTAGGGAAGGATGAGTGGATTGCAGAAGATTGTTGCTATAAAGAAGGTCAATTAGTGGTAACATTACAAAAACCCCGAATTAGTATTCTTAAAGAAGTGTATAGAGAAGAGGACGAGGATGGTAATATTTATTATAAAGTTGGTAATAAAGGTGAGATATATGTTAATGGAAAGGAATTAAGGGTTAGTAAAAGTCTTATGAAATCTGTAGATGGTAAAAAAAAGAATAAAGAGAATGAAGAAAATGTAAAGACTCTCCAGTTTGATCCTAATATATTGAAAGGTGAAGAGATAGATAATAAAGAGAGTCAGGATGAAAAGGGCAAAAAGAAAAACAATAAGCCTAATATAAAGTTTCAGGATTTTAAAGAGGATGGTGATTATTATATTCTTCTTGTTTCAAAAGAGCCATATTATGATGAAAATGAGAAAACGTTGAAAATTGAATCTGGGTTTCAGAAAATAATTGGGAATGAAAAAATTCTATGTAATGAAACTAAAAAAGATAAGACTTATGAAATTAAATATGAAGATAAGGATGAGAAAATAGGAGAAATAGACATTGAGAAAACTGGTAATAAGTTTAAAGTAATCTTTGAACTAAGGGAGGAAGAAAAGAATGACCGTGTTAAACAGATCCTTAATGCTATTAAAAATGGTCTTTATGCTCAGTCAAGTAATGAATTAAATACAATTATCCCACTATTTTTGATTGCAGGATATGTGAAAGTCCCATCTCCTGTGTTTCATCCATACATTGAACTTAGCCAAATAGATGAAAAAACTTATAAGGTGATAGGAATTTCTGATGCTCTAAATAATGGTTGGATTGATGGAAAAGTATTTCTAATGGATAGTGAGAGGATAAAAGTAGAAAAAGAAGGATTAGAAGAAAAGTTAGTAAAAAATTGGGATGAGTTTCTTCCCAAGTTAGATGGAAAGTCAAATGAAAATACCTCCTCTAACCCTAATGAGACTTAAAGGTAAGGGACGATTGCAATGGATTCTAAAATTTTAGGTTTAAAAATAAAAATATATCAGCCTCAAGCTCATTATAGGATTCCTTTTACCTATCAAAGGAGACATACTTATCCTATCCCTCCATATTCTACTGCTCTTGGCTTGATAGCAAATATCCTTGGGATAAGAAATGTGCCAGGTCAAGAAGAACCTTGCATTAAGGAAAATTGCGATTGTTCATATCATAAACTTAAACAGATTAAGATAGGAATCTGTGGAAAATTTCAGTCTAAAAGTACTGAGTATGTATGGCTTCGCAATCTGAGTAGAAAAGCTCATATAGGAAGATTTGGCTCTGTAGAAAATAGGTTTGTCTCAGGACATATTGAACATATTGGAGGGCAAAGTCCATGCTTTATAGACATCTTAAATGATGTACAAATTTTAATCTATTTATATCACTCTAATGATGCCTTCTTAGATGAAATTAAACAAAGATTTGAAAATCCAACTAATAGATCCTCTCCTTTGCACCTTGGAAGAGCTGAAGATTGGATTGTAATAAGAGAATTAGAAAAAGTTGAGTTTGAGGCTAAAGAGATAAATGGGAACTATGGTTACTTCTTCTGGATTCCTGAGAAGATTTTTAATAGTGTTGAATTTGAGAAGATAAATGGTCTAACCTATAACCTTACTACTTTTTATAAGATAAAAGATGGGGCAAGAAATTTTGATTACATAAGAGTAAAGCTTAATGATGGAGACTTAGGAGATGTCTCTACTTATTTTGATGATAAGGAAAAAGTACCTATATTTCTTGCTGATCTAAAGGGGGATTAAAAATGAATGAAATTTGGGCAAAATCTTGTGGTGAGAGTAAGGAAAAAATAACCTTATCAAAGCATACTTCTGATGCCTTAGAAGCCTTTGAAAATATTAAGAAAAAGCTTAATGAAGAGGATAGTAATTTAATAGAAGCAGTAAAATTTGCTATTTTTCTACATGATCTTGGAAAAGTTTTACCATCTTTTCAGATAAAATCTCTTGGTAATAAATACTATGAGCCATGGGATATATACTATGAAGTTCCGCATTCCTTATTTTCTATTTTTTGGATTGACAGAGATAAATTAAAAGCCAAATTTGGTGAAGATTACTTTAATTTTATTATTTCAGCTATTGCATATCATCATTGGAGAGAAAACTTTGATGATCTTATTTCAAGAGATAATGAGATGTTTATAAAGTTGTCTCAGAAAGTAGCTGAGGAGTGGGGAGAAGTCCTAAAAGAGAATCTTTATCAGGAACTTTCAGATTTTGGTGAATATAGAAATTTTGTTGATTTGAACAAGAAATGGATTGAAGGTGTTTTAAATAGAAGAAGCCTTATAAATTTTGCTATTCCTCCATACAAATTTGACTATGAACCCTTAAGGAAGGAAGTTAAGAAAGATTGGATCCTGATAGCAGGTTTTTTGCAAAGATGTGATCATTTTGCATCATGGTGTGAAAATGAAGGAGAGGAATTAAATAAGGTAGAGATAGAACCCCAAGCAGAAGATGAAATTAAGAAAAAGGTTGCAGAAAAAGATGTGGGGAATAGAAAGATTGGATATGATGCTTGGCAGTTTAAAGAATTAGAAGATAAAGTTGATAAAAATATTATTCTTATTGCTCCTACAGGATGTGGGAAGACTGAGTTTGCATTTCTATGGTCAAAGGAGGATAAATTTCTTTATACTCTTCCTATTCGCTCAGCAGTAAACCAGATTTATAAGAGATCAGAAGAAATATTTGGAGAACATAAAGTAGGACTTTTACACTCAGATGCTGATATATATTTATTAGACAAAAATAGCGATGAAACTGGCACAATGAAGCTTTATGATCTTGCAAAACAGCTTTCATATCCAGTGATGATCTCCACAGGAGATCAATTTTTCCCATATGCATTAAGACCACCCGGTTATGAAAAGCTATTTGCAACCCTCTCTTACTCTCGGCTTGTAATTGATGAGGTACAAGCTTATGATCCAAAGGCTTGTGCCATAATCACTAAATTCATTGAGTGGGTATATAAAATGGGTGGAAAATTTTTGCTAATGACTGCCACGCTACCTAAATTTATAGAAGATAAAATACAGGAATTAATTCCTGAAAGTGATTATGAAATAGTAAATATTTACAATAAAGAAAAGAAAGACTTTCAAAAAATCTTTAAACACAAGCTTAAAATTGAGCTAATTAAAAATAAAAAAGAGAATAACTCTATTAGTCTTGAGCTACCAGATGAAATTTTGAAAGATATAATCAGAGAAGCTGAAGATGGTAAAAGGGTTCTTGTAATTTTAAATACTATCAATTCTGCTCAAAAAGTCTTTGAAAAGTTGAAAGAAAAAGCTTCAGCCTTAGAAGATAATATCTTTCTATTGCACTCTCGTTTTACTATTAATGATAGAAAAGAGAAAGAAACAGAGTATATGGAAAAATTTAAAAATCCAAAACCTAAGGATGAAAATATAGGTAAAATCCTTGTAGCAACTCAGGTTGTTGAGGCATCATTAGAGATAGATGCAGATGTTCTTTTTACTGAGATTTGTCCTTTAGATGCTTTAGTCCAAAGGATGGGAAGAGTTGTAAGAAGATATTTCTATATGGATGGAAAGGTTATTAATAAAAGTGATGATAAGGAATACGAAATACCTGAAGAGGGATTTAGAACTTTTGAGAATGATCCTAATGTGCATATATGGGTATTTAAGGAGGGATTTCAATCGGGTGGGAAAAAGGTCTATTCTGAGGAATTGATTAGGTTTTCTCTTGCATGGCTTTTGAAGAAGTATAAGGAAAAAGATATTGATTATTTACTTGATAAAATAGGAACTTTAGATACTAAGGATTATGATAATCAACTGGAAAGCTTCTTTGAAGAGGAGTTCTCATCTATTTTAGGATCTAATCCAAAGGGAAAAAGTAGCATTTATAGAAAAATTTTGGATGATGATTGGATAGATGAGGTAAAAGATATAGGAATTGAATTATCAGAGTATGATAAATATCTCTTAGTTAGCTTATTTTATGCCTCACTGAAAAGAGAAGGAAACTATTTAAGGGAATTTGTTAATACTAATAATGTGCTTGAAGCAGGTTGGATGTCCGAAAGAAAATCAGAGGCACAGAGAATCTTTAGAGAAATTTATGATGTACAGGTTGTATCTGAGGATAAATTAGAAGAATTTAAAAACAAGATTATAGATTTTATTGAAGAAGAAAAAGCTAATGGTCAGAGAAGATCTCTATTTACACATTTTAAACAAAAAGTCTTATCAAATTATGTATTATCTATACCTAATTATTGGTTAAAATATCCAACACCAGTTTACAAGCGTTTAGAGAGCGAACTTAAGGAAGAATGGAAAAAAAGATTAGAGACTAATCTTGAGGAAGAATGGGAAAAAAGATTAGAAAGGTGGCTTTCAGGAATCTACGTCTGCCATGGGAAATATGATGAAATTGTAGGGTTAATTAGACATCAAAATAATAAAGATTAGTTAGCATATATCATGTTTTCACAAGACTTTAGAGTTACAGGGATAAAAATAAATTATCTCTTTGTATGTGAGAGGAAGCTCTGGCTCTTTGATAGAGGCATAGGTATGGAACATACATCTGAAAAAGTACTTTTAGGAAAATTATTAGATGAATTTAGCTATCCTAAAGAGAAGAAAAGAAGAGTATTAATAGATGATCTTATAAGTATTGACATATTAAATGAGGACGAAATAAGAGAGATTAAATATAGCAATAAGTTGGAAAAGCCAAACAGAATGCAGATCCTTTACTATCTTTATTACTTAAAGAAACTGGGAATTCAGAAAAAAGGAGTACTAAATTATCCCAAGCAAAAGAGACGTGAAATTGTAGAACTCACTCCCGTAGAAGAAAAAAAGATTGAAGATGCCATTAAAAGAATAGAAGAAATAATAAAAATGGATACACCACCACCTGTAGAGAAGAAAAAATATTGTAAAAGATGTGCCTATTATGAGTTCTGTTTTGTGAGGGAGTAATCTGAATGGGTAAAGATTTATATATCTTTTCCAATGGAGCTATAAAACGTAAGGAAAATACAGTATATTTTGAAACTAATAGCGGAGAAAGAAAGTTTTTCCCTATAGAGAATATTGACTCTATCCATCTATTTGGCGAAGTAGAGATGAATACAAAAGCCTTAAACTTTTTTGCTCAGAATAATATTGTTATCCATATATACAACTATTACGGCTACTATTCAGGATCTTATTTCCCTCGTGAGAAGAATGTATCTGGAGAGTTATTAGTTAAGCAGGTAGAACATTATTTAAATAAAGAAGAAAGACTATACCTTGCATATTCCTTTGTTGAAGGAGCTCTTTTCCATATGCAAAGAAATCTTAGAGAGTATAAAGATACTGATGAGCCCATACTAAAAATAAGCCAAGAACTTGAAAAAGCAATGGATTGTAGGGACATAGATGAATTAATGGGTTGTGAAGGAAGGGCAAGAGATACCTATTATCAGTCATTTAACTTAGTTCTAAAAGGGAATTTTCTTTTTGAAAGAAGGGAAAAGCATCCTCCCACAAATCCTATTAATGCTTTAATATCTTTTGGTAATTCTTTAATCTACTCTGCGGTACTCTCAGAGATTTACAAGACTCAACTTAATCCTACAATAAGTTACCTCCATGAGCCAAGAGAAAGAAGATTTTCTCTCAGCCTTGATATATCTGAGATTTTTAAGCCTCTTATTGCAGACCCCATTATTTTTAAACTAATAAACAATAATATGTTGAAAGACGAGGATTTTGAACAAGATGTTAATTATTGCTATCTTACTAATTCTGGAAGAGAAAAATTTATAAAAGAGTTTGATAATAAGATGGAGACTACTATAAAACATAGAAAATTAGGAAGAAATGTGTCATATAGATTTCTAATTAGATTAGAGTGTTATAAGCTAATTAAACATCTTCTTAAAGATGAGATATATAAACCATTGAAAGCTTGGTGGTAATTATGTTTGTGATTGTTACTTATGATATAAGCGAGGAAAGAGTAAATAAAGTTAGAAAAATTCTAAAAAGATATTTTACATGGGTACAAAACTCAGTTTTTGAGGGTGAAATAACAATTGGAAAATTAGAAAAATGTAGAAAAGAATTACAACTTACCATAGTTGACGAAGAAGATTCAATTTATTTCTATATTGTTGAGAACAAAAATAACTATACAAAAGCTGTGTTAGGAATTGAGAAAGACATGGATTCATACATATATTAAAATTGCTGCGAAGTTTAATTTTGTGTTATGTTCGCAGGAAGTTTGATAAAATCAATATTACAGCCTAAAAAATTTTGCTCTCTCAGAAATCTACCGGTAGTCTAATGCAAAAAATGCGTATTTCAGAACACAAAAGTGAACAAAGAATATTAAAATAAACTTATGTAAATCACTATATTATAGTTATAATATAGTATATTAATGTAAAAGTGGGTTTTATCTGAACTATGTGGGATTTAAAG
>DAOSUP010000027.1:0-14079 GCA_035378845.1 Dictyoglomaceae bacterium
TGTAAAGCTTATGCCATGGGATGAGGCAATGAACACTTTAAAAGAGGGAAAAGCTCATGGGATTGAACTCATGAGAATTACTGAAGAAAGGAAAAAGGAATTTGATTTTATCCCATATATAGAAACTCATAGTGTTATTGTTGTTTTAGAAGACTCATCTATCCAGAATTTTGTAGATTTAAAAGGTAAAAAGATCGCTTGTTTTAGTAGAGATGTGGCTCAAAGCTTCCTTCTGGAGATTGGAGAAGTAATACCTGAAATTTCTTCAGAGGAAGTTTTGGCTTCAGTTTTAAATGGGAATGTAGAGGCTGGAGTTGTTAATTATTATGCGGCAAGATGGATTATAACTAAAAATGAATGGCAAGATGAATTAAAAATTCTTCCTGATAAACTTTTTACAAATTACTCTGGCATAGCTCTTCCTAAGGGAAGTCCTCTTCTTTTGGAGTTTCAGGCAGGGATTTCAAAAGTTATGGCAAAACCTGTATATAATGATCTTCTTAAAAAATGGTTTGGAGAAGAGATTATTTTAAAACAAGAATTAAAAAAAGGAGAAGAAACCTCTCGGATTTTAGTCTATATCTTTTCTTTAACCCTTTTAGTCCTTTTAAGTTTTTTAATAAGTAGAAGATTTTTGAAAAGGGAAGTTTATAGACAGACTTTAGAGATTAGAAATTTATTGGATGAGAATAAGAAAAAATATAATGAACTAACTCAAGTTTACAATTTTCTTCGGGAAACAACCTCTAAAAATATAGAAGAGATAGAGGAGATATATTTTGAAAAATTAAAGGAATTATTTCCTAATTGTAAAATAAAATATTTTAAGAAGATTGATGGAAAATATCTTCTTTCTAAATCTTACCCAGAGGAGCCAGAATATACTATTGATCTGAAAAAGTTAGATGAAATGGAGGGAGAGAAATATTTATTTAAAGATTCTGATAATGTTTTATCCTTTGTTGTGGTTGAGGGAAAAGAGCTGGAAGAATCTAAGGAAGCATTTAATATTTTGTCTGAGGAATTGGAACATCTTTTTTTAAATATGGAATCTCAGGAAAAGCTGAGAAAGAGTCAGGAAGTTTCAAGCCTTTTAGATACGTTTTCTTCTTCAACTTATAAAGAATCTATAGTATTAGAAAATTTTTTAAAAAGGATTATCCAAATCTTGCATGCAGATGTGAGTTCTATCGTTTGTTATTTGGAGGAAGAAGGCTTGTTGCTTATAAAGGCATCAGTAGGTTTGTCCGAGGATAATCTGAAAAATACAATTTTAAAACTGGATAAAGAAATCTTAGATAGAATGATAAAACATAGAAAACCATTAATCTTAGAAAATAAGTTTAATGTCAAGTCTGCTATCTGTTACCCATTAATATATGAGAATAAATTTATAGGAATTTTAAATATCAATAGTTTTAATGAATATAGAAGATTCAATGAAGAAGATATCTTAGTAGTTGAAAAAATAGCACCACTTTTGGCGTCAGTTTTGTATAGAGAAGAGTTAGAAGAAAGGATTGAGACTCTTAATAAAGAGGCATTATTTATCCTTGTTGAAGCAATAGAAGCAAGAGATCCATATGTAGGAGGGCATTCCAGAGTAGTAAGAGATCTTTCTTTAAAATTAGGCGAAGAGATTGGATTAGAAGAAAAGGATTTAAAAATATTGGAATATGCAAGTTATCTTCATGATGTAGGGAAGATAAAGGTTCCTGATTTTATATTAAGAAAACCTGAAAAACTAAATGAGGAGGAGTTTGGTATTATAAGAATGCATTCAATTTGGGGAGAGGAAATTGTTAAAAATTTCTCAGTTTTTAAAGGAATTGGTAAGATTATTAGAAATCATCATGAAAGATGGGATGGTAATGGATATCCTGATGGTTTAGCAGGAGAAAGTATTCCTCTTTTTTCAAGAATAATAACCTTAGCAGATAGTTTCCAGGCAATGACTTCTTTTAGACCTTATAAAAGGAAGCTTTCTTTAGAGGAGGCTATAGAAGAGGTCAAAAGATGCAAAGGGACTCAATTTGACCCTAACCTTTCTGAGATTTTTATTGAGATAGCTACCTGTAAAAAAATTATATAGAAAGTCTTATCTTTAGTAAATATCACTTTTTTTCTATATTAAACTCTAAAGATTTATATTTAGAGTTGTATCTTTATTAATTATATTTTCCCTATATTAATTCTAAATAGAGTTATATAGAGATTTGTATTCTTATGGATTATACTTTTACCCATTTCAAGATTCTTAATTGAGTATATTGATTTTTGTCTTATTTTTTTATATAATTTCTTTCAGAAAGAAAGTAGAAAGGGGGTTATATTATGAGGAGATTTTACTTAGGGTTACTTCTTATTGTGCTCTCTCTATTTATTTCAGGTTGTATAGGAAAACCTATTCCGCCAACCCCACCGGATGAGAATTTATTAGGGAATAGCGATTTTTCCAAAGAAATTCTCTACTTAGGGGTAGATATTCAAGATGTAGATACAGGAGACTTTGATACTCAGAAGAATTGGCTATTTAGGACAGGGGATGGGGCAGTAGCTAATGCTAATATAGAAAATGGAGTTTTGAAGATTGAGATCACAAATGGAGGGCCTAATTCTTGGTCTATACAACTTTTGCAATCTCCTGTAAAGATAGAGTATTTAGGAATATACAGGGTAAGTTTTGACGCCTGGGCAAGTAAAGAAAGAAAAGTTGGGCTAAAAGTAGGCGGAAATGCCAATAGAGGATGGACAACTTATAATCCTGGACCATCAGGACAGACAGATCAAACAGGTGGTTATGCAATAAATATTACTACAGAGAAGAAAACTTATACTTTTGAATTTAAGATGGTGAATGAGACTGATGAAAGAGCAAGATTTGAATTTGAGCTTGGGCAAGATGATGGGACAATTTATATTGATAATGTAAAGCTTATAAAAGTTGGAACAGCAGAGCCTCCTGCTCCTCCTCCAAGTTTAGGACAAAAATATTGGTATCAGTTAGTCTGGGAGCAAGACTTTAAGAATATTACAAGCTTAGATGAAAATATTTGGAGCTTTGAAATAGGAAATGGTGGACCAAATCTTCCAGGATGGGGCAATGGTGAATGGGAATACTATAAGAAAGAGAATGCCTATATTGAGAATGGTAATTTAGTAATAGAGGCAAAAAAGGAAACTGTAGTGGCTGATGATAACCAAGATGGAACTTCTGAGACATATAATTATACCTCTGCCAGAATTAAAACTCAGAATAAGTTTAACGTAAAATTTGGAAGAGTAGAAATAAAAGCAAAACTTCCAAAAGGGAAAGGTATATGGCCTGCTTTGTGGATGCTTGGAGAAGATATCACACAAGTGAGCTGGCCTACTTGCGGTGAGATTGATATAATGGAGTTTTTGGGACACGAGCCCAATAAAGTATATGGTACTGCACATGGTCCTGGATATTCAGGAGCAAATGGAAAGGGCGGAAACTATACTTTACCTTCAGGAGACTTTAATCAGGATTATCACATCTTTGCTATTGAGTGGGATCCTGTAGCTATAACGTGGTATGTGGATGATGTGAAATTCTTCCAGATAACAAGACCAGAGATTGAATTTTATGGAGAATGGGTATTTGATCATCCATTCTTCTTAATACTAAATGTAGCTGTAGGAGGTTATTGGCCAGGATATCCTGATGAGACTACAGTATTTCCTCAGAAGATGTATGTAGAATACATAAGAGTATATAAAGGTGTAACCATGGGCTCTATTGATAACGGAAATTTTGACTATCCATTAACAAACGATCAAACTAATGATCCTGATGATTGGTTCTTATGGTATGGATCTCCTTATGGGATGGGTGGAACTGCTTCTGTCAGTATTGAAAATGGAGCAGCAGTTATAAATGTACAGGATATTGGATGGGAGTCATGGCATGTACAGTTTAATCAATGGGTAGGACTTACAAAAGATAAAAAGTATAAGCTTACATTTAAGGCAAAAGCTGAAAAGCCAAGAGATATTAATGTGAAATTCTTACATCCTACATCTTATACTTTATATGCTCAAGGTACCTATAATTTGACTACAGATTGGCAACAGTTTGAATTAACATTTACATTTAATTCGGATGATCCTATGACAAATCTCTCTATGGAATTAGGAAAAACTGCCTCCCCTGCTATAGGAAAAGTCTATATTGATGATGTAAAACTTGAGGAAGTAGCAGAGTAATTAAAGGGTGGGGGGAGATAAACTCTCCCCCCATATCTAAAATTTTTTATTATTCTACATAAACCCATACCTTATTCTTGTATTTAGGGTCAAAAGGATCTATTCCCTTTCTCTTAAATAGTTCACTTATAGTAACAAATTCATATCCTTGTTTTTTAAGTTCTGGAATTATAATATCTAAAGCTTCAGGTGTTGGATGAGGTTCTGGTTGTACATCATGAAGGAGAGTAATACCCCCATCTCTCATACCTTTAATAATATTATCTGCAATCTTTTCTGCTGTTCTGTCACATCCTGCCCAATCAAACCCAATAACTCCACTAATAAAAACTTTGTCAATGTTATCAAACATTACTTGTCCTATAGCAAGATTTGGTGGTCTGAAGAATCTTGGAACAGTGCCAGTGAATTTTTTAATAACCTCATCAGTTTTTCTTATGGATTCTTTAATCTGGTCAGGACTCATCTTATCCATGCTATCCCATGCCCAAGAATGGTTACCTATCTCACAACCTAAAGCAATCATTTCATCTATAACAGGTTTTGTACTGTTATTTACTAATTGTCCTATCACAAAGAATGTAGCTACCACATTATACTTTTTAAGTTTCTCAAGAACTAAAGGAGTGAGTTTTGCACTGGGACCATCGTCAAAGGCAAGGGCACAAAGTTTATTAGGCATTGGATATTCCTCTCCTAAACCTAAATTTAATTGTAATAAGAGGGAAAGCAAAAGTACTATTAAGAAAACCGAGAAAGACTTTTTCATAGGTAGGCCTCCCTTTTTCACCCTATGTTTTCCGGATTATATACTAAGGTAGCAGAACCATAAGTTACATATAACCCCTTGAACTCACTATAAGGATAAGATTCTCCCTTTAACTCACCTGAAATTACTTTCTCTACAGCTTTTATTAAATCAAGAATGTATGAATTAGGAACAGGTTTACAATCCTTTTGAGCTAAATGTCCGTTATATATTTTTTCATATTTATTTAGCCTCCCTTCTAATTTTTTTAAGGTTTCAAGATAGGCTTTTAATGGTGCACATCCAGGAAGATGCATCCATACATGTCCAGCCCCTACGGCATCGCCGCTAAAGAGAAGTTTATTTTTCTCATCTAAGAGCACTATAGAACCTGGTGTATGTCCAGGAGTTTCTATAACCTCAAGGATTCTATCTCCAAGATCAAAAATATCTCCTTCTTTAATATCTATAAAATTAGAATAATCTATTTTTATATCAAAAATTTTTATGAGCTCCTGATCTTTTGGGGACATATATACTTTATCAAAAAGATTTGCTTGCATTATGTGATCCCAATGAGCATGGGATATTACTACTTCAATAGGTTTTTCTGTTAATCCCTCTAAAAATCCTTTAAGATTTCCTGTACCCATTCCTGTATCAAATAAGATGGCTCTTTTGATTCCTTCAATAAGATACATACTATCTTCTCTATAATCGGAGATGTGCCATACTCCAGGTTCTACTAAAGTTGCCTTGTATTCATCAGCTTTCATAATAGCCTCCCCTTTATAAAAAAGATTAAATTTTTTCTTGACAGTTAATTATAACAAAATGTAAAATAAAAGAAAATGTTTTTAAAAACGTTTGAAAAGAGGGGGTGTTGTGTAATGAAATACCCAAAAATGCTATCTTTGATGCTTCTCCTTCTTCTTGTTTTGGGAGGTTCTCTCTCAGCAAAAACTTATAATGAGGCACCTTCTCTTGCTGCCTTAGTAAAAGCGAAGAAACTTCCCCCTGTAGAGGAAAGACTTCCCAAAAATCCTGTGGTTCTTAAACCTTATGAAGAGATAGGGAAATATGGAGGAACATGGAGAAGAGCATGGATTGGGACTGGAGATAGATGGGGAATTGCAAGGATCTCCATTAGTGCAGCTAATCTTTTGAGATGGAGTTCTGATGGGTCACAGATTTTACCTTGGCTTGTAGATAAATATACAGTTTCTTCTGACGGTAGAGTATATACTTTCCACATACGAGAGGGAATAAAATGGTCTGATGGTGTTCCTTTTACCACTGATGATGTTATATTCTGGTATGAGGATATTATAAACAATGAAGAGTTGACTCCTACCTTTCCTGCTGGATTGATTTCAGGAGGAGAAAAAGCGAAATTTGAGAAGATTGATACTTACACCTTTAGAATTAGTTTTAAGGAACCAAATCCTCTGTTTATATATGATATACCTGCTCAAGGTTGGTATATTGATACTACTAATGGTTCTTTATCTTACTATGCTCCTAAACACTATCTAAAGCAATTTCACCCCAAGTATACTCCTAAGGAGCAATTAGATGAAATTGTTAAGAAATCAGGCTTTCAGAAGTGGTATGATCTATTTAAATTTAAAGACGATTGGTTACAGAATCCAGATTTACCTGTAACTGCTCCATGGAAGGTAACAAGTAAGAGCCCTAATGAACCAGTATTTATCATGGAGAGAAATCCTTATTACTTCGTCGTAGATCCTGAAGGGAATCAACTGCCTTACATAGATAGAGTTGTGCATTATTTGGTGAGTGATCCAGAGATGGTAAATATGAAGGCTATAGCTGGAGAATTAGATATGCAAGATAGACATACAAAACTTTCCAATTATACATTATTCCTGCAGAATAAGGATAAAGGGAACTATAGGGTAATTCGCTGGAGATCTGGTACAGGGGCAGATCCTGCGATCTTTCTTAATCAGAATATAAAGGATCCTGTAAAAAGGAAGCTATTCCAAAATGTAAAGTTTAGACAAGCTCTGTCTCTTGCAATTAACAGAGAGGAAATCAATAAGATGTTATATTTAGGACTTGGCACTCCAATGCAAGCTGCAATACCAAAAGGAGCAGCTTATTATGACCCTCTCTGGGAAAAGGCATATGCTGAGTATGATCCAAAGCGTGCTAATCTACTCTTAGATTCTATGGGACTTAAAAAGGATCCCAAAACAGGGTTTAGAATTGGACCTGATGGAAAACCCATTGAGCTCATTATTAGCTTCACCACCTATCCTGGAAATGCAAATATGAATGCCATGGAGCTTATAAAGAGTTATTGGGAGGCAGTGGGTATTAAAACCATAGTTAACCAGGTAGATAGAAGTTTATATGTGACTAATTGTAACTCAGGTGATATTGAGATTGGAGTTTGGGTAATGGATCGTTGCTCCAACTTTATTTTGAGCCCTGGAAGAATGATAGGAACTATAACTGATGGTCCTTGGGCTCCACTTTATGCAAGATGGTACTGGACAAAAGGAAAAGAGGGAGAAGAGCCTACTGGTGACTTAAAGAAGCTTTATGAATTATGGGATCAGGTTAATGTTACTACTGATGCAAAGAAGAGAGATCTTCTCATAAAACAGATGATTGCTTTACATAGGAAGAATATCTGGATTATTGGTACTGTGGGAGCTCTTCCTCAGATTGTTGTGGTTAAAAATAATTTCAGAAATGTTCCTGAAGACTTAATTAGTGATGCCCCTCTGTTCACACCTCTAAATGCTTTCCCTGAACAGTTTTTCATAAAGTAACCCCCTTGATTTAGGGTGGAGACTTATAAGTCTCCACCCTTGCTTTTTTAATAGCTTCTCTAATATAATCAAATATAGGTCTTTAAATCAATAAGAAAAGGAGATAAAAATTTGGATAACATTTCTCAATATATCCCTATACTTCTTCCTTTAGTAATTATTCAAGTAATTTTTCAGATATTATCCCTTGTGGATTTATTCAAAAGACAAAAAGAAGAAATAAGAGGCGAAAAAATTTTATGGGTTTTTGTTATTCTCCTTATGGGTATATTAGGTCCTGTCTTGTATTTTCTCTTGGGTAGAAAACAGTGAATGTTATTGAAACTTTTAATCTCAGTAAATATTTTAAAGATAAAAGAGCAGTAGACGATCTAAATTTGGAAATCCCTGAAGGGGTAATTTTTGGGTATTTAGGACCTAATGGGGCTGGAAAAACCACCACTATAAAGTTACTATTAAATCTCATAAAGCCTACAAAAGGCTATGCTATTATTCTTGGAGAGAATATAACAAAAAATAAAAATTATTTAAAGAAGATAGGTTTTCTACCTGATGTACCGAGTTTCTATAACTTTTTTACAGCCTGTGAGTATTTAGACACTATTGCAGATATTGTAGGAGTAAATAAGGTAAGGATAGATGAAGTATTGGAAATAGTTGAGCTTAAAAATGAGAAAAGAAGAATTGGCACTTTTTCAAGGGGTATGAAGCAAAGATTAGGAATTGCACAAGCTCTTCTTTCTGATCCTGAAATACTCATTTTAGATGAACCTACATCGGCTCTTGATCCTCAAGGGAGAAGGGAAATTCTTGATCTTGTATCGTCTTTGAAAGGTGAAAAAACTATATTCTTCTCAACTCATATTTTGTCTGATGTGGAGAGGGTTTGTGATAGAGTAGGTATAATAAAAGAAGGAAAACTGATTTTGAATGATGATATTGAAAAGCTCAAAAAGACCTTCTCTAAGAGAGTAATCTTAGTGGGAGTTAACGAAAAATATAAACTTATGGAAAGACTGAAAAAGGAAGATTGGGTGGAAGAGATATCTTTAAGTACTGATGGATTAAAGATTAAAGTTAAAGATATAGAGAAAGCTGGAAAATTAATACCTCAAATTATATCCGAGGAGAATATTTCTCTATATAGATTTGAACTATTAGAGCCCACATTGGAGGAGATATTCCTTGAGGTAGTTCTATGATTTGGAAATTGATGAAAAAAGAGTGGAAAGAATTTCTAAAAACTGGAAGATTATATGTCTTACTCTTTGTATTTTTATTTTTTGGAGTATCAAGCCCAGCTATAGCAAAATTTACACCTGAACTAATAAAAAGCCTTGTGCAGGGGGAGGATTTTCAAGGGTTGATCATTCAAATGCCTCTGCCTACATGGAAAGATTCCTTTCTACAGTTCTTCAAAAATCTTAATCAACTGATCTTTTTTGTATTAGTATTGGTTTTTATAGGAAGTATAGCAGAGGAAAAGAATAAAGGAACAGCTCAAGTAATTTGTGCTCTTGGTGTTGATAGAAAAAAATTTGTTTTATCTAAATTTATATTTCAAACAATTTCAAGTATGATATTTGTTATTTTTAGTTATATGCTTGTAGCGTATTATACCTATTTTCTTTTCTCAGATATAGATATTTACAGTTCCTTCTTTGCTACAATTCTCTACTTAATTTACATTATTTTTGTCCTTTCTCTATCTATATTTTCAAGCTCTATAGGAAGTAGTATTCTTCAAGCAGGCGGTATCTTTTTTGTTGTATTTATTCTTTTAAATATTCTCTCCATCTTTCCTAAGTTGCAACCGTATAACCCTATAACTCTTTCTTCTCTCCAAAATAGCTATATAATAAAGGGAGTAATGTGGAGTGAAGCTATAAGACCTATAGTATCTACCTTAATAATATCTATACTTCTTTTAATAAATGCTATATGGCATTTTGATAGAAAGGATCTATGAAATTTATAGTAGGTCAGTTTAACGATTCTTATCCACCAGTAGTAGATGGAGTGGCAAACGTAGTAAGGAACTATGCTTATTGGCTTAATAAGAAGCATGGTGAGTGTTATGTTATAACTCCTTCATATCCTGGCTATAAAGATACTGATGATTTTGATGTTATAAGATATTTTTCAGTACCTATGATTCTGCGTCCTCCTTATAGGATAGGAATACCCTTCTTAGACCTTTCTACTGTCAAAGAGATTGAGAAAATTCCTTTTAATATTATTCATGTACATGCTCCTTTTTCCACGGGTCTATTAGGACTCTATATAGCGAAAAAACATCATATCCCTATAGTAGCTACTTTTCATACAAAATACTATGAAGATATAAAAGCAGCTACAAAATCTGATCTTATAGCTAAGTTAGGAGTAAAACTTATTGTAGAATTTTTTAATAGAGTAGATGAAGTATGGACTGTAAGCAGTTCTACTGCTGAGACCTTAAGAGAGTATGGTTTTAAAAAGAAGATTGAAGTTGTGCCTAATGGTACAGACTTTATTCCTCCTGAAAATAAGGAGGTTTATAGAAATAAAATAAATGAATTGTATCACTTAAGGGAAGAAGAGAGTGTGCTTCTTTACGTTGGACAATTAATATTACAAAAAAATTTGGATATGCTTGTGAGATCTTTAAAGATCTTAAAAGATTCTGGAGTTAGTTTTAAATCAATTTTTGTCGGTACTGGAAAGGATGAGAAATATCTTAAAGATTTAGTTTATAGCTTAAAATTAGAAGAAGATATAATATTTGCAGGTAAGATCCTAAATAGAGAGATGCTAAAAGCCTATTATGCAAGAGCTGATCTTTTTATATTTCCTTCTCTCTATGATACCTCTGCATTGGTATTACAAGAAGCCTCTGCTTTAGGATGTCCATCTTTAGTAATTGAAGGGGCAACAATTTCTGATGGAATTATAGATGGATACAATGGATTTTTAGGTAAAAATGATCCAGAAAACTATGCACTTAGGATAAAAGAACTTTTGAATAATAAACCTCTTTTGGAAAGAGTAGGGGAAGAAGCTAAAAAAACATTATATAAACCTTGGGAAAATATTGTAGACGAAGTAGCAGAGAGATATCAGGAAATCATAAAAAAGCATAACAGATAAATTTAACATAAATTTAACGATAATTTAAATAATATTTAAATTCTTTTAACATCTTATTAACACGGTTTAGTTATATTTATTATTGAAAAGTTAAGGGTGATTCCGAAAGGAGGTATGAGAAAATGAAGGAAGCTTTGAAATATATAGGAGTACCCTTTGAGAAGGATGAAAATAAGACAAAAAAGAATAGAAAATTTGAACATATAAGATTTTTTAAAGAATATAAAAATAATCCTGTCTTAGAGAGAAAATTTGTAGAAGGTGTAAATAGCGTCTTCTTATTCCCTAATAGATAACTTTGAAAAGGAGGGGAATAATAAATTCCCCTCCTGCCTCCCCCCAAAAATAATCTCCTTTTCTATTCAAGAATTTTTTCTAAGAAATCCTTGACCTCTTTTAAAGAATTAAAAACTTTATAAGCTATCTCAATAGTTTTAGAAGAAGGCTTTTTGAAATCAGGTATTAATATAGGTATCATATGTGCTCTTTTTGCCGCTAAGATACCTGCGTCGGAGTCTTCTAATACAATGCATTCCTTAGGATTCACATTAAGCTTTTGAGCTGTACATAAGAAAATATCAGGTTCTGGTTTACTTTTTGAAATATCATCACCACATACAATAACATCAAATTTTTCTTTTATTTTTGCTTTCTCAAGGAGATACTCTGCATATTCTCTTTCAGTAGAAGTTGCAACTGCTTTTTTAATATTCTTTTCCTCAAGAAATTGGAGTAAATCCAGTAATCCCTCCTTTAATGGAACTCCATTCTTTTCTATATATTCTTCTGTAAGCTTGATTTTTCGTTTATAGATTTCTTCAAAAGGATGTTCTTTACCAAAGTATTTCTCAAGAATTTCTTTAGTTTTTTGAATGTTTACACCTATGGTTTCTAAAAAGATATCTTCTGTTAAGTTTATTCCAAATTCTTCTCCTGCCTTCTTCCACAAGAAGTATCCAATCCTCTCGGTATCAAACATTAAGCCATCCATATCAAATATAATTCCTTGTACTCTCATGACTTTACTTATCTATCGGTATTAAAGCTTCAAGAAGTTCCTTTCTCCACTCATTTTTAACAGGATCATAAACACCAAAACCAGAACAGAATTCCCAGTATGTCCATGGCCATCCTCTTCTCTCTGCTTCCCTTGCTACAAAGGATGTCCATCTGACACGAGATTCCATATCTGCCTTACTATAAGCTCCAAACTCTCCTATATGGATTGGTCTCCTATTCTCCTTTGACCATTCCTCTGCTATATTAAAATCTGAAATTACCTGTTGCTTCTCAGCCCAGCTTCCATGCCATTTAGTTCCAAGCCACTGCTCAGAACCACTTGCCCATTCTGCTCCCTGATGAGTAAAGTAGAAGGGATTATAGTAATGCACAGTAACTAAAATATTCTTCTCTTCCTTAGGAATCTTTAGCTTAGAAATACTGGAAATTCCTCCCCATTCTGCTGTCCCTACAAGTACAACCCTATCTGGATTTGTAACTCTTATAACTTTTAATGCTTCTGCTAAAAATTCATTCCAAATATCAGGAGTTAAATTACCATTTGGCTCATTAAGAATCTCAAAAAATAATGTTTCAGGATAATCCTTGTATCTTTCTGAGATCTGTTTCCAAATTGAGAGGAATTTTTCTTTCTCTCCTCTTGGATTTTGCATTATTTCGTCATAGTGATGAATATTTATGATTGTTATAAGTTCTTGTTTTAAGGATTCATTTATCACATGATCAACTCTATCAAAGAATTCTTCAGATATCTTATAAGGAGGTTTAGCTTCTGTATGAGCAGACCATTTTATAGGGATTCTTACATGATCAAATCCTGCTTCCTTTATGAGCTTGAAATATTCATCTTTTATTACGACACCCCACTCTCCCTCCTTAGGTGCTTCTAAGGCATTACCCATATTCACTCCTCTTTGCATAGATACTCCTTCTAATATAGCTATCTTGTCCATAATTTCTTTCTGACTTTCAACCGTGCATCCTGCTATTGGTAGAAGTAATAAAAATAATACTAAGATTAAGAAGAGTCTCTTCATTGCAGAATCCTCCTTTAATATAAATACTTTATTCCTTGGTTAATAATACTATACTCAGATTATTAAAGTCAATGAAAGGCACTATTTGTATAAGGGATTTACAGAGAAATTTTAAACTTTTAGAGGTAGGCTTAATGATTAATAGTCAAGAAATTTAACTAATTTTATAAAACTATGTCAGTTGTTAAAAAGGAAACAAAGTTTCTACGTTTTCTAATCTAATTAGATGATTTTATAAGGAGATGTCTTATAAAGAAATGTATAGATCTTGCTATTCTTGCAGATACAAATTTAATTGCTCTTTTTAGACCTACTAATCCTTGTGGAAAAGTTCCTAAATCGGATAAGTATAAGATCCTATGAGGGAGGAGAAAATCTTCAGATTGTATTTAATTTATTTTTAAGCTCAGGGCTTATTCCTATAATTATCTGGATAGACATTGTTTCTCCATCTCCTTGTATGCATATAAGAGTGCGTCACAATCTGATGAAAGTCAATTAAATAAATGTTAGAAAATTTATCTATTGAAGTAAAGCATGTTGATAAGATAAAATGATTTTATATGAAATTTTAATAGTAGGGTTAAAATTTGTATAGGTGATTAGTCAGGGATAAATCTAAATTAAAAAGAGGGTGTTTACAATGGTTTCTTATATTTTATGGCTTTTTACCTGTTCTTTTACTATAGTGTTACTTTTATATGCACGAAGTTTTTACCTTAAAATGATGATTCTTTTTGTGAATGATTTTAATACAATTAATATATTGGATAAGGTTCTGTTTATAATTCTTTCTTTTGTAGCTTTAGGGGTTATAGTATTTTCTGATGTGTATTATAAAAGAGATAAGAAAAACTTTTGGAGAAGGTTTTCTCTTGTAACAGGTATACAACTTCTTGTATTTTTTGTTTTTCAATATCTTCCTACTATTATTATAGGGGCATATATGAATTGGACTGAAGTTTTAGCTGGAGTTTTGGAACTTCTTATTGCAGGAATTTTAATTGCCATTTCTTTAAAGGATAAAAAGCATAATAATGTTGTAACGCAGTAGTGTAAATAATTTTAGAAGTAATCCCAGCAAAAGGTAGGATAGGTTGGGAATATTCTT
>DAOSUP010000028.1:0-8908 GCA_035378845.1 Dictyoglomaceae bacterium
TAAATAATTTTAGAAGTAATCCCAGCAAAAGGTAGGATAGGTTGGGAATATTCTTTCAAGTTTCTCTAAACTTTCTGTGTTTTTTACATCTATAGTTTTTAATTTATAAGCTTTTTGAGGAGAAAGAATACCTGAGATAATCTGACAGAGAGTTGTTATATTTAAAGATATGTCCCAATTTTCACTTTTTTCTATATTTCCCTTACCATCTTCTATTTCTAATTCCCATATTCCACTATTCCAGCTTGCATTTGGATCTATTACTTCTATCTTTATTTTTTCTTTCACTTCCATGGGGAAAGGAAGCTCTTTTATGGCTCTTTCTAAGTCTATAATTCTCAACATAAATGTAGGTTCAATTTGACAATTTACTCTTGGATTTGGAAGTATAAAATTAAGGTCATCTTCCAAAGGAGTAGTCCACTCTACTTCTTGGATACTCATAGATTGACGAGAAAAAAGTCCTAAAAGACCTTTATAAGCAGAGGTAGATAGAGAGATCATCTCTTTTACAACAATCCTGTTTACCGGGGTCCTTTCTATGGTGTATAGTACATATCCTTCCCTTTCTTTATCTTCCCATACGTATAAATAGGTAAGGTCTTTTGTACCAAAAATAACACTTTCCCATCTTTCCTCTGTTCTTTTTAAAGGACCTGTAAATTGACATGCAAATTTTTCATATATGTTTTTTACTGTTTTCCAGTCTGCAAGAGATATTTTCTTTACATTCTCTACCTCTGGAAATTTGGGAATAGCATCAGTCTCTATTTTGTATCTTCTTCTAAAACCTGCAAGTTCCCAACCAAAATTCCTGTAGAATCCAAAAGAGAAAGGATATAGAGCAGAGAAGACCATCGCTTTTTCCTTAGAAATCTTTATTGCTTCCGATAGTAGATCATGGACATATTTTTTCCCTCGGTATTCAGGAAGTGTAGCTACTCCTCCAATTCCAGAAAGTGGTAGTACTTTCCCTCTAATATAGAATTCAAAAGGAACGATACTTAAAACAGAGACTAATTTCCCCCTTTCAAAAGCCCCTATGCAATTTCTAATACTCTTTTCATTCGCCCAAAGGCTTGCTTGTTCATAAGGGATTACAAAGCATTCTCCCCAAAGTTCCGTAAGTTCTTCTATATGTGTAGGATTTAAACGGCTTATCTCCATATGAGTATATTAACATTTTTTTGTATGTAAGTATATAATATATAAAACTCTTAAGGAGGCTACTATTAAGAAAATATTTTTAAATGCACTTATAACTCTGCAAGATTCCCAAAATACAGGTTTTTTCTTTAATTCTCAAGAAGGGTAGAGGTTTATTAGTAATTAAAGAGAAATGGAGGTTAGAGAGATGTTTGATGTTTTAAAGGATATAATCTCAAGGGTTTCTGCAGATTATGCAGATGTCCGGTACGAGGTTATGAGAGAAACCAAAATAGTTATGAATGGTAAAGAACTTTATCAAATTGGATCTAACATAGGAGATGGATTTGTTTTAAGAGTACTTAAGAATGGGGGTTTTGCTTCTATTGCTTTTGCTAAGAAGGAGGATATAGATAGGGCTATAAATATTGCTTTAGAAAATGCTAATCTCATGTCAAAACATACAAAAAAGCCTGTGAGATTTACAGAAGTAGAAGTAGTAAAAGATACTTTTATTCCTACCTTAAAAGAAGATCCAAGAGAAATCTCTATAGATGAGAAGCTTGAACTATTAAAGCACTATAACAGTATTCCTCTTAGATTTGAAAATATCACTACTGATATATATTATTTTGAGGTTATAAGAGAAAAATATTTTGTAAGTTCTGAGGGGACGGAGATAAGAGAAGATCTTGTTACTAATGGGATAAGAGGTAGTCTTATAAGTTTTGAGGGAGGAATTGTGCAGAATGTAAGGGTTGGTATTGGAGGAAGTACTGGTTTTTATAAACTTATGGATAGAGAAGATGTTTTTGAGGATAAGACAAAGATTGTACTGGATCTTCTCAAGGCAGAACCTATAAAAGGTGGAGTTTATAATGTGATATTAAATCCTGATATGGCTGGCGTTTTTACGCACGAAGCCTTTGGACATTTTTCTGAGGCAGATCTTATTGAAGATAATCCTTCTATGAGGGAGAAGATGAGGATAGGGGCTGAACTGGGAAATGGTATATTAAATATTATTGATGATCCTACTATGTCTGATCAATTGGGGCATTATAAGTATGATGATGAGGGAGTAAGAGCAAAAAGGACTTATCTTCTTAAAGATGGGGTTTTAGTAGGTAGACTTCATTCCAGAAGGACTGCAGCAGAATTTGGGGAAGATGTTACTGGACATTGTATAGCTGAAGATTATAGGTATGCTCCTATAGTAAGAATGGGGAATATATTTATAGATCCTGGAAAGTCAACATTTGAAGAACTTTTGGAAAGGCTTGGAGATGGATTTTATATCCTTGATGCAAAAGGTGGACAAACTTCAGGTGAGAACTTCACTTTTGGGGCTCAGTATGGATATGAGGTAAAGAATGGGAAAGTTGGAAGGATAGTAAGAGATATAAATATTACAGGAAATCTCTATCAAACCTTAAAAGATATTGTAGATATTGGGAATGATTTTGAGCTTGGAGAGGTGGGAGGATGTGGCAAGGGACAATTAAACATTCGTTCTTGTCATGGTGGACCACATATTCTTGTTAAGAATGTGGTTATAGGAGGTGTGTAATGCTAAATAAATTAATAAGTTTAGCGGAGAAGTATTTTGATGAGTATGAAATATATGAGATGAACTATTCTGTTGACAGTGTCTCTTTTGAGAATAGGGTTTTAAAAGAGATTGAGAGCAAAATTCAGACAGGTATAAGTATAAGAGGAATAAAGGATGGAAAACTTGCCTTTGCTTATACAAAAAATCTTTTAGATCCGGAGGAATTTATTAATAATGCTCTTGCCTCTTTAAAAGGGGAGATAGAAGCTGGCTTCAGTTTTCCTAAAAAATATGATCTTCCTACATTAAACACATATGACCCTAGTATAGAGGATATTACCAATACAAAGTTAGTAGAGGAGTCTAAAAGGGTATCAGAGATATTATATGAAAAAACTAATACTCAGATTAATTTAGGAGCAGGAAAAGGAGTTGTAAGTGTACATATATTAAACAGTAATGGCGTAGATTATCAAACAAAATCTTCCTTCTATAATATTTATGCAGCAGCCATGTATCCTGGATCTTATGCATCAGTGGATAGATTAATTGCTGATAAGAAATTTAAAGAGTTTTCTAAAGAAGATATAGATTATATAACACTACTTTTTAATAATTCAAAGAGGGAAGTAAAGCCAAAAGGTGGAAGGATAAAAGTACTTTTCCTACCTGATACCATGTATGTTCTTATATGGAGGCTTGTATCTGCAACTTGCGGAAGGAATATTTATGAAAAGACATCTCCTTTGATAAATAGATTAGGAGAGAAAATTTTTGATTCCTCTCTTACTATTTATGATGATCCTCTTAATGATGATTTCCCAGATGCCAGAAGCTTTGATGATGAAGGGGTAGCATGCAGATTTCTCCCTATTGTAGAAGATGGCGTTTTGAAAAACTTTTATTATGATCTTTATTATGCTGCAAAATTAAATACAGAGTCCACTGGGCATGGGTATAGAGAAGGAGATGAAAGTATAAGAGAGAGACCTTCACCTTCTTTACATCATCTATTTGTAAAACCTGGGAAAAGTAACTTTTATGATATGATTAAATCTATGGATAAGGGTGTTATAGTGCCAAGTGCTTTAGGAGCTCATAGTGGAAATATTCTTAATGGAGACTTTTCTATCGGGCTTGCTCCTGGATTATATGTAGAAAATGGTGAGATTGTGGGACATATAAAGGATTCTATGGCAGCTGGAAATATCTATGCGGTTATGAAAAATGTGGTTGATATTGAGAATAGAGTATATCTTTCTAATATGGGGATATTTCCTTCTGTTATTTTTGAAAATGTTAGTGTGGCTATAAAAGAATAAACTAATAGGAGGTGAATATTATGTATGTCGCTGATCCTAATAGGTATCAGGAGATGACTTATAGAAGATGTGGAAAGAGTGGCTTAAATCTTCCTGCAGTTTCCTTAGGACTCTGGCATAATTTTGGATATAACTATACTTTTGATAATATGAGAGACATTGTTAAAAAAGCTTTTGATATGGGAGTGACCCATTTTGATCTTGCTAATAATTATGGACCTCCTCCTGGGGCTGCTGAGGAGAATTTTGGAAGAATTCTTAAATTTGATCTAAAACCCTATAGAGATGAGATTATTATCTCTACAAAAGCTGGTTATAGAATGTGGGAAGGACCTTATGGGGATTTTGGATCTAAAAAGTATCTTATATCAAGTCTTGATCAAAGTTTAAAGAGAATGAATCTGGATTATGTGGATATTTTTTATCATCATAGACCAGATCCTGAAACTCCCATAGAGGAGACTATGGAAGCTTTGTATCAAATAGTACGTCAAGGGAAAGCGTTATATGTAGGTATATCTAATTATGGTCCTAAGGAGACAAAAATTGCTTATGAAACCCTGTCCAAAATGGGTATAAAATTAATTGTGAATCAAATATGCTATAACATGTTTGTTAGAGAGCCTGAAAAGGGGTTGTTTAGTACATTGGAAAATCTTGGAATGGGAGCTGTTATTTACTCGCCTCTTGCTCAAGGACTTCTTACTGAAAGATATCTTTATGGAATTCCTGAGGATTCTCGGGTTAGAAAATCAGGAGTATTTTTAAAAGAAAGTGATATTACTCCTGAGAAGATTGAAAAGGTCAGAAAACTTTCAGAGATTGCAAAGGATAGAGGACAATCTGTATCTCAGCTTGCTTTAGCATGGATTCTAAGGAATAAAGTGGTAGCCTCGGTAATTGTGGGAGCAAGTAAGCCTTCTCAAATAGAAGAAAATATCAATTGCATTAAAAATTTGAGCTTTACTGGAGAAGAGCTGAAGAAGATAGAAAATATTTTAAAGGGATAATCTTATGGGGGGACAAACTGTCCCCCCCTCTTTATTAATTTTCTTCAAGGATTACATTGTCAAGGTAAATGGTAGTTGCTATACTCTTTTCGCTTATTTTTCCCATATCAAATACTATGATGTGGGCATCTTTTGCGGGAGTAAATTCCCAGGTGTAAGTCTGCATATCAGTAGTAAGATCAAATACTTGACTTGATATAATTTCCCATGTCTGGTCTTGAAGGGCTCTTACTTGTAAATCTCTTGGCTCATCAGCTTTTGCATCAAAGGATAATTTATATGTTTTGTTTGCTTGGATAGGAACATGTTGCCCAAACTGAATGTGCCAGAAAGCATCTCCTGGGGTCTTGATTTTTACATAGAACACTCCATTTTTTGCTCCGTAGTCTTCAACCTCTGCAGTTCCCTGAATTGTTATATACCATGGAGCTGGAGCAGAGAAGAAAGCAGGTTCTTCAAAGAGACCGAGTTTAGTTATATTTACTACTTTTGCAGTTCCTTCTGGAGTTTTAACTTCTACAACTCCTGGTGCAGTCTCTGTAGTCTGGGCAGGTTCTCCTGCACATCCTGCAATAAATAGGCAAAATACAATAAGAAGTAACCCTACGTAAAATCTCTTCATAATGTAACCCCCTTTTTAATATTTTTGTAAAAGGTTACAGAATATTTAAAAAAGTAAAAATGATGAAGATAGTTAATTAACACCTCCCTTTCGGATAAGCATATTAATACCTTGATATCAGTATAATATGCTTTTCCATATCATGCAATATTATTATAAATAAAAATTATGGTGATATTTTTGTAACTGGTTTACAAATTTTTATATAAAATTTGAGATGGCATTAAAATTGTTTTTTGATATAATTATCTCTGTTTATGGATAAGAATAGTATTTTACAAAGAATAAAGAGGCTATTTATAAGGCAAAGTGTCTCAGAAGCAGCAATCCTTATAACCATTCTTGCGGCTATAAGTAAGGTTATTGGATTCTTAAGAGAGATGATGATTGCTGCCTTCTTTGGCGCAAAGAAGTTTACTGATAGCTTCGTAGTAGCAAATGCAGTGCCAGGAGTCTTAGCAGGATTAGTTTCAGGAGCATTATCGTCCGTTTTTATTCCTCTTTATGCAGAGTGGAAAGAAAAAAAGGGTAAGGAAGAAGCAGAAAGATTTTCTGGAATTTTACTTTCAAATATATCAGTACTTCTTTTTTTAATGACAATACTTTCTTATTTTATTGCACCTTATATTATTGATATATTAGCGCCAGGTTTTAATGAGGAAACAAAAAATCTTACTCTGAATTTTACCTATATAATGCTTCCTAGTATTATCTTTTGGGGAACATATGGCATTATTGCAGGTATCTATAACTCTCAAAAAAGCTTTGTGATACCTAATATTGCAGGTGTTTTAGGGAATGCTGTTTTTATTCTCTGTATCTTTCTTTTTCACAATAAAATTGGTGCATACATACTTCCTTGGGGATATTTAGCTAATGTAATATTTCAATATTTTCTTCTTCTTCCAGGTTTAAGGAGAATTCATTTCAAACTTAGAGGAGAGGTAAATTTTAGATATGAGGGTATGAAGAAAGCTCTATACTTAATAGGTCCTATCCTTTTGGGACAGAGTATGGGGATCCTTAATATGGCAGTAGATAGAATCTTTGGATCTTTTCTTCCGGAAGGAAGTATATCAGCATTAAATTATGCAAGCAGGATTTACCATCTTCCTATAAATTTATTTGTAAATGCTGTAGCTACAGCAATCTATACAGAATTTGCTTTTAATGCTCAAAGTAATAATATGGATAGTCTTAAGTCTTCTATGGAGAAAAGTTTAAGAGCTGTTCTTTTTTTCGTTATTCCTTCCACTTTTGGATTTATCTTCTTAGCAAACCCTATTGTTCGCCTTGCTTTTCAAAGAGGAGCTTTTGATGCCCTTGCTACTCAAAGAACTGCAGAATGTTTAATCTTTTATTCCATAGGTCTCGCATTTATGAGTATTAATCCAATAATGGTAAGAGCCTTCTATGCACTTCAGGATACCAAAACTCCCCCTATTAACTCTATGATAGCCCTTTTATGTAATATAGTTCTAAACTTCTTGTTTATAAGACCTCTTGCTCATAAAGGTCTTGCTCTTGCTACTTCTATAGCATCTATAATTTCAACGATTCTTCTTTATAGATCATTGAAAAAGAAAATCCCAGAACCTTTTTCCAAGGATATGATGAAAAACATATTGAGATTTGTGTTTGGGGGTATATTGATAGGAGTTCTTGCTCTTATCTCCTTTAATCTGTTAAGTGTGTATCTTCCAAAAGGTCAGATAACTTTTGCGCTCTCTCTTCTTTTCTCTGTAGGAATAGCAGCACTCTTTTATCTCTACTTAGGGAATAGATGGAAAATAGAAGAAGCAAAAAGGATATTTAATATTATAAAGAAGAATCTTGAAGTTATTACTCATTTTTTAAGTTTAAAGTAAATTCAAAAAGTAGTTAATCTCTATCTACAATCTAAGATCTAAGAATATTAAGTAGCTCTACTATTAAAAAATTCATTTGTGGATAAATTTTCCCTATAAAAAAGAAAAACCCCCTGAGAGGGGGGACTCAGGGGGAGGGGGGTGAGAGGGGGAGGTGTCAATGTTACTTAACACTCTCGACTTTTTAAGACTCTATTACTTCTTTTTTTATTCCCAAAATCCTTTTTTAATTCTGCGACTCTTTCTACAAATTTATCGTAAATAAACTACCAAATATTAAAAGGTATGTCAATAAAAATGGGTTAAACTTATATTAATTATTTTAAAAATTTGTTAATAACTTTAACTTAAGTTTTACCTATTTAGCTTCTTATGACATAACCACCAGTCAAAACATTCAATCTCGCCTCTTTTGGCAGCTTCAAGCCTTTCTTTTGCAGTTTGTATATCCTTTGGTGTAGGAATTATTACATGATCTTTACCTACTACTTCGCTATCTGGCCATTGTGCTGGAGTTGATACTTTATACTTATCTGTTACTTGTAATGCTTCTAATGCTCTTAGAATCTCATCTATATTTCTTCCTACCTCTTGAGGATAATAGACCATTAATCTGATAATCCCTTTGTCATCTACAATAAAAACTGCTCTTACAGTATTTGTCCCTTTTCCAGGATGAATTAAACCTAACCTTTCAGCAACCTTTCCTGTATCATCAGCAATGACAGGAAACTCAATATCTACTCCTAATTTTTCTTTAATCCATTCCACCCATTTTATATGACTAAAAACTTGGTCAATACTAAGTCCTATTAGTTCTGTGTTGAGAGCTCTAAACTTTTCATATCTCTTTTGGAAAGCTACAAACTCTGTGGTGCATACAGGAGTAAAATCACCAGGATGGCTAAAAAGCACAAACCATTTTCCTTCATAATCCTTAGGGAGCATTTTTACTCCATGAGTAGTCTGAACTTTTATCTCTGGGAAAGGTTCTCCAAGAAGCGGAATACTTTTTCTATCAAGATTCTCCATAAAATCACCTCCTAAATTATAATCATTCTTATTTTCAATTTTATATTACCATAAATAGAAAAATTTTGCAAAAATATTATTAAAGTGAAAGTTTGCTAATATAATTATAGGGGCGAAAAATTTTATTATTGGATAATAAATATCTAAACTATCTATTTTATCACAAAATCTAAAAATTTACTATGATACACTTTGTTGCAACAGACAAGAATTTGTAATAGAATAAACTTGGAAATATAGGGGCTCCCTTATAATGAGTAATGAAGGTGAGGAAGATATTGAGTATATATAAGAATTTTTGTTGTTGCAACAGACAAGAATTTGTAATAGAATAAACTTGGAAATATAGGGGCTCC
>DAOSUP010000028.1:9008-13986 GCA_035378845.1 Dictyoglomaceae bacterium
CTTATAATGAGTAATGAAGGTGAGGAAGATATTGAGTATATATAAGAATTTTTGGTTTCATCTTTTCCTTGATATTTTTTCCTACATTATAGGAATAATGCTTGCCTTTTTTATCAGGTTTGAGTTCTCTCTTCCCGCTCAGTATCTTCCCATTATATATAGTGTTATTTTAAGGGAAATCCCTCTTTTTCTTATCTTCTACTATATTTTTAAGATTCATACCTCTCTTTGGGAGTATTTTAGTTTAGAGGCATTAAAAGATCTTACTCTTGCAGTAACCCTTGAAAAAATTACCTTTTATATATCTTATCTTCTTTTCCCTATAAATGGTCTTCCAAGATCCACTGTAATTATCTCTTATGTGGTATCTCTTCTTATGCTTTTCTCATACCGTGCTTTAGTAAGATGGTTCTATGAAAAATATAGGAAAAATTCTTTATATAAAATATCTCCTCCTAAAAAAGTAATTCTTATTGGGGCTGGTGATGCGGGAGAGAAGATATTAAGAGAGATAAAAACTCATAAGGAATTAAATTATGAGGTTGTTGGATTTTTAGATGATGATACAAGAAAGATAAAAAAGACTATACATGGAGTTAAAGTCCTTGGACCTATCTCTTCTCTTCCTCAAGTGGCAAGAGAAAAGAAAGTTGATGAAGTTATAATTGTGATACCCTCTGCACCTCCTTCTCTTATAAAAAATATTATTAGTATGGCCTCTAAGATAAAAATTCCTGTAAAAATCCTTCCTGGTATTTGGGAGTTAATTGATGGAAAGGTAAGTGTAAGTAAGATAAGAAATGTAAAGATTGAGGACCTTTTGTCAAGGGATGTGATTAATCTAAATTCCGATAAAATAAGAGAATATTTAAAAGGAGAAAGGGTTCTTGTAACAGGAGCAGGAGGGTCCATTGGTGCAGAGATATGTAGACAGGTAGCAAGCTATGGCCCAGAGAAATTAATTCTTGTAGGTAGAGGAGAAAATAGTATATTTAATATAGAATTAGAGCTGAAAATGATGCATCCCAATCTGAATGTAAAGTCATATATTGCAGACATAAAAGATAGGGGAAAGATGTTTTACATCATCTCTCAAGAGAAGCCTAATATTGTATTCCACGCAGCTGCTCATAAACATGTACCTCTTATGGAGGAAAATCCTGATGAGGCGGTACTAAATAATGTTTTTGGCACAATAAATGTTATAGATGCATCTTGTGAATCTAATGCGAATAAGTTTATTTTTATCTCCACAGATAAAGCGGTATATCCTAATAATATTATGGGAGCTACAAAGAGAGTTGGAGAGATGCTCATACAGTATTATAATGGGCATACAGATACAAAGCTTATAGCAGTGAGATTTGGCAATGTTTTGGGAAGTAGGGGAAGTGTACTGGAAGTTTTTAAGAGAGAGCTTGAAAGAGGAGGACCATTAACTATCACTCATGAAGATATGGAGAGATATTTTATGACAATTCCAGAGGCAGTAGGGCTTGTACTTCAGGCAGGAAGCATAGGAGAGTCTGGGGATCTTTTTGTTCTTGATATGGGAGAGCCTGTTAAGATTATGGATCTTGCAAAGAATTTTATTGAGCTTTCAGGATATTCTCTTGAAGATATAAAAATTAAAATTACAGGACTTCGCCCAGGAGAAAAATTAAAAGAGGAGCTTTGGGAGGATGGGGAAGTTATAGAGAAGACGGAACATCCCAAAATTTATAGAATTAAAGGAAACAATCATATAGATACCTTTGACTTTAAAGAATATATCTCAAAACTTCATAAGGCAGCTGAAAGTAGAAGTAAATCGGAGATAGAAAAAATGTTTAAAGAGCTTATTCCAACTTATAAAAGAGATCTAAATGAAAGTGACAAAATGTTAAATAAAGAAAAAAATAAAGAAACTCACGCATTAAAAAAGGAGGAAAGTTATGAGCCTTAAAATTGTTTCTGTGGTAGGGTTAGGGTATGTAGGGCTTCCTTTGGCTTTAGAGTTTTCAAAGGCAGGACTTATAGTTCATGGTATAGAGCAAAATTCTAAAAAAGTTGATATGGTAAATAGAGGAGAATCTTATATAGATGATGTAAAAAGTGAGGACCTTTATAAAGAGGTCTCTAATGGAAGATTAAAGGCTTTTACAGATTTTAATCCTGTCACAGAGGCTGATGCAGTAGTAATATGTGTCCCTACACCACTTACTATTCATAAAGAGCCTGACATCTCATATATTATTAATGTGACTACAGAGATAGCAAAATATCTTAAAAAAGGTCAGCTTATTATTCTTGAGAGTACTACATATCCTAAAACTACTGAAGAAGTGGTACTTCCAATCTTAGAAAAAAGTGGGCTTAAAGGAGGAGAGGATTTTTACCTTGCTTTTTCTCCTGAGAGAGTAGATCCAGGGAATAAAAAGTTTACTACGAGAGATATTCCAAAGGTTGTAGGTGGAATAAATAAAGAATCCACAGAGAAAGCTAAGGAACTTTATTCTTTTATTACAGATAAAGTTTATCCTGTATCTTCTCCAAAGGTTGCTGAGATGGAGAAACTTCTGGAAAATATATTTCGTCTTGTGAATATTTCATTTATAAATGAGCTTGCTGTACTATGTAAAGAAATGGATATAGATATATGGGAAGTGATAGAAGCAGCTTCTACGAAACCATATGGATTTATGCCCTTTTATCCAGGTCCAGGAGTGGGAGGACATTGCATATCTATAGATCCTTTTTATCTCTCTTGGGAGGCAAAAGAGTATGATTTGGATGTAAAATTCATAGAGCTTGCAGGAGAGATAAATGATCGTATGCCTAAGTATGTTGTTCAGCTCGTTATGGAAGCATTGAATAAGGATAAAAAATCTGTAAATGGATCAAAGATTCTTGTTATTGGTATTGCTTATAAACCAAATGTCTCAGACCCCAGAGAATCTCCAGCTTTGAAGATTATTCCAGCTCTTGAGAAGTTAGGTGGAGAAGTAGAGTATTATGACCCTTATATAAAAGAAATCAAAATTGGAGATAAAAATTATGTATCTTGCAATTTTTCTGAAGAGAAAGTAAAAAATGCTGATTGTATTCTTATAGCTACTGATCATGATAATATTGATTATTCTCTTATCTTTAAATATGCAAAAAGAATTGTAGATACAAGAAATGCTCTCAGAAGAAGAGGGATTAAAATAGATGAAAGAGTAGTAAGACTGTAAAGGATGGATGTAAGGATTATGAATGAAAAAAGATTTATAGGACTTATTGGACTTGGTTATTGGGGAAAAAATATCTTAAGAAATCTTTATGAATTAGGAGTTTTACATTCTGCTTGTGATTTCAATAAAGATATAATTGAACAGAGAAGAAAGGATTTTCCAGATATAAACTATACTCAAAATTTAGAGGATATTTTAGAAGACCCCGAAATAAAGGGTATTGCTATAGCAACTCCTGCTGTGACTCATTATGAAATAGCAAAAAAAGCTTTTCTTTCTGGGAAAGATGTTTTTGTAGAGAAGCCTCTTTCTCTTAAAATAAGTGAGGCTGAAGAGCTGATAAAAATATCCGAAGAGAAAAAGCAGATATTAATGGTAGGTCATATACTCCAATATCATCCAGCGGTTTTAAAGCTGAAAGAGATTGTAAATAATAAAGAATTAGGTGAGATTGAATATATTTATTCTAATCGTCTAAATATAGGAAAGATAAGAACCGAGGAAAATGTTTTATGGAGCCTTGCTCCTCATGATATATCGGTAATTCTTATGCTCCTTGGGGAGGAGCCCTTAAAAGTATATGCCTTTGGAGGAGCATATGTAACTTCTGGTATTCATGATGTAGCCATTGTTACTTTAGATTTTAAAGATAATAAAAAAGCCCATATTTTTATAAGCTGGATTAATCCCTATAAAGAGCAAAGACTTGTGGTTGTAGGTTCAAAAGCTATGGCAGTGTTTGATGATGTAAGTAAAGAGAAACTATTTCTTTATCCCAACAAAATATTATGGGAAAACGGCATACCTAATACTTATAGAGCAGAAGCTACAGTAATACCAATAGAAAGTGGAGAGCCATTAAAATTGGAGCTTTCACATTTTGTAGAATGTATTCTTGAAAGAAAAAGACCAAAGACTGATGGATATGAAGGATTAAGAGTACTTAAGGTATTAGAGAAGGCTGATAAGTCTTTAAGGGAAAATGATAGCGAAATAATAAGGAGTGTACAAAATAATGTTAGATAAAAATTTTTTTGTTCATGGAAGCTCCTATATAGATGAAGATGTAGAGATAGGTGAAGGGACAAAAATATGGCATTTCTCTCATATATTAAAGGGAAGTAAGATTGGGAAAAATTGTGTGCTGGGACAAAATGTAATGGTAGGACCCAATGTAAGGATAGGGAATAATGTAAAAATTCAAAATAATGTAAGCGTATATGAGAAGGTAGAGATAGAGGATGATGTTTTTTGTGGACCATCTATGGTCTTTACAAATGTAATAAATCCAAGGGCATTTATAGAGAGAAAACATGAATTTAGAAAAACTTTGGTTAAAAAAGGTGCTACTATAGGAGCTAATGCCACCATAGTCTGTGGAGTAACCATAGGAGAATATGCTCTTATAGGTGCAGGAGCAGTAGTTACAAAAGATGTTCCCCCATATGCTCTTGTAGTGGGAGTTCCTGCAAAACAGATTGGCTGGGTATGTAAGTGTGGAGTAAGACTTGAATTTGATGAGGATAATATGGTAACCTGTAAATCATGTGGAGAAAAGTATAAATTAGAGAATGGAAAAGTAGTAATAAATGAAAAGTAAGAAGTTATTTCTAAAAGGTAGGAAATTAATAATAGCTCTATTATGAAAGAGAATAATAAATCTGTAAAAATAATTTCTATAGTAGGTGCAAGACCCCAGTTTATAAAACTGGCTCCTCTATCGAAAGCTTTAAGAGAAGCTGGCTTTAAAGAAGTTATAGTTC
>DAOSUP010000029.1:0-13316 GCA_035378845.1 Dictyoglomaceae bacterium
AATATGTCAAGGGAAAGTAGTATAATCTTTAATATGAGAATGATGCGTGCTATGTTACTTAAGAAAATATGCAATTTAAATGAATGCAAAGAACCTTTAGAATTTGAGGAGGTCCCAATCCCTACTCCACAAGAGAAAGAAATATTAGTAAAAGTATATACTTGTGGAGTATGCAGGACAGATTTAGATATTATAGAAGGAAGAACACTCCCATCTTTCTTACCGATTATTTTAGGACATCAGATAGTAGGAAGAGTTGTAGATAAGGGGCTAAATACAAACAAATTTCACATTGGGGATAGGGTTGGAATAGCATGGATAAACTCCTCTTGTGGAAAATGTAAGTTTTGCCTCTCTAACCAAGAAAACTTATGTGATGAGTTTAAAGCTACAGGAAGAGATGCAAATGGAGGATATGCCGAATATACAGTAGTCTCTGAGGATTTTGCATATAAAATCCCTGACACTTATTCTGATGAAGAGGCAGCTCCCCTTCTTTGTGCAGGAGCAGTAGGCTATAGAGCACTCAAATTATGTGATATGAAAGATGGGGACAGTATTGGACTTTCAGGATTTGGAGCTTCAGGACATCTGGTTTTAAAGATGATTCAGGTAAAATATCCTAACTCTAAAATCTTTGTATTTGCAAGAAGCGAGAAAGAAAGGAACTTTGCAAAAGAGCTTGGAGCTTACTATACTTGCGATTTTGAAGAAGAGACTCCAGAAAAATTAAATTGTATTATTGACACTACTCCTGTATGGAAACCTATTGTCTCAGTCCTTAAGAATTTAGAAAAAGGAGGAAGGTTAGTTATAAACGCTATAAGAAAGGAAGATACAGATAAAAATTACCTCCTAAATTTAAATTATGAAAGAGACTTATGGATGGAAAAAGAGATTAAAACAGTAGCTAATGTTACAAAAGAAGATGTAGAGGAGTTTTTAGAACTTGCTGGGAAAACTCATCTTAATCCAGAAGTACAAGTTTATAAACTGGAAGAGGCTAATAAAGCTATCCTTGAATTAAAAGAGGGAAATATAAAGGGAGGAAAGGTACTCAAAATACATGAATAATTTTAATTTTTCAGAAGGCATAGAATCTTTTAACTCAAAAGAGTTAAAATTCATAGAGGTTAAATTTTCTATTGAAGATGATAGCTATTATGATTTTTTTATCCATCACTCTCCCAATCAGCATTTTAAAAGCTTAGCTTTTCTAAATGACCTTGCCTTAGGAGAAATAAATTTTTTTACAAATGAAAATCCTCTTTATATAGGAGAGCTTAAACTTACAAAGGGAAAATATTCATTAAAGATCATACCAGTACCCCAAGAAGCTTCCTTCAACTCATTAGAGATAAAAAAGAAAGATAGAAGCAACTTCAGATATCCTGAATTTAGGCTTAGCAATTCAAAAGCATCTGATGAGTGTAAATATCTCATGGAATTTTTTGAAAAAATATATACAAATAAGATAATTGCAGGACAGCATACTAATACTGCTGTAGGTCCAGAATTTGCATATATCAAATATATTACTGGAAAGCTGCCTGCCCTAAGAGGTTTTGATCTTCTTAGTTATTCTTCATTTACCATAACTGAAGAGATGAAACCTTTTACTATATCTGAAATAGAAGGGAACAAAGGTTCTGTAGAAAAGGCTGTAGAATGGGGTAAGAACTATAGAGGAATAGTAACTATATGCTGGCATTGGTATGCACCATTAGGAGGAAGGAATCAAACTTTTTATACTATAAATACAGACTTTGACTTAGAAAAAGCTTTAACAAATGGTACTAAAGAAAATTTAGCCTTACTAAAAGATATAGATCTTATAGCAAAAGAACTCCTAAAATTAAAAGAAGCAAAAGTTCCAGTACTATGGAGACCCTTACATGAAGCAGATGGAGGATGGTTTTGGTGGGGAGCTAAAGGACCTCAAAATTACAAAAAATTATATTATCTTCTTTATGAAATACTTACAGAAAGATATGACTTAAATAATCTTATCTGGGTATGGAATGCTCCGCATCCTGACTGGACTATCTCAGAGGATTCTTATGACATTGCAGGAATTGATACTTATGTTCCACCTAAAAATTATGGACCTATGAAATTTAGCTTTGACTATTTAGGAAGATTAACCTCTTATAAGAAACCCTTAGCTTTAACAGAAAATGGACCAATTCCAGACCCAGACTTATTATTCAGTTATGAATCGTACTTTTTATGGTTTATGCCATGGTTTGGAAATTTCGTCTTTGATGAAAACATTAATTCCACAGAGCACCTTAAAAAGGTCTATAATCACGAAAAGGTCATAACCCTAAATAAATTTCAATCTTATATAAATTAAGAGCATGATATAATATCTAACAGAAATTAACTATTTTGGGGAGGTGTGTATGAAAAAATCATTACTTCTTTTATTCCCTTTACTTCTTATCATTATTTTGGGAGCTTCTACTCCTAAATATGACACTCCTTTTATTCTTAAAGAACCTTCCTTAGCAGACATAAATGCCAAAAATCTTCCTCTCACCATGGAACTTAACTTTTGGAATATTAATAGTTACAAAGGTGATACATGGATGGCTTTCTATGAGAATGAGGACACTGTAGAGTACTACGCAGATATTAGGGATATTGTTCTAAAAAGCCCAAGCTCATGGGTACATGGTTATCCTGAGGTATATTATGGATATAAACCTTGGTCTGTCCATGGCACTTCTATAGAAAAGCTTAAACTTCCCATTAAGATCTCAGAATTTCCCAATATATACTTCACTTTAAAATATTCTATTTCATACGAAAAGAATCTTCCCATAAACTTTGCTATGGAGACTTGGATTACTAAGAACAACAATCAAAAGTCTGCAGATGTAGGAGATATAGAAATGATGGTATGGTTATATGCCAATAGGCTTGGACCTGCAGGAAGAAAAGTTACAGAAGTAAAAATTCCTATTATTCTAAATGGTGAAGAAAAAGAATTATGGTGGGAAGTTTATTATTCACCTGGTTCTTCTGATTATATTGCCTTTAAATCTAAGGAAAATATTATAGAGGGAGAGGTAAAAATTCCAATTAAAGATTTTCTTACAAACTTAAAAGGCATTATAGCTTCATATTCTAAGAGGATAAATCCACAGGCTTATGAAAATATGTATTTCAATGATTGGGAGATAGGTACCGAATTTGGAGATCCAAATACAAAAGAGGCAAAGTTTGGTTGGACATTCTCTAATTTTAATATTGAAAATAGATAGGGAGAGAGTTTTCCTCTCTCCCTTCTCCTTAAAATTATAAGTTGGCTAATATAGTATTTACTTCTTTAACAAGTGCATCAATCTCATACTGAAATAGTTTTGCTCCAAGTTCACTACTTACATTTTTTAAATTCTCTTTTGTTAAATTTACTTTTCTATCTACTTCCCTACTCCCTACCCTATCCAAATCTACATAGCTTAAATCAATATTAAGTATCTCACTTGTTTCCTCAACACCAGCATGAAGCATTAAAGAAGATAAAAGTTCCTTTGGAGGAGTTGCCTTTCCATCATACCAAGCCAAAACTTTCATAGATCTATCCTTATGCTCCTCTTCAATTTTTGTAATCACCTCTACCTGATCCTTAGCCATATGCCCTGTACAGATCACACATAATTTAAAACCTGTTCTTTCCAAAAAGAATAAATAATTCTTAAGAAGCTTATAAAATACATCCACCTCTAAAAATATACTACCTGGTATCTTTTCACCAGCAAAAGTCTCCATTCCCCAGAGGATCTCATGATCTTTTTCATTAGTAATATCAGTCCCTACATAAAGAGTAGGTAAAATAACTCCACCTAATTTTTCCCATACACCTTCTAATATCCTTCTTGCTCTAAAAGGATCAGTGCCAAAAATCAGGTGTTCCCCATGCCATTCTAAAGGGCTTACTGGAAGATATACCACAGGAAACTTATCTAATACTTCTCTCAACTGATGGGGAAACATGGTTTCATATTTATACCTAAGCATTCTTTATCCTCCCTTTGTAAAATTATTAGCCTTTATTTTACCTAAAAGATAATTTTAATACTATTAAAAAATCAAAAGGACGTTAATTGACACTGTACTATGTTTTTATAAATTATAAGATGAAAAAAATATGTTAAAATTATTTTCAAAAGCTTAGGGGGATAAAATGAGGGTAAAGATAACTTACGAATCTTTAGATGGGAGAATTATCTTACCAAAGCACTATAATTATATTTTGCAAGCTTTAATATATCAAATCCTTTCTCCTAACTTAGCCACAAAATTGCATAAAGAAGGCTTTCCGTATGAGAAAAGAAAGTTTAAGTTATTTACATTCTCCAGGATATTAGAGAAGGGTACTCTCTCAAGAGATGAGACAAAATTAATTTTTAATGAAAAAATCACCTTCCTCTTCTCTTCTCCTGTAGAAGATATCGTAGGGAATTTAGCTGAAAGAAGCTTCAAGGAAAGAGAGTTTATGCTTGGGAAAAATAAGGTTTTCATTTCTCAAGTGGAGATAATCACCATACCAAGAATAGAAAACAAAATGTTAATAAGAGCCCTATCCCCCATAACCACATATAGTACCTTGACGAAAGAAGATGGACAAAAAGTAGCCCATTATTATAAGCCATTTGATAAGGAGTTCTCAAAACTTATAGAGGAAAACGCTAAGAAAAAATACAAACTTATATATGGAAAGGATCCAGAGAATCTAAGACTTAGTATAAATCCCATAAAATTCTCTATAAAAGAAAACCTAAAAGTTGTCATCTTCAAAGGCACTCCCATTGAGGGATATACCGGTATCTACGAACTTGAAGGAGATCCAGAATTAATTTATGTAACCTATGAAGCAGGACTTGGAAGTAAAAATTCTGAGGGTTTTGGAATGTGGAGAGTATGGAAAGAAAAGGAGGAGGAAAAAGATGCTTGAGAGTGTAAAATTATTTAAAAAGTGGAATATCTTATACAAGTCTCATCTTAAAAATGCTCTTAACAAAGATCCAGATGTAAATGATCCCTATTTCAAGAAAATAAAACTTAGCTTTAAATAGGAGGTGATACTTTGCTTAAGGAATTCAAAGAGATAGGAAAAGTTTATAAAGAAAGCATAGGGAAAGAATTTGCATATAGCTTAGTTTTAAGAAGTGAAGACGAGTCTGAGGAAGAAAATGAAAAGGAGAAATATTTGTTAATTTTCAATTTTGATTTAGATAATAACAATGTTAGCATTTCTTTTAAAGAAATAGAAGACAAAGTTTTGGAAGAATTTTTGTGGGTAGGAAACTGTAAAGGAAACATATCTCAAGATAGGTTAACAACAAACGTTCTTTCCTATTTACTATTTCAAGCTCTTGAAGTTCTATACTCAGAATTACCTCAAGGTGAATTGAAAAATTTACTTGATAAAGTATTAAAAAACTTCTTTTTAAGAGTAGAGAGTAACCATAAAAAAATTTCTTTTTTAAACTTCCAAAAAATAAAAGATTTTGAGGAGGAAAATATAGATGTTAATGAAATTTTATCTGAATTTTTTGAAAACAAAGAAAACATGGATAAAGAAACAATTAAAAAATTTAAAAATAAATATGAGAATAAGTTTTATGAGCTTCTAAAGAAATACAAAAGTTTAAGTCAAAAAGATGTGAGCTTATATTCCGTAACATTTAATGGTAAGAAACCTTCAGACTTTGAAGATTATGTAAACTATATAGAGAGAAAAATCATTGATGAAAATTTTGAAGACGGATTTGAAGGATATTGTTTTGTTTGCGGCAAAAAAGACATCATAACATATGATACTGCACGTATTCCTGCAAAATTTTATATTACAAAATTGATAACTTTCTCTTCCGATTTTGAAGGAAAAAAGAAAAGCAAGGGTTATTCTAAGAATTTTTCTCTTTGTAAAGAGTGCTATAAAGATGTAATTTCTGGAATAGCTTATATAAATAATTACCTTAAAGCATCTTTGGCTGGAAATGATTTATGGATTATCCCTGGATTTTTCTTCAACAATCTAAATCAAACCATTACTGATAAATGGATCCAAATTTCAAAAAATTATGTATTATCAACATTTTCTTTTGAAAATTACTTAAGATTTGAAAAGGAGATTGAAAAAAACATAGAAGATTATAAATACTTTGAAGACTTAAAAGATTATTCTTTTGTAGATCTCCTATTTTATGAAAAACCTCCTGGGAGAGAAACATTTAAAATTAAAAAATTTTTAAACGAAATTCCTTTTAGAAGAATTGATAATATTAAAAATGCAATTGTTGAAACAAACAAAATTGGAAGAAAAAACTTGGGAGAAGCGGAAAGAAATCCTTGGTTTATTTCTCTTGATGGGATATATTATCTGATTCCTGCAAGGAAGGGAAGGATCTCTGAGTATAAAAAAATATTAGATATATATGAAAGTATCTATTTAGGTCAAAAAATTGACAAAGAGTTTTTAATTAGCTCTTTTATTGAGCTCTTCAAAATTTATCAATTTGAGAAAGGGGGATATAATGTAAGACCAGGGCATAATCCACAAAGGGAATTGGTTATATCAATCCTTAAGACAAATCTTCTTCTTAAATTCTTTGAGACCTTAAAAATTTTTAAAGGAGGTGATAGCTGTATGCAAGATCTCAGAGAACTTTTAGATACAGAAACATTGAATTACATAAATGATATGGGCTACTCAGAGCAAGAAACAGCTTTATTCTTCTTAGGATATCTCATCGGAGAAATTGGAGCAAAACAAATAGAAGGTGCACAAGATTTCAATGCTAAAAAACCTATCCTAAATAAAATAAATTTTAATGGGATGAGTGCTAAAAATTTAATTGAGCTTGCGAACGAGGTTTTTGAAAAACTAGACCAATACAGGATAAGAGGTTATAACGAAAAAATCTATACACTAATGAAAAAACTTCTTGACTTACATATTAAAAATTGGAATCTTTCCGACAAGCAAAATGTTTATTATATCCTTTCAGGATATGCTTTTAACACTTATAAAAAAATAACTTATAAAAAGGGGGAGAAACAAGAATGATATATTCTAAAAATTCTGAAATTTTGTTTATCTATGATGCCCAGATGACTAATCCTAATGGTGACCCTGATGATGAAAATAAACCAAGAATGGACTATGAAAAAGAAGTAAATTTAGTATCAGATGTAAGACTCAAGAGATATATCAGAGATTACTTAGAAAGTAAAGGTTATGAAATCTTTATAACAAAAGTAGAGGGAGAAACTGTAAATGCTACAGAACGATTAGAGAAACTTCTAAATAAAGAAAAGTTAAAGAACCTATCTAAAGAAGACATAGACAAGGTCCTTGAAAAATTAATTGATGTTAGATTGTTTGGAGCTACAATGCCATTAAAAGCTCAAGAAGGAGAAAAGGGTGCAAGTTCAACATTTACTGGACCAGTACAATTTACTTGGGGGTATTCATTAAATAAAGTTGAATTAGTAACTTCAAGTTCTATTACTTCCACATTTTCAGGTAGAGATCAAGGAGGAAAAGGAGAATATGGAACTATTGGGAAAGATTGGAGATTATACTATTCTCTAATTGCCTTTTATGGAATAGTAAGTGGGTATAGAGCTCAGTACACAAGGTTATCAGAAGATGATGTAAAACTTCTTGATGAAGCATTAATTCAAGCTATTCCTCAGATGGCATCTACAAGGAGTAAAATTGGACAGAAGCCAAGACTACTTCTCAGAGTTGAATATAAAGATAGTAATACATTTTTAGGAGATATGAGAGGAAAGATATTATTAGACAAAGAAGAAGGTTTAAGAGATATCAAAGATTTTGAACTTGATTTGTCAAACCTTGTAAGATTTCTTGAAGAAAATCAGCGAAATATAGAAAAAATATATCTATTTGAAGATGTAGAACTAAGGATAAAAGATGGATCCCTATTTGAACAGTTGCAAAAAAGCTTTAATTCAAAAATTGAGAAATTAGCTTAGTATTCTGGTGATATATATGGAAGTATTAGTATTTGACTTATTAGGTAAAATGGCTCACTTTAGAAAATACTATACTAATTCCTCCTCTCTTTCCTACTATTTTCCTCCGAGGACTACAATAACAGGAATACTTGCAGGTATAATTGGCTTGGAAAGAGACTTATACTATGAGCAATTTTCTGAAGAAAATTGTAAAATAGGTATCTCTATAAAATCTTCTCTTCGGAAAAAAATTAATATGGTTAATTACATTTGGGCTGAAAACTTGAAAGATATAAATTTAAGTAAAAAGCAACATACACAAATCCCATTAGAAATAATACTTCCTGAAGATTACAAGCATCTCCTAATATACAGAATTTTTTTTGCCCATAAAGATGAAAGAGAGTTTGAGAAAGTAAAAGAAAAAATTGTAAATGAAAAAGTATGCTTTCCACCATACCTTGGAATTAGTGAGTTTATTGGGAAAATCAATTATGTATATCTTGGCAAAGCAGAAGAAAAATATTTTGATAACATTGTAGAAATAAATTCTGTAGTTAATGTAGAGTATATCAAAAATAACGAATGTAATGTGGAACCCTACGAAAATTCTCTTTATATTAAAGAATTAATGCCCTTTTCTTTTGACAAAAACAGACAATTAAGAAACTCGCCTAAGGAATTTATTGGAGAGATCAGGAATGGAAAAATAAAACTTAAAGGACATGGAAAGGCATACTTTATTAGGGAATTAAACGAAAATATACTCTTTATGGAAGATGAAGTATGACTTTCTATTCTCATCTTGAAGAGAAAATTTTACTTAAAGATCATTTATATGAGGTAGGAAAAAGAGCAAAAGAATACTTTTTCTTTGATACTAATAATAATCTAAAAAATATTGCATATTATGTAGGCTTAACTCATGATATTGGGAAATATAGCACCTATTTTCAAGATAGATTATTCAAGAGAAAAAATTGGGGAAAACTTGCTAATCATGCCTTTCTTTCTTCTCTATACTCCTTTTTTGTGGTAAATAATAACCTTGAACAGTCTAATCTGAGGGAGGAGTTAAAAGAATTCCTCCCTCTCATCTCTCTATATGCTGTATTTCATCATCATACTGATCTTACCTCTCTTAATAATATTGAGAATCATGTTATTGATGAGACTCATAAAAATATTTTGATAGAGCAATTAAAAGATTTACAGAAAAACTCAAATATCATAAATGAGGAATTGAGTGAGCTTGATCTCCCACAAATAGAAGAATTTATAAATAATATAGATAGTATTATAGATTCTATCAGGCATCTTAAATATAAATTTGAAAATAAATTAGATGATAAGAAAAGAGAGGAATTCTCAATATTACTTTTAGCTTTATTTTCCGCTCTTATAGATGCAGATAAAAAGGCAGCAGGAAGAATTCAGGATATAGATAGAAAAGATATTCCATGGGATATAGTAGATAACTATAAAAAGAGATCTTTTTCTAATAATGAGACCATCCCCATCAATCTCCTTAGAGAAGAAATATATAATATTGTAAATAAAAAAGTGGATTTAATAGACTTAAATACTAATAGATTATTTACTTTTACTGCTCCGACAGGTTCTGGAAAAACCCTTACTGGATTTTCTTTTGCAGTTAAGTTAAGAAACAAAATAAAAGAGACATGGGGATATTCACCTAGAATTATTTATTCCCTACCTTTTATATCTATTGTTGATCAGAATTATAAAGTGTTAGAAGAAGTACTTTCGCAGATTGAAGATTTTACTGGGAACAAATCTGCTTATATAATTGCTCACCATCATTTGTCTAACATAGAATATGAAGAGGGGGATGAACTGAAAGAAATTGAGACAGCATCTTCATTAATTGAATCTTGGGATTCTGAAGTAATTGTGACTACATTTGTACAATTACTTCATACTATAATTGGGTTTAAAAATAGTTTTTTAAAGAAATACCACAATATCGCAAGAAGTATTATTATTCTTGATGAGGTTCAAAACATACCTATTGACTATTGGACTTTAGTTAAGAATGTTTTTGAACTTTTATCTAAATATTTAGGTTGTTATATCTTACTTATGACTGCAACACGAACATTAATTTTTTCTCAAGAAGAGTGTATAGAATTATTAGATAACAAAGAAAAGTATTTTAAAGGCTTAAGCAGGACAATATTAAGACCATTAGTTAAAAATACAAGAACTTTGGAAGAATTAGTTCCTTGGTTTATTAAGCATTACGAAGGCAACAAATCATATTTGATTGTTTTAAATACTATTAATTCTTCTGTAGAGCTATATAAAGCATTAAGAAAGTATGAAATACCTAACTTAAATTATCTATCTGCCAATTTAATTCCTTTAGATAAACTTAATGTGATTGAGAAAATAAAAAAAGATTTAAATTCTAACAAAAATCCAGTCTTAGTTTCAACACAAGTAGTTGAAGCAGGTGTAGATTTAGATTTTGACACAGTAATAAGAGATTTAGGACCTTTAGATTCTATAGTACAGGTCTCAGGAAGATGTAACAGAAATTTCAGAAGAGGGGAAGAAAAAGGTGAAGTCTACATCTTCTCTCTAAAAGATACAAATGAAAGAAATTATGCAAACCAAGTATATTTAGAAATGCTTCCCTCAATATCTGGAGAAATCTTGAGAGAGATAGAAAATAAAAATGGTACTTTAAAAGAATCAGAATTTCTTGAATTAGTAGAGAGGTATTTTCTAAAAGTTAAGGAGGTAAAATCTTCTGAAAAATCTAAAGCAATATATGATTCTCTTCTTTGTCTACGATTTTGGGATAAAGATTTTAAATCAGTCAGTGATTTTAAACTTATAGAGGAGAAGGGAATAATTTACTCAGTGTTTATTGAAAAGGACGATAATGCTAAAAAAATTTGGAGTAAATATATGGAAATAACAAATGACAGTACACTAAAAAACTGGGAAAAAAGAAGAAAATTTTTAAACATAAAGAAAGATTTTGAAAATTACATAGTAAATATTAGGGTAACTAAAAATATAGATAAGATTTTTAACCTGATATTTGAAAAAGATCTTGGATATGTTTCTTTCAAAGATGTTCCTAAATTTTATGATTCAGAAACAGGGTTCAAGAAAGGTATTGATGGAGTAAGTGCTTTATTTATCTGAAATGAAAAACATTAATGGCACATTAATAGCATGTTATTATGCTTGTAAAAGGGAACTCTGGTATACAGCACATGAAATATTACCAGATCAGGATAACAATTTTTTGGAACTTGGGAGACTCACAGAAGAGAGTTCATACGAAGAAGAGGGAAAGGGTTTTTTATTGGGAGATATAAAGATTGACCTAATTAAAAAAGAAAGGGATACTTTGATAATAGGAGAAATCAAAAAATCTTCAAGGTCAGAAAAAACAGGTATTATGCAACTTTATTTTTATATCATGCAGCTCAAGAGTAAAGGAATTATAGCCAAAGGGGAAGTTTTATTCCCTAAAGAGAAAAGAAAAATCCAAATAGAGCTTACTTCAGAGATTGAAAACGAATTAAATGGTGCTATGAACAAAATTCAAGAAATTATAGAACAAGAAATACCTCCTCCAAGGACAAAGATACCTTATTGTACCCACTGTGCTTATAAGGAGTTTTGCTGGTCATGAGTGAAAGTATATATATTTTTACAAGTGGAGAGATAAAAAGAAAACATAATACCATCTACTTTGAAACTTCAGATGGTACAAAAAAGTATTTACCTATAGAGAATGTAAGAGACATACACTTTTTTGGAGAAGTAACATTAAACAAAGAATTATTAGAATTCATATCTCGGAAAGAAATAATATTACACTTTTATAACTATTACGAATACTATACAGGAAGTTTTTATCCAAGAGAACACTATAATTCAGGCTATATGATACTGAAACAAGCAGAGCATTATCTAAATAAAGAAAAAAGGCTTGAACTTGCCAAAAGTTTTGTTAATGGAGCAGCAGAAAACATTAAAAAAGTACTCTCTTACTACATTGCGAGAGAAAAAGAATCCCTAAAAGATATCTTAGAAAGAATAGAATCTCTACAGCAAAATATTGATCTCCAAGAAGATGTGGAAGCTGTCATGGGCATAGAAGGGAATATCAGAGACACTTACTACTCTGCTTTCAATAAGATTGTAGACAATGAAGAATTCAAAATGGAAGAAAGGACTAAAAGACCTCCTACAAACTGCATGAATGCTCTTATAAGTTTTGGAAACTCTTTAATGTATACCACCATACTATCAGAAATATATAAAACTCATTTAGATCCAAGAATTGGTTATCTTCATACTACAAACTTTCGGAGATTTAGTCTAAATTTAGATATTGCAGAGATCTTTAAACCCATAATTATAGATAGAATAATTTTTTCTATGGTAAATAAAAGAGAAATATCAGAAAAAGATTTTGAAGAAAAGCTTCAAGGAATATATTTAAAAGAAAAAGGTATGAAACTTTTTATCCAAAATTTTGAAGAAAAAATGAAAACCACCATACAATATAAAAACTTAGGGAAAGTATCCTATAGAAGACTTATAAGAGTTGAACTTTACAAGCTTGAGAAACATTTAATTGGAGAGGAAAAATACAAACCATATATATCATCCTGGTAACAGATGTATATAATAATGGTTTACGACATAAACCAAAAGAGAGTAAATAAAGTCCTAAATATAGGAAGAAAATATTTGGAATGGATACAAAATTCAGTCCTTGAAGGAGAAATTACCGAAGCAAAATTTGAAAGATTAAAAAGAGAAATTGAACTTGTAGTAGATGAAGATGAAGATTCTGTAATATTTTATATCATGCGTACCACAAAATATTCTGAAAGACAAATTATTGGAATAGAAAAAAATAAAAGAGATACAATAATATAGAATTCTCCTACATTACTTGAGATTGACAGAAAATATAACAAAAACTTTAGGCTTAAATCAAAAGAAAATTAAGCATTTATCTTTAGCATATATATTTTTCAAAGTTTTCTTTTAGAAAAGACTGAAGCAATAAAGATAAATAGGATATTTGAAAATCATTTAGCTTTATTCTTAAAAACTTATTTTCCTGTCAACCATTAATAACCCCAAAACCATGGGAGACCGACAAGCCACTAAAAATTTTTCCTATACCTATTGTATGCTACATTCCTTTTATGATATACTTTCTCAAGAGGGTGTAGCATTCCTATAAGGGCTAAAAATTGAGTGTAGTATTCATGCGAGGTCGGCGTGTTTGTAGCTTACCTATAAGGGATTGAAAC
>DAOSUP010000030.1:0-10599 GCA_035378845.1 Dictyoglomaceae bacterium
TTATACCATACATTAATTTTAAAAAGATGCCCTTAAAACATTAATACATTTTTATAAGAGATAGATATTCTATAAAGAAACATTGTGGGCATCAAAAATTGCCTTGAACACTAATTTAACTCTATTAAATTGCCCTCTCTTTATTCTATTTAAAATAACCCCTACATATCCTAAATATACTGTGAGCAAAAATTGAGGATAAAACTTCCTTGTAAACAAAATTCTATTCCTCAAACCATAAAAATCAGCAAGCTCACTTTTCTCTTTTCCTTTTGAGCTTGAGCCTATACTCCCACCCTCTTTATGATAAACTTTACTTTCCCAGCAATAAGCAGCCTCATATCCTTTTCTTTTCCCTCTTTCAGCCCAATCCAAATCTTCAAAATATAAGAAATAGGCTTCATCCATTAAACCAACATCTTCAATAAATTCTTTGCTAACTAATATAGAAGCGCCAATACAATAATCAATTTTTATATCTTCCCTATCATACTGTCCTTTATCCTCTTCAAATCCACCTATATGTTTACTTAAACCCAAAATTTTATTATATTCTCCTCCTATACCCTGCAAAACTTTAGGATTATGATAATAAAGCAGTTTTGAACCAATAATCCCAATTTTCTTTTTCTCTTTCTTATAACTTTCTGATTGGAAAACTAAACTTTTTAATGAGTCTTTATCCACAAGAGTATCACTGTTTAAGATCCATAAATAATCAAAATCGTCTCTTAAAAGAGCATATTTAATACCCACATTATTTCCACCTGCATAGCCTAAATTTTCTCCAGTTTGAATAAGAATTAATGGAACATTATCTTCTTTGATTTTCCCATCTTCAATATCTTTTCTTTCATAAAAACTATATTCAATAGGTTTTGATATGGAAGGATAATATAGATCCTTCAAAGAATCATTGGGATTAAAATCTACCTCCAATTTCCCTTCTGCCCAATCTCTTATTTTATCTATAGATCTATTTATTGAACCATTATCAACAACAATTACCTGATAACACGAGTAGTCAATCCTAAAAATACTTTCTAAACACACTATGGTATCAGACCAGTCATTATAACTTAGCAAGGTTATATATACCTTAGGATTCATAAAACATTTTCCTTCCACTTCTTCTCAAAGTTTCCTAAAATCCTTAAACTTTTTTATTATACCTTAATTCATTTCTCTATACTCACTTGTTTAAGAATTTCATTCTAACTCTCAGTTTTTACAAGATTAATCTTTTCAAAACTCAGAAAGTTCATAAAACAACATTATTATCTATAATAAATGGATTTTTTTCTCCAAGCTTCAGGCATCTTAAATTGTAGCTATAACTATATTGACAGGTATATAAGAGATGATAAACTAAAAAATATTTAAATTGGGAATAAAAACTGGAGAAGGAAATATGCTTAAAAATAGGATGTTTAAAAAGGACTTAATGAGTTACAATGAAAACTATCAAAAATTATATTAAGAAAAAACTTTATAATTTTGTTACTTATATTTTAGATGATGATGCCCATAATATAGATAGAGAATTGCAGAGAATAGCAAAGAGAGAAACAGCGGAATTTATTTTAAAAGAAAATTTAATAAAAACTAAAGCATTTAATGATAGACTTGAGCTTTTATCATATGCTGTATCTACAATAGAAGTTGAAGGGTTAATTTTAGAATTTGGTGTATATCAAGGTGAAACAATAAATATAATTGCTTCATTGCTTAAAGATAAAACCATATATGGTTTTGATAGTTTTGAAGGCTTACCTGAAACCTGGAGATTTGGCTTTGAAGAAGGAACTTTTGCTGTTAATAAGTTGCCAAAAGTTAAACAAAATGTTCTTCTTATAAAAGGTTGGTTCCATGAAACGCTTCCCGAATTTCTAAAAGCACATAACCAACAAATTTCTCTTATGCACATAGATTGTGACTTATATTCTTCAACAAAAACAATTTTTAATATTTTAGGTGATAAAATTGTTCCAGGAACAGTTATTATTTTTGACGAATTTTTTAATTATCCTACTTGGATGGAGGGGGAATATAAAGCATTTTGTGAGTTCGTCAAAGAAAGAAATATAAATTTTGAGTATATTGGTTTTGTAAAATATCATGAGCAAGTAGGAATAAAAATTACTCATGTTTGACTATATTATAATTGGTTCTGGGTTTGCAGGTAGTGTTATCGCTGAAAGAATAGCAAATGTTTTAAATAAAAAGGTCTTAATCATAGAAAAAAGAAACCATATTGGTGGAAATTGCTATGATTATAAAGATAAAAATGGAATAATAATCCATAAATATGGTCCTCATCTGTTTCATACCGACTACAAAGAGGTTTTTGATTACCTTTCAAGTTTTACAGATTGGCAAATATATCATCACAAAGTTTTAGCTTTTATTGATGGCAAAAAAGTTCCTATTCCATTTAACCTTAACACTCTTTATATGGTATTCCCAGAAATCCTTGCTCGGAAAATAGAAGAAAAGCTCTTAAATAGATACGCTTATAACTCCAAAATTCCTATACTTGAGCTTAAAAAGGAAAAGGATGAAGATTTAAAATTTTTGGCAAATTATATTTATGAAAAGATATTCTTAAACTATACAGCTAAGCAGTGGGGTTTGAAGCCAGAAGATATTAATCCAGAAGTTACGGGAAGGGTACCTATTTATATAAGCAATGATGACAGATATTTTACAGATAAATATCAAGTAGTACCAGTTGATGGGTATACTAAAATATTTGAGAGAATGTTAAATCATCATAATATAAAGCTTATGTTGAATACAGATTTTAAAGAAGTTATAAAGATAGATTTGGAAGATAAAAAAATTTATTTTCTAAATCAAGAATTTAAAGGAAAGATCATATTCACAGGTATGATTGATGAACTCTTTGATTATAAGTTTGGTACACTTCCCTACCGCTCACTTGATTTGAAGTTTGAAACCTTAGAGATGGATTACTTCCAAGAAGCAGCTGTGGTCAATTATCCTAATGACTACGATTTTACGAGGATAACCGAGTTTAAACATATCCATCCAGTTGAGAGTGAGAAGACAGTTATTCTCAAAGAATATCCAAAGGCTTTTAATGTAGGTAAAGATATTCCTTATTATCCAATTTTGAAAGAGGAAAATACGGTGCTTTATAACAAATACAAGGAACTTGCAGAAAATTTTAAAAATTTAATTTTAGTTGGGAGACTTGCTGATTACAAATATTACGACATGGATGATATAGTAAAAAGAGCCTTAGAAGTGTTTATAAAGGAATTATACAAATGACTCAAAGAAGAAATCATAAAATCATAGTAGTTACTCCAGCTGGTAGAAGAAGATATTTAGAGATTATGTCAAAATATATTTTAAAAGATAATTCAATAGATGAATGGCACCTATGGGACAATTGTAGAGAAAGTAAGGATAGAGAATATATTAACAACTTAGCAGAAAATTATGAAAAAATAAAAATTATTCGAGAAAAAAATGTTGATGGCAGCAATAAATCTGTAAATAAATTTTATAAGTACACAAGAAATGATGATACCTTCTACATAAAAATGGATGATGATATCGTTTATTTACCTGAGAACTTTGGGCTTTTATTATATTCCAAAGCATTAAAAGAAAAAGAAATGTATTCGTGGTGGAGTCCAATTGTTATTAACAATGCCATTTGTACCTATCTGCTATACGCTAAAAATATTATTAATACAAATGCTAATATAACTGCACAGGCAAGTTGTCCAATTGCTTGGGGATCACCTTTATTTGCTAAGATGTTACATAATTTATTTCTCAAATCTTACAATTCCTCATATCTTGAAAAATGGAAAGTTAAAGATAGTTTTGAATTATTTTTACAAAGATTCTCAATTAATACAATAGGTTTTTTTGGTGATTTCAGCAAGAAACTTGGAGATAATTTTTGCCCTTTAGATGTTGATGATGAGGAATATATTTCTGCAAGATTACCTATTTTGGCAAACAAACCAGGTAGACTTGTTGGGGATATCTTAGTCGCTCATTTTTCTTTCTTTACACAAGAAGCATTTCTTCTTGAAAAAACAAACATACTTCAAGATTATGCAAGGATCGCAGGGATACATGATTATAAATTCTCCTACAAGAAAAGAAAAAATACATTGAAATACCATATAAAGCATCTAATTTTATATAATGGAAAATATTTCTTGAATCAAATTTTAAATGTCCACCCAAGTAAAAAAGGGGAAAAATTGGAGTTAAAACTAAATGGAGGTTAAAGCCACAGTTTGTGCAGTAGTTGTAACATACAACAGAAAAAATTTACTTTTTAAATGTCTTGAGGCTTTACTTAAGCAAACAAGACCTATAGATGCAATATATATTATAGATAATTTCTCAAATGATGGTACACCTGAGGCGTTAAAAGAAAACGGATATATTACAGATTTGCCACCTGAAAATGTAAGTGAACCTTGGGAAAAAGAGTTTGAAACTAAAAATTTGACCGATGGAAAGCCTGTAAAAATTCATTATGTCAGAATGAATAAAAATACAGGTGGTGCAGGTGGCTTCTACGAAGGAGTTAAAAGAGGCTATGAGAGAGGGTATGACTGGCTGTGGCTAATGGATGACGATGCCGAGCCAAGAGAAGATGCATTAGAAAAATTAAGTAAATATTTTGATAATGATGCATTATCAGCATTAGCAAGCAGCGTCGTATTAACAAATGGCATAATAAGTTATAATCATAGAAGAAGTCATATCAATTCAAATCAAAATTACCCTTTATCCCAAAAACCCTTAGAATTAAGAGCCTATGAAAATTTGTATGTGGAAATTGATATGGCTTCCTTTGTAGGAATTTTGGTAAACAGAAGAGCTATTGAAAAGATTGGTTATCCCAGAAAAGAATTTTTCATTCATCATGATGATGTAGAGTACTGTATTAGGCTACGACAAGTTGGGAAAATCCTTTTAATTCCTGATAGTGTAATAATTCATAAGGAGGCTTCAAATGCAGGAATAAAAAAAAGTTTTATGGGTAGAAAATCCCTGAGAACTCCATATGATAAGTTTTGGCTAAATTATTATAGTAATAGAAATTTAGTTTGGTTAGGCAGACAATATCCTACAAGCAAAATAAATTTCTATTTAGGACTATGTGAAGATTTTATGAAATCAATAATAAGTGTTTTGATATATGATGATAATAAGATTAAGCGTATAAATTTCATAATTAATTCTTATATTGATGGTTTAAAGGGTAATTTTGATAATGAAAAGCCAAAAAGAATTTTATATAAAAAATAATCTTTATCCTACTACAAAAATATTCATAATGAACTATCTTCCTTTAAATACCTTACCAATTCTTTTTCCCAGTCTGGTATTTGTACATCCAAAGCCTTCTTAATTTTTTCATTACTCATAGCAGAGAATCTTGGTCTTTTTGCAGGAGAATTAAATTCATCCATATATGTGGGATAAATAAACTTTTTAATATTAAGGCTCTTAAAAATCACTCTTGCCCATTCAAATCTTGAGGTATATCCTGAGTTTGTAAGATGAAAAACACCTGATAATCCATTCTTAATTGATTGCAAAGTTATTTCTACAATTCTTCCTGTATATGTGGGTACAGAAAACTCATCGCATACTACTTTTATGTGGTCTTTCTCTTTTGCCCAACTTAAAAGTTTGTATATAAAATTTTGCTTTCCTTCACCATAAACCCAACTGGTCCTAAATATTAAAAATCTTTCAGTCTCTTCTTTTATAAATTCTTCACCAAGTAATTTACTCTCTCCATAAACATTTAGAGGATTTGGAATATCATCTTCTACATACAAGCCTTCCTTTTTTCCATCAAAGACATAATCAGAACTAAAGTGCACAAGAGATGAATTATAATTCTCACAAGCAAAAGCTAAATTCTTGGGTCCTATAGCATTTACTTTTATAGCATTTACTCTTTCTTCCTCTGCTTTATCAACAAAATTATAAGCTGAGCAGTTTATTATAATATCTGGCTTATACTCCTCAAAAACTTCTAAAATCTTTTTTAAATTTGTTATATCAAGTTCCGTATGTCCTAAAGCTAAGAAATCTTTATCTTCCTTCTCAAACCTCTTTACAAACTCACTCCCAAGCTGTCCTTTAGCCCCTGTTATCAGTATGCGCATATTTCTTAAACTCTTCCTTTAATTTTTTAACAAAATTTTCAGTCTGAACCTTCTTCTCAAGAAGCCAATCCACATTATCTAAATACCACCTTACAGTCTTTTCTATCCCTTCTTCAAAAGAAGTTTTAGCTCTCCAGCCTATCTCTTTTTCTACCTTAGATGTATCAAGAGCATATCTTAAGTCATGCCCAGGTCTATCAGGTATAAATTCCATTAAATCTTCACCTTTCTCAAGTAAAGTTAATATTTTTCTTATTACATCAATATTTTCCTTTTCTTCATTGCTACCTACATTATAAATTTCACCTATAATTCCCTTTTCAAGAATACTCAAAACAGCTTCAGTAAAATCTTCCACATAAAGCCATGTTCTCACATTTCTACCATTCCCATAAACAGGTATCTTTTCATTGCTGATTGCCTTTGCAATGGTTAAAGGAATTAATTTTTCAGGATATTGCCAAGGTCCATAGTTATTAGAAGCTCTAATTATTACTGCAGGAAGTTTATAAGTTTTAATAAAAGCCTGGACAAAATGATCTGCTCCAGCTTTACTTGCAGAGTAAGGAGACTTCGCTCTTAAAGGACTCTCCTCTGTAAATTTAATACTCTTATCCTTCGGTAATTCTCCATAAACCTCATCGGTAGATATATGGATAAACTTTTTAACATTAGCATCCAAGGAAAGCTTCAGCAAATTAAATGTGCCGAGTACATTTGTTTTAACAAATACATCTGGCTGAATAATACTTCTATCTACATGAGTTTCAGCAGCATAATGAACCACATACTCAGGCTTTTCATTTTTAAATACTTCTTCCAAAGCATCCAAATCTGTTATATCACTAATATAGAGTTTGTATTTTCCTTCTATTTCTCTTAATCTATTTTTATCTCCAGCATACGTAAGTTTATCCACAACCACTACATCAAGACCAAGCTTCATTGCCTTCCTTACAAAATCACTCCCCATAAACCCACATCCACCAGTAACAAGTATCTTCATAATTCCCCCTGATATATAAAGTTATTCTCTGCTTCTTTTAATAATGGCAAAGACTTATCTTTTTCTGAAAGAATAGGGTTATCTATAGGCCACTTTATATTAATCTCAGGATCATTCCAGAATATACCTCTATCATGTTCCTTTGAATATTCTTTTGTAACTTTATATATAATTTCAGTATTATCTTCTAATGCTACAAATCCATGAAGAAAACCTTGGGGTATCCAAAGCATCTTTTTATTATCTTCAGAAAGCTCCACTGCAACCCACTTTCTATAGGTAGGAGATCCTTTCCTAATATCCACTGCAACATCCCAAATCCTTCCTTTAATACATCTTACCAGCTTCCCCTGTTCCATAGGTTTTAATTGATAATGAAGCCCTCTCAGAACACCTTTCTTAGATTTTGAGTGGTTATCCTGAACAAAATCATAATCTATTCCATTTTTTTTAAACTCAGATAATTTATAAGTCTCTATAAAAAAACCTCTTTCATCAGAAAAAACTGTAGGTTCAATGAGAATAACTTCAGGTATCTCAAGCTTAATAAAGTTAAAAGGCATCTTCTTCCTCCTCAGCTATAGCCAAAAGATACTTTCCATAATCAGTTTTATTTAACTTCTCTGCAAGCTTTAAAAGCTGATTTCTTTCTATCCATCCATTCCTATATGCTATCTCCTCTATACATCCTACCATAAGACCTGTCCTTTTCTCTACGGTCCCTACAAATTCACTCCCATCAAGAAAACTATCATGAGTTCCCACATCAAACCAAGCAAAGCCTCTTCCTAAAAGTTTTACCTTAAGCTTTCCCTCCTTGAGATACTCTTCATTCAAAGAGGTTATTTCAAGCTCTCCTCTTTCTGAAGGTTTTATTCTATTTATCTTTTCAAGAACATCTTTATCATACATGTATAGACCTATCACTGCATAATTAGATTTAGGTTTTTTAGGCTTCTCCTCAATAGATAGAACATTCCCTTTCTCATCAAATTCAACTACCCCAAATCTTTCAGGATCTGGCACGTGATATCCAAAAACGTATGCACCATTATGATTCTCAAGATATTCTTTTGCTTCATTTAATATTTTCAAGACATCATGACCATATAAAATATTGTCTCCAAGAATGAGACAAATATTCTCACCTTCCACATATTCTTTTGCAGAAAGTAACCCTCCTGCTAACCCATTAGGAGTAGGTTGTATAGCATATGTAATATTCATTCCAAGATGTGAACCATCTCCAAGAAGATTTTTAAATTGAGATTTATCTTCAGGATTAATAACAATAACTAAATCTCTTATTCCCATAAGCATTAGTAAAGATAATGGATAATAGATCATAGGTTTGTTATATACTGGAAGAATATGCTTATTAGTACTTATGGTGACTGGATATAGCCTTGTACCTGTCCCCCCTGCTAAAATTACCCCTTTCATATCTCCCTCTTCATTAAATCTTTAAATGTCTTTGGTATAGTTACCCCTTCCACCTCAGGCTAAACTATATCATACTTATAAAGTATAGCATGATTAACATTAAGGTAATACCCGATATATAATATTACATAAAGGGTTTAATTATACCTTCTTCCCACATTCCAAGATGTATCAAAAGAGCTTTATCTACTTCTTTAAGCTTTTCCTCTGTCACTTTTCCTAATAACTTTATTAATCTTCTTTTATCTACAGTTCTAATTTGATTACACTTTATCTTTGAATCTAAAGAAAGATGTTCCTCTTCTTTTGAAAGAAAAACTTCAAAAGGGTAAACTTCTTGTGTCTTAGAACTGATGGGAAGAATTGTTATAGTGTTAGAAAATTCGTTATTTCTATTATTGGAAATTACTAATGCAGGTCTCGTCTTTCCTATCTCGCTTCCTACGATAGGATCTAAAACAACTAACCATATCTCTCCTCTTTTAGGAAACTCCATTCTATACCCATCCTTCTAAGGTTATCTTTTCCCACTCTTCATTTATAATCTCATCTTCATCCTTTGTTCTTTTATACCCTTCCACTAAAAGGTTATCTAACTCCCTTAACTTTAACATGCTTATTTCTTTTCTTAAAACCTCTGTAATAAATTTACTCTTATTAGGTATCTTCTCTAATTCTTTAGCTAAATCATCAGGTATCGTAATATTTAATCTCCTCATTTTTTACACCTCCATTTCTGTATAAATTATACAGCAAAATATATGTATATACAAAAAAGACTACATAATTTCCACTTTGTCTAATCTCTTTAAAACCAAGCTTTTTTAACATTTTTATTATTTCTTCATGTTTAGCCTGTGCTAATTTAGAGATTTATCTTGACTTTTTCAGTAAATATTTCTATAGGTATAGGTTCTCCAAGAATTTTACGAGATTCTATATACAATTTTATAGCATCTTTTTTATTTTCTTAAATATACTAATTATCCAACAATTATTACTAAGTTTGAATGTAACGGCAAGTATATAATTTATAATAACCTATTAACAATCTTCCTTAGGAAATAACAATATACCATCCTTAGTCATTTTTTCTAAAATATCTTTTATCTTTTCATACTCCTCTTTTGTATAAATATGAGGCTCAAGACGAGGAATATTAAGAGCCTTCTTTACTATAGCGTAGTCATCACTTCTCTTTTTTCCATCATAAACTACAAGAAGATCCACATCACTTCCCACAGTATAATTACCCTTAGCATAAGATCCAAAAAGAATTACACGAACAAGTGGAAGTTTAGTCTCAAGTATTTTAAGATTTTGAAGAAGTAGCTGAATAACTTCTTCTTTACTTAATTTTGGATAAAAGATCTTCACAGAATTTGAGAATTTCCTCTGCATATGATATAAGTCTTCTTGCCTCCTCCTTAGTATACCTATTTCGTGGAAATCCTGAAGGATGAGCATCAGGATATCTTGTAGGGATATACGCCTTATCTAACTCCAAAGCCAAATTTATAAGTTCATCTGAAACTTGGTATCCCTTGGACAATTCAATTAATAGATCAGCCACTGAATGTCCCCAGGCTTCAGCTCCTATCTTTTGAAATATCGCTTTTACTGCTTTCTCTGCCGATTGTTGGGAGGAAAAGCATGCCCAGTTATAAAATCCTGCTGCTAAATCATTCTTAGCATGTTCTAAATCCCATCTTGCCTCATTTATCCAGTCTTGGCTTCTTTCCATAGTTAAATTATATCATGAAGAGACTATCTCTTACACTTTTACAAAATACTTTATTAATCTGCTTTTCTAGAACTCTAAGTAGAAAAAGAGGGTAAGAATAGACAGTATTTAAGTAAATTATAACTTTATCAATTAAAAGTTTTCACCTCCTGAAAAGTTAACAATTTACCTTCTCAGGAGGTGTTTTTGTTAAAGATTTTTATCCATTAAAATTTAAAGATAAT
>DAOSUP010000031.1:0-10560 GCA_035378845.1 Dictyoglomaceae bacterium
AAGCTCCAGAACCATAACTCTGATAATTAACAAAATTTACCCTATATTGAGCATCATTAGAATCATAAGAGGTCTTCTTTGAATTGTCCTCATCTATAAATATTTCAACAGAATCTTGTTCCCAATCACTAGAACTATCTTTGTTCAATACAGTATCATAAACTTCTGCCCAAACATACACACTGCTTTCATCCCACAATACTCTAAATTTTGCATAGGCAACTTTTCCTTTAGTGCCCTGTACATAACTATCTGTTATGTACTCATCAGTAGTTTTCCATACGTCATCCATCTCTGCATCAATCTTGGGAGTTCCATACTTTGCTATAGCAGTTTTAGTCCCTCCAAAAGTAAAAGACATAAAGACTACAGAAAGGAAAATCAAGGATAGAATAAATACTTTTGACCTTTTCATGTTTACCTCCCCCTAAAAAATTTTATGGAAAAATTATAACCTATACTTTTAGAAATTGTCAATTGTTCCTCTATCCCACCTCTATTTCTTCTTCCATAAACTGGCTCATATATAGATTATAGTAAAATCCTTTCTCCTTAATAAGCTCCTTATGAGTACCACTTTCTATAATTTCTCCATTATTAATGACAAGTATAAGATTGGCATTTTTTACAGTACTTAATCTGTGTGCAATAACAAAGCTTGTTCTTTCCCTCATTAGATTCAGCATAGCTTCTTGAATATACTGCTCTGTTCTGGTATCTACATTACTCGTTGCCTCATCCAAAATAAGAATTTTGGGGTCAGCTAAAATAGCTCTTGCAATTGCAATAAGTTGTCTTTGTCCTTGGCTCAAATCTCCACCATCTTCGGAAAGGAGAGTATTATAACCTTGAGGTAAAGAGCGTATAAAAGGCTCAGCATGAGCAAGCTTTGCTGCTCTTTCTATCTCTTCATCAGTGGCATCAAGCCTCCCATATCTTATATTTTCTCTAACAGTAGCATTAAAAAGATAAGTATCCTGAAGCACTATTCCTAAATTTGATCTTAAGCTTTTCTTTTTTATATCTCTTATATCTATACCGTCTATAAGAATCTCTCCCATATCCACGTCATAAAACCTTGCAATAAGACTTGCAATAGTAGTTTTACCTGCCCCTGTAGGTCCCACAAGAGCAATAACTTGTCCTGGATATACATGGAAGTTAATATTCTTTAGTACTGGAACATCTTTTACATAATAAAACCAGACATTTCTGAACTCTACTTCCCCTTTTATCTCATTAAGTTCTATGGCATTTATATCATCTTTTTTCTCTTCTTCCTCATCTAAGATCTCAAAAACTCTCTCTGCACTGGCAATAGCAGATTGGATCATATTGTATTGATTAGCAAGTTCATTAATTGGCCTTGTAAATTGACGTGAATAATTTATAAAAACTGTAATAGCCCCAATAGATATGAGATTTCTATAAGCAAAAAATCCTCCAAATCCTGCAATTATTGCAAAACTAATATTATTAAGAAGGTTCATAAGAGGTCCTATAACTCCTGAAAAAATTTGTGCCCTTATACCAATCTCAGCCATGTGATGATTAACTCTTTCAAATTTATCTGTCTCTTTTTCTTCTCTACCAAAAATTTTAATTACTTTAATCCCTGATATATCCTCTTCTATTATTCCGTTTAAATTACCAAGAAGAGTCTGATTTTGATAAAAATAATCTCTTGTCCTTTTTGATATTAATCTTGTAGTAAAAATTGTTAAAGGAATGGTGATTAAACTTATAAATGTCATAAGAACATTTATTCTAAGCATCATAATTATGATACCCACTAAGGTTATAATACTTGAAAATAGCTGTATCACACTATTTCCAAGGACCATACCAATATTATCTATATCATTAACAATTCTACTCATTATATCGCCGTGAGAACGAGTATCAAAAAACTTAAGAGGCAAAAGATGAAGCTTATCAAAGACGTCATTCCTTAAAGAATAAACTAATTTTTGAATGGTTATTAGCATTACATAGCTTTGAACCCATGTAAAGACCACTCCAAGAACATATACAGAGCCAAGAAGTAAAAGAAAGTTTAAAAAACCATCAAACTTTTTTGGAACAATATAATTATCTATCCCTTTCCCTATAAGGTATGGACCTATAATTCCTAAAATAGAAGATAACATTACAAGAAAAAAGGCAAATATTATTCTCCATTTATATCTACCTAAATATCTTAATAACTTTTTCAAAGTTCCCCATGGATCTTTAATCTCTACTTTTTCAAATTGAAAACGTGGACCATGACCTCCTCCTGGTCCTCTAAAAGGTTTCGTAGGCACAGAACTTGGCATTTTTGTTTGTTTTTCTTCTTTAGGCATCTTGTAGCACCTCTTCGTCTATCTGAGATTTATAGATCTCTTGATAAACAGGATTACTTCCCAACAATTCTTTATGAGAACCTAAGCCTGCAATCTCACCGTTTTCCAAAAGTATTATCTTATCTGCATTCATCACAGTACTTACTCTTTGAGCAATAGCAAAAGTGGTACAATTTTTCATCATTTCTTTCAATCCTTTAAGAATTTTTTGTTCTGTAACAAAATCTACTGAACTGGTAGCATCATCAAGAATAAGGATCAAGGGTTTCCTTATAATAGCCCTTGCTATAGCAATCCTCTGTTTCTGCCCTCCCGAAAGGCTTACTCCTCTCTGTCCTATTACAGTCTCATAACCATCAGGAAGCTTTGTTATAAAGTCATGAGCCTGAGCTATTTTACATGCCTGAATAATCTCTTCTTCAGTAGCATCTTCTCTTCCCCAACATATATTTTCCCTAATAGTGCCAGAGAAAAGAATAGTATCCTGAGGAACCATAGAAATCATAGATCTTAAAACCTTAATATCTATATTTCTAACATCTTTACCATTTATTAAAATTCTCCCTGAAGTAACATCATAAAGACGAGGTATAAGATTTACTAAGCTTGATTTACCTGAACCTGTAGTACCAAGAATACCGATGATCTCTCCAGCATTTACAGAGAAACTTATATTTTTTAAAACAGGCTCATCATTTTCACTGTAGCCAAAATATACATTTTCAAAGGTTACTTCTCCTTTTTCTATAACTTCAGTACTAGCATCTTCTTTATTAACAATATCTATTTTTTCCTCTAATACTAAATTTACCCTTTCTGCAGAGGCTGAAGCACGGGATATAAACATCAAAATATTTCCTATAGTGGTAAGAGAAAAAAGTATTTGAGTCATATAGTTTATATAAGCCATTATCTCTCCAACCTGCATTTCTCCTGCTTGTGCTAACAATCCTCCATACCATAAAACTGCAAGAATACTAAAATTTGTGACTAACATAAATATTGGCATAGCAAAAATCATTAACATGGAAGCTTTTATAACAGCATTCATCAAAGCAGAATTTGTATTCCTAAATCTATCTTTTTCATAATCCTCTCTTATAAATGCTCTTACTAATCTAATTCCAGAAAGATTTTCTCTTATCACATTATTTAGTGCATCTATCCTTCTTTGAACTTCAGAAAAAAGAGGATAACTCTTTCTCATAATAAAAATAAACACAAATATTATTAAAGGTATAGAGATAAGGAAAATAACAGAGAGCTTTCTATTTATTGATACAGCCATTATAATCCCACCTATAAAAAGAAGCGGAGCTCTAACCACAATTCTTAAGGACATCATTACAAGAGTCTGAAGTTGAGTAACATCATTAGTAAGTCTTGTTATCAAAGATGATGTATGAAACTTATCAATATTACGAAAAGAGAAGGCTTGAATCTTCTTAAAAAGAGCAGATCTTAAATCTCTACCAAAATTTTGGCTTGCATAACTTGCAAAAATTGTACAGCCTACTCCTCCTATCATGCCGATAATAGCAATTCCTACCATTAAGAGACCTGTCCTTAATATAAGAGGAAAATTACTTTTAAGAACACCTTCGTCTATAATCTTGGCAAGGAGAGTAGGTTGAAAAAGATCGCACACAACTTCAACAATCATAAAAAGAGGAGCTAAAATAATAAAAAGAGTATAAGGTTTCAAATAAGGTAGCAGCTTCCTCATAATAGCTTCGCCTTTATCTTTCCTTGTTTATTTTTTCCAAGTTATCTTGTATCCTTCTCAAATACCCTTCTAAAATTATCTTCTCTTCTTCAGAAAAGCCAGAAAACATCTCCTCTTCCAATTGACCAAAAGTCTTTTTTAACTTGCATATAAATTTTCTTCCATCTTCTGTGAGGTATATCTTTGAAAAACGCTTATCCTTCTCATCTCTCTTGCTAAAAACTAATCCTCTTTTTTCCATTCTTTTGATTATTAAAGTTACAGTAGATGGCTTAATCTTCAATCTCTCAGATATCTCTTTTTGAATTAAGCCATCTTTTTCACCTAAGAGGAGTAAAACTGGAGCCTGACCTCGGTGGAGTTTCAAATCCCCAAGAAGTTTTTCTTTCCTTCTAAAATGTTCCTTTATAACATCTTTAAATAAAAGATATAAAGTATTCTTTTCCATATATTTAGCTATCTAAATATTACTCTTTGAATAGAAATTTTTCAACTATTTTTAGTAACTCACTTCTACCAATTTTTTAGATGCTGCAGATTTATACCATGCTTCTACTACTTTCATATCCATTAAAGCATCATACCCATCAGTTGCTGGTTTCCTTTTACCTATAATTGCCTCTTCCATATCTAAAATCTCACCTACATACTGATTAGGTCCATGAAAATTATAGAGAGTAAAGTTATTTTCTTTTCTTAATATGACTTTACCGTCATACTCTTGATAGAGAGTACCAAGGACATATAATATTCCATCTCTCCCTCTTATCTCAAAGGAGACTGAGAGAGAAGTATCATAACTAACATCTATAAACAAGAGAGTCCCATCATCAAATCTTGCCACCGCACCAGCATTTTGATCTACATCATATTCATAATTTTCATTTATTGCAGAGAGTTCAATAATCCTATTTTTAGGTCTAAAAAAGTGAACGGTATTAATAACATGTACCCCAATATCCATAATAGCCCCGCCACCTGCAAGGTCTAAGTTATACCTCCAAGCACCTCTTTCTGTATTAACAAAAGAATAAGTTGCTTTTACGACGCCAATTCTCCCTAAAATATTCTGCTCAAGAAGTTTTTTAGCTCCCACATTAAATGGATTAAATCTCCCCATATAAGCAATTCCCAAAACTACATGATTCTTTTCACACTCCTCAATCATCTCTTCTGTTTCCCTTACATTCATAGCTATAGGTTTCTCACAAAATATATGAATTCCTTTCCTTGCACAAATAATTGATTGTTCCTTATGAAACTTATTAGGAGTAGCAATATATACTACATCTACATCTTTCAGATCCTCTACTCGTGTGTATATCTTTGCCCCATATTTTTCTGAAATATCTCTAACATTTTCAGGATGTGTGGTTACTAAAGCAGTAATTTGAGCATCAGGTACATCATCTAATGCAGGCAAAAACCTATTTCTCACTATTTTACCAATCCCAATTATCCCCCACCTCATAAAACCTCCTTATATGTGAAATTCTAATATATCCTCATCTTTTACCTTATAATTCTTTTCTACAGGAAGTCCTTTTATACTTCCATCTTTAGTATAAAGTTTTGTATACTTCAATTTCATAGCAATATCTTTATGGACTAATTCTGCCACATCCATTACAGTACTTCCATCCTCCAAAATATAAGGTCTATCATGATCAGGAGGATAACCCGGTTTTTTCGTATAAACTCTTACAACTTTTAAATTTTCAAAAACACTTTTTTTAACATCCTCCATATTAATTCCTTTTTTTGCAGAGATAAAATATACATTTAAGTCTTCCTCTAAAACTTCTAATTCTTCTTTTCTCTCATGAGGATCTCTTAAATCTATCTTATTTATCAAAATTATGCCTCTGATCTCTTTAATTGGGTTGTAAAAATCCTTATTAGGATTATCCTTTACAAGTTTTATCTTCTTTAATTCAAGAAGACTTTTAATATTCTCATAATCATCAAGTAAAGAGGTAGATTCCATACTAAAAAATAATGTTACAAGATCTGCATTTCTTATTACATTATAAATCCACGATTCTGAACCTTCCCATAAGGGCGGTAGATCTACAAGCTGAATTTTAATATTTTCATATGGCATCATTCCCAACACAGGATTTAAAGTAGAAAATGGATAATCTGTAACCACACTATCCACGCCTGTAAGAAGTTTGAAAAAGAGTGACTTTCCTGTATTAGGTGGACCAACAATTACTACCTGCCCTGCTCCCTCTTTCTCAATATAAATATCGTATCTTCCACCCTTTTTGGGCCTCTTCTCTGCCTCTTCCATAAGTTGAGATAACTTCCTTCTCAAATCAGCTTTCATCTTATCTGTACCCTTGTGTTTGGGTAAAATAGCAAGCATTTCCTTCAAAGCCTGGATCTTATCTTCTATGGTTTTTGCTTCTCTATATCTCTTTTCAGCCTCAAAATACTGAGGAGGAAGATTGGCAGGCATTCTACCTCCTATTTAAGAAGATCATTTTCTACTTAGATTTTAATTTAATATCTTAATAATCTCAATATTCAAAATACCAAGTAGAGATATCCTCTTTCTTATTCATATCTTAAAGCTTCTACCGGATCAAGTTTTGACGCCTTAATTGCAGGGTACAATCCTGAGATACAAGATAAAAATATTGAAAAAACTATCACCAATACTATAAATTCAATAGGGGTTGAAAAAATCTTTACAAAATTTTCAGGTCTTTTCAGAATTATGCGATTGATAAATATATTTATTAATTGATTTAAAATCAACCCTATAATTGTTCCTAAAGTTCCACCGATAAATCCAATGGTTCCTGATTCCACCAAAAATATATTTCTTATATCTTTACGAGAAGCTCCTAAGGCTCTTAAAATTCCTATAAACTTTATCTTCTCATAGACTGCTATGATCATGGTATTCAGTACACCTATGGAAGCTACTATTAATACTATGATGCCTATACTTCCAAGTATTCCCTGAAAGATTGAAAAATACTTCTCTAACTCATTAAGAGCTTCTTCAAAAGTGCTTACTGTAAATCCCATCTTCTTAATCTCTTCTGCTATATTATTTACATCTTTAAAAGATTCTGCTCTGACAGATACCTGATCATAACCATACTTTTCAAAATATTTCTCCTCACCTACGGAGTACTCTTTTAATTTAACTGCTAATTTTAGAGGAAGGACCATAGTATCAGAATAATCTGCCTTTTCATTAATAACACCCACAATTTTTACCTTCTCTTTTAAGAGCACATCTAAGGATAGGAAGTTAGGTACAGCAATCTCTATTTCCCTATTCATTATGCTATTATAATCATTAATCTTTGCTGACTTTAAAATCTTTTCTCCAATTAAAACACCATTTACATCATCTTCTTTTAATAATCTTCCTGCTAAAACTACCTCTTTCATCTTATCCTGAGGGAAAAGCTCATAGTAAGGATTATATCCAAAAGCCGATATCGTTAATTCTTTACCATTTATCTTCACATTTAAAGGGTTAACATTAATCATACCTATTACATGAGAAACTCCCTTTATCTCTTTAAACTTTTCAATATCCTTATCAAAGATTTGCTTATTTATCTCTTTTTCATTTATACTTTCTTGAGGAGTACCAAAAGAGATAGTTACAGTTTTCACCTCTTTAAAAGGAGAAACTGATACCACATTAAAAAGATCATATTTCTTAAGTTCTTCTACTATATAATCTTGAGCCCCAAAGCCAAGACTTACCATTACAATAATAAGCATCGCACCAATAGCTATAGCAATAGAGTTTAAAATCGTTCTTAGTTTCTTCTTTCTTAAATTAGTAAATGCTATTTTTACAAAATCTATAAGTTTCACTTTTTAATCCTCCTTTATCTCACCATCTCTAATCTTTAAGATCCTACTGGACATATTGGCATACTCCAAGTTATGAGTTACAAGCAAAATAGTTTTCCCTTCTTCATTCAGATCTTTTAGAAGGTTCATTATGGACAAACCTGTTTGAGAATCTAAATTACCTGTGGGCTCATCACAAAGAAGAATATCAGGATCATTTACTATAGCTCTTGCAATAGCAACTCTCTGTCTTTCACCACCTGAAAGTTCTGTAGGCTTACTTCTCAATTTATGAGAAAGACCTACCTTTTCAAGAGCTTTTTTAACTTTCTCCTCTCTTCTACCATCTCCTGAAAAAATTAAAGGTATCATTACATTCTCAAAAACTGTATAGGAAGGTTCCAAATAGAAAGATTGAAAGATATATCCAATTCTCTTATTCCTATACTTAGACAATCTCTCATCATCAAATTTGAAAATATCTTCTCCATCTATAAAAACTTTTCCAGAAGATGGTCTATCTAAACCTCCAATAATATTTAGAAGAGTAGACTTTCCAGATCCAGAAGGACCAATAATAGCTACAAACTCTCCCTTTTCAATTTTTAAGTTTATATCTTTTAAAGCAAGATACTTTTCCTTTCCTGAGATGTAATATTTATAAAGATTTTCAATATGAATCATACTTATCAAATTACCTCCTAATCTCCACCTTACTATTTAGAAAATAAATATAAACTGAAGAAGCTAAAAGAATAACTAAAATATGGAATATAACGACAGCTATATTAATAGTTAGTTCATTAGCATTTAAGGAGAAATACCAGTTATTAATAGTAGCTTTATAATTAAATCGTGGCATATGTAAGAGATTATAGGGAAAAAGTTGTGTTAACTTATTTTTTATATAATCTCCAAGGATTAAAAGAATAGAAGTTAATCCATAAGATAGATACTTAAGAAATTTATATTCAGAAGGAAGTTTTGAGGCTACGATAAATATAGAAAAAAGAAGAAAAATTTCAAAGAAGCCAAATATCAATTCCAATATACTAATAAAACCATGATCTCCAAAAAAGTAAGTAAATAATATATGAGTAAAATTATGGTCTACTCCTTTTAAGACTATAAAAGTCAAAAGAATACTCAAAATACTAATGTATATAAGCTCTAAAATATAGATAACAATCCTTTTATAAAAAAGATAAGAGGATCTTATGGGTAGACTAAAATCTAAATAGTTAAGATCATTTATAGATATATCCCTTAAATTATCTATCAAAATAGCTATTATAGAGGACAAAAAGATCAATAAACAGATAGTAAAAACAAATTCCGAAGCAGTAAAAGGATCTATTCCTACTATAAGGTTTCTATAATCTAAAGCTAAGAGAAGATAAGCTCCAATAACAATGAGACTAAATACCCAATAGTATTTTTTCTTTCCTAAGATTTCATATTTAATAAGATTCCACACTCTTAAATACCTCCTTATTGAAACGTCTCTCTAAAAAGAGTATCTATTGATTTGTTTCTCTCTTCTCTTAATTTATCGGTTTTCTCATCCATGATAATTTCCCCTTGAGATATAAAAAGAGTTCTATCAGTGATATTTTCAATCTCTTTAACAAGATGGGTAGAGATTATCATAAGACTTTCTTCACAATAGTTTTTCAAGAGAGAATATATAATTTTATCCCTGGTAGATGGATCTATACCCCCTAAAGGCTCATCTAAAAGATAGATTTTTGCCTTCCGAGAAATAACAAGAGAAAGAATTAATTTCTCTAAATCTCCTTTAGAAAGTTCCTTTACTTTATAATCTTCTTTTAAATTGAAAAACATTAATAGTTCCATAAACTTATCACTATCAAAGTCTCTATAAAAATCTAAATAAAAATTCAAGGCATCTTTAACACTCATCCAAGAAGGGAAAATATTCTTATCAGGAAGAAAAGAAACTATGGATTTGGTATAGCTTCCTGGCTCTTTCTCATCTATGAGAATACTACCCTTAGAAGGTCTTAAAAGTCCCACGATAAGTTTTAAAAGAGTGGTCTTTCCACTTCCATTAGGTCCATAAAGTCCAATAAGCTCACCTATATGAGCAGAGAAAGAGATATCCTTTAAAACCTGCTTTTTACCATAGTACTTAGAAAGGTCCTTAATCTCCAGAATCTCCATATTATTCACTCTCCTTCCAGTACTTATCTAATAGGGACAGGATTTCATCTTTTGAAAAATTTAGCTCTCTCACATCCTTTAAAAATTTAGCTATAATTTCTCTTACCATGACCTTCTTAAGATCTAAAATTTTTTCTGAATCTTGAGTTATAAAAGAACCCATTCCTCTCAAAGTAAAAATTATTCCTTCCCTTTCTAACTCTTGATAGGCTTTTTGCACTGTGTTAGGATTTACTTTTAATTCTTCTGCCATTTCCCTTACTGATGGTAATTTATCGCCACTTTTTAAATCTCCTCTTCCTATCCTTTTCTTTATAAGATCCATAATCTGGATATATATAGGAGTTCTTTCATCAAACTCTATAACCCACACCACCTTTCTGTATTACTGTATTAGATATATAATACACTATTATAAAAATATGTCAAGGGAAAGTAGTATAATCTTTAATATGAGAATGATGCGTGCTATGT
>DAOSUP010000032.1:0-9897 GCA_035378845.1 Dictyoglomaceae bacterium
GATCTTTTAGAAGGAATATCAGCAGGATTTACTATGTATACATTGGATATAAGTGATCTTATTGAGAAGATAAGTAATTATTCTCAGAAAGAATTGAAGGATAGGTTTGATAAAATTTATTCTTTCAGCAAAAAAATTATTGAAAAATATGCAGGAAAGAAAGTAAATATATCCTCTTCAGAATATTTTAACATTTCCTATGATGAGCTATGTAAATCGGCTATTGTTTATGAGAAAGCTCTTCCTTTTGTGGAGATGGTTTATGAGACATTAAGATCAAAACTCCCTGATTTTGAGATAGAGATATCTATTGATGAAGGTGAAAGAGATACAACTCCTGAGGATCATCTATTTGTAGTGGAGTATCTCCATCAAAGAGGAGTAGAGTTTACAAGTCTTGCTCCTAAATTTCCTGGTGAATTTCAAAAAGGTGTGGATTATAAGGGAGATATTAAAAAGTTTGAGGAGGAATTAAAGAAACATTATGCTTTAACAAAAGCCCTTGAAGGGTATAGACTGAGCCTTCATTCTGGAAGTGATAAGTTCAGTGTTTATCCTATATTTTATAAGGTCACCGAAGGGAATTTTCATATAAAGACCTCAGGTACAAGCTGGCTTGAAGCTGTAAAGACCATAGCCAGTTACAATCCTGATTTGTTCTTGGATCTTTATGAGATAGCTTTGGATAATTTAGAAGAAAGTAAAAAGGCTTATAAAGTAGATATAAAAAGAGAAGATTTTCCAAAAGAGATAAAGGAGGAGCTTTTAGCATTTTTAGAGAGAAAAGAAGTAAGACAACTTTTCCATATTTCCTATGGGGTGCTTTTAGACTACAAAAGAAATGAGATGTTTGAAGTATTAAATGAGTATGAAAAGGAACATTATAATTTTGTTGAGGAGAATATAAGGAAACATCTGAAAAAATTATTTGGGGAGGTTTAACAATGGTAAAAATTGCTATTGTTAACTCAAGTAGCTTTGGCAAATATTTTCCAGACCATTTGGAGCGTTTAAAAAAATTAGGTGAGATAGAGAGGTTTACTCTTCCTGGGAATATGCATGGTAAAGAGCTTGCTGAAAAGTTAATGGGATTTAATATTATCATAGCCAGTGTTACACCTTTTTATGATAAGGAATTTTTTGAGTATAAAGATGAGACATTACTTATTGCTCGTCATGGTATTGGATATAACAATATAGATATTGAGTCTGCCACTCAAAGAGGTACTATTGTTACAAAGGTATCAGGAATGGTAGAGAGGGAAGCTGTGGCAGAAACTGCTATAGCTTTACTTATGACTGTTATAAGAGAAATTAGAGAGGCATCTTTGAGGGCAAGAGAAGGAAAATGGGAGGAGAGAGCTAACTTTATAGGATGGGAGATAAAGGATAAGACTATTGGAATTATTGGATATGGAAATATAGGAAGTAGGGTAGGAGAGATACTTAAAAATGGGTTTTTAGCAAAGGTTATTGCTTATGATCCTTTTCTCTCTCCAGAGAAGATAAGGGAAAGGGGAGCAGAGCCTGTAACTCTTGAGGAACTTCTGAAAAATGCAGACATAATCTCTTTGAATGCATCTCTGAATGAAAGTAGTAGGCATATACTCTCCGATAGAGAATTTTCTCTTATGAAAAATGGAGTTTTTATTGTAAATACAGCAAGAGGAGAGCTAATAGACGAAGATGCGTTGGTTAGAGCTTTGAAATCTGGAAAAGTGGCAGGGGTTGGTCTTGATGTTTTGAAAGATGAACCACCAGAGCCTAATAATCCTCTCTTTGGATTTGATAATGTGGTGATCACACCTCATATTTCTGCCTATACCCATGAGTGTCTTTTTGGAATGGGAGATAAAGTAGTTACCGATACAGAGAGGGTTGTAGCAGGAGAACTTCCTGATGAGATTATTAATAAAGAAGTGGTGGAAAGATTGAAATGGCTGAAAAAGATTTAGTCCTTGCAGTAGATGTAGGGACAACTAATATAAAGGCTGGAGTGATAGATAAAACTGGTAAGTTTCTCTCTCTTGTCCAGAGAGAACTTCCTTCAGAAAAGGATAATACAGGAAAAGCAGAACATGATCCTGATAGGATATTTAATATATTTGTAGAAGTAGTAAGGGAAGTTTCTAAGGATTTTGGAGATAGAATTGGTATTCTTATCACTTCTTCTTACATGTTTGGTCTTTTACCATTAGATAAAATGGGAAAGCCTCTTACAGGTATCATCACTCTTTTGGATACAAGATCTCGTGAGATCTTTGATGAACTTCTGAAAGAGGTAGATTTTAGCGAGATTTATAAGAGGACAGGGTGTCCTCCTCTTCTCTATTATCCTTTTGTAAGGATATACTGGCTAAGAAAGAAATATAAGGATATTTATGATGCTGCTAAACTTTATTTAGGTTCTAAATCCTTTTTGATATATAAACTTCTTGGTGAGCCTTATACGGATCCAAGTATTGATTCTTCTACTCAGCTTCTTAATATTCATACTCAAAACTGGGATCCCTATATGTTGGATATTGTAGGCATAAAGGAGGAGAACCTTCCTCCTGTAGTTTCTGCTGATAAAATTTTAGGGAAACTGTCTAAGGAGACTTTAGATCTTCTGGGGCTTAAAGGAGAAGTACTTCTTGCCACAGGGCTCTATGATGGTGGTGCCGTAGGAGTTGGTATAGGAGCTTTGGCAGGAGATGATATAGGTATTATAAATATTGGTACCACTGCTATGTTTAGAGTACCATATCCTAAACCTGTATTTGATGAGAAGAGAATGGAGATTCAAGTCCCATACTTTTTTGATTCCCATTGGTTTCCTGGGGGAGGAATTAATAACGCAGGTATAATCTTAAAGTGGTTCAGGGATAATCTATTCCATATGGATTATGAGGAGCAAGGAGAAGAAGCAGAAAAAGTTATGTCTGAAAATCTATTTTTCCTTCCTTATCTTACAGGAGAACGAAATCCTGATATTGGAAGTGTAGCATCAGGAGTATTTTTTGGTCTTCGTCCTTATCACAATAAAGCTCATATGATAAGGGCAGGAATGGAAGGTGTCTCTTTTATCATAAGAATGCTTTATGAAACCTTAAAGGAATTAGGTGTTGAAGTGAGAGAAGTAAGAGCAGGAGGAGGTGGAGCAAGAAGTCCTGTTTGGATGCAGATTCTTGCAGATATTATGGGAGTTGGGGTTGGAGTTGCAAATGTGGATGAGCCTGCTCTTTTGGGATCTGCAATACTTGGCTTTACTCTTCTTGGAGAATTCTCATCTTACAAGGAGGCTACTGAAAAACTTGTAAAGATACAAAAGGTTTATGAGCCTAATTCTGAAAGAATAGATTACTATAACAAGAGATTTGAATTCTTTTTATATTTGACAAAAAATTTGAAAGAGGCTTTTTATATCCATTCTAAATTGGAATAAAGGGGGTTTTAGTATGAAGAACTATGTAGGTTTGGTGGGTCTTGCTGTTATGGGACAGAATCTTGCTCTGAATATAGCAAGAAAGGGATATAGCATAGCGGTATACAACAGGACTTCTGAGAGGACAAAGGAATTTATTGCTGATAAAGTAAAAGATGAAAAGATAACGCCTTACTATGAAATAAAAGATTTTGTAGAAGGTTTGGAGAGACCAAGAAAGATCATATTAATGGTAAAGGCAGGAAGTCCTGTGGATGATGTGATCCAAGAGCTTACTCCATATTTAGATTCTGGAGATCTGATTATTGATGGTGGAAATTCTTATTTCAAGGATACTTCAAGAAGACTCCAAGAGCTTAAAAGTAAAGGAATTCTTTTCTTAGGAATGGGAGTTTCTGGTGGAGAATATGGGGCTCTTCATGGTCCTTCTCTAATGCCTGGAGGGACAAGAGAAGCCTATGAAATGGTAAAGGAATTGCTTTTGAAGATTGCTGCTCAGACAGAAGATGGTCCTTGTTGCACCTATGTGGGAAATGACTCTGCAGGACATTTTGTAAAGATGGTGCATAACGGTATAGAGTATGCCATTATGGAGCTTATTGCAGAAGTATATGACATTATGAGGAAAGTTTTAAAGATGGACTCAAAAGAGATAGGAGATGTCTTTGAAAAGTGGAATCAAGGAGAACTCAACTCTTTTCTTATGGAGATCTCTTATAAGGTTATGAGATATAAAGATCCTGAGACGGGAAAACCTCTTGTGGAACTTATTCTTGATAAAGCAGAACAGAAAGGTACTGGGAAATGGGCTGCTCAGACTGCTCTTGATCTTGGCATTCCTACCCCCACATTAAATCTTGCTGTAGAAGGAAGAGTAATTTCCCACTTTAAGGATTTAAGGGTAAAGATAAGCTCTTTATCTCAGAAAGAGAAAAGGGATATCTCTCTCAATAAAGATGAGTTTGTCTCGGATCTTGAGAAGGCACTACTTTTTGGTGTATTTATATCTTTTTCTCAAGGGCTTTGGTTAATTGATGAGGCATCTAAGGTCTTCAATTACAATATAGATCTTTCGGAGGTTTTAAGAATATGGAAGGGTGGATGTATTATTAGGGCAAAAATTCTGAACTTTTTAAGAGATATTATTAAAGAAGATCTCTCTAATATTAATCTTCTTCTCTCTTCAAAGACTCATCAATTTCTTAAGGATAAGTTAGATGCTATGAAGAAGGTTACAAACTTAGGGAAAGAAGCTGGAATTTCTCTTCTTGCTTTAAATTCTGCTCTTGATTATTATCTTGCTCTTTCAGAAGAGAATCTGCCTGCTAATCTTATTCAGGCTCAGAGAGACTTTTTTGGTGCTCATACCTATGAGAGGATAGATAAAGAAGGAATTTTTCATACAGAATGGGAATAGAAAATTTTTTAGGAGGTGGAATCTATATGAGTTATGTTGAAAAACTTTTTTCTTTAAAGGATAAAGTAGCATTCTTTACTGGTGGGGGTGGAATATTAGCTTCTGCTATCTCTGAAGGTCTTGGGAAGGCGGGAGCAAAGATCGTTCTTACGGATATCAATGAACAAGCTTTAAAAAATCAGGTGGAAAAATTAAAGAGCATGGGCATCACCGTAGAGAGTTTTGTGATGGATGCTTTTAATAGGGATAATATAAAAGATGTTGCAGAGAAGGTAAAAAGCTCATTTGGAAGGGTGGATATACTTTTAAATGCCGCTGGTGGGAATATTCCAGAAGCAGTAGTTTCCGATAAAGTATCCTTTTGGGATATGCCCTTTGAATCTATTCAAAAAGTAGTGAATATTAATCTTTTTGCAGGTGCTATAATTCCAAGTCAGATTTTTGGGAAGATGATGTTAGAAAATAAAGATGGTGGTGTAATAATTAATTTTGCATCTATGTCTTCCTTTAGACCTCTTACAAAGACTATAGGATACTCAGCTGCAAAGGCTGCAGTGGCTAATTTCACCCAGTGGTTTGCAGTATATGTGGCAAAAGAATATTCACCTAAGATTAGAGTTAATGCTATTGCTCCAGGTTTCCTTGTTACTAATCAGAACAGAGATCTTCTCTTAAATAAAGATGGATCTTTAACTCCCCGTGGTGAAGCAGTAATTGCCCATACGCCTATGGGCAGATTTGGAGAGCCTGAGGAACTTGTGGGGACTATCATATGGCTTGTATCTCCTGCAAGTTCTTTTGTGACAGGTGCAGTAGTACCTATTGATGGTGGATTTAACGCATTCTCTGGTGTGTAAAGAAAATACGTTTTTTGAACATGGGGCATTATTGCCCCATGTTTTATTTTATATAGATAGGATTTGTAATAGCTTTTAAATTTTTCCCTTTCCAAAATTCAAGATAGATGTATCCTTCATCTTCTAATCGGATTTGTATGATACCTTTTTGGGTGGATGGAATTTTTATATATTCCTCTCCATTATATATAATTTTTAGGTCACATTCTTCTTCACAAGAGTATTTTAGTATAAGAGCTTCTTCTTTATTTACTATGTCTCCTATCATCTTATTATTTATACTAAATTCAACCTTTGGTCCTGAAGTAATATACAATCTTCCCATCTTTACCGCATTAATAAGATTTTCTAAGTTTAATTCTTCCACATATACATAGTTTATGGGAACATCTTCTGTGATATCCTCAGCTTTGTGCATATCCGAGCTTCCTATGGCAGTTATACGGTAGTGTTCTTTTAATAGATTCCTCCACTGTTTTATACTTTCAGTTATCTCAAAGCTTCTTAGATTAAAAGAGCCACTCCAAACCTCTATAGCATCCACATATCTCCAATCTATAGGGAGCTCACATTTACATCCTGGGCATATGGGATAGCCTATAGTATTAGGATGAGCAATACAGAAGATTCCTCCTTGGAAGTGCACCTTTTCAGAGACCTTTTTAATTCCATCTTCTGGATTAATTAAATCCAAAGGTATGTAATCGTATATTCCTAAACCTAAGAAATGCCCCCAAAAAGTGGTAAATTCCATACCTCCCCATATGGGATAGTTTTCTTCTTTAACCATTTGATAGCCTGATATTTTGTTATGGTCTGTAAGGAAGATAAAATCAAGTCCTCTTCTTATATTGAACTTTATAAGATTCTCTATGGAAAAAACGCCATCACTATGATTTGAGTGGAGATGAAAGTCACCTTTGACCCATCCACTTTTTTCTTCATATTCAGAAAGTACAGGAGTATAGGGGAAAGTTACATCAGAGATCTTAGTTTTTTCCTCCCTATTTACGCTCACTATTATATTCAATAAAGATTTCTTCAAGATGCTTTTTACTTCTAAGATGAGTTTCCAATTTCCTGCTGGAATATCGCCTGCAACACATCCTAAGGTGCTTTCTTTTTCACCTATCTTTATAGGCATTCCTTTTGTAAATCTTTGATCTCCTGTACCTCTAAAAGATCCCTCTGCATCTATCAATCTAAAATTTACCACGTTTTTTAGTGGAGAGAAACTTCTTATGACATTCTCTAAGATTCCTTGAGGTACATCCTTTATATCTAAGGGTTCAAAGCCTTGTGATATGTATTTCTTAATGGCTTCTATAATGGGTTTTCTTGATTCCTCATAGGTTAGATATTCTGGTTCTAATTTAGCTTTTATAATGATCTCCTTGGTACCTTCTGGTATCTCTAACTCTATAGGAATTAATTTTCTTGAATCTTCGGGATATAGCTCAATATTATAATGATATTCATTCCCCATCTTAGATAACTCCTTATGAGGATATTATACATGATTAGTTTTTTATGTTAAAATGATTTCTACATAAAGTCCTTTTTAGGAGGATTTAATGCAGGGGAGATCAAATTATTTTAAGGTTTTCCTCTTAGGATTTGGATTTTTGTCTATCTCCCTTCTCTGGTCTATTTATAATACAGATATTCCTATAATTCTTCAGGAAACCTATAAGATTTCAAGTTTTGCAGTGGGATGGATCATGAATTTGGATAACATCCTTGCTATTATTATTATTCCTATTATTGGAGCTCTTTCTGATAGGACATGGACAAAAATAGGACGTAGAATGCCATATATTATAACTTCACTTCCCATAAGTGCAATTCTTTTCTGCTTAATTCCATGGATTCCTCTTCTTATGGGAGTAAATATTCCTTCTCTTTTTCTCTTAATTTTTGTTATATTTCTTATGAATATAACTCAGGCTATTGGAAGGTCTCCTGTTATAGCTCTTATGCCTGATATCGTATCTCCAGAGAATAGGTCTCCTGCAAATGGCATAATAAACTTTATGGGAGGATTAGGAGCTCTTATAGCCTTTTTCTTTGTGGGAAGGCTCTCTTCTACTGATAGAACCTTAGGATTTTTAATTGTAGGAATAGTTCAGATAATTGCTGTTATTATTCTTTTTTTAACGATAAGGGAGAAGAGAGACTCCTTAGTACCTGTTTCCCAAAAGCAAACTTCCTGGTCTAATTCCTTTAAATATCTTATGAGAGTAAGAGACAAAAGCTTAATATTTTTACTACTTGCTATATTTTTCTGGTTTGTGGGATTTAATACAATAGAAACCTTTTATACAGTCTATATGGCTATGGAATCTGGACTTTTACCCTCTCAAGGGGAGAGTATAGCAAAATTTAATTTAGGAATATTAGCCTTGTCTTTTATGGTTATGTCCATCCCATCAGGTGTTCTTGCAAAAAGAATTGGGAGAAAAAGGACAGTAATTATAGGTATTTTAGGGATTATAGGTATGTTTATAGGTTTAATGATTACAAAAGACCTTTCTGTTATTAGTATACTTTTTCTTATTGGGGGTATTTCCTGGGCATTAATAAATATAAATGCTCTTCCTATGGTGCTTGATCTTGGCTCTTTAGAGATGCAAGGTACCTTTACTGGTATGTATTACTTAGCATCTCAATCTGCAAGTATTATAGCTCCGCCTCTTACTGGTTTTTTAGCAGACCTTTTACATACACGTTTTATTATCTTCCCTTTAGGAGGAATATTCTCTATTCTTGCTCTCCTAATGATTTTACAAGTAAAAGATTTAGAAATGGATGTAAGAGGATAAATTATGCTTGTATTAGGACATAGAGGATGTGCTTGCTCTCCTGAAAATACTATGAAGGCTTTTAAACAGGCTTTGGATTTTGGCGCTGATGGGATTGAAATTGATGTACAGAAAACCTTGGATAATGTCTTGGTAATATCTCATGATGAAAACCTAAAAAGGCTCACAGGTATGGATTTAAATATTAGAAAAGTTAATTTTCAAAAGTTGAAAGGTATAAGAATCCAAGGGGAAGAAGTTCCAAAACTTGGGAATGTACTTGAATTTATTAGGGATAGTGATAAATTTATAGATATTGAAGTTAAAAATGCTAAAGATTTTAAAGAGGTATATAATTTAGTAAAGGATTTGAGAATAAAAGACTATGTGATCTCATCATTTTGGCATAGAGATCTTTTTGGACTTAAATTGCTTTATGAGGATGTTAAGATTGGTTTTCTTTATGTCCATGAGCCCAGGGCTATAGAGTTAGAGATGTATTTTAAAGATGTGGATTTTTTAAAGCCAAATTATTTTTATGTGACTGATGAATATAAGACCTATTTTAGAGCTACAATTCCTTGGACAGTAAATGATATAGAGAAGGCGGTTTATTTTAAAGAGAGGGATACCTTTGGTATTATTACCGATTTCCCTGATAAAATAATAGAAGTATTAAAAGGAGGTAGTAATAATATGATTAATCCTTATCTTTCATATTTTCTACAGATGATAGATAAAGAGACGATTCAAAAAGGTGATAATAATATAAGCTTTGATGTGGTAAATTACATAATGCCTATTAATATTGAAGAGATAAATGTTGAAGGCGGGGAAGTAAATATAGGTAGAGAACTACCATTCCTATGGAATATAGGAGAGAGACTAAAATTTGAATTGAAATTACAAGGAGAAAATCCAAAGATTAATATAAGAGTCAGAGAAGTTGGAGATGTCTCCTTTACATTAAAGGATATTCAAAGCTCTCTAATTTAGTCTATTATTTTTCTACAACTCCTTTTAATAGAAACCAGATATATAGATCGGTCTCTCCGGGAGCTTTCCCTAATAAATCGGAAAGCTTTGTGAACTCTTCTTCTATCTTTTCATAATTTTTTTGAGTCCATCCCTTAGGAATTTCTTCTATAATCTTCTCATCAAAAAGAAATTTAAGAATATGTTTATCTAATATTGCTACATCAAGTTTTCCACTATTCCTCAAAAAATGACTTCCTTCCTTCCATCCAATCCCCTTTGCTTCTTTTACAAGAATTTTCCTTGCTTCTTTTGAGGGTAAAGATATTATCTCTCGTAATCTTCCTATCAATTTTCTATCTTCTACTATAAATTCTGCTCTTTTTTTTGGATATCTGTGTTTTGTTTCCGAGAGCTTTT
>DAOSUP010000033.1:0-7649 GCA_035378845.1 Dictyoglomaceae bacterium
AGCTTTTCCCTCTTTTAAAGTGTTCATTGCCTCATCCCATGGCATAAGCTTTACAGTTATAGTTTTACCAATCTCTCTGCTAAGTTCCTTTACAATATCTACTGAAAATCCTCTTGGATTACCCTTTTCATCCAAATATTCAAAGGGGGGAAGTTTGTAATCGCCCACTAAAAGAATATTATTACCTTCATCCCCTATACCAGGGGACAAAATCATCAATAACGTTAGAAAAATAATTATAATATTTCTCATGAATACTCATAAAAAATGGGGAGAAAATAATTCTCCCCATTTTTTAAAAACTACTCCGATAAATTCTCCACCTCTACTCCAGCAGCTGGTGGAATCCTTGTAGTTTGATTACCATGTTCACTTGGGTCTGCAAAAATTACACCAACAATAGTTAATAAAACTACCAAAATTATCGTTAAGACCTTCTTTTTCATCTTCTTTACCTCCTATACACATTTTATAGTTCTATTATACTCATAATCTCATTTGATTTTCAAAATTCATTACTCTATGATATTATTAAAACATGTACTTTGGAGGGATTACTTTTACATGATTTTAACTTTTAAAAATTTTTTTCTTTTTACAATCTTCTCTAATATAATAAAAATACATTATGAATAGGAAAGTTCCTAATACAGCCTACATACTTTTTAAATATGGTTTTTTAGCAAAACCTTTTCTTAATTTAATCTTAGAGGAAAATATTAATAAGGCATGGAAACACTACTTTAAGAGCCAGAAATTTGAATGGCAAAATAATTATGAAAAGGCATTAGAAGAAGTTGAAAGGGGCTTAAAGCTTTGTAAAAGAGATTTAACTCTTTTTTATCTATTATATGCTGAGAAAACCCTATTTCTAAAAATCTTAAGAAATCCAGAAGGGGATACACTTTTTCAAAGAATAAGAAAAGACTATGCTAAAATTCCTACCCTTGCAAGAAAAATTGTAGCCCCTACACTATCTGACTACTTTGTTCATAAATATGAAGATTTAAGTGTTCAAAAAATTAGATTTTGGAGTAAGGAGTACAAATTAGATAAATCTTCTTATTTATTCCTACTACTAGCAAAGGCGAGAATAGAGATAAAGAACAACAATTTAAGAAAGGGTATTTCACTATATTTTGAAGGCTTCAGAATTGCAAAAGAAATCCCTCATCCTACAGGAATTTTATCAGCTTTAAATGATTCAAGTTGGTATATAAAAGAAAAACATCCTAAATTTTCTTTAAGATCAATAAAAAATGCGTGCTACTTTGCAGGATGGTATAAAGAAGAGATTGGCTGTGTATTTTTTGTGTTAGATACGCTCCTTGAGGTTCAGAAAATCACAAAGGATCCATCAATTTTTGAGACTATAAATATAATAAATACTGTGGAAAAAGAGCTTCCAAAAGGATCTGGATGGGGGACAAGGGAACATTATAAAAATACCCTTGAGTTTGCTCAAAAATTTTCCATAGATATCAAGAGCAAAACCTATGAAAATTCCGAAGAGATAAGAAAATATTTAAAAAATACATTGGGAAAACGCAAGATTTATGAGTCCGCAGAGATAGTGGGATTAACTCCAAGAAACTTATCCTTACTTTTAAATGGAAAAACCCAAAGGGTCAAAGACGCGACCATAAGAAAGTTTATAGAGAGCTTTAATCCTTCTATAGATATCTTAAAATCACCTCTACCATTCCTAACAGAGTGTATCAAGATGGAGATGGAGAAAAACTTCAAAGAAAATTTAGAGAAGTTTCTAAATCTCCCAATAGAAGAAAGGAATCTTCTTTTTATCTCCACATATATGAGCCTTTTAAGAGAAAAAAATTTTTATCTTTCAAGAGAGGGTAGAATTAAAAGCCTCTTTGAATTAATGATTAAAGATCAGAAAAGGTTTATAAAGCAGGTTGAAAAGGATTACGAATTTATGAAATTTTTCAATAATATGTTTAACTCTATAAACCTTATATATTCTGCAAGGAAAAACCTTGCACTAAACTTTTTAAGGAATTTGCCCCAAAGCAGACAGGAAGAATTTATAGAGTTTTATATAAAATTAGAAGAAAAGGACAAGAAACTAATAGATACTTTTGTGAGAAATTATGTGAGGTACGATAGAAAATGGGAGGTTAATGTCCCTTCTTTTAAGGAATTAGAAGGCTTTAGGAAAAAGTTTCGTTTAAAGAAAACTCCAATAGCCCTATCCCTGTACTATTTTGATAAAAAATCCCAAAGAGAAAGATTAATATCACTTTTAAGAAAAGTAGGAAAATAACTAAAAAAATTCAATTTTTTATTATTCCATAATCTATGAGAAGATTTTAAAAACTGCAGGATATTTAATCTTATCAAATTCAGGAATTTTTATTCTTACCCCATCATCTTCTCTTGAGAATTTAGCCTCTGCTTTTTTCTCAAGAAGTTCTATCCTAACAATTTCCCTATTAAATACATGGAAATTTTTTCCGAGGGATTTTATTACTATCTCATCTCCCTCTGGCTTCTCCATCAATATGACATAAAGGACATCCTTCTTTGTAGTAAAACGAAAATCTTTAGAAGTATAAGTTGTAGGCTTTTCACTAAAAGATCCTGCTTCTCCTCTTGTAGGTCCTTCTCCATATATTCTCCATGGTCTTGTTCCATATATAGCTTCTCCATTTATCAAAAGCCAGTTTCCAATCTCAAGAAGAGTTTTCTCTGCTTCCTCTGGAATTGTACCATCTGCCTTTGGTCCCACATTAAGTAATAAATTTCCATTTCTACTAACTACATCAATAAGCTCCCAAATTAACTCCTTTGCAGGTTTATACACATCTTTTTCAATATACCCCCAGGAAAGCCGAGAGATAGAAGTATCTGTCTGCCAATAAACAGGATCTATATCAGAAAGTTTTCCTCTTTCCATATCAAATACTGCACATTCTCTGGGGACAGCATTCAATTTATAGTTTATCACTACACCTCTTTCCCAGTTACAAGCCCTGTTATAATAATAAGCAAAAAATTTCTTAAGATATGGCTCAAAGGCTGGCTGTTCTATCCACCAATCAAAGTATATAAGTTGAGGTTGATATTTATCCACAATCTCTGTAAGCCTCAGATACCAGTCATTTAAAAAATCCTCTGTAGGTTGCATAGTCTCAGGCTGCGCAGGTCCATAAAGATCAAAATACTCTTTATCCCTCACATCACTATCAAATTTCATCCCTTCATTAAAAAACCACCAATGTTCTGCTCTATGGTAGGAAACACCAAAGGTAAGAAAATTTTCTCTTACTGCCTTTGCAAGCTCACCAATGATATCTCTCTTAGGTCCTATTTTTGTAGCACACCATCTGGTAAAGCTACAATCATACATTGCAAATCCGTCATGGTGTTCAGCTACTGGCACCACATATTTTGCCCCTGCTTTTCTAAAAAGATCTGCCCAAGAATAAGGATCAAATTTTTCTGCCTTAAAAAGAGGAATAAAATCCTTATACCCTAATACTTTTTGGGTCCCATAAGTTTTTAAATGATGCTCATATTCAGGTGTACCTTGTACATACATATTTCTTGAATACCATTCATTTCCAAAAGCAGGTACCGAATATACCCCAAAATGGATAAATATACCAAACTTAGCATCCTTATACCACTCAGGTATTTTGTAATTTTTTAACGATTCCCACTCAGGCTTAAAAGGACCCTCTGGCAGATTTATATTTTTCATAAGCCACCCCTCTTCTTTTTGTTTTAACCTTTAAATTATAACATCCAACCATATGCTTATGATATAATTAAAATATGGGGATAAAAGAAAAGTACAAAGATCTTCCACCACTCCCTCCAGATACAAAAGAAAGGGTCAAAAATCTGAAAGGGATTTTTGATAAGAATAGAGTTCTTCTTGCATATATTTTTGGATCCTTTGAAGAGAAAGAAAATCCTGAAGATATAGATATCGCAGTTCTTCTTGAGGGAGATTATTTTGAGCTATTAAAATCACTTAAAAGCTATTTAAGTACTGAGAGGATAGATCTTCTTGACCTTTCTGCAGTTTCTCCCTTCTCTGCTCTTCATATTCTAAGGACAGGAAAGCTTATATACTCAAAAAGTACAAAGATAGAAAATTCTTATGAGATGAAAATATTAAGAGAATGTTGCGATTTGGAAGTGCTAAGGAAGAAAGAAATTGAAATGATAAAAAAGGGATTTTTATGACCTTTGATAAGAGCTTAATACAAGAAAACATTATAGAGTTTACAAAGGTTATCTCAGAACTTGAAAAGTATAAAGATATTCCAGAAGAGGAATTTAAGCAGAACTTAAGTATCAGGTGGACTATTGAAAGAGGACTTTTAGCAGGAATTAATATTATTTTAGATATCGCTAATCACATCCTTGCATCAAAATACAAGTATTATCCTTCCACCTATGAAGAAGCATTAAAAGAGCTTCAATTAAGAGGCGTAATCTCTAAGGAACTATATGCAAAAATGAAGGGAATGGGAAGCTTCAGGAATGTGTTAGCACATGAATATATTAAAATTGATCCTTCAAAAGTTTATGAGAATTACAAGAAGTTTTTAGAGTTTTGTCCTCTATTTATAGAAGAAATCTCTCGTTTAATTTAACAAGGGCAGGAATTTTCATTCCTGCCCTATTCATATATTTAAAGTGTTACTTCTATCTCTTTTATCCCTTTATCAGGAGTTATTAGTATTCCTTTCTCCTTCTTCTCTCCCTTTCCTCCTAAGACACTTTTTATCTCAAAAGTATTAAAAAGAAGTATAGAGAAGGCTTTTCCAGAATCCTTGTCTATATGAATATTTATTCTATTCCCTTCTTTGATAAGTCTTACCTTAAGCTCTATTTCCTTTTTCTGGTTATATACAACCCCTAAGGACTCTATTTTGTCCTTAGGTTCAAATACATATAATGTTACATTATTAGTATAATCATAGTCAGGTTTCTCTTTATTATTCCCAATAGGTATAATGCTTCCTGGTCTTGCCATAAGAGGAAGAGAGAAATAATCAAACTTTTCTTTATACCATTTTCCACCCTCTCTTTTTTCTCCTGTTATAAGATTAGTCCATATACCCACATCTGGTAGATAATATTCTGCCTCTCCATCTTCTGAAAACACTGGAGCTACTAATAGATCATCTCCAAACATATACTGTCTATCTAAGTAATGACAGGTGGGGTCTTCTTGAAAGTCAAGAATCATAGCCCTGAGCAATGGGATTCCATTTTGTACTGATTCTACTGAATTTGCGTATATATAAGGCATTAAAGTACATTTTAAATTTACAAAAAATCTTAATACATCTACTGCTTCTTCATCATAGAGCCATGGCACTTTATATTCATAATTTCCATGAAGCCTACTATGTGAGGAGAGAAGACCAAAAGCTACCCACCTTTTATAAAGATCAGGAGTAGCAGAGCTATCAAATCCTGCAATATCGTGACTCCAGAATCCAAATCCACAAAGTCCTAAGGAAAGTCCACCCCTTAACGTCTCTAGCATAGATTCATAAGTAGAAAGAGAATCTCCGCCCCAATGAGTGGGGAATTTTTGACTTCCTGCTGTAGCAGATCTTGCAAAGACTATAGCATTTCCTTCTCCCAGTTCTTTTTCTAAAGTTTCAAATACTGTTTTGTTATAAAGATAGGTATAAAAATTGTGCATCTTTTGAGGATCAGATCCGTCATAATAAACTACATCTGTAGGAATTCTTTCTCCAAAATCTGTTTTAAAAACATCTACACCCATTTTTATAAGCCTTTTAAGCTTTTCAGAAAACCACTCTCTCGCTTCAGGATTTGTAAAATCTACAATCCCCATACCTGGTTGCCAATCATCAGTCTGCCAACAGCTACCATCAGGTTTCTTTAAAAGATAGCCTTTTTCTTTTCCTTCCTCAAAAAGCTTTGATCTTTGAGCTATATATGGATTCATCCATACGCATATCTTTAGCCCTTTATCCTTTAATCTCGCAAGCATCTCTTGAGGATTTGGAAATACTCTATCATCCCATTCAAAATCTACCCAATGATATTCCTTCATCCAGAAGCAATCAAAATGGAATACATGCAATGGGATATTTCTCTCCCTCATCCCTTCTATAAAACTTGTCACAGTCTTTTCATCATAATCAGTAATAAAAGAAGTAGTAAGCCAGAGTCCAAAGGACCAATCAGGAGGCATCTTAGGCTTCCCTGTGAGTTTTGTATAATTTCCTAAAACTTCTTTTAAATTTTCTCCCCCTACAACAAAATAATTTATATTTTCTCCTGGCACACTAAACTGCACTCTTTCCACATTTTCTGTGGCTATTTCAAAGGAAACCTTCTCAGGATGATTTACAAACAAACCGTAGCCCCTATTGGTAACATAAAAAGGAACATTCTTATAGGCTTGATCAGAAACTGTTCCTGCATCAGCATTCCACATCTCCACTGTTTGACCATTCTTTACAAATGCACCAAATCTTTCTCCAAGCCCATAGACAAGCTCTCCCACAGCAAGATCCAGTGCCTCTATCATGTAGCTATTCTTATCCTCATCTAAAGCATAAGCCATATGTTTAACGCCAGAACTTGTTAATTTTTTATTCTTCCAGTAAAAGGTAAATGAAAATGCACCTTTTTTGTTAATTACTACTTTCAAATCTCCAGCCTTCAAAACTAAGGTTTCCTCTTTATCCTCTATCTCTGGTACATAATCTTTATCTCTATAAACCTCAAAATGAGGTCCTTTATCCACCATACCTTTAAAGTGGTAAGATGCTACTTCTATCACGTTTGCAAAAGGTGAAGAAAAATGAATTTCAAAAAGGGGTCCAAATAGAGTTTCCCCTCTGTTTCTAACAAAAGTAGCAGGAGCATAGATAATAATAGAGTTATCTTTTAGCTCGTAATCCCACACCATAGAGGGATAGTGAATTTTTATACCTTCCTTAACACGCCAGTGTCCATCAGTAAATTTCATAAGAAATCCCCTCCCTATATAAATTTAAAACAGCTTATAGATACTCCTTTTGCCTTTATGGACATATTTTGCAAACCTGAAATATCCGGCAACTCAAACTGAAAACTTTTCCACTCATTTTGAGTATCTAATATATCCAAGGGGATTTCTCTCTTAATATTGTCAAAATATAGGATAATATTGCTCGGTTTTGATGAGGAAATTTCAATCTCAATTTTGTTTGAAGAGGTTTTAAATTCCAAATCTTTAAATAAAATCCAAGAGTCATCACTTACAAAATCCACATAAGTTTCTTTGAAATCTCTTTTCGTTTTTAGCACAATATTTTTATAATCATCAAAATTTATGGCCTTTATATAGGAAAAGGGATTCCTATTTTCAATCTCTTCCCCATCTACATATATCTCTTCTCTTAATCTTATATCCTTAGAAGATGATCCTACCAATATTTCGTAACGTCCTTTTTCTATCAAGTATCTTTCTTTTCTTACATCCCAAATAAAAAGTTCTGAGATAGGTATGGATATCTCTACTTCAATGCTCTCCCCTTTAGGTATTAATATCCTCTTAAATCCTTTAAGCTGAAGTTTTGGTCTATTCACTTTAGATGCTAAAGCTCTTACATAAACTTGTACTACCTCATCAGAATCCATAT
>DAOSUP010000033.1:7749-9589 GCA_035378845.1 Dictyoglomaceae bacterium
CCATCTCCCATGGAATCTATATGAAAAAGTTCCTTCACAAACCAGCCAAATACTTCTTCAGAAGCAGAAAAGATAGCAGAAGTATTGTCGTCAGTAGTAAGATATTTTTTATTAGCTAAGGATTGTAAGCTTTTATTTCCCCATCCCCAATCTATTAATTTAAATGTTTCATTTACTCCTACTTTATCACTCATTGCCCATACAGGGCTTATCCCTGATTCCACAACTCGTAAATATTTACCATTCTTAACAGATTTTATAGCCACCTTATCTAAGGAATCATCATAATAAATCTCTTTATCATATAATCTATTTACAAGCCCCTGCAAAACAGAAACTTTATAAGGATATGTTCCACTATACCAATCATTATAATTTTTATCAGCGACAGGACCTATCACTGCTATTTTTTTGATATGATCCTTCTTTAATGGGAGAAATTTTCCCTCGTTTTTCAAAAGTACGGTAGATTTTAAAGCTGCAACATATGCAAGATGAGAATGTTCTTTATCACATATCTTAATTGGTGGTACATAAAATCTTTTATTAACCTCTTCAGGGTCAAATTCTCCAAGCCTAAATCTTACTCTCAAAGTATTACCTACAGCTCTATTTATATCTTCTTCACTAATCATCCCATATTCTAAGGCTTTTTGTGCTGATTCTATGACCAAATCAGGATTATCTGTAAAACAATCTACTCCTGCCTTTAAAGCATAGGCTAAAGTTTCATAATGATTTTCAAAAGTTTTATGAGAAGTGACTGTCTGGCTAAAATCAGCAGCATCAGTTGTCACAAACCCCTTAAGTCCAAATTTATCCTTTACCACCTCTTTTACTATAGGATTTATTATACATGGAACACCGTTTACAGCATTGTAAGCTGTCATTATGCAAGTAGCATTACCTTTCTCTATAACCCTTTTAAAAACATCAAGATAATACTCATACATATTCTTAGGATCAATGCTTGCTGAAAATTTATCCCTATCTTTTTCATTATTATTAGCAAAAAAATGTTTTGGTGTAGAAGCAGTCTTTAAATAAAAAGGATCTTCTCCCTGCATACCCATAATATAGGCTGATGCCATCTCTCCAGCAAGAAAAGGATCTTCTCCATACCCTTCTTCTGTCCTTCCCCACCGAGGATCTCTCTCCAGATCTACTGTAGGAGACCAAAGCATAAGTCCACCAATTCTTCCTCTCATATAGTAATATGCTCTTGCCTCTGTAGATACGACCTCTCCAATCTTTTTTATAAGTTCTTTATCAAAGGTAGAAGAAAGACCTACAGGCTGAGGAAAAACTGTAGCCTTTCCAAGCCAAGCCACACCATGAGCTGCCTCTCCTCCTATATAAAATTCTCTAATTCCAAGCCTTGGAACAGCATTTTGCCTTGTAGGAAGAAGACCAAGCTTCTCTTCTAATGTTAACCTGGAGAGTAAATCTCTTACTCTTTCTTCAAGAGATACTGTAGGATCTCTAAAAGGGAACTTCTCTATCTCTTCCACTTGATTTACCTCTCATTCAATAATATTTATGGTATCTCTAAAAATTTTTGTTATTCCAAATTTTATCATGCTATACTTCCTATCTACAATCTGAAAAATAGCCCCGAATAATATTGAGTAGGTGATTATGGAGTGCTATAATCCTTGACGATTAATACTACAATATTCTAAATTAAAGGAGGGAAGTGTCAGATGGAATACATACTTCTACTTCTTATAGGATGTGTAGCTGGTATTGTAACTGGTCTTATAGGCGCCAGTGGGGTTATGGTGGTAGTCCCAGGTCTTGTTATGCTTGGCTACACTCCCCATGACGCCATAGGAGCAAG
>DAOSUP010000034.1:0-8051 GCA_035378845.1 Dictyoglomaceae bacterium
GAAGCAAAAGAAGCAGCAAGACTTACCGATGAATTTGTAATGAAAGCATTTGAGGTACTTAAAAATTCAGAGATCAATAAGAAGAGAAAACAGGAAGGGAAAAAACCAGCAAATATAATTCTTCTCAGAGATGCAGGAGATTCCTTACCAAAGATTCCTACACTTCAGACGTTATATGGATTAAACTTTGGAAGTATTGTAGAGATGCCTGTAGAAAGAGGGATAGCACTTCTTACAGGGATGAAGGAGGTGCCTATTGAAGATTCTACAGATTACAATCTTTGGGCAGAAAAGGTACTTTATGCTTTAAAGCACTTTGATGGTGTATATGCACATTTAAAAGGTCCTGATGTGCCAGGCCACGATGGAAATTATGAGAAGAAAATTAAAAGTATAGAAGATATTGATTCTATTTTCTTTGAAAATTTGCTTCCAAAATTAGACTTCTCTGAGGTAGTTATAGCAGTAACTGCTGATCATGCTACTCCTTGTGCTTTAAAGTCTCATTCAGAAGATCCTGTACCTCTTATGATTGCAACTTCTGGAATAACACCTGATGGACTCTCTTATTTTGGAGAGAGTGCTTGCAAAAAGGGGAGTATTGGAAGGATAAAGGGAACAGATCTTCTTCCTCTTCTGGTAAAGACTGCTAAAGAGTAAATATCTCTAAGGGGGGAAGAGTTATCTTCCCCCCTCTTTTCAATAAATCTTTTTACTATTACATCAGGAATATCCGTAAAAACAGCATATATGCTAATTGTAGTATTAGATAATATTGAAAAGATTAAAATTTTAAATTATAATATTTTGCAGATAAATGTATTTTAAGGAGGTGAAAAAATATGGCCTCTCAAGAGCTTAAAAACCTTTTAAATGAAGCTATCGCAGGAGAAATTCAAGTATCTATTCAGTATATGTGGCAACATGTATTATGGAAAGGAACAGAGCACTTTGCTGTGAAAGATGAGCTTAAAAACATTGCTATAGAAGAGATGAAACATGCAGAAAAGATTGCAGAAAGATTATCATACTTAGGAGGAGTCCCTACTACAAAACCTAATCCTATTTTTGTAGGAGAAACTCTAAAAGAGATGTTAGAACAAGATGTTAAAGATGAAGAGACTACTATAAATCTTTATAAAAAAATCATTGAAAAGGCAAAATCAGAAGGGGATATAACTACTGCAAAAATCTTTGAAGATATTCTTGAAGATGAAGAAGATCATCACGATACATTCACATCACTTTTGGAAAAGTAGGGTAAAAAGGGAGCCTTTAAAGGCTCCCTTTTAAAATCATATTTTTAACCTTTTCATGAGCAAGAAATTCTTCCCTATCTGAAAGAGTTGGAAGTCTTATCTCTTTTTTATACTTTCTTTTTAAAGCTAATTCTACAATAAAATCTGCAAGATGAGGATTCTTAGAGAGAAGAGGCCCATGTAAGTAAGTGCCTATAAGGTTTTTGTATACTATTCCTTCAAAACCATCTTTCCCATTATTCCCACATCCCTTAATAACTCTTCCCAATGCCTTATAATTATGATAAGTCCTTCCCCCATGATTCTCAAATCCCACAATGGTTTTAGGAGTTATAGGAAGTGTAGCTTCTATAAGAATATTTCCTATTAACCTTCCCTTCTCTGCCTTAGTATAAAAGTTTAATATAGAAAGTCCTTCAACCTTATTTCCATAAGCATCTAAATAATAATCTCCTAAAAGCTGATATCCTCCACATACTGCTAGAAAGGCTACATTATCCTCAATAAGATCTTTAATTAACTTCTTAAATCTATAAAGATGTGAATAGATTAGTTCTTGCTCTCTATCAGAACCACCACCTAAAAAGATGATATCAGCTTCTGAAAGATCTTCTTCCTTATCCTTAGTAAAATCTAAGATCTCTACTTCTACTCCTCTCCATCTGGCCCTTCTCTCTAAGATGATAATATTACCTCTATCTCCATATAAATTTAAAAGGTCAGGATACATATGAAAAACTTTAAGTTTCATTTTTTGTCTCTCTCAATATGATTTTTCTCGTTTTAAAAAGAGCCGTATAGGTAGGAAGTATATAAGTCTTATAAGGATGATCTAAAATATTTGAGACAGCATCTTCTATATTATTAATAAGTTGAATCTTTTCCAGAGGAATCTCTGCATACTTTAATCTTACTAAAAGATCTTCTGCCCTTTTTCCAGAACAAATAATCTTTTTTATATTCCCTTCATCTTTTATCTTCTCAAAATCTACGTCCCATATCCAAGAGATATCTCTTCCATCAGCAACATTATCATTTAGAATAAGAAGAAGTACTTTTTCAGAGACATCTCTTTTTATAGTATCTAAGACTTGATTATATCCAGCAGGATTTTTCACAAGCACAAGAATCCTCTCAAGATCTTTGTATATAAATTTTTCCAGTCTCCCAAGCTTAAAATAAAAATTAGATATAAATGAAGAAAGTTCTTCTTTTGAAATACCTAAAGCTCTTCCTAAGGAATAAGCAGAAAGAGCATTATAAAGATTATAGACGCCAGGAAAATTAAAAGAAAGAGAAACTTTTTCTTCTTTCTCTTTGATAGAAAAATACCATCTATCCTTAAACTCTGCTGTATCTATATAAAAATCATAGGAAGGATTTTTAAAGCCACATTCACAGAAAAATTTGCCAATCTGAGCATAATTAAAAAATTTATAATTCAATCTTCTCCCACACTTAGGGCAATATACACTTTCCTTTATCTCTTTTAAATCAGAAGAACCAATCTTTTTAGAGATTCCATAAAAGTATTTCCTATTAGGAAGATCCGCAAATCTTACTACAAAAGGATCATCAGCATTAAGGATCAAGGTAATCTGCGATTTTTCAGAAAATGCATTTAGAATTTTATTTACAGTAGTATCTATCTCTCCATACCTATCCAACTGATCTCGGAAGAAGTTATTAATTAGTACATATTGAGGATCTATCTCTTTAAGTACAAAGGGGAAAATCCCTTCATCTACCTCAAAAGATGCAAAATCGTGATTCCCAGGATTTTTAATGAATGAAGTTGCAATACCACTTTTTAAGTTTGCTCCCTCTAAATTGCTCAAAACCTTAAAATTTTTCTTGGAAAGAATAAAATAAATAAGATTATTTGTAGTAGTTTTACCATTAGTGCCTGTAACAAGAATTCTTATTTTACTCCTATCTTTTACTTCTCTGAGGAAATCAGGATAAATATTAAGAGTTAACTTCCCAGGAAATGTGGTAGCATCAAGCCTGAGAAGTCTCATTATATAATAAGTAAATCTCCCCACAAAAAAAGCAATATAAAATCTAATTTTCTTTAAATTCATATTTAAAAATTTTCCCACGGTCTACAATCCTTTTGAAGTTTACAAAAATTAAAAGACTATCAAGAGATTTCATATGAATTTTCCCTCTTCTTATTCTAATAATACACTCCTTTATAACATGTTCTTATCATCCACTCAATACTTCATATTTTAAATTTGCCTTTCCTCACTCTTTGGAATATAATTTTAAGTTCCATAGAATCAAGAAAATACATAAAGAATATTCTCTTGACAATTTGAATATAAATAATAAAATTATATATGGTTTAGCACTCTCCGACTGAGAGTGCTAAAATTTTGTGGAGAGGTGGAAAGATGGAAGAAAAAGAGACATTACAGCAAGAAGAGCTAAAAGATACTTCTAAAAGTGAAGAAGCAAAATCTGAGATTTCTTCTGAAGACTGGGAGATAAAATATATAAGACTTCAAGCAGAATTTGAAAACTTTCGTCAGAGATTAAGAAGAGAAAAAGAAGAATGGCAAGAGATTGCCAATGCCAAGCTTCTAAAGGAGATTGTGGATATAATGGATAATTTCTCCTTAGCTCTGGAAACTATGAAACATGCAAGAAAAAAAGATGCTATTATAGAAGGAATAAATATGATCTACAAACAATTTGAAAATCTCTTACAAAATGAAGGAGTTATAAAAATTGAAGTCATAGGAAAGCCTTTTGATCCTTCTTTACATGAAGCAGTAGGCATAGAAGAAGTAGAAGATGGGGAAGATAATATCATAGTTAAAGAGATCTCTCCTGGATATCTATTCAAAAATAAATTATTGAGACCTGCAAAAGTTATTGTATCTAAGAAAATAGAAAAAAAGGAGGTAGAGAACAATGGCTAAAATTGTAGGAATAGATTTGGGAACTACAAACTCTCTTATAGCATATTTAGAAGGAGGTAGACCTGTAATAATCCCTAATGCAGAAGGAAGCAGGCTTACTCCATCAGTGGTTGCTTTCACAAAAGATGGGCAACTTTTAGTAGGAGAACCCGCTAAAAGGCAAGCTATTATCAATGCAGAAAGAACTATAAGATCCATTAAAAGAAATATGGGGACAAATTATAAAGTAAAGATTGATGATAAGGAATATACCCCACAAGAAATCTCTGCAATGATTTTAAGAAAATTAAAGAATGATGCAGAAGCATACTTAGGAGAAAAAATTGAAAAGGCAGTAATTACTGTACCAGCATACTTTAGTGATGCTCAAAGACAAGCCACAAAGGATGCTGGTGTTATTGCAGGCTTAGATGTGGTAAGAATAATAAACGAGCCAACAGCTGCTGCATTAGCTTACGGTCTTGATAAAGAAGGACATCAAAAAATCCTCGTATTTGACCTGGGCGGTGGTACCTTTGATGTCTCCATCTTAGAGATTGGAGAAGGGGTATTTGAAGTTATCGCCACTGCAGGAAACAATAGACTTGGTGGAGATGACTTTGATGAAAAAATTGTAAACTGGTTAATTGAAAACTTTATGGGAGAACATGGGATTAACTTAAAAGAGGATAAAACTGCTCTACAAAGACTATATGAGGCAGCAGAAAAGGCAAAGATTGAGCTGTCTTCAAAAATTTCTACAGAAATCAATCTTCCCTTTATTGCAATGAAAGGAAACACTCCACTACACTTATCTTATACATTGACCAGAGCAAAATTTGAAGAATTAACTTATGACTTAGTAGAAAAAACTAAGGGACCAACAGAAAGAGCACTCTCTGATGCAGGACTTAGTCCGTCCCAAATTGATAAGATTATCTTAGTGGGTGGAGCAACTCGTATGCCATGTATTCAGGACTGGATTAAGAAATATTTTGGAAGAGAACCCCAAAGAAATGTTAATCCAGATGAGGCAGTAGCTCTTGGTGCAGCTATTCAGGCAGGAGTAATAGGTGGAGAGATAAGAGATATTGTACTTGTAGATGTAACACCACTCTCCCTTGGGATTGAAACTCTTGGTGGCGTATTCACAAAGATTATTGATAGAAATACTTCTATTCCTGTTTCTAAGAGCCAGATCTTTACTACCGCTGCAGATTATCAAACCAGTGTAGAGATCCATGTTCTTCAGGGGGAAAGGGCTCTTGCTAAGGATAATATCTCCCTTGGAAGATTTATGTTAGATGGAATTCCTCCTGCTCCTCGTGGAATACCACAAATTGAGGTTACATTTGATATAGATGTCAATGGAATTGTCCATGTCTCTGCAAAAGACAAAGCAACAGGTAAGGAGCAGAGAATTACAATCTCTAACGCCATAAGATTAGATGAGAATGAAATTAAAAGGATGACTGAAGAAGCTAAAAAATTTGAAGAGGAGGATAGAAAGAGAAGAGAAGAGATTGAAACAAGGAACCAAGCAGAGCAACTTATCTATACTGCAAGAAAGACAATAACTGATTATGGTGATAAGGTAAGTAAAGATTTGGTAGAGAAAGCAGAAGAGAAGATTAAAAACTTAGAAGAATTAATCAAACCTGAGAAGATAGATATAGAATCTGTGAAAAAAGGGATGGAAGAGCTTACCCAAGCCTTGGGTGAGATTGGACAGGTAATGTACCAGACTGCAGGCTCCTCTTCAAATCCTGGACAAGGAGAATCTTCTCAAGAAAATCCTGAAGGAAAAACTATTGATGGAGACTATAAGGTGAATTAATATGCCCACTCAAAAAGATTATTATGAAATCCTGGGTGTAGACCGAAATGCAACCCAGGAAGACATAAAAAAGGCATATAGAAAATTAGTTAGACAATATCACCCGGATCTAAATAAGGATCCGGGTGCCCAGGATAAATTTAAAGAGATTAATGAAGCCTATGAGGTACTTTCCGACCCTCAAAAGAGAGCTCAGTATGACCGATTCGGAAATGCAGCGGGAGACTTCTCAGGATATGGAAATCAAGGCTGGGGACCTCAGGACTTTGGCAATTTTGGAAGAACTTTTGAAGATATCTTTTCAGACTTTTTTGGAGATACTATCTTTGGAGACATATTTGGAAGAAGAGAGACACGAAGATCTCCAAGAAAAGGGGCAGATTTAAGAGCTGACATCCATATAACCTTAGAAGAGGCTGCTTTTGGTGGCAAAAAAGAGATATCTGTTACAAGACTTGAGGCATGTAATGTATGTGGAGGAAGTGGGGCAGAACCTGGTACTTCACCTGTAACCTGTGATATGTGTAACGGCACAGGACAGGTAAGACAGGCAAGACAAACACCTTTTGGTCAATTTGTTCAAGTAACCACCTGCCCTAAGTGTGGAGGAACAGGAAAATTCATTTCAAAGCCCTGTCATGAATGCCACGGAACTGGAAAGGTAAGAAACAAAAGAAAGATTGAGTTTAAAGTCCCAGCTGGAGTAGATGATGGATATGTAATAAGACTTTCAGGAGAAGGAGAATCAGGAGAATATGGAGGACCAAACGGAGATATCTACATTTATGTACACGTAGAGCCTCATAAGATCTTCAAAAGAGATGGAGAGGATATATGGATAGATCTGCCTGTAGATTATCTAACAGCCATCTTAGGTGGAGAAATAGAGATTCCAACATTAGAAGGAAATGAAAAGATATCTATAAAGCCTGGGACTCAAACAGGTGAAGTAATAACCCTAAAAGGCAAAGGAATACCCTATTTAAATAATCCTTCCAGACGAGGAGACCAGAAGATAAAAGTACTCATTACAGTACCCAAAAATCTCTCTTTAAAAGAAAAAGAACTTCTTTTGGAACTTGCAAAAGTAAGAGGAATAAATATAGAGGAAAATGGTAAAAATTTTTTTGATCAAATAAAGGAAGCATTCAAGAAAGGATCGTGAGGTTTATTCATAATCTTTTCAAAAGCTCCTGATCTTGTTCATCTAAAAGAGGTTTAAAATCTATATATTCTTTTACTACTTTCTCTTTATAATTGCAATCATAATCTTCTGAAATTTTATATATTACCCTTCCTGTAGTTACGACCTCAAATTTTAAAGTCAAAGGTGCCCTATCTAAAAATACAATATCCAGTTCTTTTTCTGGGAAAATAGGAGAAAGAATCTCATAGAGAGCATTATAAACCTTCAAAGAGTCTTTAAGAATGTTATCATCTAAAAAAACTACACCAATATCCACATCACTATCTTCTCTCTCAGTTCCCAAAACCGAGGAACCAAAAAGATAAAGAAGAGCAATTTTCAAATCTTTCAATTTGGGAATAATGTTTTTCATTTTGAGAAAATAAAAAAAAGCCCCGCCCAAATTTGGGCGGGGGCAGAAATTTTAATGGTTAGAATCCAATCATTAACTTACTTTCTAAGTAAACTTTACCTGTTACATCAACTCCCCAGAGATCATTAGCTCCAGTTAAGTTTCCTCTATTCCAACCATTAGCGCTATAGTCATCCCAATCAAATCCGTAGCCTACTAATAAATCATGAGTTACTCCACCACCAAAAGAGTAGGAATGTTTTGCAAATCCACCCAATAGAGTATCTGTCCCGTTAGCAAGAGCTGCTCCAAGGGATAAAGAGCCTACTGGAACAGGAAGAGAAGCAGATACATAACCCCATAATGTATATGATTCTGCAGTGTTATATTCCACATAAGCTTTTAAATTTGGTACTACACCATCTACTGTAGCAGAAAGGAAAATACCTTGAGACTGAAGTTTGTAATTTCCATCTACTGTTACTTTCCCACCAAGAGCTTTCACTGT
>DAOSUP010000035.1:0-4471 GCA_035378845.1 Dictyoglomaceae bacterium
ATGAAGCTTCGTGGATGGGTTTAGTCTGTTAAAGTAGAGTATATCAAGTTCCGGGCTTACATCCTACATTTTTACCCCCTGTTTCTCCCCTTAAGCCCGGAACTTAAGGTATGTTAGTATGTTATAAGATGGGGGAGTTTGGACCGTATGATTGAGGAAGGCAAGATTATCAAGGGACCTTTCTGGAATGAGTCTGTGAAGGTGGATAAGGTAAATGAATTAGGGGATTATATACAGATTATTGGCTCCACAGATTCTGGAAAACACATAGACCAATTAATAAGAAAAGATGACCTCTCTAAAATAGAAATCCTTAAAGATGAAATTGATTTCTCTGCTTCTCCAGAAAATTCCTTTTTAGTTATTGAAGCAACACGTTTTAAATATGCTTCTCTTTTTGACCCTCTTCTTGCAATGAATGTTTCCAAAATAGATCCACTACCTTTTCAAATAGAAGCTGTTTATGGCTATGTTTTAAGACAACCACGTATAAGATTTTTAATTGCAGATGATCCTGGAGCAGGAAAAACCATAATGGCAGGTTTAATAATCAAAGAGCTGAAGCTTAGAAGACTTGCCAGAAGGATACTCATTGTTGTTCCTGGGCACTTAAAGGATCAGTGGAGAAGAGAACTGAAAGAAAAATTTGATGAGAAATTTACAGTCCTGGATAGGAATACCTTTAGTGCTACTTATGGTGAAAATCCGTGGAATATAAATGATCAGGTAATTACATCTATTGATTTTTCAAAGCAAGAAGAAATATTACCTGCCTTACATTCAGTAAATTGGGATTTAGTAGTGGTAGATGAAGCCCATAAGATGGCTGCTTATAGCTATAACAATAAGGTATCAAAAACCCAACGTTATAAACTTGGTGAGATCCTTTCTAAAACATCAAATCATCTTCTCTTTCTTACAGCAACACCACACAAAGGAGATCCTGAGAATTTTAGACTCTTTTTAGATTTACTCATGCCTGGATTTTTTGCATCAGCCGAGATGGTTGAAGAGTCATTAAAAAACAAAGATAATCCTCTATTTATAAGAAGATTGAAAGAGGATTTAAGGGATTTTGAAGGGAAGCCTATATTCACAAGAAGGTTTCCTAAAACAGTAAAATTTAGACTCACTGACGAGGAAAAAAGTCTTTATAATGATGTTTCATATTACGTAAGAGAGCAATATAACAGAGCTTTAGCAGATGAGAAAAAGAAAAATGTGGCATTTGCCCTTATGATTTTACAACGTAGAATGGCATCAAGCACATATGCACTTCTTAAATCATTGGAGAGAAGGAAAGAAAAACTTCAGAAAATCCTAAATGGAGAGGAAAAGCCAGAAAATATATCTGTTGATTTAGAAAGTTTAGAAGACATTGAAGAGGAGGAAAGGTGGAAAAAAGAAAGTGAGTGGGAAAGTATTAGTCTTGCAAAAAACTCTGAAGAGTTGAATCAGGAGATAAAAAAATTAGATCAACTTATTGAAAAAGTACAGGAGATTATAAAGAATGAAAGTGAAGTAAAACTTAAAGAGCTTAGAAATGCAATTGAAGAAGGATTTAAGAAAATAAAAGAGATGAATGGTAATCCTAAAATCCTCATTTTCACAGAGTCAAAAGATACTCTTGACTATCTTGTAAAAAAGATAAAGAGCTGGGGATATAAGGTTAATTATATACATGGTGGAATGAAAATAGAGGAAAGAATCTCTGCAGAGAAGATATTTAGAGATGAGACTGAGATAATGGTTGCTACCGAGGCTGCAGGAGAGGGTATAAACCTTCAATTCTGTCATATTATGATTAACTATGATATTCCATGGAATCCAAACCGATTGGAACAAAGGATGGGAAGGATTCATAGATATGGACAGCAGAAAGATGTTTATATCTTCAATCTTGTGGCAGAAGATACAATAGAAGGAGAGGTTTTAATAAAACTCTTTGATAAACTGGAAGAGATAAGAGAAAAACTTGGAACTGATAGAGTCTTTGATATCATAGGGGATATATTTTTTGGAAAGGATTTATATCAATTGATTCTTGAGGCAGTTACTAATGCAAGAAGTATGGATGAAATTTTGAAAGATCTGGATATTCAACAAGATGAGGAATATATCTCAAAGATTAAAGAGCTATTTGGAGAAAGTCTTGCGACCCATGTTATTGATTATACAAGAATTCAGGAGATGGCTGAGAAGGCAAAGGAATATAAATTAGTGCCAGAATATGTAGAGGAATTTTTTAAGCGGGCTTTTACAAAAGCAGGTGGGAAATTTAGGGAACTTGGAAAAGGTTTTATTGCCATAGATTCTATCCCTTATGAAATAAGGAAAATCGCAGAAGATGTAAATTTTAAAAATATGTATGGTGTTCTAATGTCAAGATATCCAAAGGCAACTTTTGATAAGGAGATTGCTTTTAAAAATTCTGATGCTGAATTTATATCATTTGGTCATCCTCTCCTTGAAGCTCTTATCCAATGGATAATTGATGAGTTTAGTGAGGAAGTAAAAAGAGGATCTGTCTTTGAAGATCCTGATGGAAGGCTTGATGGCTTTATATGGTTTTATATAGGTGAAGTTAAAGATGGAAAGGGAGAGGTTGCTGGTAGAAAAATTGTAGCTATCTATGATAATGGAAGGGGATACCAAGAAATAAATCCTGGAATTTTATGGAATCTTTCCCCTTCAGAAGTTAGCGACAAAATTAAGGTAGAAGTAAATCAAGACGTTATACCATTTGTCATATCTGCTGTAGAAAATTACAAAGGAGAGATAAGCAAGGAGCGGGAAAGACAGGCAAAGGTAAAAGAAAGGTACGGGTTAAAATCCCTTGAATATCTTATAAATGATTTGGATGCTGAGCTTTCAGAACTCTATGAGAGACAAGCAATGGGAGAAAGAGTAGATCTTCCTATAAGGAATAAAGAAGAGCAGAAAAGAGGATATGAAGATGCAAAGATAGAACTGGAGAAAGAAATTAAACAGGAGCAAAGCCTATCTATATCTATGCCAAAATTCCTAAATGTTATTCGTGTGATCCCTAAAAAAAGTGATATGGTTGAGGATGAGGAGATAGAAAGAATTGGTATGGAGATAGCAATGGAATATGAAAGGAAAGAAGGAAGGATCCCAGAAGATGTCTCAAAGGAGAACCTTGGATTTGATATTCGCTCAAAAGGTAAAAATGAAGTAAGATATATAGAGGTAAAGGCGAGAGTAGGAGAAGGAGATGTAGCGCTTACACAAAACGAGTGGTTCATAGCAAAAAGGTTTAAAGAACAATACTGGCTTTATATAGTAGCAAATGCAAAAGGGTCTCCTACACTTTATATTAGAAATAATCCTACTGAAAATTTTACAGCAGAGGAGAAAGTTGAGATTGTAAGGTATATCATTCCTTTTGAAGAATGGAAAAAGAAGGGGGATATTGTAAAGTGGAGATGAAAGATAAAAGATTCATAGAAGAAAGATTTCCTGTTAAAAAAGTAAGTGAGATATCTGCAAAAGAGAAAAATATAAGGCATGGACATATATCAACATTACATATCTGGTGGGCTCGCCGTCCTCTTGCTTCATCAAGGGCAACATCTTATGCTGCATTAATTCCAGCTCCAAAATCTCCAGATGAGTGGGAGAAAAAAGGGCAATTTATTATAGAGCTTTCAAAATGGGAAAACTCCTTAGATCATAAGGTGCTTGAGAATGCAAAGATGGATATTCTCTCTGCAAATGGAGGAAAACCACCAAAAGTTTTAGATCCCTTTTCTGGTGGAGGCTCAATTCCTTTAGAGGCTCTAAGACTTGGATGTGAAGCTTATGCCTTAGAATATAACCCCGTTGCTATACTCATCTTAAAATGTACCCTTGAATATCCCCAGAAGTATAGAAGACTTATAGAGGGAAAAGTAAAAAAAGACCTGGAATTTAAGCAGGAATTTAGGATAAATCCTCTTATTGAAGATGTGAAGAAATGGGGAGAATGGGTTTTGGAAGAGGCAAAAAAGGAGATAGGAAGATTTTATCCAAAAGATGATGATGACTCTATCCCTGTTGGATATATATGGGCAAGGACAATACCCTGTCAGAATCCTTCTTGTGGTGCAGAGATTCCTCTTATGAGACAATTTTGGCTTGCAAAGAAGGATAATAAAAAAGTGTCTCTATATCCTTATGTGGAGGGAAAAGAAGTTAAGTTTAAAATTGTTGGAGATGGATATGAAAAGATGCCAGATGATTTTGATCCAGAAAAAGGCACAGTTTCAAGGGCTATAGTGACCTGTCCTGTCTGTGGATATACCATTGATGATGGAACTACAAGGAAGCTTTTTCAGGAAGGGAAAGCAGGGCAAAGAATGATTGCAGTAGTCCTTCATAAGACAGGAGAAGAGGGGAAAAGGTATAGATTGGCAAGAGAGAAGGATATGGAAATTTTTCATGAAGCTGAAAATTATCTTGAAGAGAAAAG
>DAOSUP010000035.1:4571-8032 GCA_035378845.1 Dictyoglomaceae bacterium
TTCCATTCCAGATCCTCCAGTTCCTATTGTTATTCAAGGCTCTGCTACTGAGCTTCCTTATCCTGATGAATATTTTGATGCAGTTTTTACAGATCCACCTTATTATGATAATGTGCCATATTCATATCTTTCTGATTTCTTCTATGTCTGGCTTAAAAGAAGTATAGGAGATTTATATCCAGATCTTTTTATGACACCGCTCACACCAAAGTCAAAGGAGATCGTAGCTTATTCACATAATGGTGGATTTGAAGTGGGTAAAAAGTATTTTGAAGATATGCTTAAAAAATCCTTTCAGGAAATCTATAGAGTGTTAAAACCTAATGGTATTGCCACAATCGTTTATACCCATAAGTCCACATCTGGTTGGGAGACCCTTATTAACTCTCTTCTTGAGTCTGGACTTGTGGTTACTGCCTCTTGGCCTATTGATACAGAGATGAAGGCAAGACTAAGAGCAAGAGAGTCTGCTGCTCTTGCCTCATCTATATACTTTGTTTGCCGAAAGATGGAAAGGGTAGAGACAGGTTGGTTTAATGATGTAAAGGAAGAGATAAAGAAGTATATATACCAGAAGCTGGAGAAGCTATGGGAGGAAGGGGTAAGTGGTGCTGATTATTTTGTTGCTGGTATAGGTTCTGCTATAGAGATATTTGGAAAGTACAAAAAGATTATGGACTATGAAGGAAATATAATAACTGCAGATAGACTCCTTGATTATGTAAGGGAGATTGTTACAGATTATGCAGTAAGACAAATTTTACATAATGGTATTGCAGGAGAACTCTCTCCTCTAACAAGATTCTATATTCTATGGAGATGGACCTATGGAGAGGCAATTGTGCCTTTTGATGATGCAAGGAAGCTTGCCCAAAGTATTGGTATTGATCTTGAAAAGGAGTGGAGAAAGGGATTTATAAAGAAGCAAAAAGAATTTATAGAAGTCCTTGGACCTCAGGATAGAGATCCAGAGGAGCTAAAAGATTCAAAGGAACTTATAGATGTGTTACATCTTGTTTTGCTTTTATGGAAGTCAGGGAAAGAAGAAGATATGAAGAAGATACTTTTAGAGACAGGATATGGTGAAAGGGGTGCATTTTACAAAGTTGCTCAGGCGATCTCAGAGACTTTACCCATGGAGAGTAAAGAGAAAAGACTTCTTGATGGATTTTTAACTGGAAAAGATAAATTGATAGATGAGATTAAATATATAGATAGGGAGAATAGACAGGGGAGGTTATTTGAATGAAAGCGTTTATTCAGATAGCGAAGCCACATGAGGATATTTTTAAGGGGAATCTTACAATGGATGTCTTTGCCGCTGACCTCTGGCAGGTGGTAAATGGCAAAGCACCTGTGGATTATCAAGATAAAGATCTATTTTTCAGAAAAACATATATGACAAAAAATCTGGAAAATATCCTTGAAATAGCAAAGAAACGTCTTGAGGGCAAAAGTGGAGATTCAGTAATTCAGCTTCAGACTCCATTCGGTGGAGGTAAGACTCATACATTGATTGCTCTCTATCATAAGGCAAAGGAATGGAATACGAAGGTTGTGGTTTTTGATGGGACTGCGTATGATGCTAAGGAAACAAAGCCATGGGAGGAACTGGAGAGGCAGATAACTGGAAAGGTAGAGATCACAAAAGGAGATAGGGCGCCTGGTAAAGAGAAGATAATTGACTTACTTACAAAGAATTCACCTGTGCTTATTCTTATGGATGAAATTCTCACATATGCTACAAAAGCAGCAACTATAAAAGTTGGTGACTCAAATCTTGCATCTCAAACCCTGGTATTTATGCAGGAACTTACAGGAGCTATTTCTACTATTCAAAATGCTCTTTTAGTTATGACACTCCCTTCAAGTGCTCTTGAGCATTACGATGAATATTCAGAGAAACTATTTCAGCAGTTTCAGAATATAACGGGAAGGATTGAGAAAATATCTACTCCAGTAGAGGATGAAGAGATTGATCAAGTAATAAGGAAAAGACTCTTCCAAAGTATAGATGAAGGCGAAGCAAAGAAAGTAGTAGATGATTTTATTGAATATGCAAGAGATGAGGGACTCCTCTCGGGTGATGAGGTAATAAGCTATAGAGATAGGTTTTTAAGAAGTTATCCTTTTAAACCAGAGGTTATTGATATTCTCTACAAAAGATGGGGTTCTTTTCCATCTTTTCAGAGGACAAGAGGTGTTTTAAGATTACTTTCTCTTGTGATTTATGAGCTTATGGATAAAAATATCCCATTCATTCGTCTTGGAGACTTCAATCTGGAAAATAATGAGATAAGAAGGGAGCTTATAAAACATATCGGTCAGGAGTGGGATAGTATTATTGCTCAGGATATAACATCAAATAATTCAGGTACAAAGAAAGTTGATGATGGTATAGGAAGTTCTTATAAATCTTATAAGCTTGGTACTGTTGTTAGCACAACAATTTTTATGTTATCCTTCTCAGGCAAAGGTGAGAAGGATGGTAGCATAAAAGAGATTAAACTTAGTTCAGCTTATCCTGCCTTTTCAACCAATGTGATAGATACTGTTATAAGCCAGTTAAGAGAGAATTTATTTTATCTATCGGATGAAGAACTTTGCTTCACAAATCAGCCTAATCTTAATAAAATTTTATTAGTAAGAGAGGAAGGTATAACACAAGATCAAATCATTGAGGAAGAAAGAGGATTACTGGAGAAACACATTAAAAACAGGTTCAAAAATTATATATATCCTAATAATCATAGAGATGTTCCTGATACAAAAGATTTAAAATTAATCATCTTGAAGAAGGAAAAACCAGATAAAGATTTTTTGGAAAACTGTGGTGAAAATCCCCGAGTATATCGCAATAATATGATATTTTTGTGTACAGATGAAAGTTGGAGAGGGAATTTTTATAACTTTATTAGAAAAATGCTGGCACTCCGATCTATTGAGGAAGACCAGAGCTTGAATTTGACAGCTAACCAGAAACAAGATATAAAAAATAAGATTAAATCATACGAACAAAGAACTTATGAAGAGTTAAGAGGGTATTACCGTAAGGTATTTATTCCAGATAAGGGTGGTAATTTTAACTCTATAGATTTAGGGATTCCTACAACTGGGGATCTGTTTATTGATGATGAGATTTATAAAAGGTTAAAAAGCGAGGGTGAACTTCTTGAGAAGATTTCTCCTACAGTAATTATTGAGAAATATTTATCTGATAAAGATTATGTACAAACTGAAAAATTGCTGTCTACACTCTGGCGAACACCTGGTGAGATGAGAATAGCATCTGAAGACGCTCTTAAAGAAGGTATTAAGGAAGGAGTTGCGAACGGTCTTTTTGGACTTGGATATCTTGATTATGGGACTCCCAAATGTAAACATTTTAAAAGACTTATTTCTCCAGAGCTTTCTGAAGATGAAATTATTATTAAAGCAGCGTTGTGTGTAAAAGAACCTAA
>DAOSUP010000036.1:0-7779 GCA_035378845.1 Dictyoglomaceae bacterium
ATATATTTGTATTTCATACATCTTTTGCGAGGAATGAGGATTCTGACGTTTTAAAAAATTAAAAGATTTTGTAATAAAAGCTCATTATATAAGAATTGACAAACTAATCTTGATTTTTAAAAGTAAAAGCTATAAATTTATACTTGGAATAAAATAAGCAAGGGGGGAATATCTATGTATGATAAGAAGCTATTAGATGAATTATTTGGTGATACTGAAGATGAAATATGTTCTCTCTTTGAAAAACTCATTGAAAAAATTGATTCCAAAATAAAAGATGTGAACAATATTGGAGCTGAAGCTTTTGAAAAGGGAAGATATGACGAGGTAGAGAAAACTCGTGAGCAAGCAGTAAAATTAGAAGAAATAAAAAACAAGGTTATATCCCTAAAAAATGAACTAACAGATCTGGCAGGTAAGATTGAAGATAGCCCAAAAAATCAGAAAGAATTTGAAAGTCCAAGAAAATTACGTAGAGGTGAGTGCACTCCAAAAACTTCTTATTATATTCCTATTCTAAAAGCTTTGGTAGAGATGGGTGGAAGAGGAAGAGTTTATGAGGTGCTTGATAGAGTATTTGAAATTATGGAACCTACCTTAAAACCTATTGATCTTGAGCTACTACCTCGTAATGGGGGGTTACGCTGGCGTAATGCTGCACAATGGGCTCGCGTAGACATGGTAAAAGAGGGACTGCTAAAATCAGATTCTCCCTATGGTATCTGGGAGATTACTGATAAAGGAAGAGAAATGTTGAAAAATAGGTAATCTCTAAATATAATATTATTAACTAAATAATTTTTGGAAAGGATAATTCATCTTTTATAATGAAGAATTTTATCACCAATAGTAATGTAGAAAATCTAAGAAAGCGAGTTTCTGACCTTATTTCTGCAAGCGAAGAACTCAAATTTTTAGTAGCTTTTTTCTATTTTTCAGGTCTTAAGGAACTTTATAATGCCCTTATAAAAAATCCTGACGTTATCATGAAGGTATTAGTAGGGCTAAATGTAGATAAGTTCAATTATCAGTTAATAGAATATGCAGATTTAGATGATCAAAATGGTATTTTATCCAACGATGAGATAGTTACAAAGTTTTTTGATTCTATAAGAAAGTCCATAAATACAGAGAAGTTTGATAATAAAGAGTTTTATGAGCAGGTAAAATTTTTTATTAATTTGATAAAAAATAACCGTTTAATAATAAGAAAAACAGTAAGACCAAATCATTCCAAACTGTATATTTTTAAGATAAAAGACTCCATAGTGAAAAATAAATTATTTATTACAGGGAGTAGTAATCTTACAAGTTTTGGGCTTGCAACTCAAGATGAGTTTAACGTGGAAATTAGTGATTATGGTGTGGACGATGCAGAAGCGTATTTTGATAATTTCTGGGAATCTGCCATTAAAATTACAGAAGATGATTATAAAGAAAGACTAATAGAACTTCTTGAAAAAGAGACTCTCATTAAAGAAATTTCACCTTTTGAAGCCTATGCTTTGGTTTTAAAAATTTATTTGGATACCTTTGAGAAGAAAGAGATAGGAGAAAGTTTAGAAAAGAAGTTTAAGAAAAACAATTATATCCCATACAAATATCAGATGGATGCTGTAGAACAGGCTTTATCTGTAATTGAAAAACACAATGGGGTAATCCTTGCTGATGTAGTGGGTTTAGGTAAAACAGTTATTGCTTGTGCTATTGCCTCTGAATTAAAGAAAAGAGGAATAATAATCTGTCCTCCTGGGATTATGGGTGATCCAAGAAGTAAAGATTCAGGTTGGAATATGTATAAAGATCAATTTGGATTATATGATTGGGAAGTTTGGTCTTTGGGAGATTTAGATAAATTACAAGAGTATCTTAGAAAAAATAAGGATGTGGAAGTAATAATTATTGATGAGGCACATAGATTTAGAAATGAAGATACAAAAAGTTATGAGTATCTAAAGAATATATGTAGAAATAAAATTGTTATTCTCCTTACTGCTACACCTTTAAATAATCGTCCTGCGGACATCTTATCATTACTAAAACTATTTACCATACCTAAAAAATCATCTATAACCTTGGAAGATAATTTAGTTTCTAAATTTATAACTTTTAAGAACACTTTTGATAGACTTGCCTACATCAAGAAATATTATAATTCTCCCGATAAGCAAAAAATCAATAAAGCTTTTAATAACTATAAAACACTTTTTGGAGAGGAGTTTAGCCCTTCTCAAGGGCTGAAGAAGATTAATCAGCGAGCTAAATATCTTGCTCAACAAATTAGAGATGTAATAGAGCCTGTTACTATTAGAAGAAATAGATTAGATTTACAAGAAAATCCAGCCTATAAAGGTGAAATTAAAAATCTTTCAAAAGTTGCTGATCCAAAGGAATTATTTTTTGAATTAGATAGGGAACAATCTGAGTTTTATGATACTGTAATTAAAAAATACTTTGCTGATCCTGAAGATGGCGGATCTTTTAGAGGAGCTATTTATAGACCTTTTGAATATGAGATAGATAAACAAAAAATTAAAGCTGAAGAAAAATTAACTCAAAAGGAAATTTTTGAGTATCATAGCCAAAGAAACCTTTATGATTTTATGAGAAGATTGTTAGTAAAAAGATTTGAAAGCTCTTTTGGAGCCTTTGAGCAAAGTTTAAAGAATTTCAAAGATATTACAGCATCTGCTTCAGAGTTTGTTAAAAAAACTGGGAAATACATCCTTGATAGAGATTTACTTGAAAAAATCTATGATAAAGATGTAGAAGAGATAGAAGAGTATTTAGCTAAATATAGTGAAGATATCAAGAAGGAAATATATCCGAAGAACTATAAGATATATGAATTGGAAAAATTTAAATATAAAGAAGAATTTATTAGAGATATAGAAACTGATTTAGAACTTTTTAATAAGGTACTTAATGAACTGAAACAATTAGGATTAGTTAACAAAGATCCAAAGATACAATGTGTTATAGAATTTATGAAGAAGAGTTTAGAAGATGAACCTGAGAGAAAAATTGTAGTATTTTCAGAATATATAGATACAGTTGAGTACTTAGAATTGCACTTAGATAGAGCTTTTAAAGATAGAGTCTTGACTATTACTGGAAATCTAACAAAAAACAAGTTAGATGCCATTTATAAAAATTTTGATGCCTCATTTTCTAACTATGAAAATAAATATGATATTCTCCTCTGTACTGATAAACTTTCTGAAGGTTTTAATCTTAATAGGGCTGGTATTGTTATAAACTATGATATACCTTGGAATCCTGTTCGTGTAATTCAAAGGGTAGGTAGAATAAACCGTATAGGTAAAAAGGTATTTGATGAGCTTTATGTAATAAACTTCTTCCCTACAGAAAAAGGAGCAGAATTGGTAAAGTCCCGAGAAATAGCAGCAAATAAAATGTTTTTAATCCACAACACCTTAGGAGAGGATTCAAAGTATTTTGATATAGATGAGGAGCCAACATCTGCAAAACTTTATGAAAGAATCAATCAGAATCCAGAAAAATTAGAAGAAGAGAGCTTCTATACAAAGGTTTTAAAAATATATGATGAAATAAAGGAGAAATATCCTAAGGTTGTATCTAACCTTTCTAAAATTCCTCCAAGAGTAAAGGTTGCAAAGAAATATGATGAAAATGAAATTTTAGTTTTTATTAAAAAGGAGAGGTTACATATCTATCATGCTCAAATTAATGAGGAAAATAAACCTGATTACTCTCAGGTAGCCTTGGAACATATACTAAATAAAATAGAGTGCTCTTTTGATGAAAAAGCCTTACCCTTAAGTGATACATTCTGGGATATATATGAAGAGATTAAGAATCCTAAGGAAAGACCTTTTTCTCTTCCAGAAAAAAGTTTAGAGCAACAAGCTATAAATAATTTAAAGACTCTTAGGAAAATAAATAATGATGAGATATATAAATATAAAAATTTCCTTGAGATATTATTAGAAGATATTATAGATTATGGAACATTACCTGATTATACCTTAAGAAGAATATCAAATTTAGAGATAAAAGATGCTGAAAAAATCAAGAAAACAATTCAAGAGATAGAATCCTTAAAAGAAGAACTTGGAGAGGATTACTTAGAGAAGGAAAAACTGAGACAAAAAAATTTAACTAAAGAAATTATAGTTGCTATTGAGAATAGAAAACTATGAGTGAAAGTGATATTTTACGATCAATAATTAATGAATTTGATATAGAAAAATTTGAAAACTTTTTCCGTCTGAAAAATCCTTATCTAAAATTTCCTAAGGAAGATATTTATTTAGAGGATAATGATTTTTCCAACGGCAAAAAGTTAGCAGAGGGATCTCTTAACGATGAAAAACTTATAATCTGCTCTTTTTTAGTTAATAAAGAATTATCAGAACGTACTGGTAAGAAAGCTCAATATGAATTAGGGAAAAAGATATTAAAAAGGAATTTTGCAGATGCAGGAATATTCATATTCTATGATAAGAAAGGAGATTTTCGTTTTTCTCTTGTATATACTAATTATTTAGGTAAAGAGAGAGACTGGAGTAATTTCAGAAGGTTCACATATTTTGTAAGTAAAAACCAGACTAACAAAACTTTTCTAAAACAGATTGGAGAAGGAGACTTTTCTACTCTTGAGAAGATAAAAGAAGATTTTTCTATAGAACCAGTTACCAAAGAGTTTTATACAGAGCTTAAAGACTGGTATTTCTGGGCAATGGATAAAGTTTCATTCCCTACGGACTATAAATATAATGAGGATCCTAAAAAAGATAATGAAATTAGAAATGCTACAAATCTTATAAGGCTTATTACTCGTATCATCTTCATTTGGTTTTTAAAACAAAAATATTTAATACCTGATACCTTATTTGAGCCAGAAGAACTAAAGAATATTGTAAAAGATTTTAACGAAGGTCACAATTATTATAATACAATACTTCAAAACCTTTTCTTTGCTGTCTTAAACCAGAAAATGTCAGAAAGAGGATTTGTAGAAGAAGGCAATTTTTTTGTTAATAGAAATCATTATGGGGTAAAGACGCTTTTCAGATATGCTGATAAATTTCTTATCCCTAAGGAAGAGGCATTAAAGCTATTTAGCCCTATACCTTTCTTGAATGGTGGTCTTTTTGACTGTCTGGATAAAGAGGATGAAAATGGAAAAGTTATTTATATAGATGGTTTCTCAAGAGAAGAGAAAAAACAAGCACTAATCCCTGATGAACTCTTCTTTACGAAAAAAGGGGAAACGGTACGTGGACTAATTGATATTCTCTCAAATTATAATTTCACCATAGATGAAAACACACCTATAGATCAGGAAATAGCTCTTGATCCTGAACTTTTAGGTAAAGTGTTTGAAAATTTACTTGCAAATTATAATCCAGAGACTGCTACTACAGCCCGAAAAGCAACTGGAAGTTACTATACCCCAAGAGAGATTGTTGATTATATGGTAGAGGAATCTCTTACTCAGTATTTAATGCAGAAGAAAGATCTAAGTGAAGATGATATAAGAAGTATACTTTCTTACTCTGATGAAGTTCCCAATCTTAATGAATATGAGAGGAATAATATAATAGAAGCAATCAGTCAGATAAAAATCATTGATCCTGCATGTGGCTCTGGAGCTTTCCCAATGGGAGTTTTACATAAATTGGTAAACGCTCTTCAAAAACTTGATAAAGATAACGAACTTTGGCATGAACTTCAATATCAAAATGCTTTGAGAGCTACCGAAGAAGTATTTCATAAAGAAGATAAAAAGATAAGAGAAGAATTATTAAAAGAGATCAATGATATTTTTGATGAAAGTATTCACTATCCAGATTATGCTCGTAAACTTTATTTAGTTGAAAATTGTATATATGGAGTTGATATCCAGCCTATTGCAATACAAATAACTAAGCTTAGGTTCTTTATTTCTCTTCTCTTAGATCAAAAGGTAGATCCACAAAAAGAAAATTATGGAATTCGTCCCTTACCAAACCTTGAGACAAAATTTGTATCTGCAAATACTTTGGTAGGACTTGAACATCCTCCTATTAGTCTTTATCCAAAGGAGATTATAGAGCTTGAAGATGAATTAAAAAAGATTCGTCATAAGTATTTTCAAGCAAAAACTCGGACTGAAAAACGTGAATGTCAAAGGAAAGATAGAGAGTTGAGAGAAAAATTATCGGAAGAATTAAAAGGCATTGGCTATCCTTCTGAAATTTCTAAGAAAGTTGCTGATTTTGACCCCTATGATCAAAATGCTACCTCAGAATGGTTTGATCCAGAATGGATGTTTGGAGTAACTGATGGATTTGATATTGTGATTGGAAATCCACCTTATATCCAACTTCAAAAGAATCCTAGAGGACTTACTAATCTTTATGAAAATAAATTTTATGAGACTTTTGACCGTAGGGGAGATATCTATGTATTATTTTATGAGAAAGGAATGGAGCTTCTAAAAGATGGGGGACATCTCTGCTACATATCTTCCAATAAATGGATGCGTGCTGGTTATGGGGAAAAACTTAGAAAGTTTTTCTTAAAATACAACCCTAAAATTCTTATTGACTTAGGTCCTAATGTCTTTGAAAGCTCTACTGTAGATACAAATATCCTTTTAATTGAAAAATCTGAAAATAAAAATGCTCTAAAAGCTGTAACCATTGATGAAAATAAGAAAGAAGATGTTAATATTGCTGATATTCTCAAAAATAGGGGTATTGTCTTGCAAAATTTAACTAAGGATGTCTGGTTTATAGGTAGTGATGCTGAGCAGCGGCTTAAGGAAAAAATAGAACACATAGGTAAGCCACTCAAGGATTGGGATGTAAAGATTTACTATGGAATAAAAACAGGTCTTAATGAAGCCTTTATAATCAATAGTGCTAAAAGGGAAGAGATACTTAATAATTGTAAAGATGAAGAGGAGAGAAGACGAACAGAAGCTATTATAAAACCTATATTACGAGGTAGGGATATTAAAAGGTATTACTATGAATGGGCTGGCTTGTGGGTGATAATAGCTAAATTTGGATTTTATAAACAGTCATATTTTTATCCTGCTATTGTTGAGCATCTTAAAAAATATGAAAATGAATTGAAAAATAGAGGTCAGTGTAGATATACAAGACAAAATAAAGATAGAATAAATTCTGATTATACAGGCCAACATCACTGGTTAGAGCTGGATAATAATCCTGATGATTATTATCTATCCGAGTTTGAGAAAGAGAAGGTGGTGTGGCAAAGAATTACACATCAACCAACCTTTTGCTTGGTTGATAAAAATATGTACATTTTAGATAGTATGGCCTTTTTTGTATCAGAGAAAAAATTAAAATATCTAATGGCTGTTTTAAATTCTACAACTATCTTTTTTTATGTGAATAAAATAGTTCATCAATATGGTTTTACTGGATTTAGGCTATCCAATCAATATGTAGAAATTATGCCCATTCCTCCCATTACCCCCGCTAATGAATTGATTGTTAAACAGATAGAGGCACTTGTAGATAAAATCCTTGCAGATAAAAAGGAAAATCCAAATGCTGATACAAGTGAATTGGAGAGAGAAATAGATATGTTGGTGTATAAGCTATATGATTTGACTGAAGAAGAGATAATGATGGTAGAAAAGAATATAAAATAAAGAAGTTATTATGTTAATTTCACAAGTATTCTGTAAACCAATTGCTATCCAAATAATCACTATCTTTCTTGACAATGATTGAGAAAAATTGTAGTATACTTAACAATTAAAAGTTTCCTTTT
>DAOSUP010000037.1:0-5528 GCA_035378845.1 Dictyoglomaceae bacterium
TAAATTACCATTGACAATTTATATGAAACAAATAGAATTATTTAAGAGGGGGTTTTAAAGGAAGAGACGGAATTTTCAGAGTTAACACAAAATAGAATTGCTATATTCTTTTCTAACGATTTTTATTCAAAAGATTAAAACTGTCAAAGGAAAGCATATAGAAGAAAAAACTCTTGGAACAATCTCTTGTATTTATTTCTCTTTTACCAAAAGTCCGCTTAAATATAAATAAAATAGTGCTAAATGATTCTTGTGAGAGGAGATAAAAGATATGCCTAAGACCCGTAAATCTTGGCAGGAAAAATTGGCGGATAGTAAAGATCTACCGAGAGTGGAGCAGATCACTCCCAAAATGGCTGGTAGATGGGGAACAAAAGTTGGTGATACGGTAGTGATTCCGGCACCAATTGAAGTGGATGAGATCATGAGAAAGGTGCCGAGGGGAAAGCTTATTACTATTAATGACATTCGTAAGAAACTTGCTCAGAAGCACGGTGCCACAATTGGATGTCCGATAACAACTGGAATTTTTGCTCGTATTGCAGCTGAGGCAGCAGCAGAAGAAGCAGTGGAGGGAAAGAAGGACATTACCCCTTATTGGCGGACATTAAAAGCAGGTGGAGAAATAAATGAGAAATATCCTGGTGGGGTAGAGGCTCAAAGAAAACTTTTGGAGGAAGAAGGACATAAGGTAATTCAGAAAGGTAAGAAATATGTAGTTGCCGATTTTGAAAAGTATTTAGCAAAGCTATAGTGATGACAGGTGCAGGGCTATGAATGAAGAAATAAAAACCTGATTGCATAATTGCGGTCTTTATTGTAAAGATTGTCCTAATTACAGAGGAAAGACTACCAATTTAATAAGAGTTCTCAGAAAAGAATTAAGAAAAATAGATCTGACAAGACAGTAGAAGCTTTATCAGAGATCTCATTCTTTAGAATATTCAGTAGCTGTCAGAAATGTTACGAAGTTTTAGAGATAATGGTAAAGCTTTGCTGTTTTCACTCAATTGCTTTTGGCAACCTCTTTTATCTGTAAACTGTTAGGTGATATTTTGCCAGATAATTTCTATTTACCATATTTGAAATAAGGGGGAAACAGATGTTAAATTTATTATTGACTGTATTGGTGCTTGCCACACTTTACCTTCTTATATTCAAGCTTCTACCAGTAGTTGGTGCTATTCCATTTCTTTTGGCTAAAGTAAAATCTTCTGATATTACAGGCATTCGTTTATTTATCCTCACAATTATTTATGTCCCTTTAGCTCTGCTTATCATTCATGGTGTAATGCATATTAAGGGCTATGGATTGCCAGAATTATTACTACCAATGACAGGTTCAGATGTATATTTTGGATTGGCAGCAGGTATAGTAATAGCACTGCTTAATTTATCCATTGACTTAGCTCTCAAAAAAAAGTTGAATGAAAACTTTGCCTCAACACTTAAGCAAATAGGAAATTCTACATCAGGATTAATCGCAATGATTGGTGTAAGTTGGCTGGCTGGTGGTATTCTTGAAGAAGTCTTCTGGCGAGGCTTCTGGTTTTCTGAGTGGACATCAGCTCTTGGGAACAATCAATCTGTCCTGATATTTTGTGTGATCTCCTCAGGCATCTTTTTTGGACTAAACCATCTGTATGAAGGAATTAGTGGCACCGTCTCTTCCGGAGTTGCAGGAATGTGTCTTGGCCTATTATACCTGTGGAGAGGTAATCTTGTTGCACCTATAATGGCTCACGGCATAATGGATACTTTGCTTCTTCTTATTATTTGGTTTCGGTTTGGGAGAAGTCAAACATGAGGGGACACTATCAGGCAAAGCAGTTGTCTAACAAGACGTGTCTGACTTTGTGCCTTTGGCACTGCAATAAAGTCTATCTTTGTGGCTGAATCTCAGATATGCTCAGCCGTTATATAAAATTACTAATAGGGGGGAAGAACTATGAAAATTAATGATCAAACGAGTTCAAAAAGAGAGACTAAAAAGCCTCTTATAGAAGCTGTTATTGCTTATATAGTCTTCTGTGGTCTCAGTTTTTTAAGTCGTTTTGCTCCACCTATGTTTCTCCTCGTGGTAGTTAGTGGAATTGTTTTTCCTCTGATCTGGGCTAAGTTTACGAAAAGTTGGAGATCAATTGGGTTCACAAGGCAAAATCTGAAGTATGCTTTGTTGTGGGGATTGGGTGGAGGTCTGGTGAGTATTGTCTACGTCATTGTCTACCTATTTATTGAATTTGGGAAGGTATACTTTTCTCCACCAATGCTTGGTCTCCAGTTAATCTTTGGAATTCCGATTTGGATTCTGGTATTGAGTCCTTTCCAGGAGTTCTTTTTCAGAGGATGGTTACAACCAAGATTTCAAGATGCAATGGGAAAATGGACAGGGTTGTTTGTAACTTCACTTTGTTTTTCAGTATGGCATTTTTTCCCGCCCTTTGAAGGCACGCCAACATCAACTCTTCCTGTAAGTTCAGTCCTTGGTTTTCTATCATGCTTTGGATTAGGTGTGCTATGGGGATATACTTTTCAACGCACAGATAACATCGTTGCACCTTGGTTATCACATGCCTTGGGAGGAATTGCTCTTGTGGTGACTGGAGTAATGAGTTTCGTCCGATACACTCCATAGAGGAAAAGACAGTAATTGAGTTGAGTGTTTTTGTGACTTCAGTTAGTACGGGCTTTGCAAAGCCTGGAGACGTTAGTTACAAATTTATGGGCTTAGTGGGAGAAGAGAGCAAAAAAATATGAAAGTAGATATTATAAATAGAGAGGACGTATATGAAAGAAAGTACTAAGGCAAATAAGGAAGATAATTTTGCCATACAAACCTCTGGACTCACCAAGAAATTTGGGAATCTAACAGCAGTGGATGGCGTGAATCTGAATATAAAAAAGGGAGAAATGTTCTCGTTGCTTGGACCCAATGGAGCAGGCAAGACTACCATTATAAAGATGCTCTGCTGCCTTTTGAAGCCGACTGCCGGCACTGCAACCGTAATGGGACATGATGTGCAGAAAGAGTCGCTGGAGGTTAAAGAGATCATTGGTATATCTCCTCAAGACACTGCGATAGCCGGGCATCTCAACGCCTGGGAGAATTTGGCGCTGATATGCGGGATTTACGGTCTAAGCAAAGAGGAGACTAAGAAGCGCTCCGAAGAACTTCTGAAATTGATGGGTCTGAGCAGGAGGGCAAAAGAACAGGCGAGAAAATTCTCAGGGGGAATGCAGCGAAGGCTAAGCATTGCCATGGCTCTGGTTTCTGATCCACAGGTGTTATTCCTGGATGAGCCAACCCTGGGTTTGGACCCTCAAGCGAGAAGGGGCATGTGGGAGCAGATTACTGAACTCAAATGTAAGAAGACGATTCTTTTGACCACTCACTATCTTGAAGAGGCTGATGCTCTGGCGGACAGAATAGCGATAATAGATGGGGGTAAGATTATCGCTTTAGGCACTCCTCAGGAATTAAAGAATAGAGTCTATGATACACAGGTCATGGAGGTTAAGGCAAAGAATCTAACCTCTGGTGTCCTTGAGGGGCTAAAGAAAATGTATTCTGAAGTAAGATCAGTAGAAGATGGAGTTGAGATCATGGATAAAGAGCTGAGTTTTGATAAGGTAGTGGATTATCTCCGCTCTGAGGGAGTTTCTATCTACTCTGCATCTCTAAAACAGCCCACTATGGACGATGTTTTTCTTAAACTTACCGGAAAGAAGTTGAGAGAATGAGATTCACAGCATTAGCCGTACGAAATTTTAAGGAAACTTTTAGGGATCCACTTTCTATAGGTTTTGAGGTAGGGATACCTCCACTCTTTATGGTGATGTTTTGGTTACTTGGAGAGAAAATAGGGGGAGACACTTTCACTGCCACCATGCTATTTCCTGCCGTAGTGGTCTTTGGCTTTGTGTTCTTAACCATGTTTTCAGGTACAGTGCTTGCTGGGGATAGACAAAGTGCACTTCTATCCAGATTGCTGACTACACCGCTTAGATCGAGCGATTTCATTCTGGCTTATATATTACCCTGTATATTGATAGCGATCCTCCAGATAGCAGTGTGCTTTGTAGTAGGAACTCTACTTGGACTTGAGGTCTATGGAAATATAGGTCTTGTTCTCCTGATTCTCTTGCTTATGGCGATATGCTGTATAGGATTGGGGATGACTCTGGGATCGCTTTTTACCGAAAATCAGGTATTGGGTGTTGGCTCAGCGGTAATAGTCCTCGCATCCTTTTTTGGAGGACTCTGGATGGACTTGAAAGCGATAGGTGGTATATTTCAGGGAATTGGATATGCTCTTCCTTTTGCCTGTGCCGTTGATGCTGCAAGAGATGTATTGATGGGGGCTGGTTTCAGTGATATTACAACCAATTTGGGCTTGGTTCTTGCCTATACAGTAGGATTCTTCGTTCTGGGTATTTTTTGCTTTAGATGGAGGATGAAAGAATGACAATTTACAAGCTATTTGCTGACGGCATATAATAGAGGATATAAAATTTCGCTCCTATTTGCCCCCCAAATTGCCTTTCGGCAACTTCCTTTATCCATAAGACCTTAGGTGAAATTACTAAGAATAAATTGGAGGTGATAAAATGAAACCCGTTGATATTAATCACATTTACTTTGATGGAAGGCATTATGACCTTCAGCATAAGGAATATACCCGAGATATTCCTTAATATTTGTTGCTTTGCCATTTTTATACAAATTAATTTTAGATTCAATTACTTCTTTAATTTTAAAAGATGTTTCACAAACATCAGGAAATATATTTATAAATATATATAATATAAACACTATTTCTAAGCACAATTGAAGAGAGAATAAGGCTTGGAGATGCTTCTCTTGAAAGAGAGTATATGTCAGAAATTTTAAACAAGATGAGTTTACCATTCAGTTTAGACTATGAAATTGCAGAAAATTCTGTAGATGTCTCTTAGGATGAGAAAGAAAGAATTTTACTTGCAAGACTTATTGCTCATAGCAAGGATAAAACTGTTTGTATAATTACACATAGGACTGAAATCTTAAAAGCTCTTTCAAAAAAGATAATACAGATTTAGCATAGTTATTCATAAATAGATTATACATACAAAAGTAAGAAAAGCATTGTGTATCAGAGGTAGGAAAAATTTTGACAATATTAAAAAAATTATTATAATAACATTATAAAATAACTATTAATGGAACTTTAGAGAAGATTTTGAAGTTTTTAAGGGCAATTAATCAACTTAGATCTAATCTTTTAAAATATCATTGCAAGAAACGAAATTGAACATCTTTGTAGAGGAATCCTCTTTAAGAGAATCTTGTAAAGGAAAAAGCTACCTATCATTTAGGTAGATAAAATGTTAATCAGGGGGTGATCAAATGACAAAATCTGTGAAAGATGGAAGATTCAGCCAAAATCGGCATAGGCAAAATACTTCGTTTATGAATGAGTTATACGTCATTGGCAAAAATGGATTGTTATGGGAATAGAATGAAACAGAACAAACTATTTACAATCTTG
>DAOSUP010000038.1:0-1108 GCA_035378845.1 Dictyoglomaceae bacterium
TTTTCCATTATAGTTATGGTTTTCTCAAGCTCTGTAATAGGATCAAAAGAGATGAAACTTATACTATTTTCCCCTTCATGTACTTTGCAAGGGACACTATCAGGATTATATGTGTTTTTAGACTCAGGAGAGATCCAGAAACGATGTCCCCCATAAAATTTCCATTCTCCTATGGATAAAGTCTCCTCTGGATCATGGAAAAGTACATTCTCTCCATCTTTAAACCCAAAGAATAATATTCTTGGTCCTACATCTGCTGAAACTACCATTTTTTGAGTTTTGTTTCTAATCTCATAGCAAAGTTGTCTCTTTCCAAAAGATACTTTTTCCCACTCCATTTTCTTATTCCTCCTTTTTACAAAAATCTATATCAAGCTTACTTGCTGTGGGTCCTTTTTGATTCTGATATTTGCTTCCCTCTTTTTTGTAGTAAGGGGTTTCTGCGGGAGATGTCAGGGTGTAAAAGGATATTTGACATATTCTCATTCCAGGATATAAGGCAATGGGCACATGATTTATATTAGAAAGCTCAAGAGTTATCTGTCCACAAAACCCTGGATCCACATAACCAGCAGTAGCATGCACAATAACTCCTAATCTTCCAAGGCTTGATCTTCCATCTACTCTTGCTACTAAGTCTTCAGGTAGCTTTATTGTCTCAATAGTTGTACCTAATACAAACTCTCCAGGTCTTAAAAAAAATGGTTTTCCATCTTCTACTTCTATGGTACCCATTAAATCTTGAAGAGAGTCTTTAGTAGGGTCTATAAAAGCTTTTCCCTCTACTTTAAAATGTAAAAATGTATTTCCTAATCTTAAATCTATTGATGATGGTTGAATTTGCCTTTTAGGATCATCCATAGGTGCTATAATTAATTTCCCCTCTTTTATATATGCTTTAATATCTCTATCACTAAGTATCAAATTTATGTCCTCCCTTCCTTTGCTTTTCAACTAATTATATCACTAAATAGTTATATAATTAGTTTCTTTACCTATAGTCAAAAATATACTTGTAAATTTTACTATAAGTAAATATAATATAAGTAAAATTTGAGGGAGGAAGGAATATGGAGATAGAGATATGGTACTTAGCATATAAGCCTCT
>DAOSUP010000038.1:1208-4854 GCA_035378845.1 Dictyoglomaceae bacterium
TTGAGGGAGGAAGGAATATGGAGATAGAGATATGGTACTTAGCATATAAGCCTCTACTTTATAAATATCTTGGTTTGCTATACCGTCCATATATAGATTTTGAAGATTTCAAACAAGAAGGAGAGCTTGCTTTATGGGAACTTCTCAAGAAATATGATCCTTCTCGTGGGAACCTCTCTGCCTATCTTAAAAAATCTCTTTATTATGCTTTGATAAGAGTAAGAGATAAGTTAGTACAAAAGGAAGAAAGTTTAGAAGATATAGAAGATATAAATTTAGAAGTAGAAATCTTTCCTGAAGAAAAAAGAGAGATTGATTTTTCAAGCCTTTCTCCAAGGGAGAAGGAAATTTTAATGTTACTTTTTTACTCAAACTTGAGTGAGAGAGAAGCTGCATCTTTTCTGAAGATCTCAAGGAGTAGCGTTAGAGTTTATAAAAAAAGAGCAGTGGAGAAACTAAAATTTTGAGGTAAAATAATAATGTTAGTAATGTTATGGAGGTTAAAAATGGAACTTTATAGAGGTATTTTAGTAATTCTCTTTATGGGACTTGTTTTAGAGATAATTGTATTTATTAATTATTTTTCTCAAAAATTTTTCCCTTTTGAGTTTTACCTAAATATATTTGATTTTGCAGTAACTGTAGGTGGGATAATATATATTGTGAGACATATGATAAAAAATATGAAAGGAAAATAGAATTATGCAAAGTATATCGCTGAGGGAAGTAACAGAAAAGATCAAACTATTAAAAGAAAATATTAGGAAGGTGATCATAGGAAAGGACGATGTTATTGATTATGTGATTATCGCTCTTTTAAGTAAGGGAAATGTACTTCTTGAAGATGTTCCAGGAGTTGGAAAAACTGTGCTTGTGAAGGCTTTAGCAGAGAGTATTGCACTTCAATTTAAGAGAATTCAATTTACTCCTGATACTATGCCATCAGATATTTTGGGTGTAAATGTTTTAAATGCAAAGACCTTAGAGTTTGAATTTAAGCCTGGACCTGTATTTACGAATATTCTTCTTGCTGATGAGATAAATAGAACATCGCCACGTACTCAAGCAGGGCTTTTAGAGGCTATGGATGAAGGTGGAGTTACCATTGATGGTACCTTTTATTCTCTTCCTAACCCCTTTATGGTAATTGCAACTCAAAATCCAAGGGAGCACTTTGGTACTTATCCATTACCTGAATCTCAATTGGATAGATTTTTTATCTCTCTTTCCATGGGATATCTTCCAGCAGAACAAGAGGTACAAATGCTTGAATCTCAGAGAGTTATTCATCCCTTAGAGAAGATAAAGCCTGTCTGGACAAGAGAAGATCTTCTTTCTGCCCAAGAAGAGGTAAAAAATATATTTATTCATGAGGATATTCTTAATTACATTGTAAATTTAACAAATGCTACCAGAGATGATCCAAGTTTTTCTTTGGGTGCAGGTCCCAGGGCATCCATATGTCTTATGAGAGGAGCACAAGGTTCTGCTATTTCTGAGGGAAGAGATTATGTGATTCCAGAGGATGTGATTAAAGTGATTGTACCCATTCTTGTCCATAGGGTAATACCAAAAGAGGGTGAAGGCACCAGTAGATCTGCAAGAGAGGAACTTCTAAAGGAAGTATTAAAGAAGGTAAAAATTCCTAAGGTTAGGATACCGTGAATATTTTTATCTTTACTCCTTTAGGTTTTCTCCTTTTCGTGGGGGATTTTACTGTTGTATTAATAGGTATAAATGTAAGTTCTGCTCCTATACTTTTAATGGCATCTTTTATATTAGGACTTTTCTTCTTAAATCTTCTTGAAGTTCTAATCCAACCTATTTCCTTAGCATTTTCTGTTAAGACACCTTTTTTAGTTATGGAAGGTGAAGAAGATCATATAAATATCCAAGCAGAAAATAAAAGCAGAATTCCTAAAGGGCAAATATATATCATTTTAAATAAGGAAAAGATCCCTTTGATGGGCTTGAAGGGGAAGGAAAAGAAAGAAGTCTCTGTTCCCTACAGATTTGAAAAAAGAGGTGTTTTTTCTATAAATAAGTTAAAGGTAAGATATTCGGGAGTTTTAGGATTATTCTTTTGGGATAAGAATTATAAAGTAGATGCTAAGACCTATGTCTATCCTCTTTATTACCCTATTCCTAAGGAGATGTATTTGGTAGGAGATGGAAGTGGTAGATCTTCTTATGTACTTTCCTCTTCAAAAGGTGAGGAGTTTCATTCTTTAAGAGATTATCAGCCTCAAGATCCTATAAAGATTATTTCCTGGAAGGCTTCTGCAAAGAGAGGCAAGCTTCTATCTAAGACCTTTGAGAGGCTTACTAAGAGGACACTTTCTATTCTTATTGACAACGTGGTTCCTAAAAAGGATGAAATATCTGAAAAGGAGTTTGATCAGCTACTTAGATTTGTCCACTCTATTCTTCTATCCTCTTTCTCTATGAATATTCCTGTATATATCATGGATATGGAAAGAGAAAGTTTTTCCCCTCAGGATATTTATGAATTAAGAAGATTTTTAGGGGAGATAGAGCTTAAAGAGGGGGAGATGGTTAATATAGATTATGAGAATTTTGATCTTGTTTTCTCTTTAAACTTTCCTTTTTGGGAAGGAAAATTAAAAAGTAATTCTCTTATTGGAGTTGAATTCCATAAATCTTATAAGAGCTCTTATTTTGCTATTTATACTCCAAATGAGAATCCCATGGAATTTTTAAATACGTTTTTTGTGAGAAACCAATAGGCTCTCATTTCTGGAATATTTTATGATGAGTTTGAAGATGAATAACTAAACTTGAAAAAAATATAAATGATGAAGTAAAATCTTTAGAGTTATGAAAAGAAAAGGAATACGATATACAAAACAAAAGATAGAAGATTCTATAGGTTTAAGAGCTACTATTTTCTACCTGATTATTGTTGCTACTACCTCTGTTTGGTATTTTGTAGGACTCTCTTCTCTATATGTGGTCTCTATTATCTTTATAACTGCCGTAGGATACATTTTTAGCTATCTACAGAGAAGAAAAAACAATATTCTTTTGAAGATTCTAATGACTTTTGGAATGATCTACCTTCTAAGACAGTTTTTTATAGAACTGATAAGGAATCCTTTTGATCCTCGTATTCCCCTTGCTACCTTTCTTATAAATCTAAATGCTGTCCATAGTTTTGATCTACCTACAAGGCTTGATCTTTCTTTTTCCTTTTTTGTAAGTTTTATTCTCATGGTAATTGCAGGAATTTTTGCTCGTGAATCTATCTTTATTGTCTTTCTTCTCTTTTTTATGATCGGAGTTATAATAACCCTTTCCTACTTAAATAATTACAAGGTATCTTCTAAATATATCTCAGGGGTTCTTCTTTGTGTTTCTTTTGTGGGCTTTTTAATATTTCCCATAATCCCCAAAAATATTAATATAGGTTTCAGACAAGATATAATGTCTCAGGTAGTAAGGAGACTGACAAATCTTCAAGGAGAGTTAAGAACTCCTTATTCTTATTCCACATCAAATCTTTATCGTTTGCCTGAGGGAAGAAGTATACCACCGCTTCCTTTTAATCCTGAGGAGTATTTTGGTTTTGCCCCATTTGTGGATTTAAGACAAAGGGGCAATCTTTCTTCTGCACTGGTTTTCAGAG
>DAOSUP010000039.1:0-4148 GCA_035378845.1 Dictyoglomaceae bacterium
TGAGCTTGAGACATATTTTCCTGTACTATAAATAAAAGAGGGAGATTTTTATCTCCCTCTTTTTAGTATGTATAAAGTTTTTCATAGGGTCTCTTATTATATGGAATAACCTTAAAGAATGGTTTTCCAATTATATGGTCAAAATCAATATTAAAATACTCAGAAAATTTCTTTACGTGTTCTTCTATAAATATTTTATCTTCTTCATCTATTTCTACTATTTTACCTTCTCTTCCTAATTTATAATCAGGGATTTTTCCTCTAAAGTAAATGGTTCCCCCATGAATTCCTGTACTACAAAAATATCCACAAAGGTCTTCATCCTTTTTTGTATTTAAGCCAAGTACAATAATTCTACCTCCTACTATGTATTCTCCTAAGAAATCTCCAGTTGTTCCTCCAATAACGATTACAGGAATTTTCTCCTTATATTCCTTCATATGTATTCCTACTCTATAACCCACATTCCCTTTTACAAATATTTTTCCACCTCTCATTCCATAGCCTAAGATATCTCCGGAGGATCCATGAATTACTATTTCCCCATCATTCATAGTGTTTCCTACACCATCTTGGCTATTTTCATGCACTTCTATTTTAATTCCATTTGTAAAAATTCCTAAGTCATTTCCTGGAGTTCCATATATTTCTATTTTTCTATCTGGGAAAATGAGTCCTGCCCCAATATATCTTTGTCCATTAATATTAATTACTTTTATTTTTTTATATCCTTCTTTTAATTTTTCTCTTATTTGCTCATTAAGGACTTTATAATGTAGATTCTTACCATCTATAGTAATCATATCTTCTATTGTCTTCATATTTATACCCTCCATATTTTTTCTTTTCTTATTTCCCTTGGAAGATCTAAAAATCCAAAATTATCTAAGAGGAGTCTTGCTTTGAAGCTGGATACATCTATTTTATTTTTTATTAGGTCTACAATTATTCCTGTCCTATCAAAGGAGTTTATAAATATGAATCCTAAAATTCTTCCATCTTTTAGATATATCTTTCTGTATATCTTTTTATCTTTTTCTAATCTTTTTAATATCTCACAATCTTCTTTTGGATTTACAATTCCTCCTGTCATTATATGACTATCAAAAAAGCCTATAGAATTTATAGGAAAGCTTCCTTCATAATCAAAAATTTTTCCTGCCATATTCATTCCTGCAACTTCCCCCTGAATGTATGCATTAGGTAAAATAGGAATTATTCTTCTCTCTCCTAAGATTATGTCAAAAATCTCTACTACGTCTCCTGCAGCATAAACATTTGGAATGTTTGTCTCCATTTTTGTGTTTACAGTTATTCCTCTATTAATTTTTAGAGCTGTATCTTTAAAAATGTCTACATTAGGAATCACTCCTATGGAAAAGATAAGTAAATCAGTAGGGATTTCTTCTTTGGTTTGAAGTTTTACCTTTTCTACTTTTTCCTCTCCTAAAATTTCTGTTATGGAATTTTTTAAAGTGAATGTAATTCCATGTTTCTCTAACTCTTCTTGGATTAATCTTGCTCCCTCATCATCTAAGATGGAACCTAAGATTCTTTCTGCGAGTTCTACAACAGTTACTTTACATCCCCTTTTTGCTAAAGTTTCTGCTGCCTTTAATCCACTTAGTCCTCCTCCAACAACTACTGCTTTCAGCGTAGGATAAATTTCTTTATCTATTGCTTTTACGTCATCAAACTTTATAAATGTAAAAATATCTCTCTTATCAAGACCCGGAATATTAGGAATGAATGGTTTTCCTCCAGTAGCTATTAATAGCTTATCATAATAGGTTTCTTCATTGTTGTCTAAATATAATCTCTTCTTATTAAAATCTACTTTTTCTACTCTTCTTCCTAAAATGGGTGTTACTTTATATTTTTCATAATAGTCTTGAGGACGGTAATAGATTTTTTGCTCATCTATTCTTCCCGAAAGCCAATAAGATATTAATGGTCTTGAATATATATGATATGGTTCTTGTGAGATTACTAAAATTTCATTCTCATTATCTACTTTTCTTATTCCCTCTATACAGCCTGCAGCAGCAATGGAATTTCCTATTATTACATATTTCAAAATAATTCCCTCCTTAGATATCAATGAGTTCTAAAGCAGAGTTAGGACAGTTTTGAACACATATAGGTTCTCCTCTTTCAATGCAAAGATCACATTTTGAAGCTACTTTTTTATTCTCTCCTCTTCTTATTGCTCCATATGGGCATACTAAAATACAGGACCAACAACCTACACATCTTTCTTCATCACATAAAATGGCTCCTATCTTTTCATCCCTATGCATAGCACCTGTAATACAAGCCTTGGTGCATAAGGGATCATCACAATGACGGCACTGCAAGGCAAAAGTTATATAAGATCCCTCTTTTTCTTCTACAATAACTTTTGGAAAAGGTCTATCCTTCTTTCTAAAAGCCTTAATTAGATCTTTCGTTCCAGAATGAGCAAGGACGCAATAAATTTCACAAAGATGGCATCCAATACATACTTCTTCCTTGGGATATATTCTCTTTTTAGTTTTAACTAACATTTTTATATTCCCTCCCCGGCATATTTTACCCCTAAAATAGAGAGTTCCTTTTCATTTAAATCTATACCTCTAAGCATTAATCTATTTCCTCTTAAACTTTCTATGGCATTTATACCCATACCTCCTAACATTTCCTTTATCTCATAGGTCCATGCTTTTAAAAGATTTGCTGCTCTTTTGGCTCCTATTTCTGGGTTTAGTCTTTTTACTAAGTTTGGATCCTGAGTGGCAATACCCCAATTGCATCTTCCTGTATGGCAATTTTGACATAGGTGACAACCTAAGGATATAAGAGCAGCAGTAGCAATGTAGACGGCATCAGCTCCTAAAGCAATTGCCTTAATTACATCAGCACTATTTCTTATAGAGCCTGCTACTATTATAGATACTTGATTTCTTATCTTTTCTTCCCTTAAGTATGAGTCTACCATTGCTAACGCTAATTCTATAGGGATTCCCACATTATCCCTTATTCTTGTAGGTGCTGCCCCTGTTCCTCCTCTAAATCCATCTATAACTATGAAATCTGCTCCAGCCCTTACAACGCCAGAAGCAATTGCCGCTATATTATGAACTGCAGCAATCTTTACTCCTACAGGTTTTTCATAATTTACTGCCTCCTTTATTGCAAAAATAAGTTGTCGTAAGTCTTCAATAGAATAGATATCATGTTGAGGAGCTGGAGATAAAGCATCCGTACCTATAGGAATCATACGTGTAGCTGATACTTCTTCTCCTACCTTTTCTCCAGGGAGATGCCCACCTATTCCAGGTTTTGCTCCTTGTCCAATTTTTATCTCAATGGCAGCTCCAGAATTTAAATATTCTATATTTACTCCAAATCTTCCAGAAGCGCACTGGACTATAGCACGATGTTTATATGGATAAAGTCTTTTATGAAGTCCACCTTCACCTGTATTCCAGTAGGTTCCTACCTCTACTGCAGCTCTTGCTAAGGATTCAGAGGCATTAATACTGATAGAGCCAAAAGACATAGCAGAAAAGATAATAGGGACTTCCAATTCTAATTGTGGAGGTGGGTCTATTAAAAGTCTTCCATTCTCATCAAATTCTAATTTTTCTGGTTTTCTACCAATAAAAGTTTTTATTTCCATAGGTTCTCTTAAAGGATCAATGGAGGGATTTGTTACTTGGCTTGCATTTATTAAAAGCTTGTCCCAATATATAGGATAAGGTTTATCATTTCCCATTCCTGTTAAAAGAACACCTCCAGTTTCTGCTTGTTTATATATGTCTTTTATCGCTCTTGCATTCCATTGATAATTTTCTCTAAAATCTAAAGGATTTCTTGTTATTGTTATTGCTTTTGTAGGACACAAAGCTACACATCTATGACATCCTACACATTTTGAATTATCAGAGATTATTCTATCCTCTTCATCATCATATTCATGTACGCTATTAGCACATTGTCTTACACAAACATTACATCTAATACACTTAATCTCATCTCTTATGACAAGAAAATCAGACTCGTATAATGTCTTCATGCTAAGACCTCCATTTTTTCTAAAAGTCCTATTACTGGTTCTCCTCCCTTAGGCATCCAAACTCTATCAGGATTATTACAAAGCTCTCTTA
>DAOSUP010000040.1:0-4028 GCA_035378845.1 Dictyoglomaceae bacterium
GCCTTAGGCACGCCGCCAGCGTTCATCCTGAGCCAGGATCAAACCCTCCGTCCAATATATATATCCTATATATCAGCCGCTTGGGCTGATCCTAAACCCTTTTTTTTCTCTTTGCCCGCTTCTCTTCTCCTTATTCTCCCTCTTTCTAAGGTACATTCGCCTGCTTTTTACTCAGGCAGTATGCATTCTATCATATACTATTAACTTTGACAAGAGGGTTTTTTATTTTCTCTCAAATAAAATCCTAAACCTTAGAATCCTCATATTATAAAATTTAAAAAATCTTTGATTAATAGAGTCTAATAAGCACTCTTAACTAAAATAAAATCATAAATTTCTTATAAAATCTCGGACTCTAAAATTCACATTTAATTTATCAGCTATTTCTTTACATTTTTCTATATCAACTGATGGTAAATCTACCACAGTAGCAGTTACATCTTTTATATAATTTTTAGATAAAGCAATAAAGTCTAAAAGATAGTCATACGCATCTTCAAATAAAGGACGTGAAATTTTATTATATTTCCCTTTATTTTCTGCATTTAAACTGATTGATATCGCATTAATATATGGAGCTAGTTCAGGAACTATATTTCTTCCATGAAAAAGATTAGCATGTCCATTTGTATCTATTCTTATCTTTTTTTCTGGATATTTTTCTTTGATAAAACTGCTTATTTTTTTTACTAACTCAATTCTCAAAAGAGGTTCTCCAAATCCACAAAATACCACTTCTTTATACATCTTTAGATCTAACATAGATAAATCAGCTATAACTTCTTGAGAAGTAGGTTCTCTTTCCAACCACAAATTTTTATTTCCAGCTGTGTCTGTAAAATTCCCAATACAAAATACGCAGCGGTTAGTACACTTGTTTGTAATATTTAAGTAAAGATTATCATCAATAGTATATAAAGTATTCACAGTTTTCCTCTAAACAATCTTTCTAAATTTTCATCCATTATTCCTGAAAGAGTTTCCAGTTCTAAATTTTTTATCTCTGCTACTTTTTCTGCTATTTCAATAAGGTTTGCAGGCTCATTTATTTTTCCTCTTTTGGATTGTGGAGCTAAGTAAGGAGAGTCTGTCTCTATAATTATTAGATCTAAGGGAAGTTTTTTTAATACCTCCCTTAGATTATTAGCATTCTTATAAGTAATAAGTCCAGAAAAACTAAACAGAAAATTCCATTCAGCCATTATTTTAGCATTTTCATAACTTCCACTATAACTATGCATTATCCCACCTATTTCGTACACTTTTTCTGTCTTCATAATATCAATTAAATCTTCCCAAGCATCTCTACAGTGTATTATTACAGGAAGTTTTTTCTTTTTTGCATAGTGGATAAAGTTAATAAACATTTCTTTTTGTTTTTCTTTAGAAGAATACATTTTATAGTAATCTAAACCTGTTTCTCCGATTCCCAAAGTCTTTGGAGTTATAAAAGTATCCCATTCCTCTTCATTAAATGAGAAATTCTCAGTTTCATGAGGATGAACTCCAACAATTGGATAAATTTGATCTTCTTTACTCAAAGATAAAGCAAGTTTACTAGATTCAAGATCGTATCCTACAACAAAAACCCTATCTACCCCTTTATCTTTTGCTCTCTGAAGTATATCCCCCCAATAAGGATACAACCGTTCATCATTAAGATGGGTATGTGTATCAGTCCACATTTTAAGAAGTAGAGCCAGGGCTATGCCTCCACCGTCGTTTTAGCCTTACAGATACAAAGAGATAGGTAAGCTCCGATCAGGTTTACTACGGCACCTAAAAGAAACTTCTTACCGTTGCTTCCTCTCGGACCTGGCGGGGTTTGAAGTTCTCTTAGTGCATAGCTCCTGACCATCATTGTCCCCTTTTCTCCATGTTTTTCTACAAGACTAAACCTCGGGTGGCCTTTCGGTCCTGCTATAGCGGATTGCAGGTACAGGGCACCGCTAGCTCCCCACCTAAGCATAGCCCTGGAAAAATTTATTCTTGAATTCTTATAAGAATAAAAAAAGAACTTAATATTACCCATACAGCTGAGCATATGATTATAAAAATTATAATTTTAGCTATCCAAGCTCCAAAACTCTTTTCATTTTTAAATAATATTGAAAAATTCAATTCTTTTACTACAGCATAGGCTGCAAAAAATCCAAAAATAAAACTTATTATTACACTGCCAGTACTTAATAAACTTTTTAGTTCATTCACTTTAAGATTTCTCCATTAAACTAAAATGGCGGAGAGGGTGGGATTCGAACCCACGAGACCGCTGTCGCAGCCCACTCGCTCTCCAGGCGAGCGCCTTCGTCCACTCAGCCACCTCTCCGTACTTATGTATTTTAGCATAAATTTTTACGAGGGTGAACTCCTTAAGGTCTCAAAAAAGTCTTTTATAATTTCTTTGCAATCTTCTTCTAAAACTTTAGGAAACACTTCAATCTTGTCCCATTTCTTTTTAATAGCCTCTTCTAAAATAAAATTTGTAAATCCTTCTTCTATATTTGGAGCACCATAAACTACCCTTTTAATTCTTGCTTGTAAAATTGCTCCAAAACACATGAGACAAGGTTCTAAGGTAACATATAAAGTACAATCATTTAATCGCCAGTTTTTTAGCTTTTTAGAGGCTTTTCTCAAAACTTCAATCTCTGCATGTAAAATTGGATCTTTTTTATTTTCTCTAACATTATATCCTCTTGCTATAATCTCATTATTCAATACAACAACTGCTCCAACTGGAACTTCCCCATTTCTAAAAGCTTTTCTTGCTTCTTTCAGAGATTCCTTCATAAACTTAACATCTAACCCACTGATTCCTTTATCCATGTTAGATATTCCGGAAGTCCATAATTTACTGGGATACCGATAATCTCAGGAAGTTCATAAGGGTGCAGTTCTTTAAGTCTTTTAACAAGAGATGAGAATTTTTCTTTATCAGTCTTTAATAACAATATTACTTCTTCTGTCTCTTGTTTCTCCTGATTCCAGTAAAAGAATGACTTTACATTTGGAATAATATTGGCACAAGCAATAAGTTTTTCTTCTAACAAGATGTTAGCAATTTTTTCTGCATCTTCTATTTTTCCTAAAGTACTAATAACAAGAAACATCTTAAATCACCTCACACATTTAATTTTAAAATTTTAGTTGCAATTTCATAAATTGACTCAGTAGGATCTGCATCTAATATATAGTCGGCAGCTTTCTTAAGATCTTCTGAACCATTTTTTAGAGTAATTCCTAAAGCTGCATTTTGAAACATATCAAGATCGTTATCATAATCTCCCAGTGCAATAACTTCTTTTGGGGATATTTTCAACAAAGATAAAAGATACTCTAAAGCTTTTCCTTTAGAAGCTCCTACGGGAAGTATCTCTAAATAAATAGGAGCTGAGAAGACTATATTATAATGAGAAACATGGTTATTGTTAAATTCATTTCTAAGATTGGTCAATAAAGATTGATCTGCCTCTATAAAAAGTTTAGTAACTTCTTTCTCGCTACGCATAATCTCTATGCCATCTTCTCCTCTTATTAACATATCATTATAATATACTCCAACATCTATAGCGGATATATATTTTTCCAAAATATTTAGAACTTCTTGAATGGCATTTTTATCTAAACTTTTCTTGAATAGCCATCTGTCTTCAGTAGGAGAAAATAATCCTGCACCATTATAAAGTATTATAGGCAATGTTATTTCTAAAGTCTTAGCAAAGGGTTTAATAGATGACCATTTTCTACCAGTTGCAAGAGTTAAATCAATACCTGCCTCTCTTAATTTTTTTACAGCTTTTATATTCTTTTCAGAAAGGCTTTCATTTTTATCTACTATACTTCCATCAAAGTCTGTCACTAACAATTTATACAATTCAAAATCACTTCCCTTTTTTGATTTAATAAAAGAGGTTTTGAGGAAAAAATTTCTAAAAATTCCTCTCCTCTTATAATGGAATCTCCTACTTTCTTTGTTTTCAGAGAAACAATAAAATATCCAGTTTCAATTTCTTTCAGCTCCATAT
>DAOSUP010000041.1:0-3850 GCA_035378845.1 Dictyoglomaceae bacterium
AAATCGTTCCTGAACCTAAAAGAATATATTTTAGAGGAAGATGGTTTGATTTTGATGGTTTTCAAAATTTCCCAGAGTTTTTATCAAGAGAATTTGAGATAAAAAAGGGAAGTTGGAAGATAAACTGGATGCAGAGAGAAGGAACTGGAATAGAGATTAAAGAAAGGGAGATAAATATTTGGGGAGATAAGAATATATGCTTTGCAACGATTCTTCAACTTTTGATGGAAAATAAAGACAAGCTCCCTGAAGTACTAATAGAAGAAAAGCTATCCTTTTTATTTAGAGGATATCATGTGGATCTTGCCAGAGGTGGAGTGCTAAATTTAGATGCATTTAAAAAACTTCTTCGTTTTTTATTTCTTCTGAAATATAACTATTTAGGAATATATTTTGAAGATCTCTTTCCATGGGATAAATATCCTCAGATTGGAATGCTTAGAGGTAGACTTCAGAGGGAAGAGTTAAGGGAGATTATAGATTATGGAAAAAATCTTGGGATAGAGGTATTTCCATCTTTAGAACTTTGTGGACATATGGAAAATATTCTTTCTCTTCCTGATTTTAGAAAGTTTAGTGAGTGGCATGTACCTCAAGAGGGATGTTTAGATATATCTAATGAAGATGCAAAAAAATTTGCTTATGATCTTTTGGAAGAAGTGATTGAGTTTTTCCCTTCAAGGTATATTCATATAGGTGGAGATGAGACTTGGGCTTTAGGAAGAGGAAGGAGTTTGGATAAGACAGGAGTATTTCAAGGACCTGAACTTTTTGAGGGATATCATAGGACACTTATTAATATGGTAAAGGAAAGTGGGAAGATTCCTATGGTTTGGGGTGATATGCTAACAGGTATGTATCTAAGAGAAGAGGAAAAAGAAAGATGGAAAGTAGTCCTTGAAAGTGACATATGGGATGATACCATTATTGCTAACTGGGATTATACGCATCTTCCTGAGGAACATTTTGAAAAGAAGATAGATATGTTTGGAGAAAGAGTAGAAAAGGAGCTTGCATGTCCAGGGCTTTCTAACTGGGGTAGGTTTTATCCAAATTTTGACATTGCTATTTATAATATAAAAAATTTCTTGCTTCCTGCAAAAAGAAAGAAGCTTCCAGGATTTCTCATAACTTCTTGGGGAGATGATGGCGCAGAATGTCTTCATTCCTATCTTTATCCTTTGCTCCTTGCAGCGATGGAGATTGCAGAGGGAGTTGGAATGTGGGAAGAGAAATGGATGGCACTTACAGGTGAAAGAGAAGAGATTTTGAATGTAAGAAAGATATTAGGAGAGAATGATATTGTAGAAACTATTAAGCATGTTTTTCTTGGAGATTTTAGCTATAGGTACTATACTTATGTTTCTCATGAAGATTTAAAGTCCACAGGTGATTTCTGGAGTGATTATTATGCCCAGATTACAGCACTTTTAACAGACAAAAATAGACTTTTGGCAAAATATACTGAGACTTTGGAGAGAATAGAAGAGATAGCACTTCCTGAGGATCTTGCTCTTATTAGAGATATGCTAAGAATAGGGCTAAAAAGGGTGAGAAATGAACTTTCTTACTCTGATTTTGTAGCTTTTGCTGATAAATATGCAAAGCTTTGGATCTCAGAGAGGAAAAAAGAGAATCTTGATGTGGTAGTTACAAAAATTTTTGGGGCAGCAGGTAGAGTAGATCTAAAGTTATTTTAAAGATTTTCTATAAACGATCGTTCCTTCTACCATGGTAAATGCTACATCAAAATTTTTATCAAATACAGTGATATCTGCATCTTTACCTACCTCAATGCTTCCTTTATTCTCTAAACCTAATAATTTTGCAGGCGAATAAGATGCCATAAAAACTGCATCTTTTATATCAAGTTTTGCTCTTTCCACCATATTTTTTACAGCTTTATTTAGTGTTAAACTGCTTCCTGCTAAGGTTCCATTTTCAAGGGTTGCCTTTCCATTTTTTACAATAACCTTTTGTTTGGAGAGTTCATAATCTCCATCAGGAAGTCCTGCGGCTTCTATGGCATCAGTAATAAGTATAACTTTTTCCTTTGGTTTTACCTTAGTGACAAGGGTTAATATGTGATCTGCAAGATGATATCCATCTGCTATGATCTCCACACTTAGTTGGTCGTTAATGAGAGAAACTCCTATTATTCCAGGATCTCTATGATGGAGAGGTCTCATTCCATTGAAAAGATGAGTAACATGGGAAAGCCCAAGGCTTATTGCGTGCTCTATGATCTCTGCAGTAGCATCAGTATGTCCTGCAGAGATTTTTACATTTCTTTTGGATAGATACCTGATAATATCAAAGGATCCTTCAATTTCTGGTGCAATAGTCATCAGCTTTAGGTTCTCCGAAATAAGCTCTTCTAAATATTCTATTTTTGGCGGTAAGAGACAATCTTCTCTTTGAGCTCCTTTATATTTTGCATTCAAAAAAGGTCCTTCAAGATGTATTCCTAAAATCTTTGCTCCATTAAAATTTTTTCTCTCTATAAAATTTTCAATATTCTCTACGCTCTTTCTCATATCCTTAAGAGGTGCCGTAACTATTGTAGGAAGAAAGCCGGTAGTTCCATGTTTTGCAATAAACTGGGAGATGATCTCTAATGATTCTGATTCTCCATCTATCACATCTCTTCCAAAAGAGCCATGGATATGTACATCAATAAATCCAGGAGAAATATATAGATTGCTAAAATCAAAAAGTTCTGCATCCTTTCCTTTGTACTTTTTTCCTTCTCCAACACTTACAATTTTATCTCCTTCTATCTCCACATATCCATGCTCTATAATACTATCTCTTAATATAATGTTACCTAATAGAATTTTTCTCATCTTTATAGGCTTTTTATCCTTTCTTTATAGATTTTTATGAGTCTTTCATTACTTTCTTCTTCCTTTGGAGAGGTAGGCCATTTAAAAACTGGAGGTGTAATACCAGCCCTTTCTAATTCTTCGGCAGTTTCTGTAAATATGATATTTAAAACTACAGAAGCTAAAATATTGGAGACAGGTCCTACTTCTATATCTCCTATAGGAACAAGAGTATCTTCAGGAGGTCCTGGAAGTAAGATAGTTAGATCAGAGACATCTCTTAAATTCTTTCCCGAGGAATGTTTAGAAGGGAAGTTAGCATTTTGTTCATTTACTAAAGCTGTTATAAAAAGCCCTCTTTTTTTAGCTTCTAAGGCTACGTCAATAACTATGGTGTCTCTTCCAGAGTAAGAAAGTATATATAATATTTCATCTTCCCTTAAGTCATATTTATCAAGGATAGTTTTCCCGCATCCTTCTGTTTTGTTTAAAAATGTAGATTTAAAGTTTCTATTATGTAGCATAGTACTTGGCTCAAAGATAGGATTTATACATACAAGACAGCCAGGTCTATAGAAGAATTCTTCACAGATAGTATTAAAATGACCTATCCCAAATATATGTATTATTCCACCTTTTTTAATGACTCCTACAGTCTTTTCTACAGCTCTATTTATAACTTCTTCTTGATTTTTAAATTTTAAAAGAAGAGGTATTAAATTTTCTAAGTATTTCATATCATTACCTCCTCTGAGGTGATTATTTATTATACTACATTAACTTAAGAAAATAATCGTTAAAATGTATATAAAAAGGCTGTAAAAAGAAAAGATTTTTAAAAATAGAAAAGAGATGAATATACGTATTTTTTAAGCTATGTGTTTAAAGACTTATGTAAAAGACCGAATTTGATTATCAAATGATATAGAGCGAAAATAAACTATCTTTTCTAATAGGCTACTTTTGGGGGAGGGGGAAGGGGGATCTTAAAATTTTAACATTCTCCTCTTTTTGCTTTTAGATAG
>DAOSUP010000042.1:0-3823 GCA_035378845.1 Dictyoglomaceae bacterium
TAGCTATAGGCTCCATAGTAGGTGCCCAAATAGGAAGTTTACTCTCATCACATACTTCTGCTACAAATTTAAGCAATGCTTTTAGCATTTTCCTACTAATCACAGCAGTAATATTCTGGTTTAGAGGAATTAAATCTAATATGCCTGATTTTAACTATAATAGAGCTGCTTCCCAGCAATCTGGAATATTAAGATTTTTAAGATCAAACGTAATAATTTCTGGATTACTCCTTGGCTTTTTGGTAGGTATCATAAGTGGTTTGCTGGGAGCAGGCGGCGGAGTTATGATACTCCTTATATTGGTATTTGTTATGCAGTACAATATGCATGAAGGTATAGGCACATCTACTCTTATAATGGCATTTACTGCAGCATCAGGAGCTATAGGTCATGCTCTTTCTTCTAACCTCCCATTTAAAGCTGCCATATTTGGAGCAATAGGAACCATAATCGGTGGACGTTTTGCAGCAAAATTCGCTAATAAGGTTAATGAGACTGTTTTAAGTAAGATTGTAGGAGGTGTATTTGCAGCACTGGCTATAATGATGTTCATAGTTCAATAAAAAACTATTAAATGTAGAAACAAAAACAGAAATGACATAGAATATTCTTAATAGATAATGGATAGGGGGCTCATATGTTATACGGTAAATCTGTGCTCATAACTGGTGCTTCATCAGGTATAGGTAAAGCATGTGCAGAATATCTGAAGGATCAAGGTTATCATGTATATGGTACTTCACGTCATGGCGATGGTAGCATTATCACAAATGATAAAAATGGCGGATTTTTAAATATGTTACGTATGGACGTACAGGATGATGAAATGGTAAATGAAGTTGTGAAATATATTGCAGATAGAGAAGGAACTGTAGATATTGCTATAAACTGTGCAGGATACGGCTTAGCTGGTGCTGTAGAGGATACATCACCACAGGAGGCTATGGATGAATTCAATACTAACTTCTTTGGTGTACTACGTGTATGCAGAGCAGTACTTCCATACATGCGAGCTAAAGGAAATGGGCTTATTATTAATATAAGCTCCGTAGCTGGCTTTATAGCTATTCCATATCAATCTATGTATAGTGCCAGTAAATATGCTTTAGAAGCTCTATCTCAAGCCATGCGTATAGAGGTCAAACCCTTTGGCATAAAAGTTACACTTATAGAACCAGGTGATATAAGAACAGGATTTACATCAAGCAGAATATGGACAAAAGCAGCCAAGGGAGATACACCCTATAAAGAACGATGCCAGCGAGCTATTGAGTCTATGGAAAAATCAGAGATGAATGGACCAGGACCAGAGATAGTTGTTAAGGCTGTAGCTAAAGTAATTGAAAGTAAGAATCCACCTATAAGGGAAGTAGTAGGTGCAGAATATAAGTTAATTGCATTTTTAAGACGCATAGCACCAGATAGACTAATAGAATACGTGGTAACAAAAATGTACTCTTAAGCTACAAATACAAAATAAAAAGGGGACAGGGTTTATTACCCTGCCCCTTTAATATTGTAGGAGGGAATATTTTACTTCTTCCAGAAGTTAACCATTTCTTTTATTTGTTTCGTCTTATAATCCTCATATTTCTTTGCCCCTAAGTCATCCATACCCTTCAAGAAATCTGACCATACTTTATCAAAGTCTTTTGTTGGTGCCATAACTACCTTAGGTATAGTTCTTATGACATAATCAAAGAGTTTATTACCAATAGCTCTTATATCTTCATCAGGAGTTGAATACATCCAGAGGTATCCCCATGTTTTTACTGGATATTCTTCAGCCTTCGGGAATAGATCCTTCCAAATCTCTACTCCGTAAGCTGCAAGAACTTTCTTTTCAACATCTGTGTAATTCTTTCTAATATCTTCCTTTCTTGTATCTGGCACTACAGGATTTCCAGTGGAATCAATATAGTAATTAGGGAGTCTTGGCCAAGGATAAATATAGACTCCAATTCCTGTCTTTCTCCCAAAATAAGGATCCGTTGTCCTTGCCTTCTCTACCTCAGGTAAGAATACTCTTTTACCATCTACGTAAGTATGATGCACTCCTTCTATTCCCCATTGTCTTAAGATATTGGAATCTTCTGAGCATAGCCAGTCAAGGAATTTTATAGCTCTTACAGGATCCTTACAGCTCTTTGTAATAGCAATACCCCAACCACCAGTATATCCGGTTCTTACATCAGGAGGAGCTTGTTTTACTGATGCACTTACAGTTACAGGATAGTATCCATACATATAGTCATATTTCCCTGCCCTTCTCAAAGCTGTAAGAGGTTCTCCTACAGCCCATCCAGCATCAATAAGAGCAAGTACCCTACCATTTGCAATTTTGGCTTTATAACTATCTTCTTTTTGAATAAATGTCTCTTTATCAAGAAGCCCCTCGTTCCACATATGGTTTAACCATCTAAAGTATGTTTTCTCTATGGGTCTCTTGTAATGAAATACACATTTTAAGGTTTTTGGATCTACATAAATTTCACCATCATCTGGCGCTCCTGTCGCCTGAAATGCTGGGTTTGTTACACTTATTACCGTTCTCCAATCATCTGCACAAAGAGTTAAGGGAATGGTGGGAAGACCATCAGTGGTTGGATGCTTCTTATAATACTTTTTAATGGCATTTTCAAAATCTTGCAAAGTTCTGATTTTAGGATATCCAAGTTCCATTATTACTCTATGCTGAAGCATAAAGCCACCATCTACATCCAAAACCCTATCGTTATCAGTTCCATATGCACCTAAGCAATATATATGAGGATCGTCCTTACTCCACTTCAGTCTCTTTAAATTATCTCCATATGCTTTCTTTATATTTGGCGCATACTTATCAATTAAATCATCCATAGAAATTAATGCACCTGCATCTTTTAGAAGCTCCAGATCTCCCTTAGCATAGACGAGATCAGGATAGTCTCCACTTGCAGCCATTATTTGTATCTTTTCTCTTACTGCTGCTTGATTTGGTGCATATTCTATATCCAGTGTTACTCCTGTAAGTTCTTTTATCTTTTGTGCTACAGGGCTTCTATACTGATCATCGTTAGGATTCACTTCTCCAATATATACTTTAAAGGTTACAGGATTCTTTGCTTCAGGCGTAGGATTTAGAGGTTTATATAATTTTGCCTGGGCATTTGCAACCTCAACCCCTACACTTATCCCTAAGCTCAGCATTAATAGAGACAATGCTAAAACCCAACTAAAAATTCTCTTAAATACTCTCATTCTCTCACCCCTTTTAAAAAAGTTTAGGATCCATAAGGGAAAAACTTTTCTTTAACACCTCCCTCCTCATGACCTTATTGCTCCTAAGGTCATACCTTTAATAAAATATTTTTGGACAAACGGATAAATAAAAACGATAGGAAGAGTTGTAATGATGGTCATAGCCATTCTTAGAGACTGAGGAGTTACCCTCATAGTTCTTGTGGGATCCAGATTGCTATAATAATCAATAGTAGAAGAAGAAGCAGTATTAGCAAGAATCTTTTGAAGCTCATACTGTAGTGTAGTTAAATTCTTATTTCCTCCACAATATAAATATGTATCAAACCAAGAATTCCAATGTCCTACAGCTACAAAGAGTGCAATAGTAGCTAAAACAGGTAGGCATAATGGAAATACTACTTTAAAGAATATTACAAAATCATTTGCTCCATCAAGCATAGCAGACTCTTGAAGCTCTATAGGAAGATTCTCCATGTATGCTCTGATAAGAATTATATTAAATGGACTTATAAGACCAGGGAGGATGTATACTAAAAAATTATTCATAAGTCCTAAACTTCTAATAAGAAGGTAATCAGGG
>DAOSUP010000043.1:0-3791 GCA_035378845.1 Dictyoglomaceae bacterium
ATTTATTTGCCTTTTCCACATATTCTGGGAGGACTGATGAAGCTCCATGAAGTACTAATGGGAATCCAGGAAGTTTTTTAGCAGTCTCCCTTAATATATTAAAGTCAAGCTTTGGCTCTCCTTTGAATTTATATGCTCCATGACTTGTCCCTATTGCTATAGCTAAAGAATCTACTCCTGTTCTTTCTACAAATTCTACTGCTTTATCAGGGTCTGTATAGGTGGCTTCTCTCTCGGACACTACCACATGCTCTTCTATACCCACTAATCTTCCAAGCTCACCTTCTACTGCTATGCCACGAGGATGAGCATAATCTACTACTTCTTTTGTAATCCTCACATTTTCTTCAAAGGGAAGATGTGATCCATCAATCATTACAGAGGTGAATCCTGCATCAATTACCTCCTTGCATAGCTCTACACTATCCCCATGGTCTAAATGCACTGCTATAGGAATATCAGGTGCATCTTGAAGAGCTGCCTCTACAAGTTTCATAAGATATACAAGCTTTGCATAATTTCTTGCCCCTTTGGATATTTGAAGGATTAGAGGAGAACGTTCTTCTTTTGCTGCTTCAATTACTCCTTGGAGGATCTCCATGTTATTAACGTTGAATGCGCCTATGGCATATTTACCATAACACTTTTTAAATAACTCCTTAGGGTTTACTAAAGGCATCTTCCATACCTCCTTATTTAATTTGACCTTAATTTAGTATAACACAAGTTTCTGTGAGGAATTTTTAAAAAACTTTAAATTAATTCCATAAATTTTCCTAATTTATAGGAATATTAACCCTGAATGATATTGAGGTTTAAAGATTAATGGAGGGCTGACCTCAGCCCTCCACCTATATGTTCTATTCTGACTTTACTACTTTTATAACAAAATTTCCCACTTCTTTATCGTCTAAATAAATCTTTACGAAATAATCTCCTGCTTTTTCAAAAGAAAGATTCTGAATATAATCAGTGAGTACTGCTACAGAAGCATACTCAGCTGTTAACAGTTGAGGCTCTGTAGAAGCTAACATAGTGCCATCAGGAGAGAGGATCTCTACATGTTGGGTGAAGTTTCCATTTCCTGAGAGCCATGAGGTAGCAATAATGAAGGTATCTGTGAATGGAAGTTTCTGAGTTTGGTAGTATTCAAAAACGCCAGATACTGTAATAAGTCCATTGTCATTTTCATATACATCTAAGGATGGAACTGAAAAGAGTAGAATAGGGGCTTTATCAAGAGATTCCAGATTAGGTATATCTGAATCTCCCACAGTAACAAATAGAGGGATCTCTTTCTCTATTTGCCCATCTGCCTTTGCCTGTACCCAATATATCCCTGCTTTTTCAAAGGATACATCTTCAAAGTAATCAAAGGCATATATGACTTCATTCTCTTCTGTTAAATCTAAAGTATCGGTCAATTGAGAAAGTACCTTGTCTTTTTCTGGAGTTAGGAGGTTAATTTCTATATTGTGACTACCAGTTCCTATCCAGCGAGAGTATACAGGAAAAGAATCTGCGTTTGGGATTTCTTCAAAATTAATTATGCTAAAAATTCCATCAATTATTGTTAGTCCATATTCATCCTGGTCTATATTTTCGGAGATAGTGAGTCCTATGAGCTTAATGGGGGTATTAGGAGGGTTATCCTGAGCATAGGTTAAAGAGAAAAGTATTAGGCAAGAAAAGATTATGAGGATGAGAAACTTTTTCATTTTTTCTCCTTTCTTTGTAAAAAGACTAAATTTATTATAAACTAAAAATTAGATATTTTAAATTTTAAAATATGGAGGACTTAACTTTGATCAATGTAGAACTTAGAGGTGCTATAAGATTATCCTTTGAAAACCCTCTTACTATTAAGGAGTTTATAGATGGTAACAGAGATATATGTTGCAAACTTCTTGATAAGGGTGAGATTCCTGTAGCTGCAAGAGTGAATGGAGAGATAGAGGATCTTAATTTTTTGATAAATGATGATATTAGATTAGATTTTATAGGCTCAAGTTCTAATTATGGTAGGAGAATTCTTGAAAGGAGCTTTATTTTCCTTCTGAATTTTGCTGTCTCTCAAGTAATGCCCGAATACAAAGCTACAGTAGAACATTCCTATCATAAGAGTCTTTATGGTAGGTTTAGAAATTATGTACCCAAAGCAGAGGACTTAGAGAAAGTTAAGGAAAAGATGAAAGAAATTGCTGAAAAAGATCTACCTATTGAAAAAAAATATGTGACTAAGGAAGAGGCTTTAAAAATATTTGAAGAGAGAAATGATGATGATAAAATTAGACTCTTAAAATATATCCCTTACCATCAGATTCCTCTTTACTGTATAGGAGATCATTTTGAATATTCCTTTCTCCCCTTAGTGCCATCTACCTCTTATTTAAAAACATTTGATTTAAAACTATATCAGCCTGGTTTTATTATGATACTACCAGACGAAAAAGATATAAATAAACTAAGCGGGTTTAAAGAGATCGTTAAGCTTTTTCAAGCTTTCTATGAGTATAAAAATTGGATTGAGATTTTAGGTCTTGTAGATGTTTCTTCTTTGAATGAAACCATTGAAAAAGGTGAAGTTTCTGAGGTGATAAAAGTAGCAGAAGCACTGCACGAGAAGAAGATTGCACAGATTGCTGATGAAATCTGTTCTAAACTTCCAGATCTTAAACTGGTATTAATTGCTGGTCCTTCCTCAGCTGGAAAGACTACTTTTAGCAAGAGGCTTCAAATCCAATTAAAGGTTAATGGTTTAAACCCTATAGTAATTGAAACAGATGATTATTTCTTACCTCCTGAATATATAGCTCGGGATGAATTTGGAAATTATGATTTTGATAATCCTAATGCTCTGGATATCCCTCTTCTTAATGAGCATCTAAATATCCTTATGAATGGCGGAGAGGTTGAGCTTCCTCATTATAATTTTCAAAAGAGAAGGAGAGAAAAGTCAGGGAAGGTGGTAAAAATTGATAATAGAAGCATAATAGTAATGGAAGGAATTCATGCATTAAATCCAGACTTAACAACACTTGTCCCAGGATATATGAAGTATCATATATTTGTAAGTGCTTTAACCCATCTTAATATTGATAATCAGAATAGGGTTCCTACTACTGATTCCAGACTTATAAGAAGAATTGTAAGGGATAGTATATTTAGAGGATATGGAGCCATAGATTCTATCAGACAATGGCCATCAGTAAGGAGAGCAGAAGATCTTTATATATTTCCTACCCAGGAAATAGCTGATGTGATGTTTAACTCTGCCTTAGTATATGAATTTTCAGTTCTTAAACTTTTTGCAGAGCCCATGTTAAAGGTTTTGCCATCTTATTATCCAGAGTATCCAGAGGCAAAAAGACTTCTTGATATCCTTTCCCACTTCTTACCTCTTTCTCCTACAGAGGTACCTATGACTTCTATATTAAGAGAATTTATAGGGGGAAGTTCTTTTACTTACTAAGTCCTATATTCTTCAAATAGCTCGGTAGAGATATATCTTTCTCCAGTATCAGGAAGAATTACTACAATCATTTTACCTTCATTTTCTTCTCTTTCAGCTACCTTTATGGCTGCATAAACAGCAGCGCCTGAAGATATTCCGCATAAAATACCTTCTTCTTTCATGAGTCTTTTAGCCATATTTATGGCATCAGAGTCTTCTACCTGAATGATCTCATCTAAAATCTTTGTATTTAGAACCTTTGGAATAAAACCTGCTCCTATTCCTTGAATATTGTGAGAGGATGGTTTTCCTCCAGAAAGGACTGGAGATTTTGCAG
>DAOSUP010000044.1:0-3417 GCA_035378845.1 Dictyoglomaceae bacterium
TTTTATTAATTTTTAATGCTATTTCTTTACTTTACTTCACTTTATTAAGTGAAAAACTGCCTCCCACATTTGCTCCTTGTATGGTGTAGTTCCCTTGGATGGTATTTTGTTGGAAGACACCAGTAAAAACTGCTACGTAATTACCATAATATGAACTAATTTGAGCTGTTAGCCTTACATTATTTCCTGAAATATTACCTGTTACTTGACCTTGTTCAATTCCATCAATAACCATAGTTCCAGTTATATTATTACCTGATTGAACAAGCTGAGCTTGCAACGTTCCTTGTTGACCTGTAGCATTATTTCTATATGTCCCCTGATATGTTCCTGAAAGATTAATTGCACCAGTTGTAGTAGGGGTTGTTGCTTTTCCAGGAGTTATTACCTGCTCATTACCAGCAGGTAGTGCGTATCCCCAATCTTTTAAGACTGTAGAAGGTAAGGTAGAAAGTTCGGGAGTTAAAATTCCTTGTTTTTGAAGGTCATCTACATTTATTATAAAATATTTTCCAATTTGTAATTCATTTATCTCCTTATTACCTAACTTTACTGCATCATTAAAGCTTAGAGATTTTCCTACGGCAGCTCCTCCAAGTCCTGTGGATTCTATAGGTAATAAATTCCCTGAAGGAAGGATAGCTATAGGGAAGGCATGTCCTGGAATAAGTATAATAAAGGTTTTTAATCCTACTGATTCACATATTGAAGAGAAAAATATGGCAAGGTCTATACAAGTTCCTGCTTTATCTCTTAGGACATCTCTTGGATATTTTAGATCCTGTCCTGAAGAGGCATAAAAATTTTTTCATCTTTTTTCCCTTTTTAATTTTACAAACAAATTATTATAGCATGATTATTAATAAAATTTTTAAAAAACAATAATCTTAATTTTCTTCTCCAATTTTTTGTATTTTTAAGTTATAATTATTACAAATTGCGATTAATAGAAAGAGGGAGTGATTAATTTGGAGTGCAAAATCCTGATAGGGGGAGAAGCAGGTCAGGGAATTCAGACGATCTCTAATATCCTTTCCAAATATTTTTATCGCATGGGGTATTACGTATATACTTTAGAAAGTTATATGTCAAGGATTAGAGGAGGGCATAATTTTAGTCTAATAAGAATCTCGGAAGATCCTATTTTCGCTATAGATGATAATTCTATAGACATTCTTATAGCACTAAATAATGAGACTATTGAGCTCCACAAAGATGAAGTTAAAGAAAGTGGATATATCATCTGTGATGAAGGGATAAGAGGAGATTTTTCTTCTGCTCAAATTATAGAGATTCCTATTGGGAAAACAGCTTTAGAGGTTGCAAAGACAAGGGTTGTAGAGAATACTGTAGTTTGTGGATTTTTAGTAGAGGTTAGCTATGGAGATCTGAAAGAGATGGAGAAGGTCATAACAGACTCTTTTAGACAAGAGGATGTGGAGAAGAATATTAAGGCGGTAGAGGCAGGATATAATCTGGCATTGAACTTAGGGAAGAAGTGTAAGGCTTTCGTAAAAAGGGAAAGAAAAGGTGGACTACTCATAAATGGAGGAGAGGCTGTAGGTTTTGGTGCTATGGTTGCTGGTTGTAAATTACTTGCCTCATATCCTATGACTCCTGGAACAGCAGTAATGAACTTTCTTGCTGAACATGAGGTAGATTTTGATATGGTGGTAGAGCAGGCAGAAGATGAGATAGCGGCTATAAATATGGCAATAGGTGGATTTTTTGCTGGTGCAAGATCTATGGTAACTACATCTGGTGGTGGATTTGCCCTTATGGTAGAAGGATTAAGCCTTTCTGGTATGACTGAAACTCCTGTGGTTATACATATAGCCCAGAGACCTGGTCCTGCTACAGGTCTTCCCACAAGGACAGAGCAAGGAGATTTAAATTTTGTAGTGCATACAGGTCATGGTGAATTTCCAAGATATGTAACGGCTGCTAAGGATCAGAAAGATGCCTTTTACAAAACAATAAAAGCCTTTGAAATGGCAGAAAAATATCAAATTCCTGCTATTATACTTACAGATCAATATCTTATAGATTCTAAAGCAGTTTTAGATAGTTTAGAGCCTCCTGATATTAAATATTACCGTATTAAAGGGGATAAGGACTATATAAGACATAAGGTTACTGAAAATGGCATCTCTCCTTTTGCAATTCCTGGAGAGTTTGAAGGATTGGTGATAACTGATAGCGATGAGCATGATGAAGAAGGGCATATTACAGAGGATTTAAGTATTAGAAAGATGATGGTAGAAAAGAGAATGAGAAAATTTGAAGAGCTTAAAAAAGATATAGAAGAGCCTTTTTATTTTGGCGTAGAAGATCCTGAGGTAGTTTTTATAGGATGGGGATCTACATATGGGGTTATAAAAGAAGGTATAGAGAAGCTAATGAAAAAAGGTTATAGGATTGGACATCTTCATTTTTCTGATGTTTATCCTGTACCTGATAAAACTCTAAAGGAGTTTCAAAATAAAAGACTTTATACCATTGAGCAAAACTATCAAGGACAATTTGCAGGCTTGATCAGAAAGGAGACAGGTATAAAAGTGGAGAAGGGAATTGTTAAATATAATGGGAAGCCTTTCTATGTGGAAGATATAATAAAGGGGGTAGAGAAAATCATGGGGTGAGATTAGAAGATTACGAAAATAACCAGATTCCTGCATGGTGTCCTGGATGTGGGAATTGGTCTATATTAAACTGTATAAAGAGAGCTTTATCAGAGCTTGAAATTCCACCTTTTAAACTTCTTATGGTATCTGGAATTGGACAGGCAGCAAAAGCTCCTCACTACTTTAAATGTAATCTTTTTAATGGGCTTCATGGGAGAGATATACCTGCTGCAGCAGGAGCTAAAATTGCTAATAAGGATTTAGTTGTGATCTGTGAATCTGGAGATGGGAATACCTATGGAGAGGGTGGAAATCATCTTATTCATAATATGAGAAGAAATTTAAATATAAAGGTTTTTGTACATAATAACCAAATATATGGTCTTACTAAGGGGCAGGCTTCACCTACCAGTGATTTGGGAATGAAAACAAAGGTTCAACCCTTAGGAGTTCCATACCCTCCCTTAAATTCTCTTGCCCTTGCTATTGCAGGAGGTGCATCTTTTGTAGCAAGATCTTTCTCTGGAGATCCTGATCATCTTGTGGAGATGATGAAACTTGCTATTATGCATAAAGGTTTTGCCCTTCTTGATATTCTTCAGCCTTGTGTTACTTTTAATAGAGTAAATACTTTTTCTTGGTATAAGGAAAGGGTATATAAACTTTCAGAGGATTATGATCCTTCTGATATTCATTTTGCCTTTGAAAAAGCGTTGGAATGGGGAGATAAAATTCCTATAGGTGTTATTTATAAGAAGGAAAGACCTACTTATGAAGAGATATTACCTCAATT
>DAOSUP010000045.1:0-3407 GCA_035378845.1 Dictyoglomaceae bacterium
TTAATGTGGGAAAATCCAGTTTATTCAATGCCATAATGAAAGAAGATAGAGCTATTGTAGCCCCAATCCCAGGTACCACAAGGGATTATATAGAAGGAGAGATCTATCTCGCAGGATATCTTGTAAGGGTTTATGATACTGCTGGCTTAGGCATACCCCAAGATATATTAGAAAAAATGGGAATGAAAAAGACAAGAGAAGTCCTTGAAAAATCAAATCTCATACTATTTGTGCTTGATGGAAGTGAAGAGCTAAAAGAAGAAGAAAAAATACTTTTTAATGAGATAAAAAATCTGGAAAACAAAAGTATAATATTAGTGATAAATAAGATGGATCTTCCTCTAAAAATAGACCTTTCCTTCTTCCCAGAAGAGATTGAAAGAGTCTTTGTCTCTGCAAAGAATAAAGAAGGGATAGAAAAATTAGAGGAAGCCATAGAAAGGCATCTTACATCTGAGGAATTATATGATATAATCTTTTTAAACATATATCATCAAGAAGAATTACAAAAGATCAAAAATTATTTGGAAGAAGGAATAAAAGTTCTGAAAGAACTTCCTTCGTCATTAGATATACTAGGATCTATATTATATGATATAGAAAAATCCTTAGGGAATATATTGGGAGAAGAGGTATCCTTAGATATTGTAGATAAGATCTTTGCCAACTTTTGCGTAGGGAAATAGCTTTCTTTTGGAGGTGTGGCATGAATATCTGGGTAATAATCTTGGGAGCTATTCAAGGGATAACTGAGTTTCTACCAATAAGCAGTACGGCACATCTTATACTTATACCCTATCTTGCAAAAATTCCTGATTTTGGTCTTACTTTCAATATAGGACTTCACTTAGGAACCTTGCTTTCTGTCCTCATCTATTTTTTAAAAGACTGGATAGATCTTTTAGTAGGACTTTTTAAAGGAGGAGAGAAAAGGAGATTATTAGGACTAATCATCTTAGCATCTATTCCAGCAGGCATATTCGGAGTCCTTCTTGATCCCTTTGTGGAAAAAATCTCAGAGCCTCAAACCTATCCTTTTGCCATATGGATTATTCTTTTAGGGGTCATTTCCTTTGGATTCATATTTTTAATATTAGAAAAGTCATCAAAGAAAAATCTTGAGATAAAAGATTTAAATGCAAAGAGTGCTATTTCTATAGGACTTTGGCAGATACTTTCTCTCTTTCCTGGGGTATCCAGATCTGGATCTACCATCTCAGGAGGAATGTTTGTGGGATTAAAAAGGGAAGATGCTACAAAATTCTCATTTCTTCTTTCCCTACCTGTTATAGGGGGAGCAGTACTACTAAAATTCCTTCAACTTTTCCAAGGAGAAGGAAGTGGAGATATATCCCTCATCTTCTATGGAACTATTGTATCTTTCATCGTTGGAATTATAAGTATTCATGTACTCCTTGGCTATGTAAGAAGAGCTCCATTAAATATCTTTGCCTATTATAGATTTATTCTTGCCTTAGCAGTACTTTTAGCCTATTTTAATTTAAGGACTCCTGCTATTATAATATTCAGTATTGCCATCATCTACCTTATAGTAGGGATGGTGAGAAAGAATGAAAAAGCTATATCTTGAAGGTTTTAAACACTCAAGAGTTATTATCATTATCTCTCTAATCCTATTTGTTTTATCTATCTATCTCACATTAAATGTAAAAGTAAACTATGATATATATTCCTTCCTTCCTCAAGAACTTTCTTCTGTAGAAGCATTAGAAATTCTAAATGAAAAATTCAAAATGGGAGAAGAAAGTTATGTAATATTACCATTCAAAGATCCCATAGAAGTGGAAAAACTTAAAAATCAAATACTAAAAATAGAAGGGATAGCAAAAATATCATGGATCTCTGACTTTCAAGATATATACTTACCTGATTACTTCTGGGGAAGTATAAAGGATCAGTTTGTAAAAGATAATTATACCTTTTTAACAATTACTTTTTCAGAATCATCTCAAAGTCCTACTTCTGAAAAAGCAGTAAAAGAGATTCAAAAGATTCTACCTAAGGGGAGTTATTTTACAGGAACAGCTGTTATTGGTCAGGATCTAAAAAATATAAGTCAAGAGGAGACAATAAAATATCTATTAATAGGTAGTGCCTTTGTAATGATCTTCCTCTTCTTCATATTCCCATCTATGTATGTGCCTTTAATCATCTACTTCAATATGATTTTAGCAATTGTAATAAATACTGCTCTATCTACTTTATTAAATCAGGAGATAAGCTTCATCTCAAGAATAATTGTGGGCATATTCCAGATGGGATCTACTATGGATTATGCCTTATTCCTTTATCATAGGTATGAAGAGGAATCAAAGAGAAAAGACAGGGCAGAAGCAGGATGGGAGGCAGTAAGAACCACAGCAAAAAGTATTATTGCCAGTGCAGCAACTACGGTTGCAGGATTTCTCGCCATAACTCAGATGAGATTTGAATTAGGAAAAGATTTAGGATTCCTCTTAGCAAGAGGAGTTTTTACCTCCTTCATTCTCTCTTTAACCCTTCTTCCTGTACTTTTTTATCATTTCCACAATAAATGGGCATATTCAAAGAGATGGATCCTAAGAGTTTCTGGAGAAAGATTTTTTAATTTTATTCTTAAAGTAAGGCATATCATTCTTGTTATATTCTTAATAGGAGCTGTAAGTTTATTCTTAATTCCAAAATTTCCTATGGATTACAATATCACTCGTGGCTTACCAGAAAATATTCCATCTATAATGGGACAAAGGAAGATGGAAGAGATTTTTGGTAGAAGCTCCTCACTATCTCTTGTAGGAAAAGAGACACCTGAAAACTGGCAGAAAGTAATAAAGATATTAAAAGAAAAGCCTCAAGTCTCAAATGTTCTTAGCTATTATGATATGGTAGATCCACTCATTCCAGCATATATGGTACCAAAATCAGTAAGAGATATCTTCTTTAAGGATGGATTTTCTTATGTCTCCTGTGACCTTAATGTGGATTACTCCAGTGAGGAAGCTTACAAATTGGTAACGGAGCTTAGAAAAGATATAGAGGATAATTATAATATCAAAATTACAGGGCTTCCTGTCCTAAATTTAGACCTGAAAGATCTTACAACTGCAGAATTAAATAAAGTAAATCTCATATCCATTATAGCCATATTTTTAATTATAGCCCTATCTTTTCTTTCCATTCCTATACCAGTACTTCTGGTACTTGTAATAGAATTAGCTATAACTCTAAACTTAGCTATAGACTATATTACATATGGATTTATCTTCTTCTCCTCATATCTTTTTATTGGATGTATTCAGCTTGGTGCAACCATTGACTATGCAGTACTTCTTACCTCAAGATACTTAGAGGGAAAACAAAAGGGATTAGATAAATTCTCATCTGCAAAATTCTCCTTTTCAGGAGGA
>DAOSUP010000046.1:0-3333 GCA_035378845.1 Dictyoglomaceae bacterium
CCTGATAATTTCCACTAAAATTCTCTATTAATCTATTTTCTAACTCACATACAGGACAACTTTCCTTAGAGATAAAATTTTCTTTTTTAACGATCTCAGGTTTTACTTTTATAGCTTCTTCCATATGGTCTTTACATAGGTAAGTTTCAGTTTTAAGCTCCTTATAATATTTCTCTTTCTCCCTTCTTATCTTTTTGCATATGGGGCAATTATTAGTATTCATTTCTTTTTGCTCTCTAATATTCTAATTTTTTTAAGGAAGATTTCTGCATGATTTTGCTTCCAAGGGAAAGTACCATATAAATATTCAGGATATTTTTTAGGCTTATCTTTGAGGATAGGTTCCATCTTTTCCCACAAATTTTGATCTATAGAATTTTTAATTTTTTCTTTATGAGGTATACAAAAACTATATGCTTTTTCTTTCCAAAATTCAAAATCCTCTGGATTCTTTAAGATTTCCTCCAAAGCTAAGATATATAAATTTTCATATTCCTTTTCTTTTTCACAGAATATACATCGTTTAATCTGAGGAATAACATTATTTTTTAGTGATGGGATTATTACATTTTTAGTAAGATCTTCTAAAAGGATACTTACTCCTAAGAAGTCTTGAAAGCTTAAAAGTTGAAGGAAATGCCTCTCACATAAACCGTTATTTTTTCTTATAATTTCCCTTAGTTTGGGATCATTTATATTCTCATAAAGAAAATTCTCCATACTATTTCGTATGGATTTTTCTATAAGGAAACAAAGAGGACATCCTTCCCAAAGAAAAGATTCTTTCCATGCTATATATAAAAGATCCTTCTTTTTTACCATTTTCTATGATTATATCATTTATTTTAATAGAGATAAATATTAATTTAAACATTTTTGTTAATAGCACTAATATATAGAGAGAATATAGTAAAAATCTTATTTCTTGACACATGCTTTTTACTCTGTTATAATTTTACAAAAATTTAATATTGTTTTCTTAAAATTTGACTTTTCACAAAGATTTGACTTTGATAGAGGTGTGAGATGGCTAAAAAGCGAAAGTGGTGGAAAAGGAAGTTCTTTACTTTGGTGATTGTTCCCCACGACGCTTCTTCTACTAAGACACGTAGAATTCATATAAGTACTGTATTTATCGTAGTTTTCGCTATAATAGGTCTTGTAAGCACATCAATAGTACTTTATAGAGTTGCAAGTAGTAAGTTTAATGAGGTAAAACATTTAGAAGTCTTGGAGCAAGTGACTGAGAAGCAAAAGACTCAATTACAAGAAATTGAAACTTTACGTAAGAAACTAAAAGAGCTTGATGAAACAGAGAAAAAACTAAAGGATATACTCGGGATTAAGGGTATGATTCCTCTTCCCAAAGATACAAAACCTGTTTATTTAGGAATGGATAGTTTCCCTGATCAAAGCACTTTTGATTTTCAAAGAAAAATTGTAGAAGTTAAGACTTTAATTGGAGAAAAGGAAAAAACAGTGGCTCAGATTGAGAAAGAAGTAGAAAGAAGAAAATCACTTCTTGCTGTGACTCCTTCTCGCTGGCCTACTTTTGGATTTATAAGCTCTGGTTTTGGATGGAGATTCCATCCAATTTTTAAGAGGAAAGCCTTTCATTCAGGAGTTGACATTGTGGCTATTTGGGGATCACCTGTCTATGCTACTGCTGATGGATTTGTTGCTTATGTGGGTTGGGAAAGTGGATATGGGAAAGTAGTGAAAATAAACCATGGTCGTGGAATAGTTACATATTATGCCCATCTATCTTCTTACTCGGTTAAAAAAGGTCAGTATGTTAAAAAGGGACAACTTATAGCACGTGTAGGAAGTACAGGTACTAGTATCGGACCTCATCTCCATTATGAAGTGCGAAGAAATGGAGGTCCAGTGAACCCTAATGCATATCTTTCGGTTGATATCATAAAGGTCGGTAAATTATATTAAAGGGAGGCTTACATGTTTAGAAAAAAAGAAAAACCTGAAGTGTTAGATGCTATTATAGGACCTCAGACAGAGCTGGAAGGAAAGATTTTCTCTAATGCTTCCTTAAGGATTGATGGAAAATTTAAAGGGGAAATTGAGGTAAAAGAAACTATAATAGTAGGTAATTCAGGATATGTAGAAGGAAGTATTAAAGGGAATAGGGTCATCATAATAGGAGAAGTGGTAGGAAATATTTATTGTACAGGATCTTTAGAAATTTTCTCTACAGGAAAACTTAAAGGGGATATTAAGTTGGGTGGCAAAATAACCATTGAAGAAGGTGGAGTTTTTAGAGGAAAGACAGAAACTATTGCTGAGGGGCAAAACTCAAGTTTTTGTGATGTAAATTTATTAGATTCTTGATTTTAATGTAATTTTAAAACAGTTCCTCTTGCTATTTTAACTTCTCTTTTTTAGAATATAACTCAAGAGCTTTTCAAGGACGAAAAGGGGATTTCTCAAATATGAGATTCCCCTTTTTTGTTAAGGGGGAAGAAATTGGATGATAAGAGCTTTTGAGGGTTATTATCCTCAGCTTGATGAAGATGTATTTATGGCTGAGACAGCATCAGTGATTGGTAGGGTAACTCTGAGAAGAGGAGTAAGTGTTTGGGATTTTGCAGTATTAAGGGGGGATCTTTCTTATATTTTTGTAGATGAATTCTCTAACATCCAAGAAAACGTAGTTCTTCATGTAGATGAGGAAAAACCTGTAATTTTAGGAAAGTATATAACCGTTGGACATTCCGCAGTTCTTCATGGATGCAAAATTGGGGATAATTCTCTTATTGGTATGGGAGCAGTAGTTCTTGATGATGCTGTAATAGGAGAGAACTCTATTATTGGGGCAGAAGCGTTAATTCCTGAAGGGAAAGAAATTCCTCCTGGTTCCTTAGTGATAGGGATTCCAGGTAAAGTGGTGCGAGCTCTTAGTTCAGAAGAGATCCATTCTATAAGGCGGAATGCAGATCTTTATTATCAATTAAGTAAAAAATATAGGAGGTGATATTTTTATGCCTAAGCAATATCTTTTAATTCCAGGACCTACTCCAGTTCCTCAAGATGTGCTTCTTGAGATGGCAAGGGAGATGGTAAATCATAGGGGCTCAGAATTTGCAAATGTAGTCAAAGCTAATACGGAAATGCTTAAAAAAGTTTTTAAAACAGAGAACGATGTGCTTATTTTAACAACTTCTGGAACAGGTGGAATGGAATCTGCTATTGTAAACTTTTTTTCTCCAGAAGACAAAGTACTTGTGGGAGTATGCGGAGAATTTGGAGAAAGATTTGCAAAGATCTGTAGAGCATATGGATTAAATGTAAAAACGCTTAATACAGAGCTTGGCAAAG
>DAOSUP010000047.1:0-3307 GCA_035378845.1 Dictyoglomaceae bacterium
TTATACCATACATTAATTTTAAAAAGATGCCCTTAAAACATTAATACATTTTTATGAAGAGTGGAAATACTAATAGATTCTCTTATTGTAGTAGTAATAAAGAGGAAGAAAAATTTTAAAGATTTACTTAAGGATTTGATATTTAATTTTTATTTTCCTGAACCTATATTAATTAGATAATTCCTTATAAAGCTTAATTAATCCAGGAATAGCTTGCTTCTCTGAATATTTATTTATAACCATACTATACAAGCTCTCACTACTATTTTGCTCTATTACTTTTAATATGCCATTTCTGATTGACTTTATATCATAAGGATTACAGTAAATAGCATGTTCCTCAAAATATTCTTTTACAGGTTTACATTCGCCCACTAAAATTGGTCTCTTAAAGATCGCAGCCTCTAAATTACTTAATCCAGGTGTCTCTAAAAAACTTGGAAGCAGGTGAGCTCTACAATTCAAATATGCAGATTTTAATAAATCACTTTCTCTCTCTAAAAATGGAATATAAACAATCTTATCTTTATTATCGTTTATAAGAACCTCTAACTCTTTTCTTTTTTTGTAATCACGAAATCTAAAGCTACCAATTATAACAAGCTTCATCTTCACTACAGGATAAATCTCTAAAAAAGCTTTAATCAAATTCAAGGTGTTTTTCCTCTCATCTATAAAAGAGACATTTAATAAATAATTTTCTTTTTCTAATTTATAAGTTTTTAAAAAAAGATCTCTATTTTCATCTTTTTCAAATATAGGGAATCTTGAGTTTACAAAATTATAAATCACTCTAAATTTCTGATCTGAAATTTTAAAAAGCTTTTTAATCTGCTCTTTTTCAGTTTTACTATTAACAATTATCATATCTACATTCTCAAGGAAAAATCTTTTATAGCTAAAAAAATTAGGCAAGATGCAAAATCTAGAGAAAAAAGCTGCAATTTCCATTTTTGTTTCATTTGCATAGTAAAATGTAGGACTGATGACAATTTTGATATTAGGAGTGTTAGCTCTTAAATTTTTTACAATATCATAAAACCAATTACTATATCCAAAAAGATGCAAAATATCAAAACTCTGATCTTTATTAAAAAAGTCCATTAAATCAATCTCAACTCCTGAAGAGCATGAATTTATATAATTAAGATAGGATAGCATTGCTACTTCTTTTCCCCCAAAACCAATAGAAAATGGAAAATCACTTAAATATGCTATTTTTAACATCAATAAATTCTCCTAAATTTTTTTACCCGAAATTCATAAAACATTTTCCTTCCACTTCTTCTCAAAGTCCTCCAAGACTATATCCTTTCTAAATCTCTTAGCACTCTCTCTAAATTTTAAAGATAACGCATATTTATCTTCATCAGAAAGCTCAAAATATTCAATTACTCTTTTCACTATTTTATCTTTATCTAAAGGTAAAACAAAATCTTTATTCACTTCACTTACTACTTCTTTTGTTCCTGTAAACTCAGAAACTATGGTAGGAAGTCCTCCCAGCATAGCTTCTAAACTGCTAACAGGGAAAGTATCTCCTCTCCCTAAATGAATATAAAGGGAGCATTTCTCAACATAATCCTCTGGAGAGGCATATCCCACAAAACTGATCCCTTCTGTAGAATATTTACTAACTACCTCATTACTCCAATTCCCTAATATATAAAGATGGGCATCATCATAGTAATTTTTAATTTCTTTGAAACTCTCTACCAACAAATCTAAACCTTTATAGTACCAGTCAGGTCCGTTTCCTATAAAGAGTATGTTATGGTCAAACCTTCTTTTAAGAGGAATACTTATTAGTCTTTCATATCTTCCTTCTAAAATAAAGGGATAGACTATAAAACTTTTTGCCTCAGGATAAAAAGATTTTAAAAATTCATCAGTCATCTTACCAACACATACAAAAAGATCTACATATCTTAAGAACTTTTTACTTATTAGGTTTTTGAGCTTATTCCCTTGCCCGATTTTTAAATAATAAAGAAGAGAATCTGCCTTTAAATCTATAATTTTCTTATCTTTACTAAGAAGTCCTATATACTTTAAAAAAGTAGGTATCAAATAAGTCCCTTCACAAAAGTAAATGTCATAATTCTTTGGGAAAAATAGAAGCCTCTTTAGAAAAATAAATATTTTTTCAAGATAACTCTTACCTATAGTATTTAGCCCATAGAATTCTGCTCCTACAGTCTCTGCTAAAGCTTTATGAAATGGATGTGGGCCATAATAAAAGAAAAGAGTTCTCTTATTCATTTTTCAAAAATATTTAGATAAAAATCTTATGTGAGTTTCATCAAGAATCCCGCTTTTCTCATATCTAAAATCTCCCATAATTATTTTAATTAAAGTACTTATTTCTCTTATATTAGGAACGCTTGCTAAAAATATTCCACCTTTTTTAGAAAAATAACAAGCTTATCAAGAACTTTATAAGGATCATAAAGATGTTCCAAAACATCTCCTGCAATTATTATATCAAAATATTCAGAATATTCAGAAGGAAAATCTAATTCAATTTTCTCTATATCGTCTTTAATGAAGGTATCAATATTAAAATTATTCTCAGGATTTGCATATAAATCTACTCCTATACAACTTCTTTAGCGACAGACAAACTTTTGAGAGCATTTAAAGTAGCACCATTTCCACATCCTATTTCTAATACTTTACATTCATGAAAATTAGGAGGAATTAAACTAATTAAGTCAAATCTTGCTCCTATAAAGTAATCATTTGGCTTATTCTTATACATTTCATATTGAGGATCCAAATCATTCATTTGTTACATATTACACTCCTCTTTAAATATCTTATTAATTCTTCTTTAGAGAATTTATCCCATGTTAATAACTTCTCTTCTCCCTAAATGGTTATTCTCTGCATCCTTAATAGCTAATTTAGCTACTTTATATGTTTGAGGATTTAATAAAAATATCAAAAAAAGATATGTGTATTGATTTAATTTGTAAACAAATCTGTTAGTCACCAAAAATCTCTGTTCAAAGTATGCTCTATTACGCATACTATAATATACCCTGAAAGGAGCTCTATGATTGACAGAAAAAATCCCTTTTCCCTTTGATATATCAATATCTTTGACTATGCTATCTAAGAGTAAAAATATCTTACCTCCAGAAAGAGGCAATCTATAGGAATAAGTAAAAATTAGAAACTAAAGATAGATGTATTTTGGTAAAACATGATTTTATTAATAAAACACCTCCCGAGAAGGCAAATTGTTAACTTCTCAGGAGGTGTTTTTGTTAAAGATTTTTATCCATTAAAATTTAAAGATAAT
>DAOSUP010000048.1:0-3225 GCA_035378845.1 Dictyoglomaceae bacterium
CTAATTCAAAGCTTCCTTTAATAGATGTTAATTTTTCTGGAGGTTTTAAAATAGGTAATATACAAGGAAAAGTAAATTTTGATATAGATAAAAATTTAGGGGAAGTTTCTGCAGCAGGTGAAAGTTCAGATATTAAAGAGATAGGTAAGTTATTAGGTCTGCCAGATATAGAAGGGAAAACTTCTATTGAACTATCAGGTAAAAAGGAAAAGGATAAGGGATGGAAAGTATATGTGAAAGGTACTATAGAAAATGGTAAATTAGGAGAATATTCTGCTGAGAAGATCACATTTTCTTTGGAGAATGAAGAAGGAACATTGAATTTTGATTTTTCTCAAAATAAGGGTTTTTTTTTCTAAAAAAGGCAAAAATTGATGTTCATAGTTTAAACATAAAGGATTTTCTTGTTGATGGAAGTGTTAGTATCTCTAAGGATGTTAATATTTCAGAGAAATATAATGTTAATGGAAAATTCCTCTCTCAAGATTTAGGATCTATTGGTATTTATGGAAATTACAACCTTTTAGAAAACACTGGAAAAATCAGTTTTCTTACTTCCGATATAAAGATCTCTAAATTAAAAAATATTATTCCTCTTGATAATTCTGGTATTGATGGAACTTTCTATGGTAAAGTTCAGCTTAGCGGGGACTTATTTAAAAATCCGGAATTTAATATCTCTCTAATTCTTAAAACCCTAAACATTGAAGGAGTTAATGTAAAAAGAGTTAATATAACTTTAAAAGGGAAAGATTTATCTAACTTAGATCTTTCTATTAATGGTAAGATCAGGGAAGATCTAATTTTAGGTAGTGGAAAATGGGATCTCCTTAAAATGGAAGGGGATATTAAAGGAAGAGTTCTTATTAAAGAAGCTCTCTCCTACAGTTCCTATTTCACTTGGAATGGGAGTTTCAATTCTTGGAATTTGGAATTTTTCTCACAGACCAGTAGTCTAAAATACAAAAATCAGGTTATTCTTAAATGTCCTAAGTTTCATCTATATATAGATAGTAGTGGAAAGATAGATGGCTATTTTTTATCTAATGAAGAAAATTCTTTTTTAGAAGTGGGGTTAAAAGGTTCTATCTCAGATTGGAGAGCTAATCTTATAGGAGAAAATATTAATTTAATGGGGACTAATATCAAAGAGGTAAAAGTAGATTTAGATGAAAAACTTTCAGGAAGTTTTTATAGTGATGTAGATAAAATAGGAGAAATTAACTTTAATTTTGGTATCTTTACAGATTTAAGAAAAGTTAAATTTACAGGCTTAAAATATGGAAATATTAGTTTAGGAGATGGAGATCTTATTCTTGGTGAGAATAAGATCAATTTTGAGGCAAAAATTTTCCAGGGTAATATTAGGGGGTATTATGATTTTTCAAATAAAGGAGATATAGATTTTTCAGATCTAAAGATAGGGGATATGGATATTAGCGGAAAATGTACATTAGAAAATGAAAAAATTATATTCCAGATCCCTTATTTAAATATAGAAGGTGTTGAATGTAAAGACATCTTAGCGGAAAGCTCTTTAAAAGATATATCTCAAATACGAAATTTATCCTTTTCTACACCTTATGATTTTTCTGGAACTGGGAATATAAAGCTTGGAGAGAATATAGAAGGATATTTCAATTTACAATATAAGGATCTCAATTTAGGTAAAGTAGATGTTAGTGGATCTCTTAATCTACTAAATATTAAAGGGGAGATATTAGATGGAGACCTCTCTGGGAGTATTGATTTAGATAAGTACGATGTATCTTTAAAAGGGGAAAATATTGATCTTTCTCTAATAAAAGGGCTTCCTTTAAATGGTAAGATTAATACTGTAGAACTAAATATATCTAATAATATTATAGATTTTAGTGGTAATACAGATAATATTATCATTGGGGATTTAAATGTAAAGGATATAAACTTTTATGGAACTTATGACAAAATCTTGAATTTTGGGATAAATGGTGAGGTTTCTCCCTTTGATTTTAGTATCTCAGGAAAATTTGATAAGGATGTTCATTTTCAGATAGTTCTTTCTCCTTTAAAAGGAGCTGTGCCTTCTTATTTGGAGAATCTTCTTAAACTTACTCTTTCAGGAGAAGTTGAAAATATCAATAAAGATACAAAAATTTCCTTGTTTTTGATAAATCATAATATACCTGATTTGAAAGGTTTTGATATCTGGCTTGATTTGAAAGATGATGGGAAGATTGAAGGTAAAGGTAGCTTTACTAATGGAGGAAATTTAGAACTTTATTCCGATCTTAATGGTAATGGGGTTGTAAAATGGAGCCTTATTCCTTTATCTATTTTAAAAGCTATTGGTGTAGATTATTTAAGTGGAGCACTTTCTGGCACAGTAAATTTTGAGAAATGGAATTTTATTTCTTCATTAATTGAGCTTAATAACCTGGGAATTCCCTATATATCTGGTATTGGTGTAAAACTCAATGTGAAAAAAGAAAGTGAGATCTATAAATTGGAAGGAGATGTTAATGGACTTTCTAAGGTTGTTAGTAAATTAGAGGGAAGTATTTCTAATGGTAATTTTAATATCAAACTTTCTTTGAATGATTTAAAAATTCTTGAGGGTGTTATTCCTAAGGAAATAATAGGAAGTGGTAATCTCAAAGATGGGAAAATGGTTATTGAAATTAATGGGGATGGGAACAAGCAAAAGATTATAGGAAAGCTTTCTTGGGGATCACCTATTGTGTTTAATTATGTTAATGATAAGGTTTATGGTGGAGATTTTATCATTGAAAATGAAAATGGGAATTTAAAATTAAAAGAATTAGTTCTTTCAACATTTAATTCTGATTTAAGAGTTCAGGGAGACTTGTTACCTGTATTTAGCCTTGGCCTAAATATTAAAAATCTTAATTTAAATATCCCAGATCTTGTGAAAGGATATCTAAATTCTACTCTTAATATTAAAAGCTCTAATAAAGAATATCTACTAAGTGGAGATGTTAAACTTTATAATACCCATATTTTTTATCCTCAGGGAGAACTCAAAATAACTGGGGATCTTCCCAAATTACCTTTAAATTTTGATATTAAAATATCCTTAGGAGAAAATGTAACATTTTCTGAAGCTAATTTCTTAAACTTTTCTTTGGAAAAAAATTTGAAGTTAACAGGTGATCTCAATAAGCCTATTTTAAGTGGAGAAATAGACTTTAAAGATGGCACTATTAATGTACTTGGTAACGAATT
>DAOSUP010000049.1:0-3185 GCA_035378845.1 Dictyoglomaceae bacterium
CCTATTTTAAAACCTCCAGAAAAATTAACATCTATTAAAGGAAGCTTTGAATTAGAAGTGATCTCAATAGTAGAAAAATCAACTCCATAAATAGACCCGTTAGAGAGAGAAGCACTACCTATAATAGATGGTTTTTCCCATGAATTTCCTATCTTTAAATTTCCTTTAGCAGTTCCTTTAACTTGAACATCCTCTCCAATAAGTTCTTTAACTAAAGCCTCTGCATTTAAGCCATCAAAAGAAACTTCAAAAGAAGGTTTTGGAGAAACTTTACCTGAAAGCTTTAACGAAGCTCCATTCCACATTCCCTTACCTTCTAAAACTTCTATATCGTCTCCATCTATCTTTACTTTTGTATATATCTTTTCAAATTTTTCTGGAACGTTAGTTATCTCTCCAAATACCTCATTAGCCTCAATATTCCCTTTTACCTTCCATACATCTTTTTCACCTTTCACATTTATTAGTCCGGTAAAAACACCCTTTTCTATATTAAAAAGATCAGGTAAAAAGAGGGGTGCCCATGTATTAGCAGAGGCATTTTTAAACTCAAAGGAGAGATCTGCTGCTACCTTAGAGAAATCATAAAATCCATAACTTTTTATAGCTTGAGAAGAGTCTATAACTGTAGAAGCTGTATAAGTTATCTTCTGATCCTTCCAGGTTACATTTCCATTAACTTTTGGAACCTGAATCTCTTTTTTCAATTTTAAATCCCTAATAATTACTATACCGTCAACAATTTTAGCCCTAACTTCTATATTTACTCCTGAGCTTGGTTGTGAGAGACCAGAAGTATCATCTATCCCAGGAATAGAAGGAAAAGTCCAAACGCCTTTTTCGTCATGAATTATAACTATTTGGGGCTTTACAACTTCTAATGTTAGGGGAGAAAGTTTCAAAGGACTAGCCACAGCAACACTTACATTTGAAAGGGAGACTGCATCCCCTAACTCAAATTTTGAAAGTGTAATTTTATTAGGAAAGATGTAGCTTACATCCTCAACTTTTATTGAATCTCCGAAATTCTTATGAAGTAAATAAGATGCTAAAGGATTCACCCAAAGAGAAGAAGTCAATATCAGAAATATAGGAATTAATATAAGTACACTAATGAGAATCTTTATGAATTTTCTGAGTTTCCTCATAAACAACCCTCTCTATCTTTGCACCTAAAGCAGAAAGTTTTTCTTCCAAAGCTACATACCCACGATCAATATGTTCACCTACATCAAGCACTTCTGTGATACCTTCTGCTACTAAACCAGCAAGAACCAATGCTGCTCCCGCCCTAAGATCAGTTACCTCTACTGGTGCACCTTTCAACTTTTGAACACCCTGAATTAAAGCAGTTCTACCATCTATACTTATTTTAGCCCCTAAACGTAATAATTCTCCTACATGCAAGAATCTATTCTCAAATATAGTTTCCACAATTACACTACTTCCCTGAGCAAGACTTAAAAAAACCATCATTTGAGGTTGCAAGTCCGTAGGAAATCCTGGATGAGGCATTGTTGTAATTTCTATTCCCTTCCAACTTTTAGCTCCTTTAATCCTAACTTCTTTTTCTCCTATTGTAAAAGTATCCACTCCTGCTTCTTTAAGTTTTATAAAAAGGCTTTGAAGATGCTCTGGCTCTATATTTTTCACTACAAGTTCCTTACCTATCATTACCCCGGCTATGATAAAGGTCCCTGCTGCTACTCTATCTGGAATCACCCTATAATAATCTATGGGTTTTAATTCCTTTTTACCATGAATATATATGGTAGAAGTTCCTAAACCTTCTATTTCAGCTCCCATAAATCTAAGAAAGTTCCCAAGATCTACCACTTCTGGTTCACAAGCGGCATTTTCAATAACCGTATCCCCTTCTGCTACAATTGCAGCCATCATTATATTCCTTGTAGCTCCAACACTGGGTTTATCTAAATGAATTTTCGCCCCTTTGAGCCCTTTTTTAGCCTTAGCACATACAAATCCTTTTTCTACAGTAATCTCTGCCCCAAGACTTTCAAAACCTTTTATATGAAGATCTACTGGTCTAAGCCCAATTCTACAACCCCCAGGATATGGAATCTCAGCCTCACCAAATTTTGCAAGTAATGGCCCCATCAATTCAAAAGAGGCTCTCATCTTAGAAACGAGCTCGTAAGGAGCAGTAAAGCTTTTTGGCTCACCTTTAATAAACACCTTATCTCCAGCCAAAAATCTAACATCAAGTCCTAAAACTTTGAGAATTTCAGCCATTATAATATTATCCTTTACAGGTGATACATTATCTAATGTTAGCTCTCCTGTATTAAGAATAGAAGCTGCCATTATAGGAAGAGAGGCATTTTTACTTCCCCATATTTCTATATCTCCTCTTAGTTTATGACCGCCTTCTATCACAAACTTATCCTTAGACATACTTTTGTTCTCCAAGCTTAAGTTATTTAGTTCCAAAGAGTCTATCTCCTGCATCTCCAAGCCCTGGAATTATATATCCATGCTCATTTAAATGATCATCAATAGCAGCAGTATAGATCTCTACATCAGGATGAGCTTCCTGCAGGGTTTTTATACCTTCGGGAGCTGCTATGACACAAACAAACTTCATATTCTTAACCTGTTTCGCTTTTAATATGGAAACAGCTGCTAAAGCAGAGCCACCAGTCGCAAGCATAGGATCCACTATTATAACTTTCCTTTTACTTATATCATCAGGAAGCTTAGTATAATACTGTACAGGTTGCAAAGTGTCAGGATCTCTATAAAGTCCTATATGCCCAACCTTAGAAGAGGGAAGAATCTGTAGTATGCCCTCTGCCATAATAAGACCTGCTCTTAGTATAGGTACTATAGCAATATCTACATCATTTAAAACCTTCCCTTTCGCTATACTCATAGGAGTCTCAACTTCTACCTCTTTTATAGGAAGATCTTTTGTTACCTCATAAATCATCAGACTTGAGATTTCAGCTAATAATTCTCTAAATTCCTTTGGACTTGTATTTTTATCTCTAAGTCTTGTAAGTTTGTGTTGAACTAAAGGATGATCAACAACAGCTACCATCTTCACTCTCCTTTCTATAAATTGGAAATTGTTCACATAATTCTTCTACCTCTTTTTTTACCTTCTCTTTTATTTTATCATCTTTAGGATTTAATAGAACTTCATGAATTAATTTTGCTATAAA
>DAOSUP010000050.1:0-2932 GCA_035378845.1 Dictyoglomaceae bacterium
AATGTAAATTTGTTAAGAAAATGAATCTTGGTGGAGTTATGTTTTGGGAGTATAGTGAGGATATTTCGGGAAGTTTGTTAAAAATTATGGCTGAAGAATTGTTAAAAGGAGGATTTTAAAATGAAGAGAAGAAATTCACACTTAACGTTATTTTTAGTGGTTCTTTTATTTTCTCTTTTGATTGTTTCCTATGCTCAGGGAGTATCTCCCACAGGCACCGAGGGAGGTTATTTTGGGAAAGTCATAGATCCTAATAAATATATTCTTGGCCCAGGAGATAGAATAAGGGTTTTTATCATTATGGAGAATAATCAAAGTGAAACTCTGGACTTAATAGTTTCGTCTACTGGGAATGTTTTACTTCCTCTTGCAGGGAGCTTGAAGATATTAAATATGAGTTTAACAGAAGCAAGTAGAGAGATAACAAGGCAGTTAATGAAGTTTTATCCTAAGAGTAATATTCAAGTAGACTTGATATCACCAAGGAGTATGAAGATTATGATAACAGGTGAGGTAACAAGTCCAGGTACATATTTAATATCAGCAGTAAGCACGTTAGATGAAGCTATAAAGGTGGCAGGAGGATTAAAATCTTCAGCATCAAGTAGAAGGGTATTAATAAAAAGGAAGGATAAAAATATAGAGATAGATTATTTAAGGTTTTTGAAGTATGGAGATATGGAACAGAATCCATACTTAGAAGAGGGAGATGCAATATATGTACCACTAATGGGAAAGAGTGTAAAAATAGCTGGTCAAGTGAAGAATCCAGGTATGTATGAGATAAAGGAAGGAGAGAGATTAAAGGACTTAATTGACATGGCAGGAGGACTTACTAATACGGCATCTTTATATGGAGCTATTCTTGATAGAGTAGATGGGAAAAGGATGGAACTAAACTTATACAATTTAATATATGGGAAGGAGAAAGAAAAAGAGGAAGCGAACATTCTACTTCAGGCAGGAGATACAATAACTGTACTTACAGAGATAAAGAGAATACAAGTATTAGGATTTGTAAGGAATCCAGGACCGATTCAGATAGTAGAGGAGCCAAAGATAACGGCTGAAGGGACAGAAGTTTTAGGGGAAAGTATTATGGGAGCTAAGATCAGTGAACTAATAAGGAAAGCAGGAGGTGTACTTCCCAATGGAAGTACAAGGAGTATAGAGGTAAGAAGAAGAGGAAATCCAGAGAATAAAGTAGTAGTAGATCTATATAGGGTACTAGTTTTAGGAGAAGAGAGTGAACAGGATATAAATGTATTTCCAGGAGATGTGATATATGTTCCACCTATTGTAAAATCTGTAAAGGTCTTAGGAGAAGTAAAGGATCCAGGTATGTATGAGATAAAGGAAGGAGAGAAGTTAAAGGACTTAGTTGATATTGCAGGTGGAGTTACTGCCTTTGCTGATCTTTTAGGATGTACTTTGGAAAGAAGAATCTCTGAAAAAAGAGAGATCTATAATATAGATCTTGGAAAGTTGATTTATGATAATGATGAAAGTGTAAATATACCTTTAAAGAATGGAGATACCTTAAATATTCCTACCAAAGCTGATAAGATTTATGTGTCTGGATATGTAGTTAAACCTCAAGTTTTCACTATTGCCAAAGGAAGTGAGGTAGGAGAAGGAATAAAAATTAGCGAATTGATTAGTAAAGTAGGTGGCATACTTCCTCAAGGAAGTCAAAGAAGAATTAGGGTTGTAAGAGATGGAAAAGTTATAAAAGAGGTGGATCTTTTTAATGTCCTAACAAAAGGACAGATAGAAGAAGAAAATATTCAACTTCTTCCTGGGGATATTGTATATGTACCACTGGCTGAGAAAGTGGTAAAGATTCTTGGAGAGGTAAAAGCTCCAGGAACATATGAGGTTAAATCTGGAGAGAAGATTAAAGATCTCATTGAACTTGCAGGAGGATTCACGGTGAGAGCGGATTTGAGTAACATAGTTTTGGAAAGATTTATAACTGAAAAGAAGCAAACTTTTAATTTGGATTTAACAAAGCTTTATAAAAGTGGAGATGAAAGTGTTAATATAGAACTTGAGGATGGAGATGTAGTAAATATACCAATAAGGATTGAATAGTGGAGGAAGGAAATGAAGAAATTATTTTGTATCTCTCTTATATTTTTGCTTCTTTTTTCAGTAATGAATGCTCAAGAAGTATCTCCCGCAGGCACAGAGGGAGGCTATTTTGGAAAAGTCATAGATCCTGATAAGTATATTATCGGTCCAGGAGATAGAATAAGGGTCTTTATAATCAAGGAGAATAATCAAAGTGAAACTTTAGATTTAACAGTTTCATCTACAGGGAATGTTTTGCTTCCTCTTGCAGGGAGCTTGAAGATATTAAATATGAGTTTAACAGAAGCAAGTAGAGAGATAGTAAAGCAGCTTGCAAGATTTTACCCCAAGAGTAATATTCAAGTAGATTTGATATCACCAAGGAAGATGAAGATCATGATAACAGGGGAGGTAGCAAGTCCAGGTACATATTTAATATCAGCAGTAAGTACATTAGATGAGGCTATAAAGATGGCTGGAGGGTTGAAAGCATCTGCATCTACAAGGAGAATACAAATAAAGAGGGAAAGTAAAAATATAGAGGTAGATTATTTAAGATTTTTGAAGTATGGAGATATGGAACAGAATCCATACTTAGAAGAAGGAGATGCAATATATGTGCCACTAATGGGAAAGAGTGTAAAGGTATTAGGACAAGTGAAAAGTCCAGGTATGTATGAGATAAAAGATGGTGAAAAACTAAAGGACTTAATTGACATGGCAGGAGGGCTTACAAGCAAAGCATCTTTATATGGAGCTATTCTTGATAGAGTAGATGGAAAAAGGATGGAACTAAACTTATACAATTTAATATATGGGAAGGAGAAAGAAAAAGAGGAAGCGAACATTCTACTTCAGG
>DAOSUP010000051.1:0-756 GCA_035378845.1 Dictyoglomaceae bacterium
AGTCTTTAAAATATTACTTCCCTTTCCAAATTTACCTAAGGTTATAACTGGATAGTGTTCTAAAAGAATAAGAGTATCAGGAATTTTATCCTCCACTTTAAGAGAGTGAAGCTTTTTCTGTAGATTCCAAGTATCATTATATCTTATCTTAGGAAGATCAATTATAGAAAATTTTCTCATTCTTAGATGGTTTTATACTTTCCTTTAAAAAATATTTTCGGACTATAAAAGTATAATAATTAGCTATAGCTTTAAAAGATATATCTACTGCCATAGCAATCCAAGCTCCAGAAAGTCCAATTCCTACTTTTATACAAAGAATATACGTTAAAGGAATTCTTATACCCCACATTCCAATTGCACTAAAAATCATGGGAATTTTTGTAAATCCAGATCCTCTTAAAGAGCCAGATATGACATTAGATGTAGCAAGAAGTGGTTGTGCTATAGCTATGATTCTTAAAGCAGGAACAGCCAAATTAATTACATTTTGTTCCCTTGTAAACATCTTTATGAGAGGTTCAGGAAAAAGAAACAAAAGCAGCCCAACGGTACTCATAAGAATAAGTGCTCTCTTCCAACATTCTAAGGAGGCTATAAGTGATTTTTCATTTTCTCTTGCTCCCTTATATTGTCCTACAAGGGCTGTAGCGGCGACTCCAAAGGCAAATCCGGGTTGAAAGGATAAGGATTCTGCATTTGAGACTATACGATGGGCTGCATAGACTTCTGTTCCAAGACTTAGCACTATTGAAG
>DAOSUP010000051.1:766-2554 GCA_035378845.1 Dictyoglomaceae bacterium
TCCAATATTAAAAAGTAAGTTTTCAACTAAGATAGGAAAACCTATATTTAATATTTTTGATGTTTTATCCCTCTCAAAGGTAAATATAGAATAGCCAAAATCCTGAAATTTAAAAACTGAATTTCTTCTATATATAATTATAAATAGAAGAATAACTCCTACAAGGCGGGAAATACTTGTTGCTAAAGCAGCTCCAGCAACCCCCATTTTAGGAAAACCAAATTTTCCAAATACTAAAATATAATCAAGAAAAATATTTAAAGTATTTGAAGTCATAGTGATATATAAAGGGGTTCTTGTATCACCTGCGCCACGCAGAGCCGCAGAGATTACAGACATAAAAATTATAAGAAATCCTGGTATTAATATATATTTTAAATAAACCGATGAATATGATAAAAGTTCACCTCTTGCTCCTAATAAATAGAGAAGTTTATCGGTACCTGATATCCCCAAAATAAGCATGATAACAGAGAGGAATAGTCCTAAAGAAAGTGAGTTTGTTAGGTATTTTTCTGCTTCTTTATATTTTTTTGCTCCTATGCTATAAGCTACCATGACCATGGTACCTGTAGTAAGTCCACCCACAACAGCAAGAATGACGTTTATAACCTGTAGCCCTAATCCTACTGCAGCTAATGCAGTGCTTCCTAAAAATCCAACAAATATCATATCTACAAAGCTAAAGAGAAGCTGGAAAAGATTTTCAAAAAGCACTGGAATAGCAAGTTTAAGGACGTTGCTTCCTATCTTTTTTTGTTCTTCTTTGTCAATTTCTACTGTTTTCATTAAATTATTTCTCCAAAAATTATTTCTCCAAATTTTATCTTAAATCTTTATCCTTTAATGTCAATCTTATATTTGGGCGAGAGGCTGGAAAACTTTTGAGACTCCAGCCTCTCCTAAGGAGGGGGTATATATATTATATGTAATAGATTATTTTTTTGTAAAGAAGAAATAAAATACTTGCTAAATATAATTTTTTAAGAATAGAATAAATTAAAAAATAAAATGGGAGGGATATATATGCTAAAGAGACCATATGGAAAGAATCAAGAGTTTCTTTCTATTATTGGCTTTGGTGGGATTTTAGTTATGGATGAAGACCAAAAAACAGCCAATAATCGTGTTGCAGAAGCTATTGACAGAGGGATAAATTATTTTGATATTGCCCCTTCTTATGGAAATGCAGAAGAAAAATTAGGACCTGCATTAAGAGGAAAAAGGGAAAAGATATTTTTAGCATGCAAAACTACAGAAAGAACTAAGGAAAAGGCATGGAATGATCTTCAAAATTCTCTGAAAAGGCTTGAAACTGACCATTTTGATCTATATCAGTTACATAGTATGACTACCGAAGAAGATTTTGAAAAAGTAGTAGGTCCAAATGGAGCCTTAGAGACATTTTTAAGAGCTAAAAAGGAAGGAATAATAAGATATATTGGTTTTTCTGCTCATTCAGTAGAAGTTGCTATGAAACTTTTAGATGTTTTTGAATTTGATTCTATCCTTTTTCCTATAAATTGGGTTAATTATTTTAATGGTAATTTTGGACCTCAAGTGGTGGAAAAAGCAAAAGAAAAAAATATTACTATTCTTGCATTGAAAGCTATGGCAAAAACTGTTATTCCAGAAGGAAAAGAAAAAATTTATGAAAAATGCTGGTATGAACCTATAGATGATAAAGAGCTTGCTCAATTAGCATTAAGATTTACTCTATCTCAAGGGATTACTGCAGCTATACCACCTGGAGAATATAAGTTTTTCCCGTGGGCTTTAGAAGTTGGT
>DAOSUP010000052.1:0-2489 GCA_035378845.1 Dictyoglomaceae bacterium
CCTAAGGACGCTGTAGTTTTACCTTTTCCATTACCTGTATATACCTGTATTAATCCTCTTGTAAGCTTTGCCATTTATAGACAGACATAATAAACTTCTTCAATATTCTCAATCTTTCTTAGCTTCCCTAAGACCTCTTCTTTAACAGGACTGTCTATTACAAGAACCATAACAGCCTCTTTTCCTATCTCTACTCTTCCTACCTGCATTGCTGCAATGTTAATCTGGCTCTCTCCTAAGATGGTACCTACCTGACCAATAATTCCAGGTCTATCAATATGGAAAATTATAAGGAGATAAGGAGCAAGCATTAGATCAAGATGATAGTCTTGTATTTTTATAAGTCTTTCTTGATTCCTCGTTACAGTACCAGAAACCTCTACAACATTTCTTTCAGTTTTTAATCTTAATATTAAAGAAAATCTATATATTTCAGGTTCTTCTTTCTTTATTTCAGTAATCTTTAATTTTCTATCCTTTGCCATAGGTAGAGCATTAATAAGATTCACTGACTCACCAAGAATAGGCTCTAAAAATCCTTTTATTACTGCAGAAGAAAGTGAAGTCTCTATCTTACTGGCAAGTTCACCACGTATTTCAATCTCAATCTCTTCAGGATTAGAATTAGTTATTTGGGCAAGTAGCTTTCCAAGTTTTTCTCCAAGTTTTACAATGGGAAGAATCTCTGGAGAAACTTGAATAGGCAGATTTACTGAGTGAGTCACTACTTCCCCTTTAAAGAAACGAATCATATCTTCTGCAACAATGACAGCAACTTTTTCTTGTGCTTCCTGAGTAGAAGCTCCAAGATGTGGAGTAAGTAATATATTGTCAAGAGTAAGAAGAGGACTATCAGGCTTTATAGGTTCCTCTTTAAATACATCTACAGCTGCACCTGCAATCTTTTTCTCCTTTAAAACTTCATAGAGAGCTTCTTCATCTACCAATCCACCTCTGGCACAATTTATCAGATAAGCAGTAGGCTTCATCATTTCAAGCTCTTTTTTACCAATGAGGTTTCTCGTATCCGCAGTAAGAGGAGTATGTAGAGAAACATAGTCAGACTCTTTAAGAAGATATGATAGATCATTAGTAAGCTCTATATCTAAGTCCTTCGCTCTCTCGGGAGATATAAAGGGATCATATGCAATAATTCTCATTTTAAATGATTTTGCTCTTCTTGCTACTTCAGAACCAATTCTTCCAAGTCCTACAAGACCAAGGACCTTTCCATAAAGTTCATTTCCTACAAAGTTTTTCTTTTCCCATTTTCCTTGCTTAAGACTAAAATAAGCCTGAGGAATCTTTCTGGATATAGCAAGCATTAAGCCAAAAGTATGTTCACAAGCAGCAATAGTGTTTCCTTCAGGAGCATTTATAACTAAAATTCCCTTTTTTGTGGCTTCTTCCACATCAATATTATCTACTCCAACACCAGCTCTTCCTATAACTTTTAAATTATTTGCTTTTTCAATAACATCCTTAGTCACCTTTGTTTCAGATCTTACTACAAGTCCTGAATATTGAGAGATTATATTTAAAAGTTCTTCTTTTGAAACTCCTGGCTTATAATCTACTTCAAAGTACTCTCGTAGCTTTTTAAGTCCAGCTTCGGCAATTGGATCCGATACCAATACTTTCATCGGATTTGCCATTTTTGTCCCTCCTTAATTTTCTGCAAAAATTTTCTCTGCAGCTTCTACAGCCTTCCCTTTTAACCCCTTAAAGCCCATATCCTCAAGAGCAATTTCCAACGAAGATAGGGCAACTAAAATATCTGTAGGTTCCACATAACCTACATGTCCAATTCGGAAGATTTTTCCTTTTAGTGCCCCTTGACCTCCTGTAAGAACTACCCCATACTTTGTCCTTATAAATTTACGGAGATCATCAGGATTCACACCATCAGGAGGAAAAACTCCAGTCACAGTATTTGATGCCCATTTCTCATCAGCAAGAAGTTTTAATACACCTAAGGAAGAAATTCCCGTTCTCACTGCTTTACCCAAAATCATGTGTCTCTTGAAATTATTCTCTAAACCTCTATTCAAAATATTTTCTAAGGATTTTTTCAGAGCAAAGAATATGGAAACAGCAGGAGTAAAAGGTGTCGCTCCATCTTCCAAGAATTTCTTTGCTTGTTTCAGATCAAAATAGAATCTTGGAAGCTTAGCATTACTATTAAACTCCCATGCCAAAGGACTTACAGAAACCATAGCAAGTCCTGGGGGTGTCTCCAAAGCCTTTTGAGAAGCAGTAATTACCACATCAATCTTTAACTCATCAGTAGGAAGGTCTATAGCCCCTAAGGAACTCACTGCATCAACAATTAGTAATCTCTCTTCCTTCTCCTTAACAATAGGTGCCAGCTCTTTTAAATTATTAGTAACTCCAGTAGAAGTTTCATTATGAGTTAATAAAACAGCTTTTACATCAGGATCCTCTTTAAGAGCTTTCTCTAAAGCCTCTGGCTCTATTCCTTTGCCAAG
>DAOSUP010000053.1:0-2462 GCA_035378845.1 Dictyoglomaceae bacterium
CTCCTGTGGAAGAGAGACTTCCTAAGAATCCTATAGTGGTAAAACCATTTGAGGAAATTGGAAAATATGGTGGTACTATAAGAAGAGCTTGGCTGGGACCTGGTGATAGATGGTGTATTGGAAAATTGTGTTATGATGCAAATAACTTGTTAAGATGGGCTTCTGATAGTAAAACTATCTTACCTTGGCTTGTAGAGAAATATACTATCTCTAAAGATGGAAAAGTTTACACATTTAAGTTAAGAGAAGGGCTTAAATGGTCTGATGGTGTACCAATGACAGTAGATGATGTGATGTTCTGGTACGAAGACGTAATTAATAATGAAGAGTTGACACCAACATTCCCTTCTGGTCTAATGAGCGGAAACGAAAAAGCAAAATTTGAAAAGGTTGATACTTATACTTTTAAAATTACCTTTAAAGAACCAAACCCAATGTTTATTTATTCGTTTCCTACTCAGGGATGGTTTATTGATACTTCAAAAGGCTCTCTCTCTTTCTATGCACCTATGCATTATTTAAAACAATTTCATCCTAAATATACATCTAAAGATAAACTTGAAACTTTAACAAAACAGAAAGGATTTAGTAAATGGTATGAGTTATTCCAGTATATGATTGATTACATACAAAATCCTGATCTTCCTACTATGTCGCCTTGGAAAGTAACCAGTAAGACTCCCAACGAGCCAGTATATGTGATGGAGAGGAACCCATATTATCCAGTAGTAGATCCAGAGGGAAATCAACTTCCATATGTGGATAGAGTAGTACATTATTTAGTAAGTGATGCAGAAATGATCAATATGAAGGCAATTGCTGGAGAAATAGATATGCAGGCTCGTAATATAAAACTTCCTAACTATACTCTATTTATGCAGAATAAAGATAAAGGAAATTACAAAGTACTTACTTGGAGATCTGGTACAGGTGCGGATCCTGCTGTTTATCTTAACCAAAACATAAAGGATCCTATAAAGAGAAAGTTATTCCAGGATGTGAGGTTTAGACAAGCACTATCCTTGGCTATAAATAGAGATGAGATCAATAAGATTCTCTACTTTGGATTGGGTGTGCCAATGCAAGCTGCAATACCGCCAGGCGGAGCTTACTATGATGCAGCGTGGGCAAAGGCTTATGCTCAATATGATCCGGCAAGGGCAAAAAGGCTTCTTGATACTTTGGGCTTAAAAGTAGGTAAAGATGGTTTTAGAGTTGGACCTGATGGGAAACCTATAGAGCTTGTGGTAAGCTTTACCAGTTATCCTGGTAATGCTAATATGGGCACTATGGAGCTTCTTAAGAGCTACTGGGAAGCGGTAGGAATCAAGACTATTATTAAACAAGTTGATAGGAGTTTATATACCACTAATTGTGACTCCGGAGATATAGAGATTGGTATATGGGTCATGGATCGTATGACAAATGTAGCAATTTCTGCAGGAAGACTTCTTGGAACATGGACCGATGGACCATGGGCACCGCTTTATGCAAGATGGTATTGGACTAAGGGCAAAGAAGGAGAAGAACCCAGTGGTGATTTAAAGAAGGTCTATGAATTATGGGATCAAATTAATGTTACTACTGATGCAAAGAAAAGGGATCTTCTTATAAAACAGATGATTACATTACATAGGAAGAATATATGGATCATTGGTACCGTGGGAGGATTACCACAGCTTGTAGTTGTAAAGAATAATCTAAAGAATGTACCTGACGGAATAATCTGGGACGATCCTGTGAGATCAGAATTAAATTCCTTCCCAGAGCAGTTCTTCTTTAAGTAGTAAAAATTGAGGGGGAAGGAGAGTTTATTTCCTTCCTCTTCATGTTTTCAAATGTTAAAAGCGTTTGTATAATTATTTAAAAAGGAGGGTGAGTTAGGATGGTCAAAAAAGTTTTGAGTATCTTGCTATTAAGTACCCTTTTAATGGTGATGGTCTCAGGTTGTGCTCCTAAAGAAGAGACACCACTACCTGAGGAAAGGCAGCCTGTAATCTCTACAGATTTTGAAGATGGTTCAGCACAGGGATGGCAGCCAAGAGGAGGCGGAGTAACAATAACTCCAACTACTGCTGTTAAACATACTGGTGAATATTCCTTATATGTATCAGGAAGAAATGGCACTTGGCATGGAGCTCAGATTGAAATGTTAAAAGAGGATGGGGCTCAGTACTTACAACCTAATAAAGCTTATAACATATCAATCTGGGTATATCAGGAATCTGGTACTAGTCAGAAGCTTACTCTTACTATGGAAAGAAAAAATAATGATGGATTAACTGACTACGATAGTGTAGTGTACCAGAAAGATGTTCCAGACAAAACTTGGATTGAACTAAGTAACTCATATCCTGTTCCTGCTACCGCTACTTATCTGCTTCTTTATGTGGAGTCGCCTACGGCTACACTTTCTTATTACATTGATGACTTAGTAATAGATGAACAATAAGCATTTGGAG
>DAOSUP010000054.1:0-2449 GCA_035378845.1 Dictyoglomaceae bacterium
CTCCAAATGCTTATTGTTCATCTATTACTAAGTCATCAATGTAATAAGAAAGTGTTACATCATCAGGTGCCTCTACATAAAGGGTTAATTCATCTATAGAAACATCAGCAGGTATAGTATAGGTTCCAGCAAGTTCGGTCCATTCTCCACTGGGAACTACATCGTGCTTTATCCAGTCATACTGAGTGCTTTCATCAGTGCTATATTTTCTCTTCATTGTAGAACCCATATTTTGATCAGAACCAGATTCCTGATACACCCATACTGATATGCTATATGTCTTCCCAGATTCTAAAATACCCTTAAGAGGAATCTGAGCACTGTGCCAATTTGCACTTCTTCCATATACATATAAAGAATGGCTACCACTATGAGCAACTTCAGTAGTTATTGATATACTAGCTCCATTTGCTTCCCATCCTTGCATTGTACCTTCTTCAAAATCTGCAGAGATTACATGTTGATTTTCTTCAGGTGGTGGAGTAGGTGGTGTCTCTTCTTTAGGAGCACAACCTGAAACCATCACCATCAAAAAGACACTTAATACTAAGATACTTAAAACTTTTTTGAGCATCCTTTAATCAACCTCCTCTTCCTAAGAATTTTTAAATAATCATATAAAGGGGAAGGGAGATTCACTCCTTTCCCCTTTACATTTTTTATTACTTAAAGAAGAACTGCTCTGGGAAGGAATTTAATTCTGATCTCACAGGATCGTCCCAAATTATTCCGTCAGGTACATTCTTTAGATTATTCTTTACAACTACAAGCTGTGGCAATCCTCCCACAGTACCAATGATCCATATATTCTTTCTATGTAATGTAATCATCTGTTTTATGAGAAGATCTCTTTTCTTTGCATCAGTGGTAACGTTAACCTGATCCCATAATTCATAGACCTTCTTTAAATCACCACTGGGTTCTTCTCCTTCCTTACCCTTAGTCCAATACCATCTGGCATAGAGAGGTGCCCATGGTCCATCGGTCCATGTTCCAAGAAGTCTTCCTGCAGAAATTGCTACATTTGTCATACGATCCATAACCCATATACCAATCTCTATATCTCCAGAGTCACAATTAGTGGTATATAAGCTTCTATCAACTTGCTTAATAATAGTTTTAATTCCTACCGCTTCCCAGTAGCTCTTAAGAAGCTCCATAGTACTCATATTGGCACTACCAGGATAGGTAGTAAAGCTTACCACAAGTTCTATAGGTTTTCCATCAGGTCCAATTCTAAAACCATCTTTACCTACTTTTAAGCCCAAAGTATCTAGAAGCCTTTTTGCCCTTGCCGGATCATATTGAGCATAAGCCTTTGCCCATGCTTCATCATAGTAAGCTCCTCCTGGTGGTATTGCAGCTTGCATTGGCACACCCAATCCAAAGTAGAGAATCTTATTGATTTCATCTCTATTTATAGCCAAGGATAGTGCTTGTCTAAATCTCACATCCTGGAATAACTTTCTCTTTATAGGATCCTTTATGTTTTGGTTAAGATAGATAGCAGGATCTGCACCTGTACCAGATCTCCAAGTAAGTACCTTGTAATTTCCTTTATCTTTATTCTGCATAAATAGACTATAGTTAGGAAGTCTCATATGACGAGCTTGCATATCTATTTCTCCAGCAATTGCTTTCATATTGATCATTTCTGCATCACTTACCAAATAATGTACTACTCTGTCTATATAGGGAAGTTGGTTTCCCTCTGGATCTACCACTGGATAATATGGATTCCTCTCCATCACATAAACAGGTTCATTAGGAGTCTTACTAGTTACTTTCCAAGGCGACATAGTAGGAAGATCAGGGTTCTGTATATAATCAATCATATACTGGAATAACTCATACCATTTACTAAATCCTTTCTGTTTTGCTAAAGTTTCAAGCTTATCTTTAGGTGTATATTTAGGATGGAATTGTTTTAAATAATGCATGGGTGCATAGAAAGAGAGAGAACCTTTTGAAGTATCAATAAACCATCCCTGAGTAGGAAATGCATAGATAAACGTGGGGTTTGGTTCTTTGAATGTAATTCTAAAGGTATAAGTATCTACTTTTTCAAATTTTGCTTTTTCGTTTCCACTCATTAGACCCGAGGGAAATGTTGGTGTTAATTCTTCATTATTGATTACATCTTCATACCAGAACATCACATCATCCGCTGTCATTGGTACCCCATCAGACCATTTAAGCCCTTCTCTTAATTTAAACGTGTAAACTTTTCCATCTTTAGAAATAGTATATTTCTCTACAAGCCAGGGTAAGATAGTTTTACTATCAGAAGCCCATCTTAACAAATTATTTGCATCATAACATAATTTTCCAATACCCCATCTATCACCAGGACCCAGCCAAGCTCTTCTTAGAGTACTACCATATCTTCCAATCTCCTCAAATGGTTTTACCACTATAGGATTCTTAGGAAGTCTCTCTTCCACAGGAG
>DAOSUP010000055.1:0-2299 GCA_035378845.1 Dictyoglomaceae bacterium
TTCTTCTTATTCCTACTAAAACAATATTCCCTACACCTTTATTCCTTTCTACAATTTCATATGCAATTCTTCTTAAAGCCCTCAAAATGGCATCTTTATCCATAATTTTCGCCTTTTCCTGAAAATACATAAAAAACCCTCCTTTCATATATAATAAAAAAGCGGGCATATCCACTTTTCATGGACATGCCCGCTTACTCTTTAACTTTGCTTCTATATCTTTATTCAATCTTCCTCCCTTTTTAGCCTCGCCGGGCTAAATTAAAGGTCATATCATTATATTAGAGATAAAAAATTATGTCAAGCTAAAAGATCACACCTCAATAAATCCTTCTCTTAAAATCATTTAGGTAATTCACAGGAATGGTTCTTTTAGGATTCCCAGCATATTGGCAACCTGCTGCTACTGGTATTATTATTATTGCAGCTGTTATATTTGATCAGTACCGTAAAAGAAAAATGGGCTTAGTTCAATAAGTTTTAAATTTAAATGGAGATACGATTAGAGAATTAAGAAGAGATATATCAAGTTTACCCTTATGGAAAATTCTTCAGCTTCTTTCTGAAGAAAGACAGGGAAATCTCAGGTAAGAAGGATAAAGGAAAAATAGCAGAAGTATTTTTAAAGACGGAAAAACTGTTTATTCAAAAGACTATTTTTAAAGAAAAAAAATCCCTTGGCAATTCTTTAATAGGAAATAAAATATAGACAGAAATCAGGCTTCAAAAGGTTTTTAGAATCTCCAAAATATTACCCACATTTTAATACACAGAGGGGGCAAATAACATAGGTGATGGAAAAAGAAAATTATAACCAGCACTTTTTCTCCTTATTCTTATCTGCTTCTTCCTTCCTTTTATCCATTTATCCTGTGCTGGGGAAGAATTTGCAAATCTTAACGGTATTCAATTAGTGACAGGATTTACCATTGAAACTCCAAATCTATCTTCTGATCTTTATAGTGGATCTAAGAACTCTCAAAATTATGAGAAAATAGATCCTGAACCCTTAGCTATTTTAGCTTTCATTGTAGCTATCTTAGGATTGATACTAACTTTAATAAAAGGCCATAGACATTTAATTTTACTTACTCTTCTTGGAGTTATAGTGGTTATATCTTTATTATTCCTTGAATCCAAGATGGACAACGAAGCATTGAAAAATGGATTAGAAGTAAAGTATGACATAGGCTTTTGGGGATCTCTACTTCTTTTTCTTATCTCAACAGGGCTAAATTGGTATCTTTTTTCTCAAAGAGAGCCTATGGGAGAGTCTTAATTATGAAAAACCCTTGGGATGAACTTATTAATATAGTTTTGTAGCATATGGTTGAAAAGTTTATGTATTTATTTTTTTTAAAATTCTATTTTTGGAATATAATTAAAATAATACTGATCTTAAATAATAATTTAGGAGGTGCAGATATGAAAGAAAAAAGAGAACCTGTGGTACTTGAAAATTTTGGCGAAAAGATTTTTGGTGTTATCCATATCCCTGAAAAGACCCCTGCTCCTTTTGTGCTTTTCTGTCATGGATTTACAGGTACTAAGATAGAACCACATCGCATCTTTGTAAAAGCTGCTGAAGCTTTAACAAAAGAAGGCATAGGTGCCTTAAGAATTGATTTCAGAGGATCAGGAGATAGTGAAGGTTCCTTCAAGGATATGACTGTAGAAGGAGAGGTCTCTGATGCTATGGCAGCATTGGATCTCCTCACCAAAAGTGACCTTGTAGACAAAGATAGGATAGGAATATTAGGACTTTCTATGGGCGGAGCAGTAGCAAGTATGGTCTCAGGAAGGAATCCTCTTGTTAAATCCTGTGTGCTCTGGTCTGCAGTATGCCATTTTAACATATTCTTTAGTAATCCAGAAGAAGCTCAAAAGATAAAAGATTACGGTGAATTTATAGATCTTGGTGGAAATCCATTAGGGAAAAATTTCTTAGCAGAGATACCAAACCTAAAACCTTTAGAAGAATTAAAGAAAAGAAGTCTTCCTGTTTTAATAATTCATGGAAGTGGAGATCTAGTAGTACCAATTCAGCATGCTTATGACTACTATAACGGGATAAAGGATTCCCACAAGGCAAAACTTGAGATAATTAAAGACTCAGATCATACTTTCAATTCTATTGAGTGGGAAACTCAGGCTATTGAAAAAAGTGTAAATTGGTTTAAAGAAACTCTATAAAAGATTAAGGGTAGGGGGCATAAATGCCCCCTACTTTTCTATCCTTTTACGTATTTTTCAGGATTTTTTTCAAATTCTATTTTACAAGCTTTATTACAAAAATAAT
>DAOSUP010000056.1:0-2228 GCA_035378845.1 Dictyoglomaceae bacterium
AAGAATCTTAGAATATTTAGCAGTAAGAAAATTAAAAAGCGATATGAAAGGTCCTATTCTTTGTTTTGTAGGACCTCCAGGAGTTGGAAAAACTTCCTTAGGAAAATCTATTGCAAGAGCCTTAGGAAGGAAATTTGTAAGAATATCCTTAGGTGGGATTAGAGATGAGGCTGAAATAAGAGGGCACAGAAGAACTTATGTGGGTGCTCTTCCTGGCAGAATAATCCAGGGAATAAGAAAAGCAGAGTCAAACAATCCTGTATTTATGCTTGATGAAATTGATAAAATAGGCTCAGATTTTAGAGGAGATCCGTCAGCTGCTCTATTAGAAGTCCTTGATCCTGAACAGAATAATACATTTGTAGATAATTATTTAGGAGTCCCTTTTGATCTTTCAAAAGTAATGTTTATAACAACAGCAAACGTACTTTATACTATTCCACCAGCTCTCTTAGATAGAATGGAGGTATTGGAACTTCCTGGATACACTGAATACCAAAAACTTGGAATAGCAAAAGGCTTCTTAATTCCAAGACAGCTACAAGAGCATGGCTTAGAAAAAGACCAGCTGGAGATAACTGACGAAGCATTAAGTAAGATTATTAGAGAATACACCAGAGAGGCGGGAGTTAGAAATTTAGAAAGAGAAATAGCTACTATTTGCAGAAAGGTAGCAAAGGGAATAGCAGAGAGAAGTGTAAATGAGAAAGTTACAGTTTCTGCTGAAGATATACCTAAATATTTAGGTCCTGAAATATATTCTTTTGGAATGAAGGGCGAAAAAGATGAGATAGGCGTAGCCACTGGACTCGCCTGGACTGAAACAGGTGGAGATATACTTTTTGTAGAGGCTCTTCTTGTAGAAGGTAAAGGAAATCTCATTCTCACAGGAAAACTTGGAGAGGTTATGCAAGAGTCAGCAAAAGCAGCACTCTCTTATGTAAGATCAAAGCTTAATGATCTAAATGTAAACTATGAAATTCTTGAGAAATCTGATATTCATGTTCACGTCCCTTCTGGAGGAATTCCAAAAGATGGACCTTCTGCAGGTGTTACTATTGCAACTGCTATAGCTTCTGCATTAACAAAACGTCCTGTCAAAAAAGATACTGGAATGACTGGTGAAATAACTCTAAGAGGAAAAGTACTACCAGTAGGTGGAATAAGAGAAAAAGTACTTGCAGCCCATAGAGCAGGACTTACTGCTGTAATAATGCCTAAGGAAAATGAAAAGGACTTAGAAGAGATTCCAGAAGAAGTAAAAAGAGATATTACTTTCTATTTTGTAGAACATGCTGATGAGGTCCTGAATCTTGCCCTTTTGGAGGTGAAAGAGAGTGCTGAGCAGAGAAGTACTTAAAGATTTAGGGAATCTTCATTTTTCCCCTTATTTGATTACTTCACTATATTTAAATGTATCCCCTTTGGTAAATCCTAAAGGGGAATATAAAATCATATGGAAAAGTCTCAGAAAAAATGTTCTTGAGTCTCTGAATTTAGATGGAGAAATTAAAAAATCCGTTTTAGAAGACCTTGAGAAGATTGAGCATATTATTGACCAAGGCTCTTTTGATTCTGCTAACACTATTATTTTATTCAGTTGTAGCGCAAAAAATTGGAGCTATATGATTCCCCTTTATCCATCTTTAAAAAACAAACTTATAGTAGATAAAGATCCATATACACGCCCTTTATCCCATCTTTTAATTGCCAACAGCCCCTATTATTTAGTCATAATCTCAAAGGGAAATGCAAGAATTTTTAAATACTTTTTAGGAGAGATAACGGAAGAAGGAGAGATAAAAAAAGAGATACCAAAAAAACACAAACAGGGTGGATGGGAAGCTACAAATTGGCAAAGATGGCATGAGACACATGTATTATGGCATTTTAAAGAGGTGGTAGATTTTTTAGATAAGAAAGTAGAAGCAAAAGAAAAAATCATATTAGGAAGCACCTCCCCTAAGAATATCTCTGAGTTTTTGGATATCCTTCCTAAAAGATTAAGGGAGTTAATAATAGGTGAGATAAGTATAGATATAGAATCTCCTATTAAAGAGATATTAGAGAAAGCTTTGGAATTTATAGAAAAATATGAAGAATCAGAAATAAGCGATTTAACAGACTCGCTAATTGTAACCTCCGCCAAGGGAAAAGAGGCTACTTTAGGCATAGAAAATGTAGCTTATGCCGTACATGAAAAAAGGGTACAAACTATCTTAGTTGAT
>DAOSUP010000057.1:0-2177 GCA_035378845.1 Dictyoglomaceae bacterium
GTCCCCCAGCTCCGAGAACTACGACTTCTTTTCTTACCATATTTAATTTTTACTCTCTGTAAATTCAAGCATTGTAACATGTCCCTCAGCACTTATTCCTTCATAGTTATAAATCATATAATCTCCCTTATTAAAACAAATGCCTCTGCAGCATTGGTATTTATAGTGCTCCCTCTTAACATTGCTAAAGCCCTTATAGCCTCAATAGAACGTTCATGTGGAAATTCTTTAAGCTGTGACTTATAAAAAGTTATAGCTTCTATCTTTTTATCAAGATAATGAGAAATATCTACAAAAACATTAGGGGCAAAATTTGTAGTTAAATAAGGAGCATTCCAGTTAGTTTCTGAAAGAGTTTCATAAGTATATATCTTCTTAGGGGTAAATGAATTTCCTGGTCTTGAAGCAACTAATGAAGATGAAAATATCTTCTGGTGGTCTATATGTAAATCACTATTGAATGGTATAAAAATAATATCAGGTTTGATATTTTCTAATATCTGTAATAAGGACTTATTTAACTCTTTATAAAAGACACCATCTAAGTTTGCAGCAGGAAAATCTAAAAAGACAGTTTCTTTAACACCTAAATATTTATGAGCTAATTTAGCTTCTTCTCTTATCTTTTTAACGACATCCTCATCAAAATCTGGAGGATAACCTTTAGTACAAATTAATATATAGGAATCCCATCCCTCATCTATAAGCCTTGCAATTGTTCCTCCCACCCCTAAAATTTCATCATCAGCATGTGGTGCTATTACTAAGAATCTACTCTTCATGTTTTCCCTCCAAATATTCTCCATATAATTTTAACCAATCAATCCCAAATTTGTCATGTAACTTTAGTATCTTTATAGGAGTAATCTTCTCACCATTTTCTATTTGAACAGTCTTAATTAGAATAAACTCCCTATCTCCACAAGAAACTAAAGCACTTAGGTCTGAAAATTGCACAATTTGACCAGGAAGTCCCCAAAAAGGAGCTTCCTTTATATAATCAGCTTCCCAAATGGTTAGTTTCTTATCTTTATAAAAAGTAAAAGCTCCTGGATAAGGTTCTGCAACTGCCCTTATCAAAGTCCATATCTTTTTTGCAGGTTGATTCCAGTCAATTAATCCATCTTCAGGAATCCTTTTTGCACAATACGTAGCTTTACTATGATCTTGATACATCCTTGGAGGATTTTCTCCTTGGAGTATCTCTATAGCCTCACGTAAAAGATCTCTTAGAACATTAATATGTTTTTTATAAAGTGTAGTGGCTGTCTCATTAGGCTCTAAAGGAAAACTTCTTTGTAATAATATATCTCCTGAATCTACTCCTTCATCTAACCAAAAAAGTGTAGAACCTGTCTCCTTTTCTTCTTGTATAATAGTCCAAGGTATAACTCCTCGCCCCCGATTTTTAGGTAAAAGAGAAGGATGATATCCAATAGAACCTTTTTTAGGAATATTTAAAAGATCTTTTTTTATAATTTGTGACCAACCAATAACAAATAAATATTCAGGATTATAATCTTTTATTGCATTAACTGTTTCATAAGAATTTACATTAATTGTTTCTACAAGATCTATATCATTGTCTCTGCATATATCTCTCAAGTTGACAAAATCAGAATGCCTATAAGAATAGGCTAAAGGTAATGTAAAAACTAAGGGTTTTAACGATTTCTCAATTAAAACTTCCAAGGCAACCTTGGTACTTTCAACTGCTCCTATTAATACAATCCGCATATTTTTTTGCCTCCTCTAAGGCATTAAGATTAATGTTCTCCCCATTAAAGACAACTCTAACAGTACTTAATATAATTTTGAAGTCCAAAATTAAGGACCAATGATCAATATACCATATATCCAATAATATTCTATCATCCCAACTTAATTTTGTATTACCATTAATTTGTGCCCAACCGGTTAATCCAGGTCTCACATGAAGCCTTCTTTTCTGAAAACTATTATATGATGAAACCTGTTCAACCAAAGTAGGGCGAGGACCAATAATACTCATATCCCCTTTCAAAATATTAAATAACTCTGGTAATTCATCTAATCTTAAAAATCTCATTATCTTGCCAAGATTAGTAATCCTTTTTTCATCAGGCAAAAGATTTCCATTTTCATCTCTTAAGTCAAGCATTGTTCTGAATTTATAAATCACAAATGGTTTCCCATTC
>DAOSUP010000058.1:0-2095 GCA_035378845.1 Dictyoglomaceae bacterium
CCTATCCTCAAAGATAAGCCTAAAAAATATCCTGAATATTTATATGGTACTTTCCATTGGAAGCAAAATCATGCAGAATTTTTCCTCAAAAAGATTAGAATATTAGATAGCAAAAAGAAATGAATACTAATAATTGCCCCATATGTAAAAAAATAAGAGAAGAGAAAGAGAAATATTATAAGCATCTTAAAACTACAATTTACCTATGTAAAGACCATATAGAAGAAGCTATAAAAGTAAAACCTGATGTCTTTAAAAAAGAAAATTTTATCCTTAAGGAAAGTTGCCCTGTATGTGAGTTAGAAAATAGATTAATAGAGAATTTTAGTGGAAATTATCAGGAGCTTTGTCTTTTTCATCTAAACTTCTTTAAGGATAAGTTAACTCCAAAAGATTGGGACACCTTAATGGAGGAATGGGAGGAGATTTATAAATATCTAAAAGAAGTTATAGCAAGCTATGATTATAGGAGTAGGATTTCTTTAGACAAAAGCAATATAAAGTTAATTTTGGATCTTATCCTTGGATCGGGAAGAAGATATTAATTTTTGGGCATATTCTTTAAGTTTTGTCCTATAAATTTTCTTTTGCTCCTCATCTAAAGGAGCAAATTTTAACGCATAATAAGTGCTAACAAATTCTTTCCCATCATCTCCCAGAGGAGCAATCATATTATAAAGGCTAATATCTTCTTCTATTAAGTGCCTCCGTTTTAAAGTTCTCATTACACGGGAAAAAATCCTATCTTCTTCTTTAGCTCTCATATATATTATGAGAGCGCGGACAGAAAATATTATCAGTACTATAATGATAGGAATTACAATGTAAAGGTAATGCGAAGAAAAATTATATAATACTAAAAAGAGATTTTGAAATACCTCTACTAATGAGTTAAATATTAAATTAATAAAATTAAAAGAGCTTTCACCACTCCTTTGAGTAACAATTTCCGAAGAAAGAGGTGTAGGATCCACAGGAATCCAGCCTAAGGGGTCAAGATAAACCTCTACCCAAGCATGAGCATTTTTCACTCTAACCTCATACATCCCTGTCCATGGATTTAAATCTCCAGGTCCATATCCTGTAATAAATCTTGATGGAATCCCAATAATCCTTGCCATAACTGTAAAAGCAGTGGCAAACTGTTCACAATACCCCCTCTTAGTCACAAAAAGGAAATTATCCACTGCATCTTCGTTCTCTCCAAGAGGTGGAATATCCAAAGAGTATAGAAGGTTATCTTCAAGATAATTCTTTATGGCAGTAAGCTTTTCCCAAGAAGTATTGTAATCTTTAGTAATATTTAAGGTAAGGTCTATCACTCTTTTGGGTATAATGGGAAGTTGTAGGTAATCCTTAAACTCATTTGGAGCAGGGGCTTTCGCATTAAGAAGCTCTTCTGCAGAAGGAAAAGAGCTTGAATAAAAACTGGAGTATATAAGCCCCTTAGGGATTTCAAAAGGTGCTCTATATCCCTCTTGAGAATCTACATAGATAATGGGAGAGGGAAAATAAAGGTTCCCGGTATTTTTAGGAATAAATATAATATTACTCGGCATATCTCTTTCCACAAAATAAGTGGCTCTTTCAAGATATTCTCCTGCCATATATTTTTTGTTAAGAATAAATGGCTGCTCAGCAGTACTGATCATTTGTACTTTTTCTTCATTTTGATACCATCCAAAACCATTATAAGTATCAAAAGCAATACCACGATGATATACTCCCCATGGAGATAGTACTCTGAAAACCAGTGCAGAAGAAAGATTGCCCCTTTGTCTTAAATCCACAAATGGAGCAAAACCAAAATACTCCTCAGGATTAAAAGGAAGAGGTGGTATACTTCTTCCCTCAGGTAAGCGATAAAGATTTGATGTGGAATAAGAATAGGGAGTTCTTAACTCTCCTTGAAGATTTGTTAATCTTCTTACCACCTGGGACATTATATCTTGTCTGAAACCTATATTAATATTTTTGGGGATCATAGGAAATATTAAAAAACCTATAAGAGAAGCACAAAGGAGAACCCCTGAGATATACTTAGAAGATACCTTGTAATTATTTAAGTAGGAAAGGGTTATTATAACTCCGATCA
>DAOSUP010000059.1:0-2019 GCA_035378845.1 Dictyoglomaceae bacterium
AAACAGTTTCTAATTCTTCTCTTGTCATCTTTCCTTGATCATAAGTATGAATTGCTTTTCTTAATTTTGCTTCTCTTGGAGGATTTGGAATCTTTGGGTAATTGTCTACTACTGTAATAATCATTCTTTCCCTCCTTATTAAAGTTCTTCATATATATCTTTTAACACTGCACCATAACTTGCAGATGTTACTAAAGCAGCGTATCTTCTTAAATAGTTAAATTCAATCTCTCTTTTAATAGGTTTCCATCCTTTTTTCCTTTTTTCTAATTCTTCTGCACTTAATTTCACATTTAATTTTCTCTCAGGAATATCTATCTCAATGATGTCCCCATCTTTTAATAATGCTATAGTACCTCCCTCTGCTGCCTCTGGAGAAATATGCCCTATAGCAGCACCTCTACTTCCTCCTGAAAATCTCCCATCAGTAATAAGAGCTGTATCTTCATCAAGTCCCATTCCAGCTAAGGCAGAAGTAGGTCCTAACATTTCTCTCATTCCTGGCCCTCCCTTTGGTCCTTCATATCTTATTACAACCACATCACCTTTTTTAATATTTCCTGCATAAATCTCCTTTATAGCTTCCTCTTCACTATTAAAGACTCTTGCTGGCCCTTCATGCTTTAGCATTTTAGGACTTACTGCTGATTTCTTTACCACTGCTCCTTCAGGAGCTAAATTTCCATAAAGGATAGTAAGCCCTCCATCCTTTCCATAAGGATCTTCTAAGGTTTTAATTACATTTCTATCTTTAATTACTGCACTATTTGCAATTTCTCCAATAGTTTTCCCTGAAACGGTAATAGCTGATGGATCTATAAGATTTCCTTTAAGAAGTTCTTTTAAAACTCCAGGTATACCTCCTGCTTCATGGAGAAGTTGAATATGTTGAGAAGAAGCAGGGCTTAATTTACATATATTAGGAGTTCTCTCAGCTATTTTCTGAAAAGTTTCAAGGGGTAGATCTACCTTAGCCTCTCTTGCAATAGCAAGGAGATGAAGGACTGTATTTGTAGAACCTCCAAGGGCCATATCTACAGCTATAGCATTTTCAAATGCGGTTCTTGTTAATATATCTCTTGCTTTAATATCATCTTTTATTAATTGTACAATTCTTTTTCCTGCTTCTTTAGATAGTCTTTTCCTCATTCCATCATAAGCAGCAGGTAGCGTTCCATTGAAAGGAAGAGCAATACCTAAAGCCTCTGATAGGCAATTCATAGTATTAGCAGTGTACATTCCAGAGCAGGAGCCACATCCTGGACATGCATACTGTTCAAGTTCAGAAAGATCTTCCTCTTTTAATGTCCCGGCCTTTACTTGTCCTATACCTTCAAATAAGCTTATGAGATCCACATCTTTATCTCTCCATTTTCCTGCAAGCATGGGTCCACCACTTAAAATAAGAGATGGAAGGTTTAGCCTGGCTGCTGCCATAAGCATTCCTGGCACAATCTTATCACAATTAGTTATAAGAATAATCCCATCAAGCTGATATGCTTCTACCATGGCTTCAATAGAATCTGCTATTAACTCTCTGCTTGCTAAGGAATATTTCATGCCTTTATGTCCCATAGCAATGCCATCACATATTGCGATTACTCTAAATTCCATAGGAGTCCCGCCAGCCTCAAGGATTCCTGTCTTTACAGCTTGAGCAATAGTATCAAGATGAATATGTCCAGGGATCATCTCGTTTCCAGAGTTTACAACTCCAATAAGGGGTTTTTCTAATTCATCAGAGGTGTATCCCATAGCATAAAATAAAGATCTGTGGGGAGCTCTTTCTATGCCTTTTTTTACAGAATTGCTTCTTTCCATAATTTTTCCTCCAGAAGGGTTTTAATAATCCTAACAGTGGGAAAAGTTGCTGTCAAGCAAGTTTTTTACAAGCACATCTTTAAGATATTTAAGACATCCTCTTTTGTTAATTTTTTAGTATTTCCTAAGGGACCAAATAGGGTGGCTTTTTCTGCCATCTCTTCTAATCTTTCATCATTAATACCTATTTTAGAAAGT
>DAOSUP010000060.1:0-1972 GCA_035378845.1 Dictyoglomaceae bacterium
TTGCACAATTTTTATATATATTATTTTTTTCTATATATTATTATAGGGGTGGTTAAAAATTTGTCAAGTCCCTTTTTAAAAATCAGATGAATTTTTAGTGAGGAAGTTCTGAAGAAAGATTGTTGGTACTCAGATCCTATAATAAATTTCTTGGATAGTAATTATGGTAATGATATATGATCTTTAAAAATGCATTAATTTTTTATTGTCCCCATAAAGAAGATGGATTAGTAAGATAAAAATATTATATAATTCCATCTATGAGTATATGGAGTCTTTTTTTTGTTTTCTTAAAAATTGGATGGCTCACATTGGGTGGAGGATATGTTATGGTTCCTCTTTTTCTTGATGAGATTGTTAAAAAAAGAAGATGGCTTGAAGAAGAGGAATTTATGAAGTCTCTTACATTAGCTCAGCTTTTCCCAGGTCCTATAGCTCTTAATCTGGCAGTGTCAGTGGGATATAGGCTTAAAGGTTTAAAGGGAGCAATACTTTCAGCTTTAGCTGTGGTGATCCCTTCTTTTGTTTCTATTCTTGTCATTGCCATATTCTTTTTAAACTTTCAAAAATTAAAGGTAGTACAAGGTTTTTTCTATGGTGTGAGACCTGCTGTGGCTTCTTTTATGGTAACAGCTATAGTGGGACTTTTATCTAAGTATAAATGGAGTTTTATTAGAATAGTTATTCTTCTTTTGCTATCTTTTGCCTTAATTTTTCTGAAGATTAATCCTGTCTATGTAATACTTATTAGCTTAGGGGTGATCATATTATGGGTGTACTTCTTCAATCGTTAGCAAGGGTATTTTTTCTTATTGGGCTCTTTGGCTTCGGTGGTGGATATGCTATTGTAGCTCTTATTAGGCACTTTGTGGTGGTAGAGAATGCGTGGCTTACGGATCTTCAGTTTATTGATGTGCTTGCTATTTCCCAGGTAACTCCTGGACCTATTGCTCTTAATACTGCTACATTCATAGGGTATAAGATGGCAGGTGTCATAGGAAGTGTTGTGGCAACTTCATTCTCAGTCCTGGCTCCTTTTATTTTAGTACTCTCTGCTTCTTATTTTGTACATAATTTTGGAGGGGAAAAAGTTAGTCTATATCTTTCCCTTCTTACTCCTCTAACATATGCTCTTGTTCTTTCTGCAACATACAGTATTGTGAAAGAATCTATTTTGGATCTGGGAGGTCTTGTTATTTTCTTTCTTTCCCTATTTCTTGTTTATAAGTATAAATGGAGTCTTGTAAAGGTACTTCTCTTTTCAGGAATTTTAGGGGAGATTCTTTATTTTCTATCTTCCCACTAATTATTTATTGTATGGTAAGTAAATATATGCTAAAATTTTCATAAAAAATAGCCTATTTTTTTATTTATGAGAAAAAAGTATCTGGAGGATAAATTATGATTGAAAAGATTTCAGATTTTCTAAGAAGCTATAATATTATTTTTTATCCTAATTCTCTAAGGAATATAAATGAAAATCTTATGATTTTTGTAGCTAAGATAAAAGGTGAGAAAAAAATAGGTGTTTTGAAGAAAGAAAGTTTATTTTATCTTGAAGATCCCTATTTTAATGAAGATTTAAAAGCTGCTGATCTTTCTTATTATCTTAATATATATCCATTAAATTTTGATAATTATAAAAAGCTAAAGGAACTAACCCCTATATCTCCTTCCATATGTGATAAAAATAGATCTTTTGGCACAGGAGATAGACTTGGACTTGTCACTTCTGCACAGCTTTCTGCTTTTAAAGATTACGATCTATTTCCAGTATTAGCTCAGCAGTCTCCAAGGGAACTTATAAAGACTAAAAGAGACTTTAAAGATGTACTTTTGAAAGTAGTATTAGGAGTACTTGAGGCAAATTATAAAGGTAAGTTTGGAGCTGATGCAGATCATATAAAGAATGAAGAGGATCTTTTAGAAGGAATATCAGCAGGATTTACTATGTATACATTGGATATAAGTG
>DAOSUP010000061.1:0-1971 GCA_035378845.1 Dictyoglomaceae bacterium
CTAATTCAAAGCTTCCTTTAATAGATGTTAATTTTTCTGGAGGTTTTAAAATAGGCACTATACAAGGAAAAGTGAATTTTGATATGGATAAAAATTCAGGGGAAGTGTCTGCAGTAGGTAAAAGTTCAGATATTAAAGAGATAGGTAAGTTATTAGGTCTTCCAGATATAGAAGGGAAAACTTCTCTTGAGTTATCAGGTAAAAAAGAAAAGGACAAAGGATGGAAAATATATGTGAAAGGTACTATAGAAAATGGCAAATTAGGAGAATATTCTGCTGAGAAGATCACATTTTCCTTGGAGAATGAAGAAGGAACATTAAATTTTGATTTTTCTCAAAATAAGGGTTTTTTTTTCTAAAAAAGGCAAAAATTGATGTTCATAGTTTAAACATAAAGGATTTTCTTGTTGATGGAAGTGTTAGTATCTCTAAGGATGTTAATATTTCAGAGAAATATAATGTTAATGGAAAATTCCTCTCTCAAGATTTAGGATCTATTGGTATTTATGGAAATTACAACCTTTTAGAAAACACTGGAAAAATCAGTTTTCTTACTTCCGATATAAAGATCTCTAAATTAAAAAATATTATTCCTCTTGATAATTCTGGTATTGATGGAACTTTCTATGGTAAAGTTCAGCTTAGCGGGGACTTATTTAAAAATCCGGAATTTAATATCTCTCTAATTCTTAAAACCCTAAACATTGAAGGAGTTAATGTAAAAAGAGTTAATATAACTTTAAAAGGGAAAGATTTATCTAACTTAGATCTTTCTATTAATGGTAAGATCAGGGAAGATCTAATTTTAGGTAGTGGAAAATGGGATCTCCTTAAAATGGAAGGGGATATTAAAGGAAGAGTTCTTATTAAAGAAGCTCTCTCCTACAGTTCCTATTTCACTTGGAATGGGAGTTTCAATTCTTGGAATTTGGAATTTTTCTCACAGACCAGTAGTCTAAAATACAAAAATCAAGTTATTCTTAAAAGTCCTAAGTTTCATCTATATATAGATAGTGGTGGAAAAATAGATGGATATTTTTTATCTAATGAAGAGAAGGATTCTTTTTTAGAATTGAGATTAGAAGGTTCTATCTCAGATTGGAAAGCTAATCTTATAGGAGAAAATATTAATTTGATGGAGATTAATATCAAGGAAGTAAAAGTAAATTTGGATAAAGATCTTTCAGGAAGTTTTTATAGTAGTATAGATAAAATAGGAGAAATTAGTTTTAATTTTGGGATTTTTACAGATGTAAGAAAAGTTAAATTTACAGGATTAAAATATGGAAATATGGACTTAGGAGATGTTGATCTTATTCTTAATGAGAATAAGATCAATTTTGAGGCAAAAATTTTACAAGGTAATATTAGTGGGTATTATGATTTTTCAAATAAAGGAGATATAGATTTTTTAAATCTGAAGATAGGTGATATTGATATTAGTGGAAAATGTACTTTGGAAGATGAAAAAATTGTGTTCCAGATCGCTTATTTAAATATAGGGGGCATTGAATTTAAAGATATCTCAGCGGAAAGCTCTTTAAAAGATATATCTCAAATACGAAATTTATCCTTTTCTACACCTTATGATTTTTCTGGAACTGGAGATATAAAACTTGGAGAGACTATAGAAGGATATCTTAATCTACAATATAAAGACCTTAATTTAGGTAAGATAGACATTACTGGATCCCTTAATCTACTAAATATTGAAGGGAAAATATTGAATGGAGATCTCTCTGGGAGTATTGATTTAGATAAGTACGATGTATCTTTAAAAGGAGAAAATATTGATCTTTCTCTAATAAAAGGGCTTCCTTTAGATGGTAAAATTAATACTGTGGAACTAAATATATCTGATAATATTATAGGTTTCAGTGGTAATACAGATAATATTATCATTGGGGATTTAAATATAAAGGATATAAACTTTTATGGAACTTATGACAAAATTTTAAGTTTTGGAATAAA
>DAOSUP010000062.1:0-1970 GCA_035378845.1 Dictyoglomaceae bacterium
TTGCACAATTTTTATATATATTATTTTTTTCTATATATTATTATAGGGGTGGTTATAAATTTGTCAAGTCCCTTTTTTAAAATTAGATGAATTTTTTAGTGAGGAAATTCTGAAGAAAGATAGTTAGCACTCATATCCTCTAATAAATTTCTTTGGATAGTAATCATGGTAATGATATACGATCTTAAAAAACGTATTAGTTTTTTATTCCCCTAAGGAGGATAGATTAGGAAGATAAAAGTATTATATAATTTCATCTATGAACATCTGGAGTCTTTTTTTTGTTTTCTTAAAAATTGGATGGCTTACACTGGGCGGCGGATATGTAATGGTTCCTCTTTTTCTTGATGAGATTGTTAAGAAAAGAAAATGGCTTGAAGAAGAGGAATTTATGAAGTCTCTTACATTAGCTCAGCTTTTCCCAGGTCCTATAGCTCTTAATCTGGCAGTGTCAGTGGGATATAGGCTTAAAGGTTTAAAGGGAGCAATACTTTCAGCTTTAGCTGTGGTGATCCCTTCTTTTGTTTCTATTCTTGTCATTGCCATATTCTTTTTAAACTTTCAAAAATTAAAGGTAGTACAGGGCTTTTTCTATGGTGTAAGACCTGCTGTGGCTTCTTTTATGGTAGTTGCTATAGTGGGACTTTTATCTAAGTATAAATGGAGTTTTATTAGAATAGCTATTCTTCTTTTATTATCTTTTGCCTTAATTTTTCTGAAGATTAATCCTGTCTATGTAATACTTGTTAGCTTAGGGGTGATCATATTATGGGTGTACTTCTTCAAGCATTAGCAAGGGTATTTTTCCTTATTGGGCTTTTTGGTTTTGGTGGTGGATATGCTATTGTAGCTCTTATTAGGCACTTTGTGGTGGTAGAGAATGCGTGGCTTACGGATCTTCAGTTTATTGATGTGCTTGCTATTTCCCAGGTAACTCCTGGACCTATTGCTCTTAATACTGCTACATTCATAGGGTATAAGATGGCAGGTGTCATAGGAAGTGTTGTGGCAACTTCATTCTCAGTCCTGGCTCCTTTTATTTTAGTACTCTCTGCTTCTTATTTTGTACATAATTTTGGAGGGGAAAAAGTTAGTCTATATCTTTCCCTTCTTACTCCTCTAACATATGCTCTTGTTCTTTCTGCAACATACAGTATTGTGAAAGAATCTATTTTGGATCTGGGAGGTCTTGTTATTTTCTTTCTTTCCCTATTTCTTGTTTATAAGTATAAATGGAGTCTTGTAAAGGTACTTCTCTTTTCAGGAATTTTAGGGGAGATTCTTTATTTTCTATCTTCCCACTAATTATTTATTGTATGGTAAGTAAATATATGCTAAAATTTTCATAAAAAATAGCCTATTTTTTTATTTATGAGAAAAAATATCTGGAGGATAAATTATGATTGAAAAAATTTCAGATCTTCTAAGAGGTTACAATATTATTTTTTATCCTAATTCTCTGAGAAAGATAAATGAGAATCTTATAATTTTTGTGGCTAAGACAAAAGGTGAGAAAAAAATAGGTGTTTTGAAGAAAGAAAATTTATTTTATCTTGAAGAGCCCTATTTTAATGAGGATTTAAAAGCTACTGATCTTTCTTACTATCTTAATATATACCCATTAAATTTTGAGAATTATAAAAAGCTAAAGGAATTAACTCCTATATCTCCTTCAACGTGTGATAAAAATAGATCTTTTGGCACAGGAGATAGGCTTGGACTTGTTACTTCTGCACAGCTTTCTGCTCTTAAAGATTACGATCTATTTCCAGTATTAGCTCAGCAGTCTCCAAGGGAACTAATAAAGACTAAGAGAGATTTTAAAGATGTACTTTTAAAAGTAGTATTAGGGGTACTTGAGGCAAACTATAAAGGTAAGTTTGGTGCTGATGCAGATCATATAAAGAATGAGGAAGATCTTTTAGAAGGAATATCAGCAGGATTTACTATGTATACATTGGATATAAGTG
>DAOSUP010000063.1:0-1855 GCA_035378845.1 Dictyoglomaceae bacterium
ATAAAAATGTATTAATGTTTTAAGGGCATCTTTTTAAAATTAATGTATGGTATAATCTAAGGAGAAATTCTTATCCTAAGGTGTTTTATGTTTAAGCCATCTCTTTGGGAAGAAAAACTTGTAAGGGAATATGAAGGAAGAGAATTAAAGAGAAAAAGAGTTTTAGAAGAGCTTATTCCCAAGCTTAAGGATTATTTTAAGGATAAAGAAGTAGATAAAGTTTTTATTTTTGGCTCAATATTGGGGGAAGGATTATTTTATGACTTTTCTGATGTAGATATAGCTTGTGAAGGGTTAAAGGAAAATTATTTTAGAGTATTTTCTGAATTAGAAGATTTAGTGGGAAGAAATATTGATCTTGTGGAATTGGAGTATTGTAGGTTTAGGGAAGATATTTTAAAAAGGGGTATTAGGATCAAATGAAGAGAGAAAGTATCAGTTTGCTTCTTGGATATTTAGATGCGCAAGAGGATGAGATTGAGAAATTATATAAAGAAATTGAAAGTGTTGAGCCTGTAGATAAGGAAAAGACTGTTTACTTAGCATATCTTCTTCATAATCTTTATAATGCCTTTGAGGATTTGTTTAGGGAAATTGCCAAAACTTTTGAAAATAGAGTAGAAGATCCCAATTTTTCCCATAAAGAACTTCTTAAGAGAATGATTATTGAGGTTCCTGGAGTTAGACCAAGGGTACTATCTAAGGAAAGTTTTTTAGTCCTTGATGAGCTTAGAGGATTTAGGCATGTATTTAGACATGCTTATACATATGAGCTTTTTCCTGAAAAGGTGGAAGCTTTGAGGAATAGGCTGGTTAAAAGTTGGGGAAGCATTAAAAAGGATTTGAATGAGTTTAAAGGCTGGTTAAGTCTTAATTTAAATTAAAGGGGAGAAGTTATGGGAAATTTTGTAATTATTGCTTATCTTGCAGGATGGCAAAACTGGACAGCAGACGATATTTATGGGGATCTTCTTACGCATATTAATTATGCTTTTGCTAATGTGAAAAATAGTGAAGTGATATTAGATCTTGAAAATGATATAGCGAAATTTGAGGAACTACATAAAGTGAAGGAGAAGTATCCTCACTTAAAAATTCTTCTTTCAGTAGGGGGATGGACTTGGTCTTCTGGATTTCATGAGGCAGCACTTACAAAAGAAAATAGAGAGAAGTTTGCAGAGAGTGCATTGAGATTAGTAAAAGAATATGGCTTTGATGGGATTGATATTGATTGGGAGTATCCAGGGCAAATTGGAGCTGGGAATCCTTATGGACCAGAGGATAAGGAAGATTTCACTCTTCTTATCAAGAAAATTAGAGAGAAGTTAGGAGATAGTTATCTTCTTACTATAGCAGCAGGTGCCAATAAGGCTTTTATTGAGAATACAGAGATGGGCAAAGTATCAGAGTACATTGACTATTGTAACCTTATGACCTATGATTTTCGTGGAGAATGGAATAGAATAACAGGGCATCATACAAATTTATATGCCTCTTCCTATGATCCAGAGAGTATTAGTGCTGAAAAGGCAGTAAGAATTTTTATAGATGCAGGAGTTCCTCCTGAAAAGATTGTTTTGGGATGTGCCTTTTATGGTAAAGGATGGAATGGGGTAGAGAATGCAAATAATGGTTTATATCAAAAGGCTCAAGAAGCTTTTTCTATTCCATATAATAAAATTAAAGAGCTGATTGGAAAAGAAGATTTTATAAGATATTGGGATAATAGTGCTTGTGCACCTTATCTTTTTAATGGTAATATCTTTATATCTTACGATGACGAAGATTCTATAAAAGAAAAATGTAAATTTGTTAAGAAAATGAATCTTGGTGGAGTTATGTTTTGGGAGTATAG
>DAOSUP010000064.1:0-1783 GCA_035378845.1 Dictyoglomaceae bacterium
AAATTCTTTAAATTTAGTGGTATAGAGGCTTTTTTGTCTATCTTCTTGGGGGTATCTGGGGCCTCTATTATTGTCTCTCTTTTAACTAATTCAGTGATGGCAGTTATCCCTGAGTAAAAGTTTCTTTAGCTAATTTTTCTCCTCCAAAATATGCAGGGAGAAATTTCTTTGTACCCTCAATCATCTCATTAAACATTTTTCTTGCTGTTTCTCTATCTAATCTTGTCTCCACTAAAGGATCATTGTAAAAGGCACGGAAGGCAAGAGAAAGATCCTTCTCCAAAACTGCTTGAAGAAGCATCTCTTGGTTCATGATATGTCTTAAGACCCAAGAATTTACATCATTAGGAAGCCTCCCTGCATATATGGGAAGAATACTATCTTTCATAATATAAACATTGGTCTCCACCACCACATCTTTTGGTACATTTTCCATCTGCCCCACATTAGGATAATTTACATTAGTCACAAAATCAGAAAGTCCCAGAAGAGCTTTTATTATTTGCACTCCAACCTCTCCTGACGGTTTAAGAGGGAATTCCATCTCACCATTTATCAATTTCTCACTCATTTCATTGAGCTCTTTAGATTGCTCTTTCCTAAAAGATACAGGTGTAAGAGAGAACTTCCATTCACGAACCTTATCAGGAGTAGTAATATACCAAGGGAAAAATTCAGCGAGGTGTCTATCTCCAGCAGCAGCAATTATTCCAAATCTTTTATAGAGATCAAATTTTACCCTATTAGCAGATGCAAAATAATCTACCTTCCAGCGATCTTTCTCTTCCTCATATCCTCCATAGTAATATTTCTCTGCAAACTCTCCGTAAACTGGAAGAAGATCTATGTTTTTATAAGATATTTTGTCTATCCAAGTAAAATGATTTATGCCAAGCACGTTATATTTAATCTCAGATGGGCTAACATCTATACCTTCTTTTTCTTTTAGCATAAGAGAAAGAATCTCAGGAATTTTAAATACCTCATGACAACATCCTATAGCTTTTACCTTTGGAAACGCTGTATAAAGAGTTCTTACACAGAGAGCCATAGGATTTGTATAGTTAATAACCCAAGCATCAGGGGCATATTTCTTTATAGCTTCTGCAAATTCCATATATATAGGTATAGTTCTCAAACTTCTAATAGCTCCTCCAGGACCAGGAGTATCTCCTACTGCTTGATAGATCCCATACTTCTCAGGAAGATGTACATCTACTGCCATCTCTTCTAAGGTTCCAGGTAGAATAGATATTATAATAATATCTGCACCTTCCAAGGCTTCTCCTATCTCTTTTACAGCTCTATAATTCCATTTACTTTTTACACCAGGGCTTTCTTTTATCTTATTCCCTATAATTTCATTCTTTTTTGCAGATTCAAAGTTTATGTCATATAGCCTTACTTCTCCTGAAAAACTCTCCTCCAATGCAAGATCTGCCATAAACTTCCAAGCCCAACCTTTTGATCCACCACCAATATAAGCGATCTTTACATTCTCCATTTTTTAAAATTTCCTCCTTTCTTATCCTCTAAGCCCTGTAGTTGCAACACCCTGGACAATATATTTTTGGAAGAATGCAAATATAAATTTACTTTTCTCTTACCTCCTTTTGCATATTACGAAATACTTTTGTATATTTTACTATTAAATCTTTTCCATTGTTAAATTTTTCTATAAACTCTTGAAGATCCCACCCCATAAGAAAATTTTCTTGGGAATAGTAATTAAAAGTAAAAATCTCAAATGTGGAATAACCTATAGCTTGTAATGAAAAGTTAT
>DAOSUP010000065.1:0-1749 GCA_035378845.1 Dictyoglomaceae bacterium
GCCCGGACCATTCCATAGATGTGGGTATAGGGCAAGATAAGAGGCTTCCTCCTAATGGTCTCAATTGAAAACTTAGAATAATTTTATTCTCTGGAGAGATTTTGAAACCTATTATATCTTCTTGAGGCATACAATCTAAAAGTTTAGAGAATAATCCTGGTATCTTTTTGAACACAATGATGACAGAAGTTTCCTTCTTTTTAAGCTTTTTCCCAGTTCTTAGATAAAAAGGTACACCTTCCCATCTTAGATTATCCACATAGAATTTCACAGATGCATAGGTTTCTGTAAATGATTTTGAAAGGTTTCCTTCTCTTAAGTATCCTTCATACTGTCCTCTTACTGCATACATAGGTACCTCTTTATACGATATCTCTCTTACACTCTTTAGTACTTTAAATTTCTCATCTCTTACCATTTTTTCATCTATACAGCATGGAGGTTCCATAGCTATGATAGTAAGAATTTGTATAAGATGATTTTGTATCATATCTCTTAATGCACCTACTTTATCATAATAGCCTAATCTTCCTTCAACTCCCATATCTTCTAATGCTGAAATCTGAATATGATCAATGAAATTTCTATTCCATATTCCTTCAAAGATTATATTTGAAAATCTTAATCCAAAGATATTTTGTACTGTTTCTTTACCAAGGAAATGATCTATTCTGTAAATTTCTTCCTCCTTAAAAAATTCGGAAATAGTATTATTTAGATCTTTTGCAGATTCTAAATCATATCCAAAAGGTTTTTCAATAACAATTTTTCTTTTATTAGGAAGTTCTTTAAGGGAGAGACCTAAATTTTTAATAGTAGATTCAAAGGTAAGAGGAGGAGTAGCAAGATAGAATATAAATTCCTCCTCTTTATATTTTGAGAGTACATTCTTTAGAACTCTATAATCTTCAGGCTTATCTAAGTTCAATGTTACAAAGTCAAATAGGGAGAGAAATTCAGGATCATCATTGTTGATAGAGTTTTTTAAGATCTCTATGAACTCATTTTGTCCAACATTTGGTCTTCTCCCTGTGCTTATTATTTTTGAACAATTTAATAGCTTGAAATTCTTATAAAGACTATACAGGACTGGATATAATTTAGATCTTGCTAAATCTCCCAGTCCTCCAAGAATAACTATTACAAACTTTTCAGTCATTTTTCACCTCAAAAGTTTCCTTACTTCTTCTCCTTTCTTTGGATCTACAGAGTGTGGAATAAGAATCCATTCTTCATCATGTATAACCTCTGAATTAGGTATAAAAGTAGTCATAGGACTTAAGGTTTCAAGTTCACAAAAATTGGAAGATGTGTATACTTGAATAGCACAGTTGTCATCAGGGTAGAGAGCTCCTTCTACAAAATTAATTTTTTTGATAAAGGTATAGTTTTTAGTAGTGACACCTACAAATCCTTCGTATCCTGTGGTACCCACCTTTCCTTCTTCTCCTGTGGGATATACAAGGAATAAATCATCTTCAGGCATATACTGAGGGCTTGTTATATTTGTACTACTAGCTCCTCCCCATTTTTGCCAATATACAATCTTATTCATCTTCCAATCTCCCTTTGTCGCCCAAGGGAAGAATATAACTCCTTTTTTAGGAGGAATACAGGTAAGAGCCCATAATGCTCCAGGATAGAGGGTTTTTGCTCTATTTACTAAGGCATGTCTTACTATAAATCTTTCTCCTTTTTCCATTATAGTTATGGTTTTCTCAAGCTCTGTAATAGGATCAAAAGAGATGA
>DAOSUP010000066.1:0-1749 GCA_035378845.1 Dictyoglomaceae bacterium
GCCCGGACCATTCCATAGATGTGGGTATAGGGCAAGATAAGAGGCTTCCTCCTAAGGGTCTCAACTGAAAACTTAGAATAATTTTGTTCTCTGGAGAGATTTTGAAACCTATAATATCTTCCTGAGGCATACAATCTAAAAGTTTAGAGAATAATCCCGGTATCTTTTTGAACACAATGATAACAGAGGTTTCTTTCCTTTTAAGCTTTTTTCCAGTTCTTAGATAAAAAGGTACTCCCTCCCATCGTAGATTATCTACATAGAATTTCACAGCTGCATAGGTTTCTGTAAATGACTCTGAAAGGTTTCCTTCCTTTAAGTATCCTTCATACTGTCCTCTCACTGCGTACATAGGTACCTCTTTATATGATATCTCTCTTACACTCTTTAGCACTTTAAATTTCTCATCTCTTACCATTTTTTCATCTATGCAGCAGGGGGGTTCCATAGCTATGATGGTAAGAATTTGGATAAGATGATTTTGTATCATATCTCTTAAGGCACCTACTTTATCGTAATATCCTAATCTTCCCTCAACTCCTATATCTTCTAATGCTGAGATCTGAATATGATCAATGAAGTTTCTATTCCATATCCCTTCAAAGATTATATTTGAAAATCTTAATCCAAAGATATTTTGTACCGTTTCTTTACCAAGAAAATGATCTATTCTGTAAATTTCCTCTTCCTTAAAAAATTCAGAAATAGTATTATTTAAATTCTTTGCAGATTCCAAATCATATCCAAAAGGTTTCTCAATAACAATTTTTCTTTTATTGGGAAGTTCTTTAAGGGAGAGACCTAAATTTTTAATGGTAGATTCAAAGGTAAGCGGAGGAGTAGCAAGATAGAATATAAATTCTTCTTCTTTATATTTTGAAAGTACATCCCTTAAACCTCTATAATCTTCAGGTTTATCCAAGTTTAATGTTACAAAGTCAAATAGGGAGAAAAATTTAGGCTCATCATTGTTAACAGACATTTTTAAGATCTCTATGAACTCATTTTGCCCAATATTTTGTCTTCGTCCTGTGCTTATTATTTTTGAACAATTTAGTAGCTTGAAATTCTTGTAAAGATTATATAGAACTGGGTATAATTTGGATCTTGCTAAATCTCCCAGCCCTCCAAGAATAACTATTACAAACTTTTTCCCCATTTTTCACCTCAAAAATTTTCTTACTTCCTCTCCTTTCTTTGGATCTACAGAATGAGGAAGAAGGATCCACTCTTCATCATGTATAAATTCTGAATTAGGTATAAAAGTAGTCATAGGGCTTAAGGTTTCAAGTTCACAAAAATTGGGAGATGTATATACTTGAATGGCACAATTATCATCAGGGTAGATAGCTCCTTCTATAAAATTAATTTTTTTGATAAAGGTATAGTTTTTAGTGGTGACACCTACAAAGCCTTCGTATCCTGTAGTACCTATCTTCCCTTCTTCTCCTGTGGGATATACAAGGAATAAATCCTTTTCAGGCATATACTGAGGACTTGTTATATTTGTACTACTGGCTCCCCCCCATTTTTGCCAATAGACAATCTTATTCATCTTCCAATCTCCCTTTGTTGCCCAAGGGAAGAATATAACTCCTTTTTTAGGAGGAATACATGTAAGAGCCCATAATGCTCCAGGATATAGAGTTTTTGCTCTATTTACTAATGTATGTCTTACTATAAATCTTTCTCCCTTTTCCATTATAGTTATGGTTTTCTCAAGCTCTGTAATAGGATCAAAAGAGATGA
>DAOSUP010000067.1:0-1594 GCA_035378845.1 Dictyoglomaceae bacterium
GAAGAAGTATCAATTTTGTTAATTACAATAATATCTGCCATATACAAATTTACTTCTCCTGAAAAGTAAGTGATCTCATGTCCTGATCTCAAGGGGTCTACTACAGTTATAGATAGATCAGGCTTAAAAAATGGGAAATCATTATTTCCACCATCCCAGACTATGATATCTGCTTCCTTCTCTACCTCTTTTAATATCTCTTTATAATCAACGCCAGCATATAAAATAGCACCTTCTCTTAAATGAGGTTCATATTCTTCTCTCTCTTCTATGGTGCAGTTATATCTTGTAAGATCTTCAAAAGAAGAAAATCTTTGTACTTTTTGTTCTCTAAGATTTCCATAGGGCATGGGGTGTCTTACTACAATTGTATTGAGTCCTATTTCTCTTAGTACTTTAACGATATATCGTGTAGTCTGACTTTTCCCAGAGCCTGTCCTTACTGCACATACACTTATCACAGGTTTTGAGCTTTTTAACATAGTTTCAGCTCCTACTAATCGGAAATCAGCTCCAAGAGAAAGCACTAAGCTTGCCTTTTGCATTACATATGTATAAGGGACATCAGTATAAGAGAATATTACCTCGTCTACTTTATATTCTTTTATAAGCTCAGAAAGTTTTTCTTCAGGATATATAGGTATACCCTTAGGATATAGATTCCCTGCAAGCTCTGGTGGAAATGTCCTATTTTCAATCCCTGGAATCTGAGTTGCAGTGAAAGCTACTACTTCATAGTTAGGATTATCTTTGAATAAAACATTGAAGTTGTGAAAATCTCTACCTCCAGCACCCATTATTAAAACTCTTCTTCTCATAACTCTACCTCCTTGTAGATCTTTTTAATAAAAGGAGATGTAAAAGCCCGAAGCAGTGCAGAATAGTTTAGAGAAAAACTTAAAGTATCACCTAATTTTATTTCCTCATGTTCCCCTAAATCTACAACTGTATAATCAGAATTAGATCCTAAAATTTCTATTCCAGGAAGGTTTGGTTTTAACCCGTCAGGGTCTATATCTTGTCTTCCAAAATTAAGTAGAGCTCTTTTTCTTATACCTTTATCTTTAAAGGTAGGTTTATGTCCAAAAGCATCTTCATTTATTATCCCCCAAGGTAAAGAAGGCTTTTCTTTTCTTTCAACAATCTCCCCTATGAGTTTAAAAGTATCTAATCTTGCCCCAGGTATAGGATTTCTGAAGGCTGTATCCTTTCCAAGCATGATTCCCTCACCTATTCTAAGATGATTTATCTTTTTTGGTATCTTTCTATCAAAAAGTAGTGGAATACTACTGGAATTTCCTGCAGAGATGAGCTGGAAATTTATGGAGAATTCTTTTTCTAAAGCTTCTACGAGATCTGAAAATTCCATATATGTTTCTTGGGTGGGAATTACTCCACCAAAACATGTGAAATTTGTACCTATACCTACTAGTTCAATGTTTTTCATCTTTAATACTGTAGATATTACATTCCTAAGTTCAGATTTATCCCATATACCTTCTCTTAAATCTCCCATCTCTACCATTATAATGATTTTATGTTTTTTTCTCTCTTTTTGGATAGTATTATTTAGCTCTTCTATAGTTTTAAGCTC
>DAOSUP010000068.1:0-1337 GCA_035378845.1 Dictyoglomaceae bacterium
AATTATGATGCAGAATCAGCAGGATTAGGATTTACCTTTGTTACTCTAAACAGTAATGGCGAAACATACTTTTTCAATCCTGCCACATTAGTATTAAAAAAATACTCCTATTTTTCACTCTCTTTTGATCTTCCTATAGAAGAAGATTCTACTATTTTAAACCTCTCCTATTTTATCCCTTCTACTAGCTCTTATGCCATAAGTGGGAGTCTTATCTATGATAAAACTTCACAAACCTATGCTTTTAAAGATTTCAAAGGAGCCATAGCCTTTCCTCTGACATCTAATATATATTGGGGAACCAGTGTTACTTATATAGATGCTGAGGAAGCTCTAAAGGGAAATGTAGGACTTATTATAGACATTACAGATTTTTTAAAAGCTGGAATTACAGGAGAAAATTTCACAGTAAAAAAGCTTTCAGATAATGAATATACCATCACCATACCTGTAAGATATAATATAGGATTAAATCTTTCTCTTTTCAAAAATTCTACTAACCTATACTTAGATTTAATTGATGTAGAAAGATTTAGTAGTACAAATGATATGAGTCTCTTTAGATTTGGTCTTGAACAGAAACTTGGAAACATCTTTACCCTAAGATGGGGATCAGCAGGAGATATCACCCAATTTGAAAATTATACCCTTGGTTTTGGAGTAAGGCTTAATATTCTTGTGGTAGACTTTAGTACTTTCTTATCTCAAGATCAAGATGATCAAACAAGATTAAATTATAAACTTACAGGCACATTAAAGTTTTAAAGATTAATAATCAATACCCCACCTTGCAGATATTCCTTTTTGATATGGATGTTTAATTTCTTTCATCTCTGTCACAAGATCTGCAAGGTGGCATATATCTTCAGGCATATCTCTACCTGTAAGAATTATCTCTAATTCTTCAGGTTTATTTTTAAGAAAATTCATAAAATCCTCTTTACTTATAAGGTTAAATGTTAATGCTACACTTATTTCATCAAGCACTAATAAATCATAATCTCCTTTTCTTATTTCTTCTTTTACTCTTTCCCACCCCTTTTTTACAATCTCAAAATCTTTTTCGTTAGGTCCCTCTTTACCAATAAAACACTCGGAGCATTCATCACAAGAGATTATATTTTCTCTAATACCTGAGGAATATATACAGTCTCTCCCAAATTGCCAGAAAGTAAGGTTCGCAACTTTCTGAGCAAATAAAAACTCGCCAGTAAAACTATTCCCTTTGATAAACTGTACAAAAAGTACCTTCAAGCCATGTCCAAGACTTCTTACAGTTTGTCCTAAGGACGCTGTAGTTTTACCTTTTCCATTACCTGTATATACCTGTATTAATC